>JAFRGI010000019.1 GCA_017433905.1 Ruminococcus sp. | reverse complement strand
TTTAGCAGCTCACTCAGATATTGCTCCGTGGAAATGTACTGCACCGAACGCCAGTTCTTCGCCAAACCGCCCAGCTTTAAAGTGCGCATATATTGTTCGATTTGTTCAGCCATGAACTTCACCTCCCATCAGACCGTCATAACCTGAAAATACCAACCTTTCAGGTTCTCGGCAGTGGAAGCGACGCCGTCGATCACGTCCTCGTCGCAGTTATCGTACTCGTTCTGTGTGCCGATGACCTTGCGGACTCTGAAATCCGCGTTGAGCTTGGCGTTTTGCGATACCGCAACTTTGACGTTGAAGTATGCCGTCGGAGCCGTGACCGTGCCGCCTGAAATGACGTCCTGATATGACGAGGCATATGCTGTCGGAATAGAGGCGGTCAAAGTCAACATTTCTGACCGAATCAGATAACTCGTCGTCTTCGTTGTTGCCTTCTTCGTCCTCAATCTGCCAAAGAGGATCGTTTTCTGATTTCGCAGGGTCTGCCGCCGGATTGCTGTTCGATATGCTGTTCTCGGATGAATCGTTCTTTTCCGTCGGCTCATCGGATGTTGCCTTGCTTTTCAACGCCTTGAAATCCTCGATGGTAGTATGGGCTATCTGCTCGCCGACGTGGTTGGATATCTTCGGCGCGATCAGCAACGTCAGCCCGACGAGGACGAGGATGACAGAGATAACGGTTAGAGCTTTATGTTTCATTGATGTATCTGACCGCGCCCAAGCCGAATTTTCGTATCGCCATCGCGTTGCAGATCCTTATTTATCTGTCTGCTATCAAATATGCGCCTGATATCATTTTCCAATCTCATAGCTTCAAGGTTACATTATAGAGGGAAGTCCCACGGCGATCTACAGCCTTTACAACAGACAAAGGAAAAACTTTAATTTCCCATATAATTTCCACTCACTCAGACACTACTTTGCTTCCGTTATGCTTATGGCAGGAGTACCTAATAAGTATGCTATGGAGCGCATGGGACACTCTACAGACGGTATGCTAAAGAACGTATATCAACACACCTTTAAGAGCAAGCAAGAAGAATATGACGTTGTTCTAAACGATTTATTCAATAAGCAGGACAAAAAACGGATACCGCGCCGAATAGTAAAGAAGAATAGAAACAGCGAAAAGGAAGTGCCAAAAAAGCGCTTCCTTTTTTGTATAGTTTTTTTCGTTGGTTTTTTGCGCTGATTTATTGCTTTTCAATAATAGATATATCCTTTATGGTGGAGATGGGGGGAATCGAACCCCCGTCCGAAAAGTGCTTGCCCTGAATTTCTCCGAGCGCAGTCGGTGTTTTCAATCTCCCTTACCGCGTCGCCCATCGACAGGCTACGCGGCTCGGCAGCTCCTGATGTGTGACGGAGCCCGGAGCCCCTCCCCGTTCACATTTACCTCTAATCGACGCCCCTTACGCGACCGAGGTGCTCCGCGCAGGAACGAGCAGCATTAAGCTGCTAAAGCAACTGTTTTTTTGTCAGTTATTTTTAAGTTGCGGATTTTATGGCGGTTCCGCACCGCCGCCCGCTTATCAGGGTTCGCACTCCCCGTCGAAGCCTTTACATCCCCATATGATACGAAGCATCGCTCCGCAATAAAATTGATATTACTGTCTGTTCTGTTCCTTAATCGCACGCTCTATATCACGCTTGGCGGCACGTTTCGCCATATCCTCACGCTTGTCGTAGAGCTTTTTGCCGCGGCAAAGACCGATCTGCAACTTAACACGGCTGCCCTTGAAATATAAACTGATCGGGATTAGAGAATAACCCGTTTGCTTGACCGTACCGTAGAGACGGTTAATTTCCTTTTTGTGCATCAGCAACCTACGCACGCGCATCGGGTCGCGGTTAAAAATATTGCCGTGTTCATAGGGAGATATGTGCATCCCGTTGACAAATATCTCACCCTCGACAATCGAACACCAGCTGTCCTTGAGATTAACCCTTCCGCCGCGGATGGATTTGACCTCCGTGCCGCAAAGCTCTATGCCCGCTTCAAAGCTCTCCTCGATAAAATAATCGTGGCGCGCTTTTTTGTTTTGAGCAATGGTTTTGAGTTCGTTCATAGCTCATTCCTGCCTTCCAGCGCCTTAGCCAGTGTGTACTCGTCGGCGTACTCAAGGTCACCGCCCACCGGGATACCGTAGGCAAGACGCGTCACTTTGATCCCCATCGGCTTGAGTAAGCCGGAAAGATAGAGCGCGGTTGCGTCTCCCTCCACAGTCGGATTCGTCGCCATAATTACCTCAGCAACTCCTCCCTGCGCGATTCGCGCCAGCAACTCCTTAACCGTCAGTTCCTCAGGGCTGACGCCGTTGAGGGGAGATATCGCGCCGTGGAGCACGTGGTACGTTCCGCTGTATTCGCGTGTGTTCTCCACCGCCGTCGCGTCGCGCGGCGTCTCCACCACGCAAATCACGCTTTGGTCGCGCGCTTCGGACGCACAGACAGGACAAAGCTCCCTGTCCGTAAGATTGCAGCACCGGCTGCAGTAATGTATTTGGGTGTGTGCATCCGTCACTGCCGCCGCCAACTGCTCCGCTTCTGTTTTTGACAGATTCAATACATAATATGCAAGACGCTGGGCGGTTTTATGACCGATACCCGGCATTTTTTCAAACTGTTCCACCAGATTTTCCAGCGGAACCACGTTGTACTGCGCCATATCAGAACATTCCCGGAATATTTAAACCGCCCGAAATGGACTCCATTTTTTCCTCTTTCTCATTCGCGGCGCTTCTGAGTGCTTCGTTTGCCGCTGCTATCACCAAATCGGCAAGCATTTCGACATCTTCGGGATCCACGACCTCCGGACTGATGTCCACCTTGGTCAGTTCCATCTTGCCAGTGACGGTCACCTTGACGGCGCCGCCGCCTGCTGCCGCCTCATATTCCTTTGCTTCCAGCTCAGCGGAAGCCGCTTCCATGTCATCCTGAAGCTTCTGTGCCTGCCGCGCAAGCTGCTGAATGTTATTGGCGCCGTTGTTGCCGTATCCCTTGGGTAATCTTGCTTTCATATCAATACTTCCTTTCCGGTGTTGTATGTACTTATTCTATGTATTATTCCTCTGTGTACGTAATACCGTTTTGCGTGAGTTTTTCCTTGAACTGCTGCAGCGGATCCGCTGCTGTTTGAGCCTTTTCCTCCGTGCGGTAGGGACCGAGCCGGTACTGTCTGCCCGTCTGTCCGACAAGCGCATCGCGAATGGCGCGGCGTTTTTCGGGCTTTTTGAGCATTTCAAACGCAAGGTTGCTCTCCGCCTTGATCAGCAAATAATTGCCGTTCTCATATGCTTCCGATCCCGAAAGTGCAGCAGCTATGGTGGAAGAAACCCCGCGGAAGCTCTCCACCAACTCCGACCAATTGGAGAACGGCTTTGCCTCTCTGCTGAGCGCCACAATATCTACTTCTCCGTCAGACCGGCGCGGCGCAGGATTCGGCTGCGGTTTCGGCTTTTCTGCAACAACCGACTGTAACACAGGCGGTGCCGGATTTTCTTCCGGCGTTGCAGCAACAGACGCCTGTTCAGCGCCCGATTGGACGTCGTTTTTTTCATCCGCCGCGCGCGCTCTGTCCGTTTCGGATTCTGTAACGGGGAGCGACTCCGGTTGCGCCATACCTACAGCAAGCCCTTTTTTGACCGCCTGCTCCAGCGCTGTGATACGAGCGGCAATTGCCTCGCCGGTCACATCCAATTCGGGCGCGGTCAGCTTGACCAGCGCCATTTCCAGCTCTGTACGGTCTCCCGTTCCCTTACCCATGCGCTGATACGCGCGAGACAACACATCCATATAGTAAACAATATCCGCGAGCGAAAGATAATCTGCCTGCGTCTGACTCTGCTCAAACTCAGCGTCGGTAAACACCACCATATCACGCGGGTTTTTGACGGATTTAATGAGCATCAGCGCACGAAAATGCGCAATCAGCTCGTCGCAGAGCAACGGCATGTCCTTTGCCTCTCCGTAAAGCCGGTCGATGATCTCTAATACCCTCGCCGCATTCTTGTTGATCACGCAAAAGGCAAGGTCATACAGATATCCCTTGTCGGCAAGCCCCGCCGCTGTGCGGACAATCTCACCGTCCACCTCGCTGCTGATCGCAATACAGCGGTCAAGCAAAGACAGCGCATCACGCATGGCGCCGTCGGAAACCGAGGCAATCAGCATCGCCGCACCGTCGCTGAGAGATACGCTCTCCTGCTGTGCGACATAGAGCAGCCTGTCGGCGATATCGCGCGGCGCAATGCGGTGAAAATCAAATCGCTGGCACCGCGACTGGATGGTCAGCATGATTTTGTGTACCTCAGTGGTCGCGAGAATAAAAACCACATGCTCAGGCGGTTCCTCAAGAATTTTTAGAAGCGCATTAAACGACTCGGCAGTCAGCATATGCACCTCATCGATGATATAGACCTTATAGCGGCACCGATACGGCGCGCTCTGCACCTCTTCGATAATACCGCGGATGTCGTCAATTTTGCGGTTGGAAGCAGCGTCCATCTCAAACACATCAATAGACGTACCGTTTTCAATCCCGCGGCAAGTCTCGCATGTACCGCAGGGACTGCCATCCTGCGGATGAAGGCAGTTCACCGCCTTCGCAAGGATCTTGGCGCAGGTTGTTTTGCCCGTACCGCGCGATCCCGTAAACAAATACGCATGGCTGATACGGTCGTTTTTCAGCTCATTTTTTAAGGTTGTGGTGATATGCTCCTGCCCCGCGACATCGTCGAAGGTTTTTGGCCTCCACTTCCTGTATAATGCCTGATACACGCACTCGCCTCCGCTGCAAAGAAAAAGCAAGCCGCCATGCCGAATGACGGCGGCGTGCAAATAAGAGAACGACAGACTGACTGTATCGCATCGGAAACACTGCTTAATGCTGCTCGGTTCCCCGCCTGACATGGTTCACAGGCCCCAATCGCACAGGGCCTGCCGCTCGCTTATTTGCGCGCATTGACTGCTTGCATTGCACTATATTATAGCATAATCTTTTTTAAAAATCAAGTAGTATCTTTGCGCTGCACCCCAATCTTTAAAATACGAGTTTCGAGTTTGGCTTTTTTTAAAATGAACAGAAGCACAAGGGCGCAAAGCGTGCCGAGTATCATCCCGGCAAATACGTCCGTGGGAAAATGCACATAATTATAGAGCCGTGAAAACGCGATCAGCGATGCCAGAACATAAACGCCAATGCCCATCCACAGCTTTTCGCGAACGGCAATCACCAGCGCAGACGCAAACGCCGCCGCCGCATGTACCGACGGAAAGCTATAGCCTGACGGCGCAACGATATTGAGCGTTACATCTGTGTTGATTAAAAAGGGACGCGTACGTGCCACCAGATGCTTTATGCCGATTTCTCCTGCAAGCGCAACCAGTACCAACGCAGCGAGCACCATCGCACCCGTGACGCGGGTCTTGTCGGAAAAGAGCATACCAAGCGCAATAATAATCCATACTGCGCCGATCTCGCCCACATAGCTAAACATCATCATTACAGGATCGAAAAACGCATTTTTGATCGCCGCCTGGATAAAATCCAAAATGGCAAAATCAAACGAAACGATATATTCCATCTGTTTTTCCTTTCTATATCTACAGGCAATACCGCTCCATTACGGTGTGCGGATTGCAAAGTACGATTTTTCGTCAGAAAACACCGATAAACCAAGATAAGCCAAACGCCTTGCCGAATTTTCGGAGACTGTCTGCCCCATAAGCTTCAGGCAAAACATGCGCTGCAAACGGTGCGGTATTTTCCTAAACCATCAGCATTGATATTCCTTCATCTTAGCGTATAAAGCCTCATCCACAACCACCTCGGCGCGTATGCCGTCTGCCGTATATTCCTCGGAAATCAGCGTTCCTTTTTCGCGAACGTCACTGATCAATCCCGCCTGCGCAAATGGCACCTGCAGACAGACGTGCTTCATGCGAACCGGCAGATAATTTTCGATCTCCTGCAGCAGTCCGGCAATTCCCTCACCCGTCTTGGCGCTGATTTTCACACAGGCGGCAAAGTCCTGCAGCATGACGGAATCGTCGAGCAAATCGCATTTATTGAGCACTGTAATGATCGGGCGGTCGCCGCAGCCGAGGGATTCCAGCAAATCGTTGGTGACGCCGAGATGAACACGCACCTCGTCGCTGGAGGCATCGCAGAGGTTGATGATGATGTCCGACTGCGCGGCTTCCTCAAGGGTGGATCGGAATGCGTCAACCAGGTGGTGCGGCAAACGGCGCACCAGACCGACGGTATCGATCAGCATAACCGATACCCCGCCCGGCAGCTTTAGCGCGCGGGAAGTCGGATCGAGCGTCGCAAACAGCTTGTCCTGCGCAAGCACCCCCGCGTCGGTCAGCGTATTCATCAGCGTAGACTTGCCCGCGTTGGTATAGCCGACAATCGCACAGGTGATCACACCTTCCTTTTCACGGCGGCGGCGCAGCATATGGCGGTGCTTCTCTACCTCGCACAACTCCTCTTTGAGCGTTTCCATGCGGCGGCGAATGTGGCGACGGTCTGTCTCTATTTTTGTCTCGCCGGGGCCGCGCGTACCGATACCGCCGCCGAGGCGCGACATCTCCACACCCTTGCCCGTCAGGCGCGGCAGCAAATATTTGAGCTGCGCAAGCTCCACCTGCAATTTGCCTTCTTTGGAACGGGCACGCAGGGCAAAGATATCCAAAATCAGCGTGGTGCGGTCAATCACACGCACATCCGTAAAGTTTTCGATATTTTTGATTTGACTCGGTGACAGTTCGCTGTCTACCACGATCAAATCCAACTCCTGCATCTCACAGACGTCCTTGATTTCCTGCAGCTTGCCCGAGCCGACGAAGGTCGCGCTTTCGGGACGCTGCAATTTCTGCGTCATCGTAAACACAGGCTCCGCGCCCGCGCTTTTGACCAACTCTTCCAGCTCTGCGAGCGACGCCTCCGTGTCAAATCCGCCCGTATCGACACTGACCAGAAGCGCACGGGAAGTTTTCTCTTCGTTGCGTATCATGTCCATGGTTTCTTTCCTCAATTATTTCAAAATTTATTATTTACTATTCACGTATAAAGTAGTATAATATAAATTTGGAAGAATGTAAACATTTTTTTCGAATTCAACATGAGGTTCCTATGGATAAACGATATGACGCCGTGATCGTCGGCACGGGAGCAGCGGGACTGTATGCGGCGCTGAGCTTTCCCGAAAGCGTCAGCGTGCTGCTGATTTCCAAACGCGAACTGCCGCTGTCCAACTCCTCCCTCGCGCAGGGCGGCGTTGCGTGCGTACTCGACACCGTACACGACAATTATAAACTGCATATCAACGACACACTCGTTGCAGGCAAATACCAAAACACCCTCGCGGCTGTGGAAAAGCTGGTCAAGGAAGGTCCTGCCGACGTGCTGCGCACCAAGGAATGGGGAGTGGATTACGACCTGAATCCCGACGGTACACTCTGCAAAACACTCGAAGCGGGTCACAGCCGCCACCGCATCGTCCATCACAAGGATTCCACAGGCAAAGCGATCGTAGACGCTCTGCTCGCGCAGGTGCAAAAGCTTCCCCATGTAGATATCCTCGAAAAAGCCCTGCTTTATTCCATGCACAAAACCCTCGGCGGCTTTTATCTGAGCGTGCGCCGCGACGGCAAAAGCCTGTACTTCGGCTGCAACTATTGTCTTCTCGCTACAGGCGGTATCGGCAGAGTTTATCAATACACCACAAACTCGGCTATCGCAACCGGAGACGGTATTGCGTTTGCCTATATGCTCGGGGCAAAGATCCGTCATCTTTCGCGCGTGCAGTTCCATCCCACCGCCTTTGCCGCAGAAGCCAACCGCGAGCGCTTTCTGATTTCCGAGGCGGTTCGCGGCGAGGGCGCCGTGCTGCTCAACTGTCACGGCGAACGCTTTGTGCACCATTACGACAAACGCTGCGAGCTGGCGCCGCGCGACGTGGTTTCCAATGCCATCGCACGCGAGGCAATCCAAACACACAGCGAAAAATTCTACCTCGACATCACCCACAAGCCCGCCCATTTTGTGCGCAAGCGCTTTCCGATGATTTACAAAAAATGTCTCGAGGAAGGCATTGACATTACCACAGACAGGATTCCTGTTTTTCCGTGTCAGCATTATCTGATGGGCGGCATTGACGTGAATCTGCAATCCGAAACCTCGATCAACGGTCTGTACGCCGCCGGAGAATGCGCCCATACGGGCGTCCACGGCGCAAACCGCCTGGCGAGCAATTCGCTCCTCGAGGCGCTGGTATTCTCCAGAACCGCCGCCGAGGATATTACGCGCAAGCTGCAGCGGTACGGCAGAAAACCTCTCGCCCCGGAACCGGCGCACCGTCCCGTTACAGGCAAAAAAATGCCTGCGGGCTTCCGTTCGCAGATCCGCGCGATCCTGCAAGATACGTATTTCGTTCTCCCTAAGCCCGAAAAATACGACGAAAGCTACCGGCAGGTGGAGAACATCATGAAACAATTGTTCAGCGAGAACTATGAAATCACGTCCGATCTCGTTGAAGCAAGGAGCATCGCTGTTGTGGCGAGCATTATTTTGGACGAAGTTCGGGAGGGTCAGTCATGATCAACAGCATTTATCTGGATAACCTGATAAAAACCGCGCTGCTTGAGGACATCAATTACCTCGACGCAGCGACAGACTACCTGATTGACAATAATCAGGTCAACACGGCGCGCTTCCTCGCCAAAGACAACGGCGTGCTCTGCGGCATAGACGCCGCACTGCGCGTGTTTGAGATCTTACAGCCGCAGGGAATGGAAGCAACTGTCTACAAAAGAGACGGCGACGAGCTGCAGCAAGGCGATATCATCGCCGAAATCACCGGCAAAACCCAAATCCTGCTCAAGGGAGAACGCACTGCGCTCAATCTGCTGCAGCACATGAGCGGCGTTGCTACCGCCACCAACAAGGCGGTCAAAATCATCAAAGGCACCGGCGCTTCCATTGCGGATACGCGCAAGACACTGCCGGGACTGCGCCCACTGCAAAAATACGCCGTGACAGTCGGCGGCGGCAGAAATCACCGCTTCAACCTCTCCGATGCGGCCATGCTCAAGGATAACCACATCGATGCCGGCGGCGGCATTGCAAACGCCGTGGCAAAGCTCAAAGCCAAGCTCGGTCACATGACCAAGGTAGAGTTGGAGGTACGCAATCTCGACGAACTGGGACAGGCGCTCGAAGCCGGCGTTGACGTGATCATGCTCGACAATATGAGCTGCGAAATGATGCGCGACGCGGTTGCCATCACCAACGGCAAGGCGCTGCTCGAGGCAAGCGGAAACGTCACGGAAGAAACGCTCAGAGCAATTGCAGAAACCGGCGTGGACATCATTTCCATGGGCGCGCTGACACATTCGGTCAAAGCGTTTGACATATCTCTGAAAATTGTTAATTAACAGGAGGACTATAACATGATCAAAATTGGTATTTTGGGTTACGGAAACCTCGGCAAAGGCGTTGAGGCTGCCGTTAAAAAGAACAGCGACATGACGCTTACCGCCGTATACACCCGCCGCGATCCCGCATCGCTGACCATCCAGACGGAAAACGTTCCCGTCAAGAGCACAGCCGATCTCGACACCGGCAAAGAGGATATCGACGTACTCGTTATCTGCGGCGGCTCGGCAACCGATTTGCCCGAGATGACCCCCCGATACGCGACAATGTATAACGTGATCGACAGCTTTGACACACACGCCAAAGTGCCTGTACATTTTGCAAACGTCGACAAAGCAGCAAAATCAGCCAATAAAATCGGCATTATCTCCTGCGGCTGGGATCCGGGCATGTTCTCAATCAACCGCGTATACGCGAGCGCCGTCTTGCCTGACGGTGAAGCGTACACCTTTTGGGGAAAGGGCGTCAGCCAGGGTCATTCCGACGCCGTCAGACGCATTGAGGGCGTCATCGACTGCCGCCAATACACCATCCCCGTCCCTGCCGCGCTGGAGCGCGTGAGAAACGGCGAAAATCCCGAGCTGACCACACGTGAAAAGCACACCAGAGAATGCTTCGTCGTCGCGGAGGAAGGCGCTGATTTGGCACGGATTGAAAACGAAATCAAAACCATGCCCAACTACTTTTCCGACTACGATACCACCGTTCATTTCATTGACGCAGAAGAGATGAAGCTCAGCCACAGCGGTCTGCCCCACGGCGGCTCCGTCCTGTACGCAGGCACTACCTCCGCGGACACCCGACATGTGATAGAATACCGTCTCACCCTCGATTCCAACCCCGAGTTTACAGGCTCTGTGCTGATTGCTTTTGCGAGAGCGGCAGCCAGACTGAACGCCGAGGGCGGCAGCGGCGCAAAAACCGTGTTTGACATCGCGCCCGCCTATCTCAGCCAGACGTCCGGCGAAGAACTGCGGGCACATTTGCTGTAAAAATAGCCAGTTTTCTTCTTGACTACGGGTGAGATTTCGTGTATAATGAAACCAGTATAATGAAAGGAGTTCCGTCTATGAAATATATGTGCGAGCCCTGCGGCTATATCTATGATCCCGCAGAGGGCGATCCCGACAGCGGCATTGCTCCCGGCACCGCGTTTGCAGATATCCCCGATGACTGGTGCTGCCCCGTTTGCGGCGTTGGCAAAGAGGATTTTGTTCCTTCCGAAGACTGACAAAAGCGCTTCCGTGACGGAAGCGCTTATATTTATCCTATCGGGCACGGTCATCCACGCTGTTTTTGAGACGTTCCACAGCGCGCAGCAAAAATTCCGGAAGCGGAATCCCCAGTCTGCCGAGATTTTCGAGAACAGACAACAGCTCGTTCATAATCAGCCAAACGGTAATCATCATCCCAAAGCAGTAATTGATCTCTATTGCAATCCCCACATGCAGCAGTGCCGAAGCCATCAGATAGTCTACCACCATCCCCACCGCGACGAGTGCGAGATAAGCTACTTTTTTGACGATTCCTTTGACTCCCGTACGGCTGCTGAGCTGCTTTTCCGACCAAGCCGCCGCAATGCCCGTGGCGTAATCGAGCAGCATGACCGCCGCCAGTACGCAGAGCGGAATCAGCAGCGCGTTGCCGTATGCCGCCAGCGTGCCCAACGATGCGGCAAACGCGGCGCGCAGTATTTGTTCCTTCATGAAACACCTCCTTTCACCTATGCGTCCGCTTCGCGTATAATTGCATAGATCTATGCAATTTTCTAACACGGAATACCTTGCTACATGAAGATTTCCTGATTTTTTTCGTCCTGCTCTTGTGAAAAACGCTTTTTTCTGATATGATGAATACAGAATTGGACGGGAACATAAATTTCTGTCTGAAAAATCTACACCAACAACGGAGTTTGCAATGGAACAACAAAGCATTTACGGTATACACCGTCCGGCGCTGGATCGTGTGATGAACGGGCTGCTTCAGCATATTGAGAAGATCCGCGCACAGATGACCGAAACCCTGGGAATGGATCCCGTGGAACACTGCCTGTGCCGCATCAAATCCGAGGAAAGCATGCGGGAAAAATGCCGCCGAAACCATATTCCCGAAACAACCGAATCCGCACTGGGCAAGATTAGGGACGCTGTGGGACTGCGGATTGTCTGCGCATTTGTGGACGATGTATATACGATTCGGGATTATTTGAAAAAGTCGGATCAATATGAAATTATCACCGAAAAGGACTACATCCGCCGCGCCAAGCCCAACGGCTACCGCAGCTATCATATTATCCTGCGGGCGGAGAACCAATACTATGCCGAAATCCAGCTGCGCACCATCTCCATGGACACCTGGGCAGCGCTGGAACACCACCTCAAATACAAAAAATCTGTCGGCAAGCGCGCCGCGCTGATCGAAGAAGAACTGAAACGCTGCGCCGACGAACTCGCTTCGACCGACTTATCGATGCAAACCATCCGAGATATGATACTGGAGCAATCATAATATGAAAATTTTATTAGCAGAAGATACCGCAGATTTAAACAAGGTGCTTTGCACCGTACTCGCCCACGAGGGCTACACCGTCGATTCCGTTTTAGACGGCGAGGCGGCAATGGAACGCGTCGACACAAACGGCTATGACTGTTTGATTCTCGACATCATGATGCCCAAAAAAGACGGCATCGAGGTTCTGCGCGAGGTACGCGCCAAAAACATCCTGACCCCCGTGATCATGCTGACCGCCAAATCCGAAATCGACGACCGCGTGACCGGTCTGGACGCGGGCGCGGACGACTATTTGACCAAACCTTTTGCGATGAAGGAGCTGTTGGCGCGCGTACGGGCAATGACGCGCCGCAAAACCAACTACGCCCCAAACGACCTTAGCTACAAAGACATACAGCTGCACGCCGACACCTTTGAACTGACCGCCAAAAACAGCGTGCGCCTCTCCGTTAAGGAATTTGAGCTAATGCAGCTACTGGTGCTCAACCGGAACCGTCCCCTTGCAACAGATTACATTATCGAGCAAATCTGGAACCGTGATTCCGAAGTGCAACCCGATACCGTATGGCTGTACATATCCTACCTCAAGCGCAAACTAAAAGCCATTGCCTCCGAAACCGTGATCACCGGCGATGAAACAAATGGTTATCAGCTTCTGTAACGGAGGGCGCTATGAACGAACAAGCCATTAAAAAGCTTCGGCGCAAATTCATTTTGATTGCTTTCTTCTCTCTGCTGACGGTTCTGATCATCATGAGCACTACCATTTATCATGTCAACTTCTTCTCCACCGAGCGGCAGATTCGCAACACACTGAATTACCTCACGGATAATGAAGGTAAAATCGCACCTTCGCCTGTTATAGAGTGGGATATCGTTCCCGCCACCGTCGACTCCGCAAACGATCCGGAAAACGGAATCTGGGAAACGATGATCGAAATTTTTCGCGATGCGCTCAATACCCAGCTGGACGAAAAATCCGAAGCGGTCTACGGTCTGCGCTACTTTGCAGTCGTCATGAACGAGGAAGACAGCAGTCCCATTACCACCCATATTGCCGAAATTGATGAAAAAACCGCTTTTACTTATGCTCAGCGCGCACTCGACAGCGGACAGCAATACGGCATTATCGGCGACTACTCCTTTGAGGTACGCCAGACCAAAGACAAAACCCTTGTGGTCTTTCTTAACGTTGCCAATCAGCTTGCAGACGCTCACCGTATCGGTATCATCGTCTTTCTGCTCACCGTATTTGGATCGGGACTGTCTTTCATTATTATCCGCATACTCTCCAACCATGCCATACGCCCCGAAATCCGCAACGCTGAAAATCAAAAACGGTTTATCACCAACGCCAGTCACGAATTAAAAACGCCTCTCGCGGTTATCCGTGCCAACACCGAGCTGGAGATGATGATACACGGAGAGGACGAGTGGAATCAATCCACCATGAATCAGGTTGACCGCATGACGGGACTGATCCAAAATCTCGTTATGATTGCCAAAGCGGACGAAAAAGCCAATAAGGAAGATCGCAGCGACACAAACATCTCTCAGATTGTCTCGGAAACCGTGGACAACTTTGCAACGCTCGCGGCGCAAAACGACAAGCTCCTCACAAAAAGTATCCCGGAAAATATTCATATGAACGCAAGCGAATCGCAGGTGCGGCAGCTCACTTCGCTGTTTATCGACAACGCCATCAAATACTGCGATGACAACGGCGCGATTACAGTGACACTGCAGCAAAAAGGCAAGGGCGTAAAAATCGCCGTTTCCAACCTCTACGCCGCGGGAGAAGGCATGGATTTCAGTCGCTTTTTCGACCGTTTTTACCGCGAGGATCAATCGCACAACATTGATAAGGGAGGCTATGGCATCGGACTCTCCATTGCCGACAGCATCGTCCGTCAATACCGCGGTAAAATTGACGTCACATATCAAAAAGGCGTCATAGAATTCAGCGCTGTCTTGAAAGAGTGATATACAACACAACACACCTGCAAAAACATCTGTTTGCTGCACGGCATCGAAAAACAGAACATTTGTATTCTTTGCACGTCAAAAAAGCTGTCCTCCATTTTTTGAGGGCAGCTTTTTATACAATACTATTCGTTTTTTCGTTTTTCACGTCATCATCGTCGGCAAACGGAAACTGCGCTTGGGCAATGCAGCCAAGCGCTCCCGTCATGACAAGCGTTTTTTCAACCTTCATCCAATCCCATAATAGTTTTCTCCGCAGCCTGATTCGCTATCATCAGCGTATTAATCACCATCTCCTTCGGGTCGCTGTAATTGTTCCACGCCCATTCGGAGATGACAGAAAGACATCCCGACACGTGATAATGAATCAGATATTTATGCGTTTCGTTGACAACCGGTCTGCGCGTATCCGCCCGTTTCAACCATAGCTTAACCAACGATGACTCCAACATCGCACCGATCATCAAGCGCAACCGCGCCGTAGCATTAAAACTGAAAACCATCCGGAACACTTCGGAATTATTCTCGATATACGTAATAATACTGCGAAACATCACCGTTTCGTTTTCTGCTCCCAAGCTTTGGACAATAGATTCCAGCTTATTGAGTATGATTTGTTCCGTATGCTCGTAAACAGCGTATACATCCGTATAATAGTGATAGAAAGTCGTACGGCTGATATTCGCCTTTTCCGCAATTTCCTGAACCGTAATATATCTCATTTTCTTTTTTGTCAAAAGCTCCGCCAATACATTTCGAATCTTCTTCTGCGTTTTCAGTGCTTTACTGCTGTTTTTTTGTTCCTCTGCCATACAATCAGACAGCCCCTTTCAGTATAAAAGATTATATAATAATAATTTTATCAAAAAAACATCCATATTTCAAGACACTCTGATCATTTGAAGCGATTCTTTGTCAAATTTGATGGTTTTAGCATTTCCTACAGAAGAGATGAATTTTTTTTGTAAAATTTATATGCATTGTGTCTTTCTTTGCTTTTTTTGAACAAATTTTGCATAAAGTGTTCAGAAGTGAACAGATATGGAGGAATCTGTAAATTGCAATATACAGAACATCGTGCTATAATGAACTTGTTCAAAAGTGAAGCAGATAACTTTTGAGAGATTGTGACTCCCTCACACTTATTTAGTTTATGTTTCATTCAAATCTCGTGCAGGGCGTTTATCCCGGTGTTAAACGTTCTGCCGATTCCCCTATCTTTGTTCATTCTGCCAGTTGTCTTATTCATTATATATCACATAAAACGTCCACTGCATGTGGGCGTTTTGTGTTTTAAATCCGCTTTGCGTTCCTCCGCTCGTCCTCCCGGCTTTCTTTTTTCGGATTTTTTGGATTTTTTCGGCTGTATTTTTTTACAGGTTCATATCAAAGTGTACGCTTTTGAACACTTCGACATATACTGTAAATTGAAATTCGAACCATAAAATGATATAGTATCTTTGCAATTGGCAAACCGCCAATGAAAAATGAAAAAACATATAAACAAAACACATCTGAAAACACATCTGTAAAAAAGGAGAAGAGAATCATGAAAAAGTACTGTCTCAAAAAAAGAGCGGTTGCACTGGCTCTTTCAGCCGTCACCGCATGCTCCGTCGCCGTGACCTCCATGTCAACGGTCGGAGCCGCCGAAACAAACACTTCTGTCGGCTTTGACGCCGAAGATGCAGCCAAAGCCTCGTTTGAAACTGCATTCAAGGTTGGTATCGCCGCCTTCAGCGAATATGGTCCCGAGCCCTACAGCAAACTTCTCGGTCCCGTATTCGAGACAGTTTTAGGAATCTGCAGCGATGAGATTTTCGGTGAAAAGGAACAGGCTCCCACACTCTTAGATGTACAGGAGGATATCAAACAGCTGCGTGACCACATTGACGAGGGTATCCGGCAGATTGAAGAAAATCTGGATGAAAAAACCACCATTGTTCTTAACCGCATGGCTGATACAGCCGTTGCAACCAATCTCGGCGACGAATTGGATAATCTGCATACCTCGCTGGAAACTTTCGCGGATCAGATCAATTCCACAATGGCTAACGAGAAAATGACCGTTGATGAAAAAGCGATTTCCATTGCTTCGCGAATCGGCAGCGATGACCAATGGGGAAATCCTGACAACTTCCTGTTCCGTATCATGAAGATCGCAAATCTTCTCGCCGGAGGAAGTTATGTTGACCTCAAAACCTCCGAACTGAGTCGCGATATGTACCATGTCCTCTATGACTATTACACAAGTGAATCTATGTTCAGCGGCGAAGCATATAATAAGGCAATGCCTTATATCAACCGCGTCATGCTGGAATATCTGTACGCTTATTCTATCGCGGTACAGTGTCTGGACGCATCCAAAACCGTGTATCAAATCAGCATTGACAAAACAAGACGCGACAAGATCCAAGAAAAGAGTGAAGTCCTGTACTCTCGTCTCCTGTCATGTGCTTCTGTTGATTATAATATTATCAACAATGCACTTAAAAACCTTAACAATAAAATGTTTAATGCAAAAGACGAGCACAGCGTCATCAGCCATTACACGGTGTTTGCACACAAGGCGAAAAACGACAAAAATGTGTTCATTGATCACGGTCAATGTGAAATTCCGATAGCTTTAAAATCTCATGAACTCTCTGACTACGGATTCCATTATCGTGAAGAAAATATTAAAAACATATGTGAAAGCAACTATGCCGCTGCTAAAAATGAGCTCGAGCAAATCATCAGCGATTCTGTTATCACACCCGCGCAAATCACAGAGTTGGGTCAATATCTTTTTGAAAAGAAATCCGGCATCAGCATGGCCGATTTCTTAAATGAAATGGGTATAGATGCCTCTCTCATTCATAACTACGGTCTTGACGACGTTAAAGAGTTCGGCTGGACTCCCGAAACTTCTTATCAATATGTTGACACTTTCTTCCCGGCAAAAAGCGAGCTGATCGAAAACACTTACAAACCGTATGACGCTGACAGCAAAGCATACGAATTAGGTTATTACAGTATCAATCCCGAAAAAACAGATACTATCCAAACTCAGAATTTTTACAATTACGAATACGTAACGCCGGATAATAACCCTGACGATATGTTTGAATGGATAGAATCCATCTTAAAAAAAAGCCATACATACTATTCTAGCCATACCGATAAAAGTGTTAAAATCCTTACATTCCGGCAAACCGAACGCAACTTCACGCAGAAAACAGCTCTCGATTGTCTGGATGCACCGCTTTTAGGCGATGTTGACCTCGATGGAAAGGTTACCATCACAGACGTTTCTCTTTTGCAGCTGTATGCAGCAAAAGGAACGGAGCTTCATGACATTAACCAAATTCTAAATGCAGACGTCAATCAGGACGGCGAAATCAATATTGCCGACGCAACGGCGCTTCAAATGATCTGCGCCCGCAGTAAGTAATGTTTTTGAAATCACGTTATTTCCTACACTAAGCTTGCAAACAAAGATGGTTATTGTTTTTCATTTTCGTTCTTTGTGTCATAAAGCGTGCAGAATCATATTCTCCTACAACTATTTACTTTTTTCATTTCTACGGCAGAGCACATTAAGCGCTCTGCCTAATTTTTTTTATAATTTTTGGTTTTTTGAACAACTTGCCGTTGTATTGTCCGTAAATGGACACGAACAATAAAATTGTAAATTGAAACCGACATCTAAAAGTGATATACTAAGTTTGTAAACAAAGAACAAAAATACAATATTAAACAGCGAAAATATATTGAATGTTTCCAGATCGTATCATTCTTTGTTTGAAACTGCATGCAGCAAAAATACAAAAACAAATTCAAAAAAAGAAAGGGTAAAAAAACATGAAAAAATCAAAAATCATCAGCGCCATCTCCGCAGCCGTCATGATCTGCTCCGCAACAACCGTCAGCCTGGTCCCCGCTTCCGCAACAACCGCTCTTGACACAATCGTTACCGGCGAAAACCCTGACTACCGATACATTCAGGTTTGTATCAGCAATGAGTGGAAGTCCGAAAACGCACGTTTTGCGGCATACTTCTTTAATGAGCGTACCGGCAAAGGTGAATTTAAGAATCTGACAGATTACAACCGCGAGAACAATAAGTACATCCTCACCGTTCCCGACGGCTATACGCACGTTATCTTCCTTCGTTTGCCCCAAGCTGCTCCCAACGATTTTGAGAATGCATTGCACAAGACCAATCCTCTCGAGCTCGGCAGCGTCATCAATAACACCTATCATATCAACGGATGGGAAATCCCGGTCGATCAGGAGGAGAATGACGAATCCGAAAAGTTATTTGTCAGCGTCAGCGCAGAGTGGCAATCAGACAACGCCCGTTTTGCAGCCTATTTCATTAACGAAGCTACCGGCGAAACCGAATGGAAGGATTTGAAGTGCTACGGCCGAGCTACTGTTAAGCACATTGTCTCCGTATCCGAAAATTACACGCACGTCATCTTCGTCCGTCTGTCTCAAGACGCAGAAAACGACTTTAAGCAGGCATGGAACAAAACCGACAAAATCAAGATCAGCGACCTCGCTGACAACTCCTATGAGATCAAAGGCTGGGAGCATAACGCCTGGGAATAATACATAACCTCCTGCAATTTATCTTTTACATCCCAACCGGCAGGGCATTCACTTTTTTGGATGTCCTGCCAAATAAAAACTTTTCGATTTTCTGAACAGTATTGCCCAACGTGTTCGGAAGCGAACACTTTCGAAACGGATTGTAAATTGAAATCTGCAACGTAAAATGATATACTAAATGCGTTGGTTGAGAACAAACAAAATAATTCAAATACAAGAGGAAACCAAAACATGAACAAGATTAAAATTATCAGCATTGCATCCGCTGTCGTTATGATTTGCTCCGCAACAACGGTTGGCTTAATTTCTTCCTCCGCTGTGGAAACAGTTACACCTGCGACCACTTCCGCCTGCGATTATTACAACACGCACAACGAAGGCAAAGCGCTTACTATTTGTGTCAGCACAGAATGGCAGATGGACAACGCACGTTTTACCGCTTACTTCTTTAATGAGCGTACCGGCAAGGGCGAATTCAAAGATTTGGAAAAAAACGGTCGTGCTACAGTTAATCATTCCGTTACCGTTCCCGGTAACTATACACACGTAATATTCCTTCGTCTGGCTCAGAACGCTCCCAATGATTTTGAGCTGGCTTGGAACAAAACCATCGCTCTCAGAATCAGCGATCTTCCGGATGATACTTACCGGATCAGTGGTTGGGAGCTTAACGCTTAATTTATTCAGCTAGTTGTCTTTTTCATTTCATAAAGGGGCTGCTGCAAATCGAAAGATTTTGCAGCAGTCTCGCTCTTAATGAACAAAAATACATCTAAATTTAAAATCCATTGTTATTTTTAACAGATATTTTGCTTTTTGATTGTACAATATAAACAATGTTCTGATTTAAAGTTTATTTATAAAAAATCAATTGACTTTTCAGATTTTGCAGTGTATGATTAAGCACGAACAAACATTAAGCACGAACAAACAATGAAAGGAAGATGATTTAACATGAAAAAAACAACCATCAAAACAAAAGTACTCAGTATTGTCTCCGCAGCAGTAATGACTTTTTCCGTAGCAGCTGTCGGCATGGCTTCCGTTTCTGCGAGCAGCCCTAACGACTCCAAGGGCGTTGTAGACATTCAGCTCGAGGGTAAGCCCGCCCAATACTTTGCAGACTGCAACGCTAAAATGATGGCATACTTCTGGAATGATTACAGCGAGAACGGTCAGTGGAAGAACGTGGAAAAGAAAGGCAACAACACTTTCTCTGTCAGTGTACCCGCAGGCTCCTCTAACAAAGTTGTCTTTGCTCGTGTTTCCTCGGACTTTAACGGCGGCAGCACATGGAATCAGACCTACGACCTCGATATCGAGTGCGGTAAGACTTGCAAGATCACGGACTATGCTGAAGACAGCTATCATTACACCAGCACATGGGTAGGCGGAGAATCTAAAAAGGAAGACTCTCCGGTTGGCACCAAAGAAACCGTCAGCTTCAAGCCCGACACCAAGGAGTGGAGAGAATGTAACGCTGCTTTCTCTGCTTATTTTTGGAAAGCAGGCACAAGTGACAAAAAATGGGTAAAGATGGAACACGGTTCACACGGCAACTATGTTGCAGAGGTTCCTCAGGGTTATACCCATGTCATCTTTGTCCGTCATGCTCAGAATGTTACTCCCGACTGGAGCGTTATGAACATGTGGGGCAAAACGCCTGATATCAAAATCAGCGATCTTGGCTCATACGTTTACATCGGAACAAACGCTGTAAAGATTGATTTCTAATTTTTGTTTCAAAATTAAAACAGGACGTTCAGTAATGAGCGTCCTGTTTTTTGGGATTATTGGAGTTTTTTTAGAGCTCTAAACCCGAAACACTTTTCAAAAACGTCTCCAGCTTACCGAGAATGACCGAGACGCCTCCCCTGCTGTCGCTCTCTATATTGAGCGGCATAATTGGATCATGCACAGACAGACGCAGCAAGAACCATCCGTCTCCGTTATCCTTATCAAAAGATACGCGCACACCCTCGCGGTTGTCATCCGCAAGATTCCAGCCGGGCTGCGCCGCAGCATAAGCGGTCAGATCGGCAATAATGCGCTCGCCGCAGGCTCGAAAATCCTTTTCCGTAATCCGATAGCGAATTTCTCTGCTCTCCATCGGCTCCTTCAACGCAGCGGTCAGTGCATCTAATCCACGCCCCTCTCTACGCAGTTGTGCTGCCTTGATAATGATTTTGGTGCAAAGATACGCTCCGTCGTCCAGGAAATAGTTCTCGCGCATCGCAGCATGTCCGGAGGTTTCAATGGCCAGCGGGCAGTCCACCCCCTGTGCATTCAACGCAATCGCCTTGTCGATGACATTCTTGTAACCGCGTCTGTAGCGGTAATGCCTGCCGCCAAGCGTCTCCTCGATAAACATTTTCAGTCCGCTCGACGTAATGGAATCTGTTACAACCGTACCGCCTTCGCATCCCTCAAGCGCAATCGCCGCCGCCACCGCAACCAAACGATTGCGGTTAATTTCGTTTCCCTTACTGTCAACCGCACCGCCGCGGTCAACGTCCGTATCAAAAATAACGCCGAGATCCGCATGATTTTCAAGTACCGCCTCGCGGATCGACGCCATTGCAGCCGCGTCCTCGGGATTGGGAACATGGTTCGGGAACATCCCGTCGGGATTGAGAAAACGACTTCCCGTTATATCGGCGCCCAACACGGCAAGCACTTTGTCGGCATAAAAACCGCCTGCGCCGTTGCCGGCGTCTACCACTATATGAAAGCCCCTGAGCGGATAATCATAATCCTCTGCGCACACCTCGGACTTGATTTTTTCACAAAGTCCGCGGGCATAGGCACTCATATAATCTATATCTTCCGCCACACCGCCGTTCTTTTCCGCAGGACACGCACCATTCTGCGCAAAGGTAAGTATCGCTTCGATATCGCTGCCCTCCAAACCGCCGTCGCGCGTAAAAAATTTGAGACCGTTACGGTTAAACGGATGATGGCTTGCCGTAATCTGCAACGCACCGTCGCATCCCAGCTCCACAGTCGTCATAAACATACTCGGAGTGGACGCAAGACCGCAGCGCAGCACCTGCGCGCCCGCTCTCTGAAAGCGCGCCGTTGTCAGCGCCATCAGACGAGGTCCCGAAATACGACTGTCCCTTCCGACAGAGATCTTCAATTCATCGGGATTCTTGCCGACTTTTTCAGAAAGCCAAAGGATAAAGCCGTCCGCCATACGCTCGATCACCTCATCGGTCAGCGTGACGGGCTGATCCGGCACACCCCCGGATGCAACGCCGCGGATATCGGTACCGCTTTTAAACTGTTTATAAACATCATTGAGCATAGTTCTCCCTCCCTTTTTCCGGTTTACTTTCATTTTAGCATACATGCGACAAAATCTCAATATACAAAAATGGTGATTTCATCAAAACCCCACTTTGTTTTTTCACACGACAAAAGAAGTTGTCAAAATTTACCAAATACGCGGAGGATATTATCGTTTTTGCGCTTCGCATAACGTCAATAATCATTATTTTGCATATATTTTTTCGTAATTATTGTGAATATTTTACATTTAACTATCACAGTTATACAAATCTGATCGAATTTTATTGTTGACATTTCCGAAAAAAGGTGTATAATAGAAATTGTTAAGAGACATTCTCCCGACAAACAATTCCACAAAGCTATCTACGTTAATGTTTTTTCACGTTAATTTCAAAACTTCTAAAACCGAAAAGGGACGCTGACAAGCGTCCTTTTTCGGTTTATTTATACTATTAAAACTGATATTAGCGGAAAATTTTGCAGAACAAGGCGGAGGACGCAGGAATCCTGACGGATTCCGAGGACGACAACGCTTTTATGTGGAATGAGGTCTTTATCTTTTTCCGGTTAACACATCAACTAACCGCCGCAGTTCTCAATCTTTCAGATCCATTCCTAGCAAGCCATATGTTCTTAGGTCTCTCTCCGGCGGCGATAAAACAATTCACTCTCGTAAGATCTCCCACCGTAAACAGGACATATGTATACAGCAAGGGAATACTGATTCCAAAAAAGAACATGCTGATATTGAAATCAATTTTTAATACCGAATAAAATACAAAATAAATAAACGGAATAATGATAAGTCCTGCGATTTTCTTTTTCGAACTGAATAATATCTTTCTCTTATACCACAAAAACGTCTTCATAATCACACTCCTTAATTTGAAAGAGTTTCACCCGTTAGTTTGCCAACCAAGCTTTCTGCAACCCAAAACAATACAGCAATAAACACGGCTTCCGCCAGATATGCGAACATCGTCATCTGCTCTGCTATAAAAAACATATTAAAGACAGCAATAGTTAAACCATGAATTGTGGTGCTTACAAATCCTCGAAACATTAAATATGTCGTGACAGTAAAAAATATCACAATTGGCGTCCCGATTACGCAAAAAACAACGCACAAGAGAAAACTCATATCCACCATTTGTTTTATTACAAGCATCACATAATTTGCAAGTGCAAACAGTAAGGTGAACACTTCGTTCTTATACATGGGCAAAATCATTTTATTTACAACGATCTGCTTCACATTTCCTTTTACTGCAATGAGATATTTCATCGTGTTGTCCATACAGGATAAGGCGATTTTGGTTCCGGAAACCATTGTAACAACGATCCAAATCAGAGCAAGCACCTGTTTAAATTCTTTTCGTCCCTCAATTCTCCGCTCTTTATAAAAATAGCTTTATCGCACACCTTCTCAATTTCAGTCAAATCATGAGAACTTAGCAAAATGGTGCAGCCAGATTGTCTAAGGTTAATGAGATAATTTGTAAGAAAAAATTTGCCCCTTCAAAGTCAAGTCCCAGATACGGCTCATCAAGAATGATGAATCGGGGCTTTGTAACCATCGTTCGTCCAATGGTCAACCTTTGTTTCATACCTTTAGAGTACTTGGTTACATACTGCTTCTCTTTACCGTCCAAAGATATTTCCTTAAAAACACCGGAAATTCGTGCTTTTCTCTCTGCAGCACTACTGTCCGGATGATAAATCCTGTCGTAAAATTCGATATTATCCCAGGCGTTTAAGGTTGCAAACAAGCCTGTCGTATCCAGCACAAATGTAACGTCCTTACGTTTTTTTCATATTCTTTCAACTTAACATTTAATCCGTCAAAAAGAATTTCACCCGAATATTTAGTGTAAACGTTTAATATGCAGTTTATCAGTGTTGTCTTCCCGGCGCCGTTAGCACCTACAAGGGCAGCTGCTTCCCCGGACCCTATCTGAAGATTGATATTTTTAAGTATCTCAATATTCTCAATCTCCTTTGTTAGATTCCTTACCGTAATCTCCATTCCAACTCCTCCACATTGTAAGCACATTGATCTTTGTCGGATGAGAAGATACATAAATTCCGACAAACATATCTGTTTTCGCAGCGTCTGCATTTATAGTTCTCATCCCTGTCATCCGTAGAAACATACCAGTAATCTTCTATCAGATGTTTAAACGCTTCAACAAAATCGTCCTCCAGAATATTCCCGGTAGCGTCTGTCGCACCAAGACAAGGAAGTACTTCTCCGACCTGATTTATACATATTTTCCCAAAAAAACATTCATTGTACATTTGCTTTAATACAAACCTATACGGATTGATGCCAGCGGAAAACATATTGCTTTTCTTGATTTTAAGATTATCACTATTTACATAGGCTTTCCTGAAAAAACCAACTTTCCCGATTCAAGCAGTATTACCATACCGGATCACGCACCAAACAACCGGCAAAAAACCGATGTTCCGCAATAGGCACAAAATATCCTCCCTCAGCTTGCGGAAAGCATTCAT
>JAFRGI010000018.1 GCA_017433905.1 Ruminococcus sp. | reverse complement strand
TAGAGCAGGGGACTGAAAATCCCCGTGTCGATGGTTCGATTCCGTCCGGAGGCACCATAAAAATGCGGATGTAGCTCATCTGGTAGAGCGCCACCTTGCCAAGGTGGAGGTAGCGGGTTCGAGCCCCGTCATCCGCTCCATTGTAAAAAGACACTCATAGAGTGTCTTTTTTTCAGCCCATCAGGGGGTGTTGCATAAATGATAAAACGCCCAATAGAGCGGCTCTTTTTTCCGTTATACTGCGTTATTTTTTCTCGAAATCTGGCACTCGGCAAAGACGAAAACGAAGCTATGCGGAATGATACGCAATAGATGTGAAAGTGTTTTGTTAGAAATGAGTATAACGGGTTTTTCGTTTTTTAGGTGCAGGCAGCTCATTTGCCATCGTGTTTAACAATTCTGCCAAAAAATCTCTGTCGTCAAGGTTATGGATGAAAAGCATTTCCTGTGCTCCTTCGTAGGGCAGTTCCCGTGAAGCGTGCGGCATCATTGCTTTGGCGGCGGGGGTAGGTTTTACAAGAAATCTGTTGTCGTATATACCGCCTATTATTTTTCCCTGATAATAAAGAATATATTCGCCCATCATCGGACGATATGAGATATCCTTCAGTGTGTTCAGCTGATCCAAAACAAAGCTCAGATACGCTTTTGTGGATGCCATGGTTGATCGCTTCCTTTCCGTTTGTCATCATATGGGTGTGGTAATCGCATAAAAGATGATATGTCTTTCGTAAAACCGTGTTGACTTTTTTCGGGGATATGGTATTTTGTTGTGAGAATAAAAGGGTATGGGTGAGGTCTTTATGGTACGGATCATGTTTGTTTGCCACGGCAATATTTGCCGCAGTCCGATGGCGGAGTTTATACTAAAGGATATGGTGCAGTGCCGCGGCATTGCCGAGCAGTTTGAAATCGCTTCTTCCGCCACGAGCACAGAGGAAATATGGGGCGACGTGGGCAACCCTGTTTATCCTCCCGCGCAGCGTGAGCTTGCAGCGCATGGTATTTTTTGTGGAGATAAGCGTGCCGTTCAGCTGAAAAAGGATGACTATATGCGCTATGATTATTTCCTTTGTATGGATCAAAACAATCTGCGTAATGCGCGTCGAATTCTGGGTGCAGATCGTGAAAACAAGGTGCATTTATTACTTTCCTTTGCGGACGGCGGCAGCATTGCCGACCCGTGGTACTGCGGCAATTTTGACCGCACATATGACGATATCGTCAGAGGCTGCGAAGCATTTCTTGTGTATTTAGGCATGGGATAACGAGAGCGGGAAGAATTTGTATTCTGCGATGTGTTAACGTACGGGAGAAGCTTGTCCGCCGACGTTTTTATGTATGTTTTGCCATCAGCAGTAAATCACGGTTATCCGTATTGCCGTCGCGGTTAAAGTCGGCGGCTTCCAGAAACGCTCCGCTCAGTGATTGACTGCCGACTTGATGACGCAGCATGGCTTTTGTGTCGCGGCTGCTAAGTGTGCCGCTGCCGTCCAGATCGCCGAGAACTATAATGCAGAATGAACCGGTGCGATAATTGGTGCGCAGCTTGCCGCTGCTTACTTCGTTTCCGTCCGCATCGGTAACGGTTTGGATATCGGGAAACATTTTTTTGAGTTGCTCAATGGTTGTTCCGACATAAAATGTCAGTGGTTGTTCGGCATGGCGTGCAGAGGAGGAATCGTTATATACAATGTGCGTTTTTTGTTCAGAAGTTGTGCAGGAATAATCGTTGTTCAGAAGAAAGGTTTTGGCCTCTGCTGTTGTCAGCAGCAGACCCGTATCGGAAGTCACAACGCCGTTGGCACCCATAGTTGCGAGCTTCGAGTCACAGGGGATCGTGTTGCCGTTATTCAGAGAAACCAATTTGCCGTCGGCGTGGATGGTACCTTCTCCTGCGTCGGAGATTTGTGCATGATGGGCAACGGCGGCACAATAAACGGTTTTTTCGCCGGAAAATCGGAAAATGTCGCCTGTGCCTGCAAGCGCATAGGCGTCCGTACCGTTTGAAAACAGGCATACAGCGCCGAGTGACAGGGAATAGGAGTGCTGCATGTAACCGTCGAAGTCAAAACTGATGACGCTGCGGTACACACCGTTGGATGAAAGCAAAAACACTTCGCGGTTATTTGCTGCTATGCTTTCTGAATCTATTGCAGAGTCCGTGTGGAGTGAAATGACGTCATATGTACCGTTGTCTGCATTTAGCCGGATGACATTGTAATTTGAGCGCGATACGCTGACCAGTGCATAGGTAAAAGAGCCGCTGTGTGTGGCGGCACGGATAACACCGTCGATATATACGCAGCTGGTTCGGTATTCGTCGGAGACGCGGACGGAAACCAAAGATGTGTTGGTATAGCCGTAGAAATACGCCGCGTTGTTGCCGCAGGCAGCAATGTGTTTGCAGCTGCGCAAGTCGTTGAGCGTCATAGAAGCAACCTGCAGCATTGTGCAGCACGCAAGGAGAACACTGCAAAGCAGAATGATCAGAACTCTTTTGCACATGGCAAACACCTCCTGTTTTTATTATAGTATTTTTTGCAGAGAATGAAAGGATTGTGAAGAAAACTCACATTTTTTCTTGGGTAAATTCTCTCCATTGACAAGATGCGTTTTTTTGAGTATAATAATTGTATATAGATGATTCTCCGGCGGAAACAATGGAAAAGGAGAAGGTTGGTCATATACGGTTGCCTTGTAGACGTGCAGACCCTTATGTTGTCGTCGCAACATTATTTAAGTTTCATTTATATATACGATATGCGCCTGTGGTGGAATTGGCAGACACGCTAGATTTAGGTAACGATACCTCGGTGTAACAATTAAATACTTCGATTTTCATAGCAAAAGCTGTTGAAAAATAGATGTGCGCCCGTGGCGGAATTGGCAGACGCGATGGGTTTAGGTGACGATACCTCGATGTAACAATTAAATACTTCGATTTTCACAGCGAAAAGCTGTTGAAAAATAAATGTGCGCCCGTGGCGGAATTGGCAGACGCGTCGGGTTTAGGTTCCGATCTCTCGGGGTGCAGGTTCAAGTCCTGTCGGGCGCACCAAGCGAAGATAATCCGAACCTTCTCCCTGTTGGAGACGGGTTCGGATTTGTCTTATTCTACGCTTATCCGAACTTTAACAGTAAGATTGATAGATTTGTTCGTTAGGTATAAGGCAGGAAGCTCAGGCTCCCTGCCTTGATTTTTTACGCTATTTCTTCATTCTTTCTGTTGTTACCATTGATAAAGAATAGTATGTGCAATAGTGACAAAACGGCAAGGCAGTTTTTGGATTGCAAGTTTTGGCGTTATTATGTATTATAATAACAATAAAGTGTTGAATAAATTATCTATCTTGTTATAAAAATCAAGGAGGATGTTTTATGAAGAAAATCACCAAACGAATTACCGCTGCGGCAACGGCAGCAGTTATGGCAGCTACCGTGACGGCGGTAAGCCTGACAAACGCTTCCGCGACTAAAAACCCGGACGATACGTACACCCCAAGCCGAGGAGTAGAGGCAAAAAACTACCGGTTTGCCATGCCCGGATGCTGGCAGAGCGATTACTGGCGTCAAAATGAGAATTGCGCCGGTATCTACTGGTGGACAGGTGCCGATACGCCCGGCACGGTATATTCACACGACTGGCCGGGATATAAAATGTCAAAGGTATCGGAAGCAGGTGTAGATAACCTCTATTCTTCTCCCGTTCCCGCGGACGCGAATCAGATCATTATCAACAACCATATTGACGGCGGTATGCCCGGCACCGAAGGCTTCCTTCAGGAGCGTTTTGACGCTGCCTGCCAGATCAATGATACTCAATCTGTATACTACGCATTCATGGAGTCGCCGTACTATACAAAGGATATCTGGAAGTATGTCTGGGACAAGGCTGCCGACGAGGTTGGCAGGACAATCGATTGGAGTGATGACGAGACCCGGATGACACAGGTTGAGGCTTCTCAGATCAGTGACATTTACGATGAACTCCAGGCAGCTGTTGAGGATGACGACTTTGTACTGGATATCCCCGAGTTCGGACAGTATGCAAAAAACTTCTATGTAGAGATGGAAAACGGCGACGGTATCGCTCAGAGCTTTGACAACATGGTCTATGTTGTCAACCTTGATCCTAATACAATGACCATTTCTACTACAATTACTCCAGAAGGTAAAGTCACCTACAGCGGCGAATGGTTCTTCTACTACGGAAACGGTGAATACGGCACATGGCCTACGAAGGAACTGTTGGAGGAACATACCGGCATTTTCTTTGACGATTACGGCAACCCGGTTCTCCCTGAGAACAGCGATATGGTCATTGATCAGTACGGTACGATCAACCGTGTTGTAACGACGAGAGACGGAATACAGCAAAAGCTGATGGTTGCCGGTAATTTCTCCCACGACTATTACACGAACAATCCGACAGTCCCGGAGCCGACAGGCTCTAATCCCGATCAACCTTCTTACCCGAGCTACGACCCGCCTCAGGGTCAACCCGGCACATATCTTGGCACAAACAGTATCTATTTTTACGTAAATGACAATCTCTGGAAAAACTTCAGAACTATCACAATGTATATTTATCCGCGTGGTGACAGCTCATTGATAACATGGGGATCCAAGAAGGGTTTGATGACAAACTGCGGCAACGGCTTCTGGGGATATGATTTTGACGCGAAAGGTATTGGGCTTTATCCAGGCAAGCAATACGGAATTATCTTCACCGCCGACTGGGGTATTCAGACCTGCGACATCATTTTCGATACGAGTATAATTGGCGACACAGCTTATTGTACAGGCAATATGGTGGAAAACAATGTTGATTCCAACAAGAAAAGCTACGACGTCAGGTGGAAATACGCCAATCCCGAAATATACGCGCCTCCGGTATGTATCACGGCAATCGGCAATATTATCGGCAACGCTTACTGGGCGGATACCACTCCTTATGATATGCTCGTAAACTTCATCAAATCCGACGGCAAAGACGGTCTAAACAATGCTCTGAAGTACAATGGCAAAACTGCCCAGCAGACGATCAACGATACAGCGGCAGCTCTCAGACTAAGCGCTGAGGACGTCGAGAGAGCTATTGAAGAATCGGGAAAGTATTTTGATTGGAACGGTAAATATGTAGATGAAGGCACAATAGAAAAAATTGGTTTCTCGTTTGCAAAGTTAGACGACGGAACATATATGATTACTGATTGCAGCAAGCAGGTTTCAAAAATAAAGATCCCGGCAACGATCCGCGTTCTCGCAGACGATGATGACGATACCGTCGGCAGTTACTATGATGAAGAACCGACAACGGAACCTCCTGAGCCTACAACTGTACCTCCAACAACTGCAGCATCAACAACTGCACCTCCGACAACGGTACCTCCGACAACGGTACCCTACGAACCGGCAACTGCAGTTCCGATAACGGTACCGCAAATTGCGACAAATCCTCCGCAGCCCAAATATAAGGATGCCGTAGTCTCCGCTATCGGCGACTGGGCGTTTGCAAACAACAAGTATGTTGAAACCGTCGAGATCCCCGATTCTATCAAGAATATCGGCAAAGGCGCGTTCTATAACTGCGTGAAGCTGCAAAGCATAACGATTCCCGAAGGCGTGACAGCGCTCAGCGCGAACACCTTTGAAAAGTGCCTGTATCTTGAGGAGGTCAATCTCGGCTCTAAGCTCAAATCTATCGGCGACGAGGCGTTTTATGATTGTCGCAGACTCAGAACGCTCGACATTCCCGCTTCCGTTACAGAGATAGGCGAGGAAACCTTTACAAACTGCCGCAGTCTGACGAACCTGACCATTCCGGACGGCGTTAAAAAGCTCGGCGATGAAAGCAGCGTCGGCTACGGTATGTTTGAAAACTGCAAAAACCTGAGCCAGATCACGGTTCCCGCCTCTGTCAGCTATATCAATCCCGACACCTTCGACGGCTGCGGTTCGCTGACTATCTGCGGAGAAAAGAATTCAGCCGCTCAGGAATTTGCGTCAAACAATAATATTTTATTCAGAGTTATCAACGAGCCTGATTGCATGGTCGGCGATATCAACGGTAACGGTACTGTGTCGATCGACGACGCTACTATGGTACAGAAAGCAGTCGCCGAAATGGTTGTACTGACCGGCGCACAAACACTTGCAGCAGACGCAGACGGCGACGGTGTGGTAAATATCAACGACGCGACCATGATACAGAAATACATCGCGGAGCTGGTTGACCATCTTGGCTGACACTACGCTTTACTAAAATATTCTTATAAGCGCTAATTTATTTTTTCGTACAATCGACAGATACGTTCATTAGCTGCAAGGCAGGAAGCTCAGGCTCCCTGCCTTGATTTTTTACGCTATATCTTCATTCTTTTCTTTCTGTTGCAACCATTCTTCATACTCTCGCTGACCTTCTTCGGATTCAAAGAAGGCAACGATGTCGTCTGCGAATGCTCTGGCAAGAGCTTGTAGCTCGTGCTTTGGGATTTCTGTTTTTTTCGATGCCATAAGGCATCACGGCATTATTATTTTTCCGTTTCACTCCTTACTCTTATGTATTGATGTTGATAAAGTTTTTGTTTTTCATGTTTTGTGTCCTTTCTTTGCGGTTGATTTACATACTCATTGTGAAGCCTTCATCCTCGTCATCATCGTATTCTTCGTCGTCATAGTCGTCCTCCTCAAAGACTTCTTGGAGGATTTCTTCGCGCTGACGGTCGATGATATCAGAATAATAAGGCTCATGTTCGGGTGTTTCCTCTGCTGAATCGGATACCGCATCAGCGAACAAACTGATACCCTTGCCGATAATGGTACCAATCGCTTCGCCGTTTTCTTCGGCTTCGATACGCTTTCTGCGCTCGTCAGGGTCTTCGGAATCGTTGTCAACGATTCCGGATACCGCTCCGGCAAGGCTGCTGACTCCGCTGCCAACATCGGAATAGTTGTCGGCAAATCTCTGCGTTTCCGCTTTCGCAAGCGCACGTTCTCTGAGATGCTGCTCGTAAAGCTCGTGCAAATCTTCCCAGCCTGTCGGCTGTTTTCCACAGCACACCGTCAACGCTCGCCGTTCTCTTTCCCTTGTTTGTTGTGACGCGTTTTACAGCTATTAGCTTTGCGTAGAAAGAGTGCGTCAGCAGATACTGTAATCTTTTGACTGTATTTTGTTTGTTTTCCAATGTTGCCTTAGCAATTCTGAATTGCAG
>JAFRGI010000017.1 GCA_017433905.1 Ruminococcus sp. | reverse complement strand
TGAATGCTTTCCGCAAGCTGAGGGAGGATATTTTGTGCCTATTGCGGAACATCGGTTTTTTGCCGGTTGTTTGGTGCGTGATCCGGTATGGTAATACTGCTTGAATCGGGAAAGTTGGTTTTTTCAGGAAAGCCTATTTATCGGAGGTAAAAGATGAGGAGAAAAGATAGAGAAGTAACTGATAATAGAATCATTGAGGATTTTATTTCATCACAGAATATAGTCAGAATAGGGTTAATTGATAACGGTAAAGTGTACATTAGTGTTATCATCTTAAAAGAACATAAATCAAGAGAATGACTAAATCACCCCTGCACGTTTCCGGAAAATTTCAAAATCAGTGCATTTCAGCTTTTCAAGGGGAAACTCTCTTGGGTAGATAAAAAACAGGTATACTGAACAGGTGAAAAAATGATTGATTACGGATTAAAGAATAAAGTCGTTTTGATTACGGGCGCGAATAATCCCCGGGGAATCGGAGCAACAACCGCCCTGGCATTTGCCCGCGAAAAAGCAAAAATCGTATTAGTTTATAAGAAGATTCCACGATCTTTTGATCAAACCAAAACATTTTGTAACGGTGTGGACAGATACTACGAGGCAAATGCGGAAAATGCAGATCATGTAGAAAAAATGCTCAAAGATATAAACGCGGATTATCTTATTTTTGAGAGCGATATTTCAGATGAAAAGGCCGTAAAAGAGGTTTATACTGCCACGCTGAAAAAATACGGCAGGATTGACGTTTTAGTCAATAATGCAGCGACAGATGATGAAACCGGGCTTGACACCATCGAAAAAATCACTCAAAAGGTAATCGACGATACCTTCGCGGTAAATGTTCGCGGCAGTATTTTAATGACCAGAGAGTTTATTCATCACCGCTGTGATTACGGAAGGATCATCAACATTTCTACCGATGCATCACAGGTTTTTGCCGGTCAGATCACCTATGGGGCGAGCAAAGCAACTCTGGAAGCGCTGACGCGCAGCATTGCGCTTGAGACAGCCAAATACGGCATCACCGTCAATTGTGTCGCTCCCGGTCCGACACAAACAGGCTGGATTGATAATGATTTGGAAAAAGCTGTCATTCCGCTGATCCCAATAGGTAAATTGATTCAACCGGAGGATATTGCCGAAACGATTCTGTTTTTAGCCGGTGAACAGGCCCGAATGATTACCGGGCAGGTCATAAAGGTTTCCGGCGGTCACGCCCTTTAGCCACTAATCCCCCCCTCGGCTTATGCGGCTTTTGCGACCTTACACATTTCTCCGGCGGATGCGCTCAATAAAAAACCAGCGGAGCTTGTTATGATCAGGCTTAAACCCAGCGTCGTTAGGCAAGCTGATCTTCATCCCAAATACCCCTACGCAAAACAAAACCGCCTGACCTAAACGCTGGACTCTTTCGCACTTCCTATAAATATCTGTATAAAATCTCATACGCAAACAAAACACTTGATTTTATGGGAAAAAAGTAGTATGATAGAGGGTAAGATTGCAAAGGAGGTACTCAACATTGGAAGAAAATAAAGAATTCAACAATGAAACCGTTTCCGAAGAAAATGTAAACGGTAACGAACCCAAAACCGCGTCTGCTGCAAAAGACACTGCCGCAAATGTTGCGGAAACAACAGAAAGCGCAGAAACCACTGCGGAGAACGCTGCGGAAACAACAGAAACCACAGAAGACGCCGCGGAGAATGCTGCTGAAAACACAGAAGAAACCGCTGCTACTGCATTCGGCGAAGAGCTTGCGGAAACCGGCGCCGGAACAGAAACATCTGCCGATGAAAATGTTCCCGAAAAAAAGAAAAACATAATCATGAAGCCTATCCTGATCGCGGCAGGCATCGTCATTGTCGTTGCACTGGCAGCGTTAGTGATCCGTATGTTCTTTAACACAGGTCTGGAGGGCACGTGGCACTTTGTCAGACAGGTTCCGATGATGGCGGCGAACGCAACCGACGACGAGGCAGTTGAAAACGTGAACGTCGACTATTACTTCACCTTCAGCGGAAAAGAAGTACAGGCAACCATCGGTACCGTCACCAGTAAGGGTACCTACGAGATATTTAAGAATACAGAGGGAAAATCCGTGGTTACCATGGATCTGACTGATCTGGTTACCAGCTACAACTTTCTCCCCTACGGCGAGTATGAAATTTCTATCAGCGGCAACATCTTTACGGGCAGAAAGCTTGTTTTGACCACACCGACCGATGAAGCCGATCCGATCGAGATGACCTCGGATTCCTACAAAGCGCCTGCCATCAATCGTGAAAACGAATTTACACCCAAAGATGAAATCACCGGCAAGTGGGTTTTCAACCAGAACGGCTATGATCTCAGCTACGATTTCACAAAAGACGGCAAGGCACACTATCAGGAAAAATTCTCGCAGATGAATATGTACACGGGCTCAAACATGACAATTGACTACGCAATCGACGGCATCTACGACTTCTCGGATTCGACGATCACCGTTACTTACATCTTCACAAAAGAAAGCTCGATGGACATTTCCTATCAGTTAGACAATGATACACTGTATATCAACGGCTTCCCCTTCGTCAGAGAGGGAACAGAGGTCACATCTGCAGCGGAGACAGCAGCAGAAAACAAAACAGAAACCGCAGCAGAAAATGAAGCGGAAACTGTAGCGGAAACTATAGCAGAAACTGCAGCGGAAAGCGAAGCGGAATAATAAACAGTGCCGGCGTGGGCATATTATTCTCCCGCATCTATCGTTTTTGAATCGCATAAGCGGGAGCCAATGTCACAGCTCCTATCGAAAGAAAACATTAAAGGAATGATTTTTCATGTCAGGACATAATAAATGGAGTACCATTAAACAAAAAAAAGGTAAAAACGATGCGGCGCGCGCCAAGGTTTTCACCAAAATCGGCAGAGAGTTGATTGTTGCGATCAAAACGGGCGGCAGCGCCGATCCCAACGTCAATTCCAAACTGCGCGACACCATTGCCAAGGCAAAAGCGGCAAATGTGCCTAACGATAATATTGAAAGAATCATCAAGAAAGCCGTCAACGAAGGTGATTCCACCAATTACGAGGCAGTGACCTACGAGGGATACGGTCCCTGCGGTATCGCTGTGATCGTCGAAGCGCTCACAGATAACCGTAACCGTACGGCAGGCGAGGTCAGACATTACTTCGATAAATTCGGCGGCAATATGGGCGCCCAAGGCTGCGTTGGATTTATGTTCTCGCGCAAGGGCGTGCTGGTAATTGAACGTGAGGATTTAGAAAAGGACGAGGACGCCGTCATGACCGACGCACTTGAGGTTGGCGCTTCCGATTTTGAGGCAGATGCAGACGTCTTTACCATTTATACCGAACCTGAGGATTTCAGCGCGGTTCGGGACGCACTGGAGAAGCTCGGCTACTCCTTTGTTTCCGCAGAGGTAGAGATGGTTCCCGATACATATACCAAGATTGAGGACGAGGACGCTGCAGTCAAAATGCAAAAAATGCTCGATATGTTTGAGGATAATGACGACATCCAGAACGTCTGGCACAACTGGGAAGAAGCTTAAAATGGTAAAACCGGCTCAACCCCTTTGGGGAGCGTGAGCCGGTCTTTTTTTCAGCAAAGCATATTTATTTTCGGATAAAAAGTATGCCGAGTGTGCACGGACCACAATGCGAGGTGATGGTACATCCCGCTGTCGTTTCCAGAATCTCGTCAAAGCCCGGAGACAACTCATTAATCTTGTCGCGAACCTGTTCCACAATTTTCGGAGAACAACTCGTATATGTAATAAAAATACGATGAAGATCAATGTCATCGCGGTGCTGCAACCGTTCTGCAACATAATGGAGAATGACCTTTTCCATATTGCCGCGATATTTCTTTCCCGACTGCATTTTTCCGCCAAGCACTTCAATGCAGGGCTTAAGTTTGAGCAAATTCGCACCCAAAGCCGTCACAGAGGAACAACGACCTCCTTTGCGCAGATAGTCAATACTGTCAACGACAAAGCTCGCTTCTACTTTATCGGTCAAAGCGCGGCATTTCTCCGCAATCTCCTTAGCAGAAGCGCCTTTTTGCGCCATCTCACAGGCGTGAAGAACCACCAATCCCGAGCCTGTCGAAAGATTACGAGTATCGACTACCTCAACACCACCCACTTCCTCAGCAGCCATCCGCGCAGTTGCATGTGAACTGGAAAAATCAGAGCTGATATTAAAATGCACAATCTCATATCCCTGCTGTTTCCAATTACGAAATGCGCTCAGAAAATCATTGAGGTTCGGCGCAGAGGTCTTGGGCAGCTTTCCCGTCTCGTTCACAAATGAATAAATATCCTCGGGTGCAGCTTCCACACCATCTTTAAGGATTTTGTCCCCCATAACCACATACAACGGCACAATACAAATATCATATTGTTTGATCAACTCCGGAGATAAATCACTGGTACTGTCAGAGATAATTTTGACGTTCATGTTATTCCTCCTCCTAAATCCAATAAACTTTTCTGATTAATTTTAGCATTTTTTATATGATTTGGCAAGTATTTTCACCAAATACGTAAATCGAAACGTTACGACTCAACACGACTTGATACAAGTCGTGAGAAGAAGAAGAAAAAGAAGAAGATACGCTTACGCGTAACCGCGCGCGTAGCACAACCTGATAAAACGCAAAGCAGACTGTCTTCTGACAGCCTGCCCCGCGATTGTGTGTTTTATGAAAATGAATGTCCTGTTAAGAGCATTGCATTTCATCGAAGTATTCGAAAAACATATATTCGTCCAAAAACGCAGTGTTTATGCAACTTTCAAGTGTTTTTCTAACCCTATTATACAAAATTTTTCCGTCATTTTCAAGTGGAAAATGACGGATTTGTTTTTTCTAAACAGCAAAAACAACAAGTTGCACATAATTTTAACGCAAGGTTTGGTTACTATTTTTTGAAAATCCTGTGAATAAGAGGAATTATGTCAGATTCCAAAAAACGATATCAGCAAATAGCACAAAAATATACATGCGTTTTCGGTAGGTAATCATTCTTTTACAGAATTTAACAACAAGAATTCAGAAGAATAAAAAAACTAAATATTTTTTCGAACATTTGTTTGCAATTTTCGGATTTATGCGTTATAATAGAATTACAGGGATCCCGAAACGCCCCGTCGGAAAAATCCCTGATGAGTTAAAACCAGTATTTGCCAGATTCAAAAAGGAAGGTCTATACATGAATTATCTTACATGGTCAATGGAATATACGCAAACCGCAGAAGAACTTGCCAAGGTGATTGAAAAACTCAAAACTGCGCGCACCTGCGCCTCTCCCTCACAAAAAAAAGAACTCGATCAAAAGCTCGCCCTATTTCGCAGCTATTACCGCGAATGTATACAAACCGCCGCTCTGCTCAAGGAAAGGCATCGTGATGCCGCATGAGAACGCAGATTTTTCATTTCAACGAGATTAATGACAACCGCTACAGCATGATGAGCGAATCCTTCCGCAGCGCCGGTGATAACCGGGCGGAAAGACAACGACTAAGCCGTATTCTTCATAAAGCTATGGAAGGTTCTCTGACAAAAATGCAACTGACTTGTCTGACTGCATATGCCGAGGGTGTGCCGCAGAAACAGATCGCCGCAGAGCTGCATCTCTCCCGCTCTACGGTCTGCCGCCACATCAAGGCTGCAAAAACCAAGCTTCGCAAAATCGCCTCCTATTACTCCTGATCTCCGGCACAACGCCATTCAATCCATGCATCGCCCTTTTTTCTGCGCCGCATTTTCGTGATAAAGCTTGTCGCTGATCGACATTTTTCGAATGATATTGCGTACGGTCACATCCAATCCGCTGTTTGCGCGGTAATCGGCCGGATAGATAAAATCCACACGGTCGCGGTCAAGAAGTGATTCCACCTTTTTTCTGTCCTGATAAACCGCAATCGAATAGCCCCCGTAAGACTTCATCATCTTCATACAGGGCACATCGGACAATCCGTCGCCAATATAAATCATGTTGCAGAAGGGCACACGCTTGCTGTCCTCGGGCATGGAACGATTGAGGTCTACGTCGTTTTCGACCGCAAGCACGCCCTTGTTGATGCGGTACACAAACTGTGTTTTGTTGGTATAATTGACGTCGGTTTTCGGCCAGACCGCAACGCCGTCCGCATCGTAGAGAAATTCACAGGCAAAAATGCTGCGAAACTCCCGGGCGATAGCTGTACCCTCAATGATTTCTTTCATGCCGGAGGAAATGATGTAATGCTCCACTTCCACGCCCTGCTCCCTGCCAAAAGCGTTGATACGCGCAAACCATTCCGGCACTCCGTCAAAAAACTCCACGCTTTCTCCCATCCGAACAAGCTGCTGACGCCGCAGCGGCATGCCTTTTTCTGCGGAAATCCGCACCATCGCATACATATACGCGAGCACGGAATCCATATGCTCACGGTTACCAAGGTCGTTGGCAAATTTCCAGAATGCAGCGCTATCCATTCCGAGACGGGGTATAAAGCTGTATTCCTGCATATCGCGCGTCGACAGTGTACGGTCAAAATCGTACATCAGGGCTACAATCGGTCGTTCGGTCACGGTTGCTCGCCTCTTTTCACAGTTTTCGTTGCAACCATCATATCACATCGACGTACAAATTGCAACTCTCCCCCACACCGCATGGATTCATATATTTGCCGCCGATTTCATATCCTATTTTGTAACCCAATATGACGGAGGTAATAAAATGTCAGAATTTCTGCCCGAGGGTAGTCTCTTGCTTGACCCCGAGAATATGCATATCATCAGCTCACCGCGTAAGCTGCACGAGGCAGCGGAACAGGGTTTGATTTTGGAAGCGCGCGCCGTGCTATGCGACGCAGCACATAACCTCACCGTGGATCTCGGCTGTATGCGCGGTGTGATTCCGCGCGAGGAAGGCGCGCTGGGTATCCGTGACGGAAGTGTACGGGATATCGCGATCATCTCGCGCGTGAACCGACCTGTTTGCTTCACGATAACAGACTTTCGCACTGACCAAAGCGGCGCCGAATACGCTGTTCTCTCGCGTGAAAACGCGCAGCAACGCTGCATGGAACACTACATCTCCGCACTGCGCAAGGGAGATGTCATTGATGCGAAGATCACCCATCTTGAAAGCTTCGGCGCATTCGCAGATATCGGATGCGGCATCGTCGCGCTCATGCCAATCGACGCGATCTCCGTTTCGCGGATCGAACATCCCAAGGAGCGGTTTTGCGTTGGCATGGACATCCGGGCAGTTGTCCGCTCACTCGAAAACGGCAGAATCAGCCTCAGTCATAAGGAACTGTTAGGTACATGGAAGCAGAACGCTGCTTGCTTCCGTGCCGGAGAAACCGTCTCGGGCATCATCCGCAGCGTGGAGCATTACGGCGCGTTTGTGGAACTCGCGCCGAATCTAGCCGGTCTCGCCGAAAGCCGTGACGGCGTCACTGCCGGTCAGCAGGCGAGCGTCTATATCAAAAGCATTATCCCTGAAAAAATGAAAATCAAACTGATCATCATCGACACCTTTGATTACGCCTACAACCCCCAGCCTCCTGCCTACTTTTTCCGTGAATCACATCTCGATCGCTTTCTCTATTCCCCCGAGGGGTGTCAAAAACACGTGGAAACAGTTTTCAACTGAGCACTGTCCTGTTTATCTCCCACTGCATTCTTGTATTTTCTCTCTTCCTGTGGTATGATAGGTGCAAGGAGTGGATATGAATGGAAACTGTTTTACTGATTATCGGCATCTCGTCTGTCATTCTTTTGTCGGTACTGATCGTTTTAATTCTGATTAAGAATAATAGCAAGATTAACGAGCAGGATCTCGCCCGCAAAATCAGCACAGAGATCGCACAGCAACAAAGCGTACTGCGTCAGGAAATCGGCGCGCAGACACAAAATTCCGTCAGCGCCATGGGCGGCATGCTTGAACAGCGTTTGCAGGGCTTTTCCGCCTCCAACGAACGTCAACTCGAGGGTATCCGCGAGACCATGGAAAAGCAGCTCGACGTGATACAGACCGACAATAACCGTCAGCTGGAAGAAATGCGGCGCACGGTTGATGAAAAGCTCAACAAAAGTCTGGATGAAAAATTCAGCAACAGCTTTTCTCTGGTCAGCCAGCGTCTGGAACAGGTATACAAAGGCTTGGGTGAAATGCAAAATCTCGCGATGGGCGTTGGGGATCTGAAAAAAGTGCTCTCCAATGTCAAGACGCGCGGTATTCTCGGTGAGATCCAACTCGGCAGCATTCTTGCGGAAATTCTTTCTCCGTCTCAGTACGAAGAGAATGCCGCCACAAAAAAAGGTGCGCGCAACCGCGTGGAATTTGCCGTCAAGCTGCCTGCCGAGGACAACGGTTATATTTATTTACCGATCGACTCAAAGTTTCCAGGCGACACCTATCTCTCACTGCGTGATGCAATCGAGGGCGGTGACAAGGCACAGATTGAGAGTTGCGAAAAAAATTTGCTCAACACGATTCGCAGTGAAGCAAAGGATATTCACGACAAATACATTGATCCGCCTCATACCACGGACTTCGCAATCATGTTTTTGCCCTTTGAGGGCTTGTACTGCGAGGTTGTCAATCGCGGCATGGTTGAAGAATTGCAGCACAAGTACAAAGTATCTCTTGCGGGTCCCAGCACAATGGCAGCGCTGCTCAACGCCTTGCACATGGGCTTCCGTACCCTCGCGGTTCAGAAACGCAGCGCAGAGGTTTGGGATGTACTGCGCGGCGTGAAAAAGGAATTTGATTCTTTCGCCGACGTTCTTGAAAAAACGCAGTCCAGACTCGATCAGGCAAACAAAGAACTGGACACCCTTGTCGGCGTACGCACCCGACAAATGCAAAAGCAATTGGCAAAGGTGCAAACGGATGATTTGACCACCTAATCCCGTTGCTATCACAAAACCGGAAAGCTCACTTGGAGAAACGCGAAAAACGTTTTCTCTGAGTGAGCTTTTGTTTCACGGATATCAAACGTCGGTGCCGACGTTGCAGATAGATTTTTGCTATGCATGACTTTTCCAAAGACAGAGAAAGTGCCTGCGGCACCGGAAAAAGCACTATATATTATAATAAAGGCTTCAGATATTGACCCGTAAAAGACTGCGGATTCTCCGCAACCTCCTCAGGAGTACCTTCTGCGACAATTTGACCGCCCATATCGCCGCCCTCTGGACCGAGATCAATAATATGATCGGCTGTCTTGATCAAATCCATGTTGTGTTCAATCACCACCACTGTGTTGCCACCCTCAACGAGCAGTTGCAACACATCGACCAGACGGTGCACATCCGCAATGTGCAAACCCGTCGTCGGTTCATCGAGAATATATATCGTCCGTCCCGTGCTGCGCTTGGACAGCTCCGTCGCAAGCTTGACGCGCTGTGCCTCGCCACCCGACAGAGTGGTAGCGGGTTGACCAAGCTTGATATAACCCAGCCCCACGTCAGAAAGTGTTTTGAGCTTTCGGTACAGCTTGGGGATATTCTCAAAAAATACCATCGCCTCTTCGACGGTCATGTCAAGCACATCGGAAATATTCTTTCCCTTGTAGCGCACCTCGAGGGTCTCGCGGTTATATCGCTTGCCCTTGCAAACTTCGCAGGGCACATACACGTCCGAAAGAAAATGCATTTCAATCTTGATGATTCCGTCACCCTGACACGCCTCACATCTGCCGCCCTTTACGTTGAAGGAAAAGCGGCTCTGACCGAAGCCGCGTATTTTGGCGTCCTGTGTCGCTGCAAACAACGCACGTACTTCGGTAAATAAGCCCGTGTAGGTCGCTGCATTGGAACGCGGCGTCCGCCCGATCGGGCTTTGATCAATCTCAATCACCTTGTCCAAATGCTCTATACCGCGTATTTCTTTGTGAGAGCCCGAAACCGTCTTGGCACGGTTCAGTTCACGCGCAAGCGTTTTATATAGGATTTCATTGATCAAAGAGCTTTTTCCCGAACCGGACACGCCCGTCACACAAACAAGCTTACCGAGCGGAATTTTTACGTGGATATTCTTGAGATTATTTTCGGACGCGCCGCAAATTTCCAGAAATTTTCCGTTGCCGGCACGTCTGACCGCCGGCACGGGAACCATACGTTTACCGCTCAGATACTGCCCTGTCACGGAGGTCTCACACGCTTTTATGTCGTCTACGCTACCCGTACAAACAATTTGACCACCGTGAATGCCTGCGCCCGGTCCGACGTCGACAATACAGTCGGCGGCATACATCGTGTCCTCGTCGTGTTCGACAACAATCACTGTATTACCGAGATCACGCAGTCGCTTCAACGTTGCAAGCAGCTTTTCGTTGTCGCGCTGATGGAGACCGATACTCGGTTCGTCAAGAATATAGAGCACACCCATCAGGGAACTGCCGATTTGGGTGGCAAGCCGGATTCGCTGACTTTCGCCGCCGCTGAGCGTACCCGAGCTGCGCGCGAGGGTGAGATAGCCTAACCCCACGCTTTTTAGAAAATTCAGACGTTCGATGATCTCCTTGATGATCTCCGCGCCGATGATTCTCTCCTTTTCACTCAGCTCCAGCGTCTGCATAAATTCCAATGCATCCACCACGCTCTTTTTACATAGATCGGAGATATTGGCGCTGCCGACCGTAACAGCCAGACTCTCCTTGCTTAGTCTGTCTCCTTTGCACGCGTCACATGGGATTTCTGTCATATACGTGCGGATCTCGTCCTTGATCCAATTGGATGAGGTCTCGCGGTAACGACGCTCGAGGTTAGTAATCACTCCCTCGAACGGCTGCTCATAGGTTCCGCTACCATAGGCGTTCATGCGGTGCAGCGTCAGCTTCTCCTCATCTGTACCGTATAGAATCTTGTCTATCACGTCCTCGGGCAAATCCTTGATCGGCGTGTCCAGCGAGAATTGATATCGCCGCGCAAGCGCGTCAAAATACATCGAAGCAATCGTGCTGCCCTCCATCGCCCAGCCGCCGCCCTTTATACCACCGGCACGGATGCTTTTATTTCTGTCGGGAATAATGCGCTCGGGATCAATCTTGAGAAACACACCGAGACCCGTGCATTTGGGGCATGCGCCAAACGGATTATTGAACGAGAACATACGCGGCGTCAGTTCGTCTATGCTGACGCCGTGGTCAGGACAGGCATATTTTTGCGAAAACACCACGTCCTCTTCGCCGAGATTGACCGTCACCATACCTCCGCTGTGCTTGGACGCCGTTTCAATACTATCAGAAAGGCGGGAGACAATATCCGGTTTTATCACCAGACGGTCGACGATAATTTCGATCGTATGTTTTTTATTTTTCTCTAACGGAATTTTCTCTTGCAAATCATAGACAATGCCGTCCGCGCGCACGCGCACAAAACCTGCCTTGCGTGCGCTTTCGAGCACCTTGGCGTGCTCGCCCTTGCGACCGCGCACCACGGGCGACATTACCTGAATTTTTGTACCTGCAGGATATGCCATGATTTTGTCGACGATTTGATCGACGGTCTGCTGACGGATTTCACGTCCGCAGACCGTACAGTGCGGCACTCCGACCCGTGCATACAGCAAGCGAAGGTAATCATAAATTTCCGTGACGGTACCAACGGTCGAGCGCGGATTTTTGGAGGTCGTTTTCTGGTCAATGGAAATGGCAGGAGACAATCCCTCGATACTCTCTACATTCGGCTTGTCCATCTGTCCGAGGAACATGCGCGCGTAGGACGAGAGACTCTCGACATAGCGGCGCTGACCCTCGGCATAGATAGTATCAAATGCCAGAGAGCTTTTGCCCGAACCCGAGAGTCCCGTGATAACAACGAATTTTTCGCGCGGGATCTCAACGTCAATATTTTTTAAGTTGTGTTCTTTTGCACCTTTGATAATTATTTTTTCAAGTGACATAGCTTTGTTCCGTCGATAAATAATAGATTGATTATCCGGTTTCTGTTGAAATTATTATAGCATATATATTTGAAAATATCAACCATTTTCGTAAGTTTGTTCGAGATATTTTACAAATCAATGCGGGAGCATGGTCTGCTCCCGCAAAATGGTTTATTCTTCGGTATCATGTTCGGTTGAATCGGAAGGAACAGCAGCGCTCGTCGTTTCTTCATGTATCTCGGAAAGCTCGGACAGCACTTCTTCCTCATCGGACTGCTCCGGCTCCACATAGGTGCCGTTCATAACAGCCTCGAAATCTACTCCGCTCATCTTCTCATGCTTGATCAAATAGGCGGCAATTTCATGCAGCTTATCTATGTTGTCGCTGAGCAACCTTTCCGCCTGCACATATGCGTCATTGACGATCGAAAGTACCAGCTCATCAATCTTGGCAGCAGTCGCCTCGGAATAATCCTGCGTCCGCGCCATATCTCTGCCGAGGAACACACTACCGCTTTCAGAGCCGTAGTTGACACAGCCAAGTTCCTTGGTCATACCGTACTTGGTAACCATCGCACGCGCGGTTTTGGTTGCTTTTTCAATATCATTGGAAGCGCCGGTGGAAATATCGTCCAGAATCAAAGCCTCCGCAACGCGTCCGCCGAGAGATACGATAATATCCTCCAGCATTTCGCTGCGCGAATTGTATGATTTATCCTCCGTAGGCAGCGGCATCGTGTATCCGCCTGCCATACCGCGCGGAATAATCGAAATTTCGTGAACCGGATCCTGCGTTTCGAGCACGTCGAAAAGGATCGCGTGTCCTGCTTCGTGATAAGCCGTGAGCTTTTTCTCCTTGTCGCTCATGGCCTTGCTCTTTTTCTCTGCACCAACAACAACCTTGATCGTTGCTTCCTCAATTTCCTTCATGGTAATCGCCTTTTTATTGGCACGCGCAGCGAGCAACGCCGCTTCGTTGAGGAGGTTTTCCAAATCGGCACCCGTAAAACCGGCGGTCGTCTTGGCAATTGTGCGCAGCTTAACGTCGGGCGCCAGCGGCTTTTTGCGCGCATGCACTTTGAGGATCGCCTCACGTCCATTGACATCAGGATAGCTGACAACGACCTGACGGTCAAATCTGCCGGGTCTGAGGAGAGCCGGATCAAGTACGTCGGGGCGGTTGGTAGCGGCAATCAAAATGACACCTTCGTTAACACCGAAGCCGTCCATCTCTACCAGCAACTGGTTGAGGGTCTGCTCACGCTCGTCGTTACCGCCGCCGAGACCTGCGCCGCGCTGTCTGCCGACCGCATCAATCTCGTCGATAAAGATGATACAGGGAGAGCTTTTTTTCGCCTGATCAAAGAGGTCGCGTACACGCGATGCACCGACTCCGACAAACATTTCCACAAAATCAGAACCGGAAATCGAGAAGAACGGTACGCCTGCTTCACCCGCAACAGCGCGTGCCAACAGGGTTTTACCGGTACCGGGAGGTCCAACAAGCAGCACGCCCTTGGGAATACGTGCACCGAGCTTATTAAACTTCTCGGGATTTTTCAGAAACTCAACAACCTCCGCCAGTTCCTCTTTCTCCTCGTCGGCGCCTGCGACGTCGTCAAAGGTTGTTTTGCGCTTATCATCATTGGTATTTTTGATTTTCGCCTTGCCGAAGCTCATCTCTTTGCCGATGCCTCCGCCGCCCATGCGTTTCATCAGGAAAACCCATGCGCCGATGAAAATGGCAACCATAATCATCGTCGGAACCAGCTCGAGCAGGAATGAATTATCGCTCGCGCGGATATAGTTATACTTCACAGGTTCATCGGGCGAGGACTTTTCTTTGATTTCCTCAATAAAGAGCCGGATATCGGCAAGCTGCCCTCTGACAACGACCTTGGACTTGGAATCCACGGGAGTAGAGGAATCCGCAAGAGCGGTCAGCGGATTGACCTCCGCGCTCTTTTCGGTCTTTGGATATGCTTTTTCACCCTCTTTGAGGGTAATTTCGATCGCGCCCGTACCGTAGTTAATGGTATAGCTTTCCACCTTGTCGTCAATAAAGTACTGAACCAACTCAGAGGTTTTGGGTGACTCCGACTGACGCGTGCCGAGAAAAACCGCCGCAACGATAATCAGCACGATGGGAATGGCAAGATAGAGCAGCAGATTGCGCGCCCTCTTTCTATTGTCCAAATTATTCACTCTCCTTGATATTTTGTGAGGGAGTTATCCAAACGGAAACACGCCGATACTCCCGCCGCTGAGATCTATTCATAAACGGAACGTTTGAGTATTCCGATATAAGGCAAGTTGCGGTATTTTTCATTATAATCCAGCCCGTAGCCGACGATGAATTCATCGGGGATCTGCGTGCCGCAGTATTCGGGCGTCATGGGCACCTTACGGCGCGAGGGCTTGTCGCAGAGCGTGCAGACTCTGACGTCATTCGCTCCCCTGGTCATCAGGTAGTTCATCACAAAGTTGAGGGTATTGCCCGAGTCGACGATATCCTCGACAATCAGCACATCTTTACCCTGCACGGGAAGCGTGAGATCGCTGACGATCCTAACCTTGCCGGAGCTTTCGGTACCGCTGCCATAACTGGAAGCAACAATAAAGTCGATTGAGAAATCAAGATTGATCTGCTTAATCAAATCTGCCATAAACACGACGCTGCCCTTCAACAGTCCGACTACAATAAACTCTTTGTCATTATAATCTTTTTCAATCTGTTTTGCAAGTGACTTCACAATATTTTCAAGTTTTTCCTGAGATAAAAGAACGGATTTCACGTCCTTGTGTAACATCATAGCACTTCTCCTCGGTCAGTTCAATGGTAAGTTGATGGGTTTGGATGAATTTTTTGCCCTGTGCAGCATACCCCAGCGCCTCACACCAGAGCACGGTGCTGCCTTCACAGAGACAAAGCAAATGGTCACGCAACGGCGCAGGTATATGCCGGTCGCGCAGCGCTTTTCCGAGCGGCTTGGTTATATTCCTCTCTGAGAAAGAAAATGTGTCTCCCGGACGACGGGTGCGAAACAGCCACGGATCATGGCAGAAAAACGGATCGACGGATGCGGTCACACGCATGCCGTGACAGTGAAACGAAACACGATCCGCCAGCTCCTTTTCCGGAATTTCCGCCGCTGCGCGCGAAACGATCGAAAAAATCTTGCGGCGGCAAACAGCTGTATACACCTGACTCAGCTGCACCGCACCGCCGTGACGGAGCAGCTTCGCCAACAGCTCCATCCGCCGCGCATCGACGGATAACGCGTATTGCCGCAACAATATATCCAGCGCCGCTTTCCACACGGCAGGATGGCATTGCTGCAGCACATCCGACCGGTATCCGGTATCCGTCCGCGCTGTTTCCAGCGCTGCTTCCGCCTGCACTCCAAGCCATTCGGCAATCTCTGACGCGGACTGCGTAAAGCGCAGGACAGCCGTTTCAAACGCAGGATTAAGCTCCCGGAGCGTCGGCACAACATGATGCCGAATTTGATTGCGGGCATATCTGTCAGCAAGATTGCTGCTGTCCGTGACAAAATTCAAGCCGTGTTCCTCGCAATACGTCTCGATTTGTGCGCGCGTTGTCTCGATCAGCGGACGGATAATCCTGCCGCGTCGGGGAGGAATGCCCGCCGCGCCGCGCAGCGACGTGCCGCGCGCCAGCCGGAACAGCAATGTTTCGGCATTATCATCCGCATTGTGCGCGGTCGCGATCTTGGCGTTGTACCGCTCCGCCACTTCCTCTAAGAAAGCATAGCGTTCTTCTCTGCCGCAAAGCTCCTCGCTGATATGCCGTTCTGCGGCGAGAGACGGAATATCGCGTGTTGCTGCGGTAAAGGGTATATCATAATTCTCACATAGAATTTTACAGAAGCGCTCGTCACGCGCCGCCTCCTCTCCGCGGATCCCGTGATTCAGGTGAGCGGCAAAAAGTGTGAGATGATATGTTTCTTTTATGGAAAATAATAAATGCAGCAGCGCGGTGGAATCCGCGCCTCCCGAGAGCGCAACGACAATACAATCGCCGTCCTCGAGCAAATGGTAGGTGTCGCAGGTTGCGAGCGCGTTACGCATCATACTTGTTCTCCGTACCCGTAAAGCGCATAAACTCTCCCTGCCAGTGCAGCTTAACGGTATTGGTTTCTCCATGACGGTTTTTGGCAACAATGCACTCGCCGGCGTTCATATCTGCCTGAGGCGCGGGATTGTCGCCGCCCTCCCTGTCGTAATAGCCCTCGCGATAGAGAAACAAAACGATATCCGCGTCCTGCTCGATCGAACCGGAATCACGCAGGTCGGACAGCTGCGGACGGTGATCCCCCGTGCGCTGCTCCGCCGCACGCGAAAGCTGTGAGAGCGTGATGATCGGCACATTGAGCTCCTTCGCCATAATCTTGAGGTTTCGGGTAATAGCAGAGATTTCCTGCACGCGGTTATCAATCCGCCTGCCGCTTGCCATCAGCTGGAGATAGTCAATCACCACCAAATCCACCTGCTTGAGCCGCCTGAGACGCGCTTTCATCTCGGTGATCGTAATGGTGGAGGTATCGTCCAGATAAAGATCGGCATTTTTGAGCACATCGCTCGCCGGAATCAGCCTTGCCCAGTCGCTGTTGTCGAGCCTGCCCGTGCGCAGCTTGGTACCGCTGACAAGCGCCTCTGAGGACAAGAGACGGCTGGCGAGCTGCTCGCGCGACATTTCGAGCGAAAAAAAGGCGACGGTTTTGTGCGCCTGGCAGGCAACGTTGCGCGCGATATTGAGCGCAAAGCTCGTCTTGCCCATACCGGGACGGGCGGCAAGAATGATCAGGTCACTGCGGTTGAGTCCCGTAATCATGCGATCCAGATCGCCGATACCTGTGGGAATGGCGCGCGTGTTGCTGTCGCGGTCAGAATTGAGGTCGTCGAGACGGTCAAAGGTCTGCAAAATAACCGAATTGATGCGCTCCAGACCCTTTGCCGCTTCGTCGGTGCGGATATCGAACAGCCGCTGCTCAGCGGCGTCGAGAATCAGAGAGGTCTCCTCCGCGGCTTCGGTGGCATCGTCGATGATGGCGCGCGAGGCGCTGATCAACCGCCGGAGCTTGTATTTATCCGCGACGATGCGCGCGTACTGTCCGGCATTGCTGTAAGAGGGACAGGAATCGGCGATATTGATAACATAGGTCTTGCCGCCATTGCTCTCAAACTCAGCGTTGCCCTGTAATCTGTCGATCAGCGTAACGGGATCCACGGGAACGCCGCTGTTCATCATCAACAGCATTTCCCTGTAGATCAGTTGGTGAATGCCGACATAAAAATACTCGGGCGTTTTGATATAATCCAGCACCTCGTCGAGCATGGAACTTTCCAGCAGCACGGCACCGAGAACGCTCTGTTCCGCCATGGTATTATAGGGCATGACGCCAAAGTCTGCCGTGTACGCCTCCGCCATGATTACGCCTCGGAAACCTGCACGTCAATCATAGCGGAAATGCCCGTAAAAAGCTTAACCTCCGCTTTATATGTACCAAATTCCTTGATATCGCGGTCAAGCACGACCTTGCGCTTGTCAACAGAAATTCCGTACTGCTTTTTGATTTCCTCCGCAATCTGCTTGGAAGTAATGCTGCCGAACAGCTTGCCGTTGTTGCCGTTTGCGGTCATCTTGAACAGCTTTCCCTCCAGCTTCTTCTTGTCCGTCTCCGCCTGCGCTTTGGCTGTAGCGATTTTAAAATTCTTGGAATTTTCGGCGTTTTTGTATTCGTTCATTGCCTGTGAGTTAGCTTCCTTGGCAAGCTTTTTAGGCAGAAGATAGTTTCTGCCGTAGCCCTCGGAAACCTCCGCCAGCTCGCCCTTTTTTCCGAGCGATTTCACGTCCTGCAAAAGAATTACTTTCATGTATATCCGTCCTTTTTTATGATATCAATTTTCCTGCTCCTCCACATAGTCGAGCACGCTGTCGATCGCGCCTATAAGCTGCGCGTTCGCCTCCTCGAAGGAGGTGTTGTAAAGCTGTGTTGCCGCCATGGTTTGGTGACCGCCGCCGCCGATCTTTTCCATGATCAGCTGGACGTTAACACGTCCGTAGCTGCGCGCGGAAATGTTGATCCGCTTGCGGTCGCCGAAGATAACAAAAGAGGCGACAATACCCTTGAGCGTGAGCATTTCGTCTGCCGCCTGTGCAGCGGCAAGGCGAATGTCGTCGGTCTGTTTGTTGGAAATAGAAATCGCGCAGCCGCGGTGCACCTCACTGCGGACAACGATGTCAACCTTTTCGCGGTACGTGTCGATGCTGCCCGAGAAAAGCTCCTTGACCGTGAGGGTGTTGGCTCCCTTTCGCCGCAGATACGCCGCCGCCTCAAAGGTACGCACGCCTGTTTTGAGCACAAAATTCTTGGTGTCGAGCATGATACCCGACAGCAGCGCGTCCGCCTGAATATAACCGAGCGGCTTATCATCGAGATAGCTGATGATCTCGCTGCACATCTCACAGGCAGAGGATGCCGAGGGCTCGTGACAAAACACAAGCGCGTTATTTATGTAATTGACCGCTTTTCGGTGGTGGTCAATAATGACAATTTTCTTTGCTCTCTCATAAAGCTCACGGCTTTCAAGAGAGGTAGCCAGATGGGTATCTACAATAATCAGCAGCGATTTTGCCGTGATGCCGCGCAGTGCTTCCTCGGGTGTAATGAATATATTGCTCTCAAGGCGCTCGTCCGTGTACTCAATAAGCTGCTGCGCCATAGAGGTTTCCCGGTTGATGACCACCTTGCAGTACTTCTTGAAGGTGCCCTCCATCACGCTCTGCATACCGATGGCGGCACCCACGCAGTCGAGGTCGGAAAAGCGGTGTCCCATCACATACACCTTGTCCGCGTCCGCAACCGCCCGGCTGATCGCATTGGCAATAACGCGCATACGCACCTTGCTGACCTTTTCCGTTGCAGCGGCAGTGCCGCCGAAAAACTCATACGCATTGTCGCGGATGACCGCCACCTGATCGCCGCCGCGTCCAAGCGCCATTTCCAGCGCCTTGCGCGCGTTGAGCTCGCTTTCACGAACTGTCTTGCTGCCTCGACAAAGACCGACGGAGATCGTCGCGATATGCCGCGCCGTGCCGATGGAACGGATGTCCTTAAGAATCGGGAAACGCTGACTGATCATCTGATCAATGTCGCCGTCGCGGAAAATGATCATGTAACGGTTGTTATTGATTTTCTTGTACATCGCCTTGTACTCATTTGCCCAGCGCTGTAAATTTGCTTCGACAGAAATCGCAACGGTGGAGTAGTATTCCTCAGAGCTGCTGACAAAGTCCTCAGCGTTGTCAAAGGTGATCAGCGCGACACAGGGAACCGAGGCGTGATACTCACGGACAGTCGCCTTGAAATAGGTGTTTTCAATAAAATGACAAATCACACTGCCATCCGCGTCCATGCAGTAAACCGTAAACTCTCTGCCGTCGATTGCCACATCCACACCCTCGCAGTCAACAATGTCGACAATGTCGTAACCGGAAATGTAGTGATTGATATGATCGCCCTCGGGTTTGCGACCGCCGATCGCTTTACGGAACCGCGTGTTGCACCACACAATATCCCCCTCCGTGCCCACCACGGCAACCGGGTATTTGTAGCGCTCAAGGTACTTGTGATCAATGCCGTTGATCCTGTCCGCCGTCGATTTGACAATACCGCGAATGTAGGCGCTGAAGCGCAGACTGAACATCATCACCAAAGCGATGGATAGCACGGTGATACCCAGCTCCACATAAAATACAATCAAATTATAGTTCGCAGAAATTGTCGTCATCAACAGCATCACAACCGAAAAGATGATGAACCAAGGCGAAAGCATCCAATGTTTCTTTCTCATAATTTTCCTTAACACTTTTTAATCATTCGGACATATACACCTGCTCCGAAGCACTCCCTCAGACCTCCTGCAAAATCGGAAGGATCATCGGTGTTCTTCTCGTTTTTTGGGAAATCAGCTTGGAAACCTCATCTTTGATGCGGTTTTTGATAATACCCCATTCGTGGATATTTTGATTGGCGCAGTCCTCGAGAATATCGAGGGCGCGGCGGCGCACCTCCTCGAGCAGCTGCTCACTCTCCCGGACATAGACAAAGCCGCGCGACACAATATCGGGTCCGCTGACCACGTGGCCGTCGTAAACGTCCAGAGAGGCAACAATGATAATCAAACCGTCCTGACCGAGGTGCTTTCTGTCGCGCAGAACGATGCTGCCGACATCGCCGACCCCCAGTCCGTCCACAAAAACCTTGCCTGCGGGAACAGGCGCGATCTCTTTCATAGAATCGCGGCTGATCTCCACCGTACTGCCGATATCTCCGATAAAGATATTCTTGCGATCCATACCGAGGAATTCGGCAAGCTCGGCGTGCTTGCGCAGGTGCTTCTGCTCACCGTGAACGGGAATAAAAAACTTCGGTCTCACCAGGCGATGGATGATTTTCAGCTCCTCCTGACAGGCATGACCGGAAACGTGAACGTCGTACATCGACTCGTAAATAACTTTGCAGCCGCGCTTGAGCAACTCGTCGACAACATTGCCGACCGTCTTTTCGTTGCCGGGAATGGGGTTGGCGGAAATAATAATAAAATCGCCCTCGCCCACCATAACCTTGCGGTGATCGGAATACGCCATGCGCGACAGCGCACTCATCGGCTCTCCCTGACTGCCCGTGGTAACAAGAACAATCTGTTCACGGGGATATTTGTCGAGCATATCTATGTCGATCAAAATATTGTCCGGCATATGAAGATATCCGAGCTTTTGGGCAACGTCCATGTAGTTGACCATGCTTCTGCCGGAAAACGCAACCTTTCTGCCGTATTTGGCGGCACAATTGATAATCTGCTGCACACGATTGACGTTAGATGCGAAGGTCGCAATAATAATGCGGTATTTCTCCGCACTGCTGAACAGCATATTAAGGCTGTCGGAAACCATCTTCTCTGTAGGCGTATAGCCGGAACGCGAAGCGTTGGTACTCTCGGCAAGAAGCGCGAGAACGCCCTCGTCTCCTGCCTTGGCAAAGCTGGAAAAATCAATCGCGTCACCCAAAATCGGGGTACAGTCGATTTTGAAGTCACCTGTATGAACCAGCGTACCTGCCGGCGTTTGAATGGCAAACGCCACAGCGTCGGGAATGCTGTGGTTAACATGGATGAATTTGACATTCATACAGCCGAGACGAACCGTGTCACCCGACTTGACGACATGGAGCTTCGCCCTGTTGAACAGACTGTGCTCCTTGAGCTTGTTTCCGACCAGTCCGAGCGTCAGCGGCGTTCCGTAAATCGGAAGATTGACGCGAGAAAGCAAAAACGGCAGTCCGCCGATATGATCCTCGTGTCCGTGGGTGAGAACGATGCCGCGCACCTTGTCTGCATTCTGTTCAATGTAAGAAAAATCGGGGATGACCAAATCGACGCCGAGCATATCGCCGTCGGGAAACGCCATGCCGCAGTCGACAATCAACATGTCGCCCTCGCACTCGATCAGGGTAATGTTCTTCCCGATTTCATTGAGTCCGCCGAGAAAAGATATCCGAACCGACGGTTTGCTGATTTTTTTTGGACGACGACCGGGTCTGACATTCTTCTTTTGTCCTTCCTGCTTCATTCCTCCCTTGTTTTTGTGTGTATTTTTGAGCTTATAATTCTTATTTTTTCTTTCGTCGCTCACAAATTTTACCTCCATATTCTTTTTATTTTCCGTTCATCTTATCATGCGCCAAAAAAAGATATACCAATTTCAGCATACATATACATTATTTATTTTACCGCAACCATCTACAAAATGTCAATATCAAACGAGAATTATGAAAATTTTTTTCTAAAATTCCCCTTTCCTCTTGTTATTATAGAAGATTTGTGAGAAAATATAGCATAAAAGTCAGCGTCGAACGGCGGCAAACGGCTTCTGAACCGCCATCCGCCGACCGCAGATAACCAAAATAAGGAGCTGTTCTTTCATGAAAAAAGTTGACATATTTACCGACGGCGCATGCAGCGGCAATCCGGGACCCGGCGGATGGGGTGCGATCCTGCGATACAACGGCGCAGAAAAGGAGCTTTCGGGCGGCGAACCGGAAACCACCAATAACCGCATGGAACTTTGCGCCGTGATTTTTGCGCTCGAAGCCCTCAAGGAACCCTGCGAGGTCGCACTGTACAGCGATTCGCAGTATGTCTGCAACGCCCTGACTCTCGGCTGGGCAAAGAAATGGCGGGCACAGGGCTGGATGCGCAATAAAAAAGAAAAGGCGCTCAATCCCGATCTTTGGGAGCGCCTGCTTTCCCTATGCGACACCCACAAAGTGGAGGTCAACTGGGTCAAGGGGCATGCGGGACATCCCGAAAACGAACGCTGCGACCACCTTGCCGTCGCCGAAGCCAAAAAGTATATGTGATACGGATATTCTGCATCCGTTGCATAAATCTCTGCAGAACTGTGCCGTCGTCCCGGTTCTGCGGATTTTTCTGTACAGTCAAAAGCGCAGCGCCTCAACGGGAGCCTCCCGCCGGAGCGTTGCGCTTTTGATTATGCTTTTTTACTGCTTTTCCGTCAGCAGTTTATTAAGCTCATCGAGAAAGGTATTGATATCCTTAAACTGGCGGTACACAGATGCAAAGCGAACATAGGACACCTCGTCAACGGCTTTGATCTCTTCCATGGCAAGTTCACCGATTTGCCTGGTCGTAATTTCGCGGTCAAGCATACTCTGGATTTTCGCCTCAATATGATCGACCATTTCCTCTATCTGCGACAGAGACACAGGACGCTTCTCACAGGCGCGCAGAATACCTGCCGTCAGCTTATTGCGGTCAAAAACCTCGCGGGATTTGTCGCGCTTGACAACGATGACCGGCACGGTTTCGATCACCTCGTGGGTTGTGAAACGCTTGCCGCATTTCAGACATTCTCTGCGGCGGCGGATACGCTCGCCGTCGTCTGCGGAGCGCGAATCAATCACCTTGCTTTCCTCAAAGCTGCAATATGGACATTTCATAGCCTGTCACCCCATATCTCCTGATATTGGCAATACCGTAAACTGTTCGATAATGCCTATGGTAGCCAAACAGATTATAGCACAAGATATTGGGAATAGCAACTACATTTTTTTTACAATTTAATTACGGCAACACCGCATAATCCAGGTGTGCGGATTGCATAGTAAGATGTTTCGTCAGATTGGACAAATAATCAGTGCGCATACTGACGTATGGGTGCTGATTTTTGGAAAATATGCCGGAATCATATTCCGGCAAGGCGTGCACCGTGAATTGTACGGTGCACGCCTTACATCAATCTCAGCAAAAAATCAGAAATTGCGGTACTTTTTCACCTTTCTTCTCTTTTTTTGTCTCACCTTGTGAACTTTGGCAACGATCACATAAATAATCATAAAGAGAATGATGGCAGCAATAATCACAATAAACCAGTAAGACTGGAAAATGGTACCGATAACGTCGAGAACCATCAAAAAGCCGCTGCGGTCTATGTTGTCCATGGGAACAAGATTGACCGATGCGATCGGCTGCTTTTCGCCCGTCTCGGTATCAACATAGTAAACCGCCGCCGTACCGACAGAATTATCTTTAGAAAGCGGCGCTTCCAAAACCTCGGGCACATCGGTCTCCACCACAATGTTCTCGTCTTTCAAATCCGTAGGCATGATCGCGTTGAGGTTTTTTTCGGGCACCAGCGTAACAGTGTCTCTGCCCCACGCAAGCTTCACATTGACCTCGCAAATCGGCGTCTGGGTGGTTTTGACAGTTTGCAGCTTGAGATCGACCAGAGACCAGCGGAACAGCTCTGCCGCGTCGGTAAAGGTGTAGTACTCCTCCAGCTCACCCGCCTTGTAGGGTGCGCCGAGAAGAATCAACATATAGGAATTTCCGTCGTCCTTCGCCGTGGTAACCAGACAGCGCCCTGCCTCGTCCGTCGTGCCGGTCTTGATACCCTTTGCATAGCTATAATAATACTCACCGCCGCGGTTGGCGTCAATCAGATAGTTGGTGGTAACAAGCGCATGGCTGTCGCCCTCGCACTGGTATTCCGTGGTATTGGAAATCTCAAAGAAATGCGGCAGCGTCATCGCGTAAGAGGTAATTTTGTAGAGATCGCGCGCCGTCGTGTAATGATTTTCATGGTGCAGACCGTCAGGATTGACAAAATGCGTGTTTTCACATCCTAACTTCTCCGCTTTTTCGTTCATCAGCTCAACAAATTTGTCAATGTCACCGTCTCCCACATAATCCGCAAGCGTCATCGCAGCGTCGTTACCCGACGGCACCATCATGGAATAGAGCAGATCCATGCCGCTCATCGTTTTACCGACATGCTCGGAAAGGTTGGCAGTCGAGCTATCTGTTCCGTTGAGCTTGTCGAGAACGGACTGCTTGATCGGAATACGGACATTCTCAATATCGTCAATGTTTTCGTATGCGATAATATAGCTCATGATTTTTGTGGTGGAAGCAGGATAACGCTTTTCATCTGCGGCCTTTTCATAGACCACCTGTCCAACGTCGGTATTAATCAGCAAGATCGACTTGCAGTGTGTATCCACATCATTGGGAAAGTTGATGGCACCCGCAGATACAACGGACACAGTTATCAGCAGGCAAAGAACGCAGAGAACGGAAATAAATCTTTTCATATACTCACTCCTAATTCATCGTATTATGACCGCCGCGGTCAAAGAGCCGGTCAATTTCGGCTCGGAGCAGATTCAACTCGTCGTTGCGGAGGTCGTGATAACGAAACAAAATGTCATCGGCAATTTTCTGTGACAGTCCGAGGCTTTCGGTATCGGCAAAATCGGCGATGGCCAGCTGCGGCAGTCCGTGCTGGCGCTCTCCGAAGAAATCGCCGGGACCGCGCATTTTCAAATCCTCGTCGGCAATCTTAAACCCATCGTTGGTAGCACACATCACCTCGAGACGCTGCTTTGTTACAGCGCTGAGGCGGTCGCTGATCAGCACACAGTAGGACTGCGCTTCGCCGCGCCCGACACGTCCGCGCAGCTGATGAAGCTGCGACAAACCAAATCGTTCGGCGTTTTCTATCATCATGACGCTAGCATTGGGTACATCAACCCCAACTTCGATCACAGTTGTCGCGACGAGAATCTTATATTCATTTTTGGCAAACGCATCCATGACAGCATCCTTCTCGGCAGATTTGAGCTGTCCGTGAACCACACCGACGGGAATATCGGGGAAGTGTCTGAGCATCAGCTCAGCAGCGTATTCCTCGGCGGAGGCAAGACCTTCCGTTTCTCCCTCCTCCACAAGCGGACAAACAATATACGCCTGTCTGCCCTGCGCCGCTTCTGCGCGGATGAATTGGTACACCTTGTCGCGCTGTCTGCCCGAACGCAACACCGTGCGCACCGGCTTGCGGTGCGGCGGCAGCTCGTCAATAACAGAAATATCGAGATCGCCGAAGATGATCAGTCCGAGCGTACGCGGAATGGGCGTCGCGCTCATGACCAGCAAATGCGGATTCTCTCCCTTGGACAGCAGCTTGGCGCGCTGTGCGACGCCGAAACGGTGCTGTTCATCCGTGACGGCAAGCCCGAGGTTGCAAAAGGCGGTTTTGTCTGTAATCAGGGCATGCGTGCCGACAACCAGCTGTACAGAACCGTCGGCAAGCTCCCTACGCACGCGCTTTTTCTCGCTTTCCTTCAGGGAACCCGTCAGCAAACCGACATTCACGTCCGTATCCGCAAACAGCCTGCGAAAGGTTTCGTAATGCTGCGCGGCAAGGATCTCCGTGGGCGCCATAAACGCCGCCTGAAAACCGTTGCAGATCACCGTATAACACACGGAAGCGGCAACGGCAGTTTTGCCCGAGCCTACGTCTCCCTGCACCAAACGGTTCATCTGCGAGGTCTTGCACATCATATCATTCACGCAATCAGCGACCGCACGCCGCTGCGCGCCGGTAAGCCGAAACGGAAGCAGCTTTTCAAAATCACCGGAATAATCCCTGCGGATCTTGACGCCGCTGCGCGTACGACTGCGTTCACGCAGAGCGCGCATCCCGAGATTGAGCACTACCAACTCCTCTGTCACCAGCCTGCGCCGCGCGGTTTCCAGTGCCTCTGCATCGGATGGGAAATGGATATCGCACAATGACTGACGCAGACCACACAAGCCGTATGCTTTTCGAATCGGCTCCGGCAGCGGATCTCCGACGGCTTCGGGCAACAGACGCAGCGCCTTTTGCACAGCGCCCTCGATTGTTTTGGAAGCAAGCCCTGCCGTCGTGCGGTAAACCGGATGGATATACACGCCCCCGCGCACGGACGCAAAGGTCGGCGCAATCATTTGCAGACCGCGACTGTCGCGCGTGACTTTTCCATAAAAGAAATATTCTGCACCGTATGCGAGCATTTGACTGACGTAACGGTTATTAAAAAAAACCAGACCAAGCGTTCCCGTATCGTCATAAACCGTCGTTTTGGTGAGGAAACGTCCACCCGGCAGCACGGCATTGGACATAGCGGCTCCGACCACCGCTTTGATACAGCAGACGCCCTCCTCCGTGATATCGGCAATAGGGGTAACCGCGCTCCAATCTTCATAGGCGCGCGGATAAAAACGAATCAGCTCTCCAACCGTGGTCACGCCCAGCTTTTCAAACTGCTCGACGCGCTTTTTTCCCACACCCGCAAGAGCAGAAACGGAAGTTTGATATAATGATGACATACCCAGGCTCTCAGATAAAAACGGTCAGCGGCGGCGGATATCCCACTGAGCGCTGACCGCAAAACATTCGTATACAATTATTCTACACTGAGAATAAAGTAATAAACAGGCTGATCACCCTGAACGAGCGATACATCGGCACGCGAGCCGAATCTATCCTGAAGCTCCTCAAACGCCTTTTGGGCGTCCTCCTCCTCAACATCCTCTCCGTAAATCAGTGTGATAAAAGATGTATCCCTTGTAACCATGCTCTTGGCGAGCTTGACGAGCGCTCTGACGGCGCTTTTCTCGGTGATTGTCAGTTTGCCGTTTTCGAGAGCGATAATATCGCCCTCCTTAATCTTTTTGCCGTCAAACTCGCTGTTGCGCGCTGCAAAGGTGACAAGACCCGTGCCCACGGTATGCGCCGCTTCCATCATCAGCTGCGCGTTACTCTCGGCGGAAATCTCGGGATCAAAGTTCAGCAATGCAGTCATTCCTTGCGGAATGGTGCGTGTGGGAACAATAACAACGTTTCTGTCGGTGACCATGGGAATGGTCTGCTGCGCCGCGAGGATAATATTCTTATTGTTGGGCAGCACGACAACGTTCTTGGCAGGCGTCGCGAGGATAGCCTCACAGATATCATCCGTGCTGGGATTCATACTCTGTCCGCCCGAAACCACATGGACGCATCCGAGCTCCTTAAAGAGGTTTTTGAGACCCTCGCCTGCCGCAACGGCGACAAATCCGATCGGCTCTGTCGGCTCAGCAAACGCAAAGGTTTCTTTTTCAGCTTTGGGGGATTTCTTGGCTCCCTTTTTGGCATTTCTATGCTGCTCTTTCATATTCTCGACCTTGACGGCGAGAAGTTGACCGTAGGTCAAACCCTGCTCAAGAACGCAGTTAGGCGTTTCGGTGTGGACATGCACCTTGATGATTTCGTCATCGTTAACCACAACTACGCAGTCGCCGATAGTCTGCAAATAGGCGCGCAGATCGTCGGGATCAAGCGTACATTCGGGTTCTCTGCCGACAATGATTTCGGTGCAGTAGGTAAACTCAATATTATCGTCAAATTCGGCAGCAGCGCTTTCGAAGGTATCGACGGTCGGCGTTTCGGTTTCCTCATAAGGAACTAACACACCGTCGCGAAAATACGCGAGCATACCCTCGAAGATCGTGCAAAGTCCCTTGCCTCCCGCATCGACTACACCCGCCCTTTTAAGAACGGGGAGCAGCTCGGGGGTGAGCGCCAGCGCTTCGTTCGCCTTGTTGACAATCATCTGCCATACATAAAGTGCGCTCGGGTTCTCCCTTGACGCTTCCACGCCTGCCTCATAAGCCATGCGCGCCACGGTCAGGATGGTGCCCTCCACCGGCTTGGTGACCGCCTTGTACGCCGCATCCACGCCGATTCCGAGAGCCGCAGCAATGTTTTTGCCGTTGACCTCCTCCATCTCCTTGAGTCCCTGAGCAAAGCCGCGGAACAAAATGGAGGTAATGACACCCGAGTTACCGCGCGCGCCGCGGAGCATCGCCTTTGCCGCAAGCTCGGCAACCTCACCTGCGCGGGCGCCCTCATACTCCTCCAATGCCTTTACCGCCGCCATGACGGTCATCGACATATTGGTACCCGTATCGCCGTCGGGCACGGGAAAAATATTGAGATCGTTGATATGATTCTTCTGCGCGCTGATACTGTGCGCGCCGGAGATAATCGCATTTTTTAACATCTCACCGTTAATCATAAAACTGCACGTCCTTTTTTGATATTCAGAAAATGACATTCTCCTAATTAAGATTATTATACAAGATTTTTGGGAATTTTTCAATAGCCTAAACAGAAATTAATACGGAAAATATTCTATCCTTCCATACGCACTCCCTCCGCCGCAAGGCATCTTCCATTTGTATCATCAATGTCGAACAGCGCCGCCTCCAGACTGCACTCTCCTTTCGCCGCCTCAAACCGCTCGGGCAGCTTGGTTCTGAACCGATTGATAATGATTTCGGTTTTGACGCCGAGCACCGACTGCGTTACGCCCGTCATCCCCAAATCCGTGATATATCCCGTGCCCTTGGGCAATACCTGCGCGTCAGAGGTCTGCACATGGGTGTGCGTGCCGTACACCGCCGATACCCTGCCGTCAAGATAAAAACCCAGCGCGCGTTTTTCGCTGGTGGTTTCCGCATGAAAATCCACCAGAATAATCTTGCTCTCCGCCTGCGCGAGCATGCGGTCAATACAGTCAAAGGCGTTTTCCAGCCCATCCTCCATGCCGAGGTTCCCCATGAGATTGATCACATTCACCACGCGCCTGCCTGTATCCAGGTGGATGACGCCCTTACCCGGGGTGGTTCTTTCAGGATAGTTCGCAGGACGAACAATGAAAGGGTTTTCCTCAAGAAGCCCGTAGACCTCCCTGCGGCGAAACGCGTGATTGCCCAGCGTCAGTGCGTCCACACCGCTGTCAAACAAATACTGCGCCGACTGCGGCGTTACACCGTTGCCGTCGGCAGAGTTTTCCGCGTTACAAATCACCAGATCGACAGCACGCAGCTTTTTGAAAACGGGCAGCTTTGCGCGCAGAAAAGAACAGCCTGCGCTGCCGACCACATCACCGATACACAAAATACGCATAGTTAACCTCCCGTTGGGTAATAAGCATTATTATATCACAAACTCACTCCTCTGTCACGCTGAATTCGGCAGTTTGAGCAATATTTTCATTAAACACGCAGTCAAACGTACAAAAAAAACTGTCATTATCCGCGCTGACCGTCAGTTTGCGACTGACCGGGCAACTGCCGGGACGTGCAAACGCCTCATAAAGCAGCTCTTGGTTGCGAAAAACCGTGCGCGCCGTCTCCTCGTCCATCCGCACCTGCCGGTTTTCCAGCTCATACGCGGTCTCGCTCCGCATACCGAGCGGCAAAGCAGTGCCGTTTAGCACAACGGAATCCTCCCGCACGGCAAGAGCCTTGTCGCGAAAACCGCCGAAACATATCGAAAAGGGCATTTCAAACCATAATAGTTTCAGACGTTTGCGGTCAATTTTATTTTCTGTAATAGAATAATAATCCAACTGCTTCGGGATTTTTGATTCTCTTTTTGAAATAACATCGGCATAAATATCTGCGTCCGCGTGCATATAGCGCACACCGCCCTGTTTGGTGGGATTAAATCCGCTGACAAGCAGCTCGCCTGCCGCCACGCCGCTGCCTTCCCTAACGGCAGCAAAGCCGTCACGCACGTTGACCTTTGTAATCACACCGTCGACGGCAGCCGTGACATTGCAGGGCGCCGTGCTCCGGATCTCGGGCTTTTGCGCTTTTTCACGCACCTCCACACTGGCGGTACAGCCCATCATATTGACACTGACCCATGTGATACGATCCAACCCCCGCAGGAGGCGGCGTTCAATCCGATCCACATCTAAATCTCCTTTGTACACGCCGACCCGCACGCCGTTTTCAGCCAATACGTCCCGGATCTGCTGCTGACTGAGATGCTCTGCACCGACGATCCGGAACGACCACAAAAACTGTGACAAAAATACAATCAGCATGGCACCGAGCGCCGCGCCGACAACCAGTCCGAAGCGATTTTGATAACGGCAGACAAAAAACGGAAGTCCCCTGCGACGGCTGACCCGTGTGCGCACACGTGCGCGTTTGGCAAGCGGACGGATACGACGGTAATCCGCCAGTAACATTGATCCGCTCACGCCGCCCGGTACAGGCTGCGGATTCCAAATCCGTATTCCGCGCACGGCAGCCAGATTGAGTAGGCGCTCGGGAAATTTTCCCGCGGCAGTAAAGTCCACGCTGCCCCGGCACCACCGTACTATTCCGACTAACATATCCTCACCTCAGCTGATAAACTCAATTTTCATGATAAACCCCTCGATCTCCACGCAGGAGCCGGAAATACAGCGCACACTCATCCCTCGTCCTTCAAAAGAAATTGCCATACGGTTAGTGTTGACCTTGATGTTGTCGGTTTCATAGAGCAATATGCCCGTCGAACCCTCGATAACAACCCGACGGTTACCGTTCATCTCGATCAGCGGCACCGTTCCGAGGTCAAAACACACCGCGCCCGGATTCTTTTTCATCATGCCATCTCCCTTTTCCGTTGCTGTCAGGAAATATTTATGCGACAGCGCTCATATATATTAGCGGTGATGTGATGTTTGCTTGGATTTCTCTGCGCCGTGCCAGACGCATATGCAGCGCAGCAACCGCCGGCATCGGCTGCATACTGATGCTGCTGTTTTCCGAAAGCTGCAAAAAGGGCGCAGCGGAAAGCCTGACGCTCTTTCTTAACGTGCTGCTGCCCTCGCTTTTTCCCTTTATGGCAGCAACGGGGCTGACGGTCAAGTGCGGTCTGTGCCAACAGCTCGGAAAAAAGCTGCGCAAACCGACGCGGCGGCTGTTTGGTTGGGACGGCATGCTCGCACCTATATTGGTACTCTCTCTCCTGGGCGGGTATCCCGTCGGTGCGCGTGCGATCGCTTCGCTGCATCAAAGCGGTCAAATAGATACGGCGCAGGCAAAACGCGCGGCATACTGCTGTGTATGCGCGGGACCGGGATTCCTGCTCGGCTATGTCGGCAGCATGTACGGCGGCACAGCGACAGGCGCTATCCTCTTTGCGGCACAGGCGGTATCTGTTCTCATACTCGGAATCGCATCCCGGATGTTTACGGGAAAACACTCCTGCTCCGACACGGAAAGCGCCGCGGTTCCCCCTCTCCCCTTTGGGGACGCCCTGGTAGAGGCGGCGCAGGACGCAGCGCGCGGCATGGTCTGTATCGGCAGTCTGGTCGTGCTGTTCGGAGCATTCGGGGGCATTCTGACAGACATCGTGCCGCAGCAAAACGTCCGCCGGTATCTGCTGTCGGCGCTTGAGGTATGCTCCGCCGTCAACCTGCTCGGCGACCGTCCGATCACCTACTGCGCGTTTGCCACAGGCTTCGGCGGCATTTGTGTGCATTTTCAGATTTTCGCCGTGCTGAAAAGCCTGCGCATCAACAAAGCGGTGTTTTTCCTTGTCAGAATACTGCAGGGCTTTCTCACGGCGATTCTGAGTCATATCGGGCTGCGGCTGTTTGCGCGCGAAACGGAGGTTTTTTCTACCGCATCCGTCGGGCAAGCGGACTTTTTCGGCGGCAGCGTACTGTCGGGCGCGGCACTGCTGACGGTCACCGTATGCTTTTTATTTTCACTGCGCCAACAACACGGGAGGTAATAGTATGTGCGGAATAGCAGGATGGATGGAAAAGGATTGTCAAATGACAGAACGCCGGGAGATGCTCGGACGCATGTCCGAAACACTGGAGCGGCGCGGTCCCGATGAAAACGGAATGTATCTCAACGGCGGACTCGCACTGATCCACCGTCGTCTGGCGGTCATTGACCGCGAAAACGGCAAACAGCCGATGGCGGCGCGACACGGAAATGCCACCTATGTGATCGTATACAACGGCGAGCTGTACAACACGACGGCGCTGCGCGAGGAGCTGCGCGCAGAAGGCTTTCATTTTCGCGGTCACAGCGATACGGAGGTGGTACTGAAAGCATTTATTCACTACGGCGAACACTGCCCCGAAAAGCTCAACGGCATCTATGCCTTCGCCGTATTCAACACACACGACCGCTCGCTCTTTCTTTGTCGCGATAAAATCGGCGTTAAGCCACTGTTTTATCATGAATATGACGGCGGATTGGTATTTGGCTCCGAAATCAAGGCGCTGCTCGCGAGCGGCGTGGTTAAACCGCAAATCGACGAACAGGGACTGCATGAGCTATTCTTTCTCGGACCCGCTCGCACACCATCCTGCGGGGTATTCAAGGGCGTGTTTGAGCTGAATCCCGGAGAATGCGCCGTCTACAAAAACGGCAGACTGCGGCGAAGAACATATTTTTCGATCGAGGCGCACGAACACGGCTACGACGAAGCCGAGACGATCGAACGAACACGGTATCTGCTGACGGACGCGGTGCAACGGCAGTTAGTCAGCGACGTACCGCTCTGTCTATTCCTTTCGGGGGGACTGGACAGCTCGATCATCGTCAAAACCGCCGCGCAGTATAACCGTGTAAACCGCCTCGGGAAGGTGCATACCTACTCGGTAGAATACCGCGACAACGCACAATATTTCCAAAAAAGTCTCTTCCAGCCAAACGCCGACACGGAATACATTCATATGATGGTCAAGGATGCCGACACAAGGCACCACGAGGTGATCCTCGACAACCATCTGCTCGCGGATGCGCTGTACAACAGCGTAGAAGCGCGCGATCTGCCCGGATATGTGGATGTCGACGCCTCGCTGCTGCTCTTTTGCCGTGAAATCAAAAAGGATTACACAGTGGCGCTTTCGGGCGAATGCGCCGACGAACTGTTCGGCGGCTATCCGTGGTATCACAACAAAGAACTTCTGTTTGAGGACTGCTTCCCTTGGTCGCGCAGTCAGAATATGCGGCGGCAGATCTTGAAAAAGGGTATTCTTCCGCGCGGCGAGGAATATGTGCGACAGCGCTATCTCGATACCATACAGCTCGCGCCAAAGCTCCCGACGGACAGCCGCCTGGAAAAACGAATGCGCGAAATGTTCTTTCTGAATTTCTACTGGTTCATGCAGTGCCTGCTTGAGCGAAAGGACCGATGCTCGATGTACACCGGTCTAGAGGTACGCGTGCCCTTTTGCGATTACCGGCTGGTAGATTTCGCCTACAATATGCCGTGGAAACTCAAAGCGTACAACGGCAGAGAAAAAGGGATTGTCCGCAAGGCATTTGAGGATATGCTGCCGGCAGAAATCGCCTGGCGCAAAAAAAGCCCCTATCCCAAAACGCACAATCCGATTTATTTTGAGGAATGCGCCAAACGTGTCGGGATGATTCTGGAACGGCATACCGTTTTGACGGAACTGCTCGACAAAACCGCCGTAACGGAGATTATCGAGCACCCCGAACGCATTACACAGCCGTGGTACGGACAACTGATGCAGGCGCCGCAGATTTTGGCGTACATCATCGAGCTGGATAATTGGTTTGAAAAATACGGTGTTGAAATCATCCTTTGATTGTGATAAAATAAAAAGAAGGACGGTTAATCTCTATGAACAAAAAACGCTATATGATGGTTGTGCAGTTTTTTTCCGAAAATAAGCTTGCACACAATATTTTGTATATCATTTATAAAGTGCTCCCCTATGTGATGATTGTCACCTATCCTGTTCTGCTTCTGGTCATGTTGATCCGCCTCGGCTTTGTTTGGGAATGGATGAAGCTGGTGCTGGTGCCGCTGAGCGTACTGATGCTGGTAACGGTCATGCGCATGGTCGTCGACGCAAAACGCCCGTATGAGGTGTACGGTGTGCATTCCGTATTTCACAAGCAAACCGAACACCAGAGCATGCCCAGCCGACACACGGCAAGCGCATACGTCATTGCGATGACTTTTTTAAAAGTAAACGTACCGCTGGGCGTCATCATGCTGATCCTCGCCTCACTGATCGAGGCATCGCGCGTGCTGGCAGGTTCGCATTTTATCCGCGACGTCGTTATCGGCGCTGTTATCGGTATCGGCACGAGTGTTTTGTGTTATTTTATTTTGTAAAAAAGCAAACGGAAGTGTTCCGAATGACGCCTTTCCGAGACTTTTTGGGCAAACTGACGGAATAATATTCAAGCAAGGTGTGCGCCGCTAATTGTGCGATGCACGCCTTATATGATTTATCAAAAAATACCCTGAGGGCAGCTAAACCCTCAGGGTGATTTTTATGTCATTTACTTTTCCAACTGGCTGGTGCAGTGCGGACATCTTGTCGCATTGATATCAATTTCACTGCAGCAAAACGGACAGGTCTTGGTAGCAGGCTCTTCCTCCTCTTCTTCCTTCTTTCGGAGGGACGTAAGCTTGTTGAATCCCTTGACGATCAGGAAAACGATGAATGCCATGATAATGAAATTGATTACCGCAGAGAGAAACGCACCGAAATCAATGGGGCCTACCTTGAGAACGCTGGTCATTTCCTCAATACTCTTGCCTGCGATGGTTCCGATGATCAAATCAATCAACGGCGTAATGATATTCGTGCAAAGCGCGGTGACAATCGCCTGAAAGGCGGCGCCGATCATCACGCCGACCGCAAGATCGAGCACATTGCCGCGGCTGATGAATTCTTTGAACTCCCCGAAGAATTTTTTCATAGATACTCTCCTTCTTTCCTTTATTTATTATTTAGCAGAATCGGTCTGCCGATAACCTTAGTTCAGAATCGCCTTGTGGAAAACCTTCTTCCCCTTTTTGATCACAACATAACCCTTGTCAAAAGCAGATTTTTCAAACTTTTGATACACATCGGCAACTTTTTCGTCGTCAACGGACACGCCTCCCTGCTCAATCAGTCGCCTGCCCTCTTTTTTGGAGGGGATCAGTCCGCACTTGGCGAGCAAATCAAGAATCGCTATGCCGTCCTCGACAAAATCCGAATCACTGAGCTCCGTGGAGGGCATATTGTCGGTGTTCTGCTTACTGCCAAACAGCGCGCGCGCAGCTTCCTGAGCCTTGTCCGCCTCGTCCTTTCCGTGGATCATCTCTGTCAGCTCATGTGCAAGAATCTCCTTTGCTTTGTTGATCTCGCTGCCCTCGAGCTTTGCCAACTCCTCGATCTCCTCCAGCGGCAGGAAGGTCAGCATTTTAAGACATTTCACCACGTCTGCATCGTCGATATTGCGCCAGTACTGATAGAACTCGTACGGGCTGGTTTTATTCGCATCGAGCCAAACCGCACCCGACTGCGTTTTGCCCATCTTTTTGCCCTCGGAATTGAGCAGCAGATTGATCGTCATGGCGTACGCGTCCTTGCCGAGCTTGCGGCGAATCAGCTCGGTTCCGCCGAGCATGTTGCTCCACTGGTCGTCTCCGCCAAACTGCATATTGCAGCCGTAACGCTGATACAGGGCATAGAAATCGTAGGACTGCATAATCATATAGTTGAATTCGAGAAAACTCAAGCCTCTCTCCAAACGCTGCTTGTAACACTCTGCGGTCAGCATGCGGTTGACCGAAAAACACGCGCCCACCTCGCGGAGCAGCTCTACATAATTGAGATCGAGCAGCCATTCGGCGTTATCCACCATCAGCGCCTTGCCGTCGGAAAAATCGATAAAACGGCTCATCTGCTCTTTGAAGCAATCAACGTTGTGCTGAATCTGCTCTCTCGTGAGCATTTGGCGCATATCTGTACGTCCCGAAGGATCACCAATCATGCCTGTGCCGCCGCCGAGGAGCGCGATAGGCTTGTTGCCTGCCATCTGCAGACGCTTCATTAGACAGAGCGCCATAAAGTGTCCGACATGCAGGCTGTCGGCGGTCGGATCAAAACCGATATAAAATACCGCCTTACCTGTATTGACCAATTCTTTGATTTCTTCTTCGTCTGTTACCTGCGCAATCAAACCGCGCGCAATCAGTTCTTCATATACTCCCATCTATAATAATCCTTTCTAAAACATAATCACATATTTATATTATAGCCTATAAAATTCGTTCGGTCAAGGCTTTTTTTTGGGCAATACCACAGAATTCGGGTAATGCCGTTGGCGCTGACCGATTCCACAAAAGGCATCGGCTTAAGACAATACCGCACCATTCAGGTGTGCAGTGTTGCCTTTATTTTTTTCGCGAATAGCGCGCATATTTCTTTTTCTTCGGCTTGCCGCTGTTCTGCATTCCTGCCGGCGCCTTGACAAGACATTTTTTGCCGCTGCCGATCAAATCACGCCGCCCCGCCTTGATCAGCGCTTTGACGACGAGCTGCTTGTTGGCAGGAATAAAATATTGCAGCAGCGCACGCTGCATCGCTTTTTCGCTCTCGGACTTCGGCACATAGACCGGCTCGAGGGTATAGGGATCGAGCTCCGTATAAAACATCGCCGTGGAAATCGTGCCCGGTGTGGGATAGAAATCCTGCACCTGTTTGGGATGGATCTTTTCAGCCTTACAAAACAACGCCAGTTCCACCGCGTCTTTTAACCGCGATCCGGGATGACTGCTCATGAGGTAGGGTACGACGTACTGATCCTTTTTTTCCCTGCTCGTCAGCGCGTAAAATTTTTCACAGAACCGCCTGTAGGTTTCTATGTACGGTTTGCCCATCTTATCGAGCACCGCCGCCGAACAGTGCTCGGGCGCCACGCGCAGCTGTCCGCTGATGTGCCAGCGCACCAGCTCTGTGAAAAACGCGTCGTTCTCGTCCTCCATCAGGTAGTCAAAGCGAATGCCGCTGCGGATAAAAACCTTCTTCACGCCTTTCATACGGCGCAGCTTCCGCAATAAGCCGAGATATTCCGTGTGCGAAACCTGCATATGGGGGCACGGTTTGGGCGCCAGACATTTTCGGTTTTTGCACAGTCCATGCTTTTTTTGCTTATCACAGGAGGGTAAGCGAAAATTGGCGGTCGGTCCTCCGACGTCGCTGATATACCCCTTGAAGCGCGGATTTGCAAGGAAGCTCTTTGCTTCCGCGAGCACGCTTTCCTCGCTGCGAACCGTGACGGCGCGTCCCTGATGAAAAGCAAGGGAACAAAAGTTGCACGCGCCGAAGCAGCCGCGGTTGTGCGTGATCGAAAACTCCACCTCCGCAATACCCGGAACCCCGCCGAGACTGTCGTAGCAGGACGGGTACCACCGCATATAGGGCAGCGAATAAACCCAGTCGAGCTGCTCCGTTTGGAGCGGTTGCATGGGCGGATTTTGCACCAAAATATACTCTCCGTGCCGCTGAATCAGCGTTTTACCGCGCACAGCGTCGGCTTCTTCCAGTTCCCGACGCGCAGCAACGGCGTAATCGCGCTTACTCTCCTTTACGCGCTCCAACGACGGCAGCTCCACCGCCGACCGGGGCATGTAATCCTCCGTGCGCACCTTGTAGCACACACCGCGAATATCCTGTAAACTCTCGACCGGCCAGCCGTCGCCGAGACGTCCGGCAATTTCGACAGTCTGCAGCTCTCCCATACCGTAGACAAGCAGATCTGCGCCGCTGTCAAAGAGCACGGACGGCATAACCGTGTCGCTCCAGTAATCATAGTGCGCAAAGCGGCGCAGCGAAGCTTCCAGTCCTCCGATGATCACGGGGATATCGGGATAGCACCGCCTGATCATGCGGCTGTAAACCGTCACCGCCCTGTCCGGACGTTTGCCGTTTTTGCCGCCCGCCGTATACGCATCGTCGCGGCGCTTCCGTTTGGCAACCGTATAGTGGGCTACCATGCTGTCGATATTGCCTGCTGACACCATAAACCCCAAACGCGGCCTGCCGAACTGCATAAAATCACGCGTAGATCTCCAGTCGGGCTGCGCCAAAAACGCGACGCGCATTCCGCAGTCCTCGAGGACACGCGTGATGATCGCCGCACCGAACGAAGGATGATCGACATAGCTGTCTCCGCTGACATACACAAAGTCAACACCATCCCATCCGCGCGCCTTCATTTCGTCGGCATTCATCGGCAGGAAAGCCATACCCATCACCTCACTTCACAATATTTCGTTAAGGCGGCACCGTACAATCAGCAGCACACGCCTTGCTTACCCATGATTCCGTCAGCCTTATCTCCGATTGATTGTACAAACTGACGGCACAATCCGCACATTGAATGATGCGACAGCCTCCATACGGCAGTATGCGAACGGATTATTTGTCCAACCTGACGAAAAATCTTACTGCGCAATCCGTACACCAGAATTATGCGGTATTGCCTTAATCTTCTTTGTTTTGCAGTACGTTTCTGCGCTCCAGCCACTCGCTGTAGGTCATCAGCACGTCGCGTGGCTTGGAGCCCTGATGAGGACCAACCACACCGAGCTGCTCCATATCGTCGATCATGCGTCCGGCGCGCGCGTAACCAACCTTAAGACGGCGCTGCAGCATGGACGTGGAAGCCTGTCCCGACTCAATGACAAACCGGATCGCTTCCTCCATTTTGGTGTCCGTATTCAACCCGTCGCCGCTGTCTGCACCGCCCTTCTTGCTCTGCGCGATTTCTTCGCTGGCAATACGCTTAATACTCTCCTCAATTTCGGCATTATACTCCGCCTTGGAAGTTTTTTTGATGAAGCCCGTCACACTTTCAATTTCCTCTTCGGAGGCATAGCAGCCCTGCACACGGACGGGCTTGGGCGCTCCGACCGGCGAAAACAGCATGTCACCGCGTCCAATCAGTTTTTCGCCGCCCCCTGTATCGAGGATCGTACGGCTATCCATGTTGGAGCTGACCTTGAGTGCAATACGGCTGGGTACGTTCGCCTTAATCAGACCCGTAATAACGTTGACCGTGGGACGCTGCGTCGCAAGAATCAAATGCATACCGGCGGCACGCGCCATCTGAGCAAGACGACAAATGCTGTCCTCCACCTCGCTCGGAGCCGCCATCATCAAATCGGCAAGCTCGTCAATTGCGATCACCACACGGCTCATTTTTTCCTTAGCGACGGGCAGTCCGCCCACCTCCATCACGGGCTGCACCAGCTCTCCCTCCTCGTTTTCAACGGGCGGGTGCTCGTGCATATACTGTATATTTTTTTCGATAAGAGAATTATAGGAATGGATATCCTTGCAGTCATATTCCGAAAAGATTTTGTAGCGGTTAAGCATTTCGTTGACCGCCCAGCCGAGCGCACCCGCCGCCTTTTTCGCATCGGAGACGATAGGCACCAACAGGTGCGGAATGCCCTTGTATTTGGAAAACTCGACCATCTTGGGGTCGATCAGCAGTAGCTTTACCTCGTCGGGCGTCGCCTTGTAAAGAATACTGATCAGAATGGAATTGACGCAGACAGACTTACCGGAACCGGTCGTACCCGCAATCAGCAGATGCGGCATTTGGGCAATATCCGTCACAACGATCTCGCCCGAGATATCGCGACCGAGAACCGCCGTCAGCTTACTTTCGGCACGGCGGAACACATCGGAATCGATCAGCTCACGCACCGAAACCATACTGACGACCTTGTTCGGCACCTCGATGCCCACTGCCGCCTTTCCCGGGATCGGCGCTTCGATACGCACGCCCGTGGCGGCAAGGTTAAGCGCGATATCATCGGAAAGGTTCGTAATTTTACTGATTTTCACACCCGGAGCCGGCTGCAGCTCATAGCGCGTAACCGACGGTCCGCGGCAAATATTGATAATTTTTGCGTTGACGCCGAAGCTTTGGAGGGTATCGATCAACTTGCGCGAATTCTGTTCCAGCTCCTCGCGTGCGCCGGCATCGTTGTTGGAGGCATTGGGGCGCAGCAACTGGACAGGAGGCAGCTGATAGGTTTTCTTTTCTCTGTTTTCGGGAGCATCCGTTCGGTAACCCACGTTTTCAAACGCCGCAGAAATTTCTGGGCCGTCGGATTTCGCTTTGGATCTGACCTCAACGGAAACCGTTTCGGGATCCGCCTGCTTCGCTCCCCGAGACAAATGCTGCGAACGCTTTTCTTGTGAAATGTCGTCTGCAATATGCTCCACGGTCGAACCTGCCCGATCATCATAGGAACGCTCTGCACGGTTGATAATATTGATCAAATCCGTCGAGAGCTCCAGCTCCGAAGCGTTGCCCTCATTGGCGTCGGAATAATCGACCTGCGTTTTACTAACTTCAACAGGTGCATCGGGCATGTTGCGACTGCCTCCGTGCTTTTTTTTGGGGGTGTCGAGCGGAATATCAATCGCTCCCGTGCCGTGCACGGACTGCGGCATGTCGGCTGCGCAGCGACCCTGCATATACGCCTGTTCCGCACGTTTACGGCGGTGCAGCTCCTGCTTTTCACGATAACGGCGGCGCTGTTCCTCGCTGACCTTTTTGGCGCGGTCCACCGTACGGCTCGCAGCCTGCGCCACATCTTTGACACTGAGATTTGTCAGAATAAAAATCAGTGCCACAAGAATGACCGCAGACAGAATGACGGCAACCGTACTGCCGCATAAAAACGCCAGCGGATAGCCGAAAATGCCGCCAATCAAGCCGCAGAACAGCGGTATGTACGTTGTGTCCCGATACGAGTCGAGATATAGATTGCCGAGCGCGGAAAAGTAGTTCATCTCCTGATGCTTTGCGCCGCCCAGCACATAGAGAAACGCGCCTGCAAACAGAATGGTCAGCACGCAAAGTGCAACCTTCGTATGCAAATGCGCTACGGTCTGTTCCTTTTCGTTCATCACGGTCATATAGATAAACGCAACCGGCACCAGAAACATTCCCGCACCGAAAATACCAAAGAAAAACGAGCGGATCGTCGTCCAAACATTGCTGCCGGGAAGAAAAACCATGACGGCAAAAATCACGGCGAGCATAATCAACAGGATCGATTTGACCCGCGGACTGAGTGCGGCGCGCGGCGGTGCGGAACGCGCGGTCGTCTTGGCTTTTGACGACGCCGCACGGCTGCCCGACTTCGGTTTGGGGGCTGCCGCGCGACTGCCTGATTTAGATTTTGTTTGCTTATTTGACTGCTTTTTTGCTGCCAAATCTGTCACTCCTGTTCGTTTCTTTTTCAGCTCACGGGAAATAATTGGTTGCCCAGCGGTGCACCGGTAAACAGATTCGCTCCGGTCGTCATCTCCATCACGGAAATAACCACCAGCGATATACCGACAACAGCGGTATAAATCACGAACAACATCATTTTGTCGGACTTGAGGAACCATTTGAAAATCCAAATGGCAAGGTAACCGACAACAGCGGACACCACCACACCAATAACAGTGGGAAGTGCCTCCACATGCATCATTTCGGGATTCTTCACCGCTTCGAGTCCCTCCAGCGCCGCCGCCGCAATAATGGAGGGGGTGCCGAGAACAAAGGTGTAGTCAAGCGCTTTCTGCTTGTTGATACCGCGCATTTCACCGACTGCGAGAGTGGATCCCGAACGGGAAAGGCCGGGCAGCAGCGCCGCGGCAACCTGCATCACACCAACACAGAGCGCGTCGACAACGGTATAGCTCTCCCTTCCTGCCTCGCCGGCGGAGCTGCCGCGCATATGTTTAAAGGAAACCTGCGAGGCGCGCTTGTTACAGATAATACCGATCAGCAACAGTAGGCTCGTCAAACAAAGCGATACCGCCGTGACAATCAGCACAGAACTCGCAGACAGCATATCCGCCAGATCTTTGACTTTCATATTCGTTCCGGGAATAGGAATAAACATCAAAAACAGCGGCAGCAAACCGATAATGAGCATCACAATCAAATTGCGCTCATAATTCATCTCGCTCCAGCGAAACTTTCCGGTGAAAATATCCTTCAGCATACGAAAAAATTCCTTGATCAAGCTCCACATCAGCTTGTGGTAAAATACGATAACAGCAACCAGCGTACCGATGTGCAGCATGACATTGAAGAACAGGTTTCCTTCCCCGTTTACACCCAAAATGTGCTGGGTAATGGCAAGGTGACCGCTGCTCGACACGGGCAGGAATTCCGTCAGCCCCTGCACAACGCCCTGAATAACGGCGTCTAAAATAGTCATATGTACCCTCCTTATGATCATTCATGGTCAGTTGTTTGTGTGCGTTTGCCTGTGACAATCAGTTCATACAACGCCTCAACCGCGTCCGCAACCGTTCCGACGCTGTCTATCAAACCCTCGCGCACGGCGTCCGCGCCGTCGAGGATTGTTCCGACGTCCGTAACCAGTTCTCCGGTGTTGAGCACCAGTTCGCTGTACCGCGCAGACGTGACATTGGAATGCTCTACCACAAAGTTAGTGATTCTGTCCTGCATGCGGCGGAAATATTCAAAGGTCTGCGGTACACCGAGCGTCAGTCCCGTTGTGCGCACGGGGTGAACGGTCATCGAGGCGCTTTTGGCGATAAAGCTCCTGCGCGCCGCCACGGCGAGCGGAATGCCGATGGAATGACCGCCGCCGAGAACAATAGATACCGTTGGCTTTTGCAGTCCCGAAATCACCTCGGCGATTGCCAAACCTGCCTCTACATCTCCGCCGACCGTATTGAGCAAAACCAGCAGCCCGTCGATCCGCTCATCCTCCGCGATGGAAACCAGCAGCGGAATGATGTGCTCATATTTGGTTGTCTTGCTGCGGTCGGACAGCAGGTAATGCCCTTCTATCTGACCGATGATCGTCAAACAGTGGATGACCTTGTCTCTGTGCGCAAAGAGCATGGACCCGGTATCGGGCAACTGACCGGGAGACTGTTCCGTCTGCTCCTGTTCGGGTTCACCGCCGCACGGGTTGCGGACAAATTCATCCTCATCGTTTCGCGAATGGTTTTTCATTTCTTTCGCACCTCCGCCGTTATCATGCCCCGCGCAGGTACGGTAATGCATATGAATTTCACGAAACCGATATGAAACCATTCTCAATTATATCATCAACCGCTGACTTTTTCAAGATTTTCCCGTTATATTTCTAATAAACAATAATTATTTTTCCGAATTATTGTACTATTAATATGATTATAGAAAGAAATAACCTTTGGAGTGAGTTTTTTTGAATTCCAACATAACGATGGGCATCGTCATCGGCGTGCTCGTCCTGCTGTCCGCGTTTTTTTCGGCAACCGAAACCGCGTTTTCCTTCGTCAATAGGATTCGCGTGCAGCATGCCGTTGAAAACGGCGACAAAAGCGCGGCGAAGGTGCTTTATGTTATTGAGCACTTCGACAACGCCCTGACCACCATTTTGATTTGTAACAACATCGTCAATCTCGGCTGCTCGTCAATCGCCACCGTGCTTTGTCTGCACCTGTTCGGCGATATCGGCTCGGCGGTCGCGACGGGCATGACGACACTGCTGGTGCTGACCTTTGGCGAAATCATTCCCAAGTGTCTTGCAAAGGAACATTGCGACACATTCTCGGCAAAAACCGCAGGTTTTCTGAAAGGACTTACCATCTTCCTCACGCCGCTGGTTTTCATTTTTATGAGTCTGCGCGGTATTGCGCTGAAAATCGCGGGCAATAAAGAGGACGCTCCCTCTGTCACGGAAAACGAACTGAAATATATTGTCGAAAGCATTGAGGAAGAAGGCGTGCTTGAAGAAAGCGAAAGTGAAATGGTGCGATCCGCCCTCGACTTTGACGAAACCACTGCTGAGGAGATCCTCACACCGCGTGTTGACATAACCTTCATTAACATCGAGGACAGCCAGCAAAAAATCAAAGATATCATCATCGAAAACCGCTATTCGCGGATCCCCGTCTATGAGAACACGGTCGACAACATCATCGGTATCCTCCACACGCGCGACTACCTTGAATCCCTTGCGGACGGCAAGGCGCCTGCACTCAGAGACATCATGCAGCCGCCGTTTTTTGTGTTCAAATCACAACAACTTTCCAAAATCCTCAGCGCCTTCAAGCGCACCAAAAATCATATGGCAATTGTCACGGACGAATACGGCGGTACGCTGGGCATTGTGACGATGGAGGATCTGCTGGAAGAAATCGTCGGCGACATCTGGGACGAGGACGAGGAAATCGAGCACAGCTACTACAAAATCGGACGCGAAGAATTTCTTGTCAACGGCGATATCGAGTTGGGCGATATGCTCGCGCTCTTTAACATCGACGAGGACGCGCTCAAAAGCGACTCGATCACCGTCGGCGGCTTTATCATGGAACAAGCCGGCAGCATTCCTCATAAACGGGAAAGCATTGAAGCAGGCGGCTTCCGCTTCACGGTTATGGAGATCGCCAACCAACGCATTCTGCGTGTGGTTGTCAAAAAACTCTCGGAGGGAACCGAAAGCGAGACGGATCCGAAAAAAAATGACGGAAAGGCATAACCGCCTTTCCGTTTTTTGATGGTACTTTTTGATGGTACAGGAAACGCTTTGTTCCGACCCTCCATCCTGCGTTTCCGTTCGCGTTACCGTCCCGACAGATGCGCACGGATACATTCATTTGCCTAACTCTCGGCGTTGATATAACGGACCGCCGCCGTTGCCGCGACAGCACCGTCGGCAGTCGCCGTCACCAACTGACGGACATCTTTGCGGCGGTTATCGCCTGCGACGAATATGCCTGCGGTTCTGGTGCAGCAATCCTCGCCCGACGCCGCGTATCCGGCGTCGTCCAATTCCATCAACGGCTCAAAGCTGCTGTTCTCCGGGATTCTGCCCACGGCAACAAACAGTCCGTCCAGCTCCAGCGTCCGCGTATTTCCCTGCCGGTCGGTAACTGTCACCGCGGTCAGCTTTTTCTCACCGTGCAGCTCCAGTACCGTGCTGTCGAGAACAAACTCCACATTGTCGCGTTCGCGCAGACGCGCCGCAGAAGCCTCCTCTCCGCGGAAAGAATCGCGGCGGTGAATCAGATACACCTTGTCCGCGACGTCCGCCAGATAGAGAGCGTCCTCAAGCGCCGTGTTGCCGCCTCCGACAACCGCAACACACTTTTTGCGATAGAACGCCCCGTCACATGTCGCGCAGTAGGAAATTCCTCTGCCGACAAATTTGTCCTCCCGATCCACTCCCAGTTTGCGGTTCTGCGAACCGGTCGCCAGAATAACTGCCTTGGCTGTATACGCATTTTTCGCCGTGCGGACAAGTTTTTCCTCTCCCGTGTCCTCCCCCGTCTCCTCCACAGATATTACCTTTTCAAATTTGAATTCTGCGCCCAGATCCTTCGCCTGCCGGTAAACGCCGGAGGCGAAATCAAATCCCGATATATGAGCGGCAGCGGGATAGTTCTCAATTTCGGGGGTGTTGATGATCTGACCGCCGTAGCTCAGCGCCTCGAGCACCAGCACGGTCTTGGCGGCGCGGCGTGCATAAATCGCGGCAGTCATACCTGCGGGACCCGCACCGACAACAATGATATCCGCCATCAGAGCAGCTCCTCGATTGCCTCTCGCGGCACCAGCCCGACGCTTCTGTTAACCTCCTCACCGTCCTTGATCAAAACAACGCAGGGTATTGCGCTGACCTCAAACTGTTCGGCAAGATCGTCCTCCTCATCAATATCAACCGAAACGAATTTCACGTCCTGTCGCTCATCCGAAATCTCCTCCAAAACAGGTCGGAGCATCTTGCAGGGACCACACCAATTCGCGTAAAAATCCGCGAGGACGGGACGATCGGACTGCATGACTTCCTTTTCAAATGTTGCGCCTGTTACTTCTAAAACTGCCATGTTGCTTCTCCCTTTCAAATCAATTGTGCGATATCCGCATCGATGTCTGCAGGCGGACAGGTCGGACTGTACCGCTTGACCACTGTTCCCTGCCTGTCAACGAGGAACTTGGTGAAATTCCACTGTATATCCGCGGCGGTTACAGCGGTTTTGCTCATCTTGGCAATCGCCTTCATCGCCAGTTTATTCTTAACGCCCCTGACCTCCTCCGAAGGAGCCTGCGCCTTGAGAAAGGTGTACAGCGGCAGCTCGTTTTCGCCGTTAACCTCCGCCTTTGCCATTTGGTCAAACTGCGTTTTGTAGCGTGCCGTGCAAAACTGACGAATCTCGTCATCAGATTCCTTCGCCTGGTTGGCAAACTGATTGCAGGGGATGTCGAGAATCTCGAAGCCTTGTTCATGATATTTCTCATAGAGCATTTCCAAACCCTCATACTGCGGTGTGAAGCCGCATCCCGTGGCAGTATTGACTATCAATACAACCCTGCCGCGCCAATCCGCGAGATCAAGCTCGCCGTCCCTGCGTTTTTTCAGCTTATAATCATAAAATGCCATCGTACAACCTCCTTGAGTCCGGATTTCTATTTCCGTTTGTGTGCAATTAGATTGTACCAAATCTAAATATCTTTGTCAATAGTATTATACAAAAAAACTCGAAAAGTATACAAAAAAATATGCGCAATAAAAAAGGCTTGGCAATTGCCAAACCTCTTGCTTATCCTGCATTTATGATTTTTGAACGACGCTCTTGGTTCTCCATCTGCCGCCGCGCCAGCGCAAAATCATTAATATGCCGCGTAACACTTCGTCCGTCGCCTGCGCAATCCACAAACCGGCAACACCCCAACCGAGTACAACGGCCAGCAAATATGAGCCCAGCACGTTAATGACCCACATGGAAATAATGGCGCATACGGTCGGAAAATATACATCTCCCGCACCGCGCAGACAGGAGATTACCACCAGATTCGACGTCCTGCCACACTCCAAAAACAGCTCCAGAAACAACAAAACCGAACCGAAAGCAATCACGGCTGCGTCGTCTGTAAAAACACTCATGATCTGTCCCCGGAAAACAATGCCTGCTGCACAAATAGCAATCGTTATCAGAATTGCCTGCCTGAATGCCCGCAACCCCTGGCGATACGCCTCATCCGGTTGACCCGCGCCGACATGGTGTCCTATGAGAATCTGTGACGCCTGCCCGATCGAAATGGCGAAAACATAAAAGAACATCGAGATATTCTGTACATAGGTTTTTGTGATCAGTTCGGTGTCCGTCAGATATTTAAGAACAATAGCGGTAATCACGATCTGCGACAGATTATACATCAAAGATTCAAATGCGGACGGAATGCCGATTTTAAAAATATTTCGAATATCTTTCCCCGGAATCGGCTTGAGGAGCTTGAAGATACTCCATTTCTCCACCTTGGTAAACAGAACAATACCAAGCACAACTGTACCGGCGAAACGACTCAGAGAGGTTGCGAACGCAACGCCGACCACGCCCATCTTCGGCAATCCGAACAAGCCGAGAACCAGCACGATATCCATGATCGTATTAAGGATATTCATGCCGACGGTAACGTACATAGAAATTTTGGTCATGCCGTGGTTACGGATGATCACGGAAATCGCCGTCATCAGCGCCTGCAGGAACATCACACTTCCCACGATTGACAAATACTGTCCCCCGAATTCAAGGATCTTTCCTTCCACACCGATAAAGCGCAGGATCGGGTTATAAAACAACAAAAATATCGCACTGACCAGTAATCCCGTGATTAAATGCAAAACCAGAGACAACGCCGCTATCCGCGAAGCTGACTGCATTTGTTTTGCGCCGAGATACTGCGAAATCAAGACCGCGCTCGCCGAGGAGACGACGGTAAAGATGATTGTCGCGATAGACACTGCCTGATTGGCTACGGTAACGGACGATGCCGCAAGGTCATCATACTTGCTGAGAATCAGCACGTCTACAAAACCGAGAAGCATAAACAAAGCAGTCTCAATAAATATCGGCCATGCCAAACTCCATAAAGTCATTTTCTTATTTTTTCCCATTTTTTCTCACACTCCGACAGTATTATAAATGCTCTCCTATAAGAATGCAAGAGTTAATGTGGGAATCTTTTGTGGGAATCTTTATTTTTCCCTTATTTCTCTAAAATTCCCTTGTAAACAGCAAAATTTTATGTTACAATTTATTTAGCATATCATCCTTTTAATATAAATGAAAGAGAGGTACAACCTTATGGAAATCACAAAGGATATCCGCTATGTGGGCGTCAATGACCACAAAATTGATCTGTTTGAGGGGCAGTATGACGTGCCCAACGGCATGGCATACAACTCCTACGTCATCCTCGACGAAAAGATTGCGGTCATGGACACCGTTGACCGCAGCTTTACCCACGAATGGCTCAACAATCTGGAAGACGCGTTGGGAAGCCGGAAACCCGATTACCTGATCGTGCAGCATATGGAGCCCGACCACTCTGCGAATATTTTTAATTTTATGAAAAATTATCCCGATGCAACCATCGTATCGTCCGTCAAAGCGTTCACGATGATGCAGAATTTTTTCGGCACGGACTTTGCGGACAGACGCGTTGTTGTCGGTGAAGGCGATACCCTCGAGCTCGGCAAACACACACTGACCTTTGTCACAGCTCCCATGGTGCACTGGCCCGAGGTCATCGTCACCTACGACAGCACGGACAAGGTACTGTTTTCCGCTGACGGTTTCGGTAAATTCGGCGCACTCGACGTCGAGGAGGACTGGGCATGTGAGGCGAGACGCTACTACATCGGTATCGTTGGCAAATACGGCGCACAGGTGCAAAATTTGCTGAAAAAAGCAGCCAATCTCGATATTCAGATCATTTGCCCGCTGCACGGCCCCGTGCTGACAGAGAATCTCGGCTACTATATCGGTCTGTACAACACATGGTCAAGTTACAGTGTAGAAAGCGACGGCATTATGATTGCATACACCTCCGTTTACGGCAACACAAAAAAAGCCGTGGAGCTGCTCGCCGAAAAACTCCGCGTCAAGGGTTGCCCGAAGGTCGTGGTCAACGATCTCGCGCGTGAGGACATGGCGGAATGTGTGGAGGACGCCTTTCGCTACGGCAGAATTGTGCTCGCCACCACCACCTATAATGCGGAAATCTTCCCCTTTATGCGCGAGTTTATCCACCACCTCACGGAGCGCAACTTTCAGAACAAAACCATCGGTCTGATCGAGAACGGATCATGGGCGCCTCTCGCCGCCAAGACCATGAAGAAAATGCTCGAGGGCTGCAAAAACATTGCGTTTGCGGACACCACCGTACGAATCCTGTCTGCTTTGAACGACAAAAGCAAGGAAGATCTCGAGAATCTCGCCAACGAGCTGTGCAAGGATTATCTTGCGCAGCATAACGAAACCGCCGACAAAAATGATATGACCGCGCTATTTAATATCGGCTACGGTCTGTACGTTGTCACCTCCAATGACGGTAAAAAGGACAACGGTCTGATCGTCAACACGGTCACTCAGGTCACCAGTACGCCCAACCGCGTAGCGATCTGCATCAACAAACAGAACTATTCCCATCACGTTATCAAGAAAACGGGCGTTATGAACGTTAACTGTTTGTCTGTGGAGGCGCCGTTCTCCGTTTTTGAAAACTTCGGCTTCCAAAGCGGCAGAAATTGTGACAAATTCGCAAACTGCGAGCCGCTCCGCTCCGACAACGGATTGGTTTTTCTGCCGAAGCACATCAATTCCTTCCTTTCACTGAAGGTGGAGGATTACATGGATCTCGACACCCACGGAATGTTTATCTGCTCCGTCACAGAGGCGCGCGTCACCTCCGACAAGGAGACGATGACCTACACCTACTACCAAAACCATGTCAAGCCCAAGCCCGAAACAGAGGGCAAAAAAGGTTGGGTCTGCAAGGTGTGCGGCTACATCTACGAGGGCGACGAGCTGCCCGACGATTTCATCTGTCCGCTTTGCAAGCACGGCGCTGCGGATTTTGAACCGATCGAATAACTAATTCACAACAAAACCGGCGCAATCCGCGCCGGTTTTTGCTATTTTGCCGTATCATATTCATGCGCTTTTGCGGGATACTAATATCTAAACGCCATCCAACAAATAATGATGCAAAAAAAACAACCCGGCGGTTGACCACACACCGTTCGGGTCTGCAATGGGTGATACAAATGATTGACGTAATGGAAAAACGCTTTCCTTCCGCGGACGGAAACCACGTGCTGTACGGCAGGATCTACGCGCCCGAAACGGAAGCCAGGGGGCTGTTCCATGTCGTTCACGGCATGGTAGAGCACATTGGCAGATATGACGGCTTTATGCGCAAAATGGCGGAAAACGGCTGGATCTGCTATGGCTTTGATAACCTCGGCCACGGAAAAACTGCCGCAAACGGCAGCGAGCTGGGATATATCGGCGGCTACCCCTATCTGCTCGCGGACGTGCGGCGTTTTACAGCCGCTGTAAAGCACGCGTACGGAAACCACCTTCCCTGTGTACTGATGGGGCACAGCATGGGTTCTTTTATTGCACGCTGTACCTTCACGGACAAGCTGTGGAACAAACTGATTATCATGGGTACGGGAGGTCCCAATCCTATTCTGCCGATGGGGGTGTTTTTGCTCAACCGCCTAATCCGCGTCAAAGGTGAGCGGTACACCTCCAACACCCTTGAAATGATGGTATTCAGCAGCTACAATAACCATTTTGACGAAGTGGACGCGCACGCGTGGCTCAGCAGCATCCCGGAAACCCGCGATCTCTACCATGCCGACCGCTTCTGCGCCTTTCATTTCTGCGTCGCGTCCATGAAGGATCTGCTGCAGATGCTCCGCATCTGCAACCGCAGTGCGTGGTTCGGCAGAAAAGAACTCAACGTACCGGTTTTGCTCATCTCGGGAGACGAGGATCCCGTCGGCAACTACGGAAAAGGGGTAAAAACCGTATACAACCGTCTCATTAAAAACGGTAAAAACGCACAACTGAAGCTCTATCACAACTGCCGCCACGAAATCCTTAACGACGTGTGCCGCGAGGAGGTCATCCGCGATATTCTCGATTTTTCCGGTGCCGGCAGGTCAGAAACAAGCAGTCGGAAACACAAGTCCTCTCCCGGAAAATACGGTCACCGCTTCCCTGCGAACGAACCGGCGTTATGGGCTGACACCCGGACGGGAGCTGAAACCCAACGGTCAACCCTCCGTATGCACGGACGGCTCGGAATTCATAAAGTCCTTTAATGCTTCCAGCCTGCGCTCGGCAACAGCCCTTCCCAGCTGATAGACACGGTGCATATTCTCCGGGTCGTGTTCAATTCTGCCTATCGGCAGCGGTTCGTCGGGACAAATTACAAACACGTTTCCCTGGCGCTCCCCGGCAAATACCAGCCTGCGGCTGCGGTTGTAATCCTTATGGCGTTCCCCCATTGTTCGGAGCAGCTGCGGATATTTGCGCAGCTTCATCCGCAGCAGCGCCATCATCGAGGCAGGGCGCTTAACATAACTGCGCGGTTGGGTGAGTACAACCACGTTTTTTTCAAAGCCGTGATCCATCATATACTGCAGGGGAATCGAGTCCGATATACCGCCGTCGAGCAACAGGCTGCCGTCCAAGCATACAGGCGTGGATACCAGCGGCATCGAAGCGGAGGCGCGTATCCATTCATAACAGGTGTCGTTCGCCGTGTCACAGCGATGATAAACCGGCATGCCCGTCTGAATGTCCGTGCAAACCACATAAAACTTCATAGGAGAATCATGGAATGTCTTTCGGTCAAACAGATCGAGACGGTTCGGGATCGTGTGGTAACAGAATTCCGCGCCGAACAGATTTCCCGTCCGCAGCAACGACCATCTGCTGCAATAACGCTTATCCTGCGCGAACCGCATGTTGTAGCGGATTGCTCTGCCGATTTGACCGGATTTATAGTTACATCCGAACGCTGCACCCGCTGACACGCCAATCAAGGTATCGAACGCCACGCCCTGCTCCATCATCACATCTATCACGCCCGCAGAGAATAATCCGCGCATTGCACCGCCTTCCAATACCAAGCCCGTTTTCATGGGCAACACATCCTTTCACATATCTTATGATAGCATATTCCATCATATTTGTAAATGCGCCGCCGACTCGCTAATTCGATTCGGCGGCGCTGTGCAGCTTTTTGGAAGATCTGTTTTTTCTGTTTATCTGTTTATTTTATTATAATATTTTTTCATATTGTTAATATTTTTTTACAGTTTTACTCTTTCCCCCTTGACAAAAAGCGTAAAAAGTGAGATAGTATTATGGTAATCATATCCCCGATATCCTTTTGGGGTTCGGGGTTATTTTTTTCGGACTTTCACTTTAACCATTTAAATCGCAAAAAGGAGTTCTTAAAATGCCTATCACAGAGTTTCTCACGAGAAACGCCACATACTTCAAAAATGACACCGCACTGGTAGAGATCAATCCCGAGGTCAAAAACGTACCTCACGTTACATGGCGCGAGTATTCGCTCATCGAATCCGCACGCGGCGGCGCATTCCGCAAGCAGCTGACCTGGGGAGATTTTGAGAAACAGGCGAACCGTTTCGCCAACCTTCTGCTCACCCGCGGTATTCAAAAGGGAGACAAGGTCGCTATTCTGCTGATGAATTGTCTTGACTGGCTGCCGATTTATTTCGGCATTCTCAAATCCGGCGCCGTTGTCGTTCCGCTCAATTTTCGCTACACCGCCGAGGAAATCCGCTATTGTCTCGAAAAATCCGATTCCGATTTCCTGGTATTCGGCCCCGAATTCATCGGACGTGTGGAGGATATCCGTGACCGCGTGCCGCGCCTGAAGGACTGCTTCTATGTCGGCGACGAATGTCCGAGCTTTGCGGACAGCTACGATGATCTGCTCCATTACTGCTCCTCACAGCCGCCGAGCGTCTACATCACCGACGAGGACGACGGCGCCATATACTTCTCCTCGGGCACCACTGGCTTTCCAAAAGCGATCCTGCACGCGCACGCCGCGCTGGTGCACGCCGCCAAGGTAGAGCAGGCGCATCATTTGCAGAAAAAAGACGATGTATTCCTCTGCATTCCGCCGCTGTACCATACAGGCGCAAAAATGCACTGGTTCGGCTCTCTTGTTTCCGGCGGCAAGGCGGTATTGCTCCGGGGTGTGTCTCCGGAATGGATTATCCGCTGCATCAGCGAGGAACGCTGCTCCATCGTCTGGCTGCTCGTACCGTGGGCACAAGATATTTTGGACGCAATCGAAAGCGGCAGAATCGACCCCGATAAATATGAGCTCAGTCAGTGGCGGCTCATGCACATTGGCGCGCAGCCTGTGCCGCCGACGCTGATCAAGCGCTGGAAAACCGTTTTTCCTCATCACAGCTACGACACCAACTACGGATTGAGCGAGAGCATCGGTCCCGGCTGCGTACACCTCGGCATGGATAACATCCACAAGGTCGGCGCCATCGGCATTCCCGGCTACGGATGGGAAGTCAGAATCGTTGATGAAAACCGCAGAGAAGTTCCCGAAAACGGTGTCGGCGAGCTGGCGGTCAGGGGTTCCGGCGTCATGAAATGCTACTACAAGGATGCCAAGGCAACCGAGGAGGTTCTCGACAACGACGGATGGCTTTATACGGGCGATATGGCGGAGCGAGACGCAGACGGCTTCATCTTTCTTGTCGACCGCAAAAAGGACGTCATTATCTCGGGCGGCGAAAATATCTATCCCGTGCAGATCGAGGATTTTCTGCGTGCCAACGAAAATATTAAGGATGTCGCGGTCATCGGCCTGCCCGACCGGCGCCTCGGTGAAATTGCGGCGGCGGTGATCGAGGTCAAGGACGGCCGCTACCTCAGCGAAGATGACGTCAACCGCTTCTGTCTGAATCTGCCGCGCTACAAAAGACCGCGCAAAATCATCTTTGCAAAGGTTCCGCGCAACCCCACGGGCAAAATCGAAAAACCTGTGCTCAGAAAAATCTACTGCGGCGAAAGCGTTGTCGCACAGCAAAATGAAATCAATTTGAAATAAAGGCAGTTTCGCAAAAAACTTTTTTGGAGGTATAAACTAATGATACTAAAAATCATTATGCTGGTCATGTTCTTCGGTGTGATGGTCACCGTCGGCATTTTTTGCCGCAAAAACGCGACCGACGTCAATGGCTTTGTCCTCGGCGGCAGAAGCGTGGGTCCATGGCTGACGGCATTCGCTTACGGTACCTCATATTTCTCCGCGGTTATCTTCATCGGCTACGCGGGTCAGTTCGGCTGGAAATACGGTATCGCATCCACCTGGATCGGTATTGGCAACGCGCTTGTCGGCTCGTTTCTTGCCTGGGCGGTTCTGGGCAGACGCACGCGTATTATGACGCAGCATCTCCATTCAGCGACCATGCCGGAATTCTTTGGAAAACGCTTTAACAGCAAGGCGCTGAAAATTTGTACATCCATCATCATGTTTATCTTTCTCATCCCCTATACCGCCTCTCTGTATAACGGACTTTCGCGGCTGTTTGAAATGGCGTTCGGTATTCCCTACATCTGGTGCATTATCGCCATGTCCGTTTTGACCAGCATTTACGTCATTGCCGGCGGCTACATAGCAACCGCGATCAACGACTTTATTCAGGGAATTATCATGCTGATCGGCATTATTGCCGTTATCGGCGCCGTGCTCAGCCAGCAGGGCGGCTTTTTGGAGGCGCTCAAAGGTTTGTCGGAGGTTACGGACGAAACTGTCACCGATATGCCGGGCGCGTTCAATTCCTTTTTCGGCCCCGACCCGCTCAACCTGCTCGGCGTCGTTATTCTTACTTCGTTCGGCACCTGGGGACTGCCGCAAATGGTACAAAAATTCTACGCAATCAAACATGAAAAGGATATCCGCAAGGGCTCCGTCATTTCCACCGGCTTCGCGATCATCGTCGCAGGGGGCTGCTATTTCCTCGGCGGCTTCGGCAGACTGTTTGACGTTGACGTGGCAACAAACGGATACGACGCAGTTATTCCCGCCATGCTCACCACTCTGCCCGATCTGCTAATTGCAATCGTCGTGATGCTGGTACTTTCCGCTTCCATGTCCACCCTCAGCTCACTGGTCATTGCGTCCAGCTCTACGCTGACCATCGACCTGCTCGAGGATAACATCATCAAAAAAATGAACGAAAAAAAACAGATCGCTCTGATTCGCGTTTTCATCGTGGTATTTATCGCGATTTCGGCATTTATCGCCATTTACCAAACGCAAAGCAACAACGAAAGCGTCAAGTTTATCGCACAGCTGATGGGCGTATCGTGGGGCGCGCTTGCAGGCTCCTTCCTCGCCCCCTTCCTCTATGGCTTATATTGGAAAAAAACAACCAAGCTTGCCTGTTGGGTCAGTTTTATCTTCGGCGCCGGTTTGATGACGCTCAACCTGTTCTTCCGTCCGTTCTTCCCGGTCATTTTGCAGTCGCCGATCAACTGCGGTGCATTCACGATGATCGCGGGAGTGATTATCGTGCCGATCATCAGCCTGATTTCGCCCAAACCCCAAAAAGGACTCGTAGACGAAGCGTTCGCATGTTATGAAAAGCGTGTTCCCGCCGCACAAAAGAGGTCGCTCGACTGATGAAACGACCGATTAAACGTATAATCCAACTGTTGATACACACGGGCGCCATCAAGATCTTCGTTTCTTATCTGATTGCCCTGTGCATCAGCGCCGTGCTGATATGGATCTTTGAACCGCAGGTCAACAACCTCTGGGACGGTATGTGGTTCTGCTTCGTCGCCTCGACGACAATCGGCTTCGGCGATATTATCGCCGTAACGGTTGCTGGCAGAATCGTGATAATTTTCATTACTCTGTGCGGCATTTTGACCGTAGCAATGGTTCCGGGCGTGGTCGTCACCTACTACACAGAGTATCTTCGCGCAACCGAGCGGGACACGGTTTCCAAATTTCTTGAAAAGCTCGAGTGTTTACCCGAGCTGGACAAAAAGGAGCTAAAAGAAATCTCTGAACGCGTACGGGAATATCGCAAAAAGAATAAATGACACGGACGACGCCGGCTGCTGTTTTGACCGGAGTCGATAATTTTTGTGTTCGGACTGAACGGTTGAAATCTCCCGCGAGTTATGGTAAAATGATGGCAGACAGGAGGGCTCTATGAAATCCGACAGAAACAAAACCATCGACATCAGCGTGAACGAGGGACGCACGTATCTGGAACGATGCATCTCTGTTGAAAAACTGGCGCGCATAGAAGACGTGCTCGACAAAACCATCCTCGGAGACACCTTTTCCGTTTTGCCGCTGCTGCCGCGCGGCTTTGCCGATTTGGTGATCGTCGACCCTCCGTATAATCTCACTAAGGATTTTCACGGCAGCACCTTCCGCGAAACCACAGCGAAAAAATATCTGCAGTATACCGAAGCATGGCTCGACCTGCTGCTTCCGCTGATAAAGGATACCGGCATCCTGTACGTCTGCTGCGACTGGAAGTCGAGCATGGTGATCGCTCAGGCACTCGCCGAACGTCTGCACGTTCAAAACCGCATCACGTGGCAGCGCGAAAAGGGACGCAGCGCAACACGTAACTGGAAAAACAGCATGGAAGATATCTGGTTTGCCACAAAGTCGCGCGACTATATCTTTCATGCCGACGCCGTACGGATCCGACGCAGGGTTGTTGCACCCTATCGTGTGGCAGGCAAACCCAAGGACTGGGAAGAAACCGCAAACGGCAACTTTCGCAATACGGGCGCGTCGAATTTTTGGGACGATATTTCCGTGCCCTACTGGTCCATGCCCGAAAACACTGCACATCCTACTCAAAAACCCGAAAAACTGCTTGCAAAGCTGATCCTTGCCTCTTCCTCGGAGGGAGACGTTGTTTTTGATCCCTTCCTCGGCTCAGGATCCACCTCCGTAACTGCCAAAAAGCTCGGACGACATTATCTCGGTATCGAACATAATCCGCAGTACTGCGTCTGGGCGGAAAAACGTCTTTGCGACGCAGAAACCCATCCATCCATTCAGGGCTATGAAGACGGCGTTTTTTGGGAACGAAATGCACATATGTATCCGCCCTCCCGACGAAAGCAACCGAGGTGACAGAATGCTGAAACATACCTCCAACATTGCGCTGATACCTGCGTATAATCCCGACAGCATCATGCTGAATATTGTGCGCGATCTAAAGAACAACGGCTATACGGTTGTGCTGGTCAACGACGGAAGCGACACCCGGTTCAACAAGCTGTTTCTAGCGGCAGGCAGAGCCGATATCATCCTGCGCCACGACCGAAACAAGGGAAAAGGCGCCGCGCTCAAAACAGGACTGCGCTGGATCTATCAAAACTACAGCGCACCATACACCGTCGTCACCGTCGACGCCGACGGGCAGCACCTGATTGCAGACACCTGCCGTGTTACAGATGCGGCGAGACGTCACCCCTCCACTCTGATTATCGGCAGTCGCAGGCTCAAGCAGAACGCGCCTTTCCGCAGCAAAAGCGGTAACTTTATCACACGCATCTTTCTCCATGCGCTCACACCCGTCAGCATCTACGATACACAAAGCGGTCTGCGCAGCTTTACACACGATTTAATCCCCCTCCTCACCGAAATCGAGGGCGAGCGATATGAATACGAAATGCGTATGCTCATCGACGTGAACCGCCGCGGTATTCCGATCAAAGAAATCCCGATCGAGGCAGTTTACATCGGCTCCAACAACACCTCTCATTTCCGCACGGTCTGCGATTCCGCGCGGCTGTATAAAGTGATTTTCGCCAACGCAGACCGCAAGAGGGATCCGCAGCAATCTCACGACAACCACCTATAACCCCCGCCCTATTCGCCGTCGCGGATCCGTCACCGGTTCCACGGCGTTTTTTCATTCTTCTCATATTTTATACTAAGGCTTTTTATACTAAGGCTTGTTTGGACGCAATCCGTCCATCCGCAAAAAAAGCACAAGCAAAACGCAATCTATCAAACATTTATAAAAAATTTCAAGCAAAAATATTGATTTTTTCAGTAAATTATGGTATATTTTTTATATATAGGTCCAAAAAGACATCAGTTATTTTGAAAATAGATTCATGAAAGGAGAGACTATGGCTAAAGATATACTGGACGCGATTCGCGCTGCCGAGGCGGAATGCGGTGCGCGTGAAGCGCAGGCAAAAACAGACGCGCAGCAACGTAACGCACAGGCTAAAAAAGACGCCGCTGCATTAATGGAATCGCGTGAACAGGCAGCGCGCGATAAATGCGCACTGTCGCTCGCTCAGACAAAAAAAGAAGCCGAGCGCGAACTTGCCGAGGCGCACGCCTCGGCGCGGCAGCAATGCGCAGAAATTTCTGCGCACGCCGAAAAAAAACGCGGAAAAGTCATCCAAGACGCCGCGGAAATGCTGTTAAGGTAACGGAGCTGCAGGCATTCATATGTATCTCCCAACCTACATCAATGAAAAAGTGTGGTGAAGCTATTTGGCAAAAGCAAACATGAAAACCGTGCGGATTGTCGCCCTGCGTCAGGACAGGAAACGGCTTCTCGAGCATTTGCAGGACAGCGCCCTGATCCAGATTAAAAAGGCAGAGAAATCCCACAACGGCTTTGAACACGTGGATATGAGCCGACCTATGCAAGTTTTTGAGCGAAACGTCACCCTCACCGAACAGGCGCTGAAGGTTTTGGACAGTGTTTCGCCCGAAAAAGGCAGTCTGCTTGCTTCTCTGAAAGGGCGGCGTGAGATTGACCCCGACGAAATCGGCGTAATCGCCGAAAAATCCGGAGAGGTCATCTCTGTCTGCAAGCGGCTGACAGAGCTTGACAAAAAACGTGCCGACAACGCCGCCGAGCGAATACGCATCGCGACCCAACTGACTCAGTTAGAAGCGTGGCAGCGACTCGACATTCCACTCAACACATCCGAAACAAAATCCACTGCCGTCTTTGTCGGTACCTTTCCCGAGCAATACAACGAGAAAGCTCTGCAAGAGGCAATGGCAGCAGAAAGTCCAAAACTCGAATATGCGCTTGAAATCGAACACGCGGAAGAAGGCATGACCTGCGCAGTCATCTTTGTCCCCGTTAGTCAAAAAAACATGGCAGAGGATACGCTGCGCACGCTCGGCTTTGCTCGTCCGATGGGAGCGACAAGCAAAATTCCCAAGGACAAGGCAGAGCGTCTCCGCAACAAAAGCGAACATCTGCGCCTGGAAATCGAAATGACAGAGGAAGAAATAGCCTCTCTTGTCGGCAGACGCGAAGAAATCAAGATTACGCAGGATTATTTCCGCATCCGCGCGGATAAATACAATGTGATCAACCAGCTCGACCACTCCAAATACGTCTTTGTGATCGAGGGTTATGTGCCCGAGGACGACTGCAAAAAGCTTCACGCGCTGTGTGAACGCGTAGCGGTCTGCACGGTAGACTTCGCGGACGCCGGCGAGGACGCACCGGTCAAGTTGAAAAACAACAAATTTGCAGAACCCGCACAGGGGATTTTGACCATGTACTCGCCTCCCGGCAAAAACGACATCGATCCAACCCCGCTGCTGGCGTTCTTCTTCTACTTCTTCTTCGGCATGATGTTCTCCGACGCGGGCTACGGCATTTTGATGGTCGTCGTACTCGGCATCGTGATCAAGGTCTTCAAACCGGACCAAAGAATGCGCAACAACCTCAAGCTGTTCCAGTACTGCGGTATCTCCACCACCATCTGGGGGCTGATATTCGGCTCCATCTTCGGAGACGCGCCGGCCACTTTGTATAACTACTTCACCGGTACAACGGACAAAACGATGACAATGCTGTTGCCGTGGCCGACGATTGATCCGCAAAAAGACGCGCTGACGCTAATGATCATTTCCATCTCCTTTGGTCTGATACATATCCTCGTCGGCATGGGCTGCAAATTCTACATCTGTTTCCGTCAAAAGGATTACGCCGCCGCTTTCTTTGACACCGGTCTTTGGATGCTGCTGCTGATCGGATTGGCAATTATGGCAGCAGGTATCTTCCTCGCGCCCGTTTGCATCACCGTCGGCGCGGTGATTGCAATTGGCTGCGCGGTCGGTCTGGTGCTCACACAGGGCAGGGGCAGCAAAAACATCTTTGGAAAATTCTTCGGCGGCATCGCCTCGCTTTATGACATCACCAGTTATATCAGCGATCTGCTCAGCTATTCCCGTCTGCTGGCACTGGGTTTGACAACGGGCGTTATGGCGCAGGTGTTCAATATGCTGTCGACCATGATGGGCAAAAGTGTTGTGGGCTTCATCTTTATGATCGTCATTTTCATCGTCGGTCATCTGATCAATATTGCGCTTAACGCGCTCGGCTCCTATGTACACACCATGCGTTTGCAGTACGTGGAGATGTTCAGCAAGTTTTACGAGGGCGGCGGACAGGAGTTCGAACCGTTCTCGCTGCAAAGTAAATACATTAAAATTCAGGAGGATAAACAATAATGAATGGTATGTTTTTTGCGCTGGTAGGCGCTTCAATCGCAACTGCACTCGCAGGTATCGGCTCTGCAAAGGGCGTAGGCGGCGCCGCTCAGGCGGCAATGGGCGTTCTCTCCGAGGACAGCTCCAAATTCGGTAAAATGCTTGTTTTGACCCTTCTTCCCGGTACGCAGGGTCTCTACGGATTTATTGTCGGCTTCCTGATTCTCGTCAGCTGCGGCGTACTCGGCGGCGATATGCCCACCCTCGCACAGGGACTGTGCTATCTCGGTGCCTCTCTCGCAATCGGTTTAGGCGGTCTGTTTTCCGGTATCGCACAGGGAAAGGCAGCCGTCGCCGGTATCGCTATGAGCGCCAAGGACGATAAAAATTTCTCTAAGGGAATGGTTTCCGTTACATTGGTTGAGATTTACGCACTGCTCGCGTTCATCGTTTCACTTCTTGTTGTCATCCAGATCCCCAGCATGACAATCTGACCGACCGCAGACACAACCGGTATACACAAATAAAGAGGTGAAAACATGAACGGCGGAGACATCATACTCAACCGCATTAAAGCCGACTGCGACGAGACAATCCAAACCATCCGTCTTGACGCCGATCAATCGTACGACGCCGCAATGGCGGAGGCTGACAAGGAAGCGCAGGCACGCGTCAAGGTCATCGTCGAGAAAAACGAACAGAAAATCCGTCAGCTCAAGGCGGCGTCCCGGAGCCGCTGCGAGCTGGAAATCCGCAATGCGCTGCTCAAACAGCGCAGAAGTGAGATTGATAAAACTGTCGCGCAGCTTTTGGACTATTTTCTCAGGCTATCCGACAGCAATTACTTCCGGGCGCTTTACAGACTTGCCGCTCAGTTACAGGGAAAAAGCGGCGAAGTTCTGCTCAGTCAAAAAGATTTGCAGAGACTACCCGCGGATTTTGAGACAAAACTCCGCGAAGCCGGACTGAATGCCTCCGTATCGCAGAAACCTGCCAATATCTCCGGCGGCTTCATTCTCAAAAGCGGAGACGTCGAAGAAAATATGGACTTCCGCGCACTCATCAACGCCCGCCGCGACGAAATCGAGGATCTGGTTAACCGCGCGCTATTTGAGCAGTAAGGAGGCGCCATGGCATTATCGTATGAATATTCCATCGGCTCCGTCCGTGCGCGGGAAAAAAGCCTGCTGACCCACTCCGACACGGAGCAGCTCCTCGTCTGCCAAAACGAGGCGGAGATCGCCGCTCTGCTCGGTGACAAGGGCTATGGAGAGGGAGATACCGTGGAGGAAATTCTCAGCTCCCACACGGCGGAGCTGTGGCGCTATCTAAAAAACACAGCGCCCGACTTCACGATTTTTAATCCGTTTTTGATCCAAAACGACATTCACAACTACAAGGTGATCCTCAAGGGCACCATGACAAACAGAAACTATGAAGCGCTGCTGCTTTCGCCTTCCACCATTGAGATCGCGGTGATGAAAAAGGCAATTGAGAGCAGGCTGATGAACCTGCTGCCCGAATGGCTGCGCGTCAACGCCGATAAGGCTTACGAACGGCTTGCCCATTCCGGTGACGCACGTCTTTCCGACGCATATGTGGATAAGGCTGCCATGCTCGAAATGCTGCGCCTGTGCGACAACAGCCATTCCGTGTTTCTGGAGAACTACATCAAAAACTTTGTATTCTACTGTAATATTAAGACCGTCATCCGTTCCGCACGAACAGGCGCGAACCGCGAATATCTTAAGCGCGCGCTTGTACGTTACGAGGGCTTCCGCAAGGATGCACTGATCGCCGCCGCCCTGAAGGGCAGCGACGCGCTGGCGGACGAACTTTCCAAGCTCCCCGAATACGACTGCAGACAGGCAATGGAAGCATATAAACAGTCGCCGTCCGTCTTTGAACAATGGGTGGACGACCGTCTGACGCGCCTTGCCAAAGAAAGCTGCAAACGCGCCGGAGAGGGCGCGGAACCGCTGCTGGGCTATTACCTCGGCAGTGAAATCGAAAAAAAGGTGATTCATATTATCACCAGCGGCGTTCGCACCAAAAGCGGCGCCGACACCATCAGGGAAAGGCTGCGTGAGATTTATGGCTAAAAATATCGCCGTGATCGGCGACGCCGAAACCGTCAAAGGCTTCTCGGCAATCGGACTGGATATCTTTCCCTGCGATGACAGTGAACAGGCAGCGCATCTGCTGCGTAATATCGCTGACGGCGACAGCTACGCGATTATCTATCTGACCGAGGAGGTCTACAACTCCGTAGAAAAGGATCGCGCGCGCTATGAGGAGCGGCTCACACCCGCCATTATCCCCATTCCCGGTGTCAGGGGCAGCTTGGCTACAGGCAGGCAGCGCCTTTCGTCCTTTGTGGAGAAGGCAGTCGGCTCCGACATTATCTTCAACGATTGAGGTGTATTAATTGAAAACTGGAATTATAACCAAGGTCGCGGGTCCTCTCGTCATTGCCGAGGGCATGCGCGATGCAAATATGTTCGACGTTGTGCGCGTCAGCGAACAGCGTCTGATTGGCGAAATCATTGAAATGCACGGCGACAGAGCCTCCATTCAGGTCTATGAGGAAACCTCCGGTCTCGGTCCCGGCGAAACGGTAACGTCCACGGGCGCTCCGCTCTCCGTCGAACTCGGTCCCGGTCTGATTGGCGCGATTTACGACGGCATTCAAAGGCCGCTCGATGAAATCATGAAGGTCGCCGGCACCAATCTGAAAAGAGGCGTCGACGTTCCCGCTCTGAACCACAACAAAAAATGGCATTTCAAGCCCGCCGCCAAGGTTGGCGACAAGCTAATCGCCGGCGATGTGCTCGGCACAGTACAGGAAACCGCTGCGGTACTGCATAAAATTCTCGTTCCCAACAAGGTTGACGGCAAAATCGTAAAAATTTCCGAGGGCGATTTTACCCTTGACGAACCGGTTGCCGTCATCAAAACCGAAAAGGGCAATCGGGAAATCAAAATGTTTACTACATGGCCTGTCCGCGCAGGCAGACCTTACAAGAAAAAACTCTCACCCGACATCCTGCTCACTACGGGTCAGCGTCCGATTGATACCCTGTTTCCGCTCGCGAAGGGCGGCGTTGCCGCTGTTCCCGGTCCGTTTGGCTCCGGCAAAACCGTCGTGCAGCACCAGCTCGCAAAGTGGGCAGCGGCGGATATCATCGTATACATCGGCTGCGGCGAGCGCGGAAACGAAATGACCGATGTTCTCAACGAATTCCCTGAGCTGAAAGATCCCCGCACGGGCAACTCGCTGATGGAGAGAACCGTGCTGATTGCCAATACCTCCGATATGCCCGTTGCCGCACGTGAAGCGTCTATTTACACGGGTATCACGATTGCCGAATACTTCCGCGACATGGGCTACACCGTCGCATTAATGGCGGACTCCACCTCGCGTTGGGCGGAGGCGCTGCGCGAAATGTCCGGTCGTCTTGAAGAGATGCCCGGCGAGGAGGGCTATCCTGCTTATCTCGGCAGCCGTCTCGCACAGTTCTATGAAAGAGCCGGACGCGTACTGGTCAACGGTACCAAGGATACCGAGGGTGCTCTCTCGGTCATCGGCGCTGTATCGCCTCCCGGCGGCGATATCTCAGAACCGGTTTCGCAGGCAACCCTGCGTATTGTCAAAGTATTCTGGGGCCTCGACGCTTCGCTTGCATACAAGCGTCACTTCCCCGCGATCAACTGGCTGACATCCTACTCCCTTTACACCGATCAGCTTACCCAATGGTTCTCCGAGAATGCCGCGCCTGACTTTATGGCGCTGCGCGGCAGACTGATGGCGCTGCTGCAGGACGAAAGCGAACTGCAGGAAATCGTCAATCTTGTCGGTATGGACGCGCTTTCCGCTCCTGACCGTCTGAAACTGGAATCTGCACGCTCCATCCGCGAAGACTATCTGCACCAAAACGCCTTTGATCCCACCGACACCTACACCTCCCTGCCCAAGCAGGTGCTGATGATGCGCGCCATCCTCAGCTTCTATGACAAGGCTCTCGATGCGCTGCAGAAAGGCGCTAACATCGAGCTGCTCGTCAATATGCCCGTCCGCGAGCGCATCGGCCGCTTCAAATACGAACCGGAGGAAAAGGTTGCCGGTGAATTTGAGTCCATAGAAGTGCAGTTGGACAGCGAGATTGCCGATGTTCTGGAAAGGAGTGATGACTGATGCCAAAGGAATACCGTACCATCCGAGAGGTCGCGGGACCTCTGATGATGATCAGTGACGTCGAAGATGTCAAATATGACGAGCTCGGCGAAATTGAACTTCCCGACGGTGAAACACGCCGTTGCAAGGTGCTCGAGGTTGACGGCAGCAACGCTCTTGTTCAGCTTTTTGATTCTGCAGCAGGCATCAACCTCGCTGATTCTAAAGTCCGATTTTTGGGTCGTTCCATGGAACTCCCCGTTTCCTCCGATATGCTCTCGCGCGTATTCGACGGTCTGGGTAACCCGATTGACGGAGGTCCTGCGCTGATACCCGAAAAGCGCCTCGACGTCAACGGCACCCCCATGAATCCCGCTGCGCGCAACTATCCGCAGGAATTTATCCAAACGGGTATTTCCGCGATCGACGGACTGAACACCCTCGTCCGCGGTCAAAAGCTGCCGATTTTCTCGGCTTCCGGTCTCCCTCACGCACAGCTAGCCGCGCAAATTGCACGTCAGGCGACTGTTCGCGGCAAAGACGAGCAGTTTGCAGTTGTATTCGCCGCAATGGGTATTACCTTCGAGGAATCCGACTACTTTATCCAGTCCTTTAAGGAAACAGGCGCTATCGACCGAACGGTGATGTTCGTTAACCTCGCCAACGACCCCGCAATCGAACGTATTGCCACCCCGAAAATGGCACTGACCGCCGCCGAATACCTCGCATTTGATCTCGGCATGCATGTTCTCGTCATCATGACCGATATTACAAACTACGCCGATGCGCTGCGTGAGGTTTCCGCCGCACGCAAGGAAGTTCCCGGCAGACGCGGCTATCCCGGCTACATGTATACCGACCTTGCGACGCTCTATGAGAGGGCCGGCAGACTGAGAGGCAAAGATGGATCGATCACACTGATTCCGATTCTCACCATGCCGGAGGACGACAAAACCCACCCGATCCCCGACCTCACAGGATATATCACGGAGGGTCAGATCATCCTTTCGCGTGAGCTTTACCGCAAGAGTGTGACGCCGCCGATCGACGTTTTGCCCTCGCTGTCCCGACTCAAGGACAAGGGAATCGGTCCGGACAGAACCCGAGAGGATCATGCGGCGACCATGAACCAACTTTTTGCCGCATATGCTCGCGGCAAGGATGCGCGTGAGCTGATGGTCATTCTCGGTGAAGCGGCACTGACCGATATGGATAAGAAATACGCGGAGTTTGCCGAGGCGTTTGAGAAAGAGTACGTCTCCCAGGGCTATGACGCCAACCGCTCCATCGAGGAAACCCTCGACATCGGATGGCAGCTCCTCGCGATTCTGCCGCGTTCCGAGCTGAAGCGTATCAAGGACGATATGCTGGACAAATACTACCCGAAGAAGGATTGATGTTCGCGGCTGCCTGTATGTAACGAGGCATCGGGCAACCGACCGTTTACTTCATCAAACCTATCTATCCGGAGGTAAAATCAATGGCAGTTATGAATGTAAATCCGACGCGCATGCAGCTAAGCAAGCTCAAAAAGCAACTCACCACAGCTGTGCGCGGACATAAAATGCTCAAGGACAAGCGCGACGAGCTCATGCGGCAGTTTCTCGATCTCATTCGCGTCACACGCGATCTGCGTGAAAAAGTGGAGGCGGAGCTGGAACACTGCAACGCTCATTTTGTCAACGCCAGCGCTGTCATGAGCAAGGAAGCGCTCGATGCAGCACTCCTCTCCCCCAAACAGCAAATCGGAGTGGAAACCCACTCCAAAAACATCATGAGCGTAGAAATTCCGCAGTTCGAGACAGAAACACGCACCGCCGACAAGGGCGATATCTTTCCTTACGGCTTTGCGTTTACCTCATTTGAGCTCGACGACGCAGTGATGAGTCTTGACAAAATCCTGCCTGATATGATCCGGCTCGCGCAGTACGAAAAGAGTTGTGAACTAATGTCCGCGGAAATTGAAAAGACGCGCCGTCGCGTCAATTCGCTCGAGCACGTTATGATCCCGCGTTATCAAGAAACGATCAAATATATCTCGATGAAGCTCGAGGAAAACGACCGTTCCAGCCGTACAAGACTGATGAAGGTCAAAGACATGCTCCTCGACAAAGCGCACCATTATTCGGCATCATAAATGCTGATGAAGAGACTGCCGTCAAATCTTTCGATTTGCGGCAGCCTCTTCATTTACTTATCGTATTATTCCGTGCGGAAGATAAACGATCCGTCGGCATAATCACAGACTACTACGGAACCGGACTGCACCTTACCGTCGAGCATCTGTTCCGAAAGAGTATCCTCTATCTCCGTTTGAATGGCTCTGCGGAGCGGACGTGCACCGTAAGCGTCGTCAAAACCCTTGTCGGCTATCGCCGTGACAGCTGCGTCGGTAAAGGTGATGTCAATATCCATCAGCTTCAGACGCTTGGCAAGCGTTTCGAGCATCTTTTGCGCGATTTCCTTGATCTCATCCTGCGTGAGTTTGTTAAAGACGATAATATCGTCCACACGGTTAAGAAACTCAGGACGAAATACCTTTTTCAGCTCTCCGAGCACCAATTCCCTGACGTTGGTATCCTGTTTCTCCTCGCCGTGTGTGAAGCCAAGGGATTTATGGTGATCGGTAATCAAGCGTGCACCAACGTTTGAAGTCATGATGATCACGGTATTCTTAAAATCAACGGTTCTTCCCTGCGAGTCCGTCAATCTGCCATCCTCGAGAATTTGTAACAGCATATTGAACACATCGGGATGTGCCTTCTCGATTTCATCAAACAGGACAACGGAGTAGGGTTTTCTGCGCACCTTTTCCGTAAGCTGACCGCCTTCATCAAATCCGACGTATCCGGGAGGCGAACCGATCAGCTTAGAAACCGTGTGCTTCTCCATATACTCGGACATGTCCAGACGAAGCATAGCGTTTTCATCACCGAACATCGCCTGAGCCAACGCCTTGCAGAGCTCGGTTTTGCCGACGCCCGTGGGACCGAGAAAGATAAAGGAACCGACCGGACGCTTGGGATCCTTCAGGCCGACTCTACCGCGGCGAATCGCCCGGGCAATAGAACTGACAGCTTCATCCTGTCCGACAACGCGCTCATGAAGCACCTGCTCCATACGGAGCAATCGTTCGCTCTCTTCCTTGGTCAACTGCACAACAGGAACACCCGTCCAGTCGGAAACGATCCGAGCGATCACCTCAGCGTCTACCTCGCCGCCGCAGTCCTTCTGCTGATCTTTCCAGTTTTTGCGCGCTTCATCCAAACGCTTTTGCACGTCTTTCTGCTCGTCGCGCAGCTTTGCCGCGCGTTCAAAATCCTGCTCGTTGACCGCACTCGCCTTTTCCTGCTCAAACTGCTCGAGGGTCTGCTCCAACTCCTTAATATTGTCGGGAGACGTCATGGACGCAAGCCGCACCTTAGAGGCGCCTTCGTCAATCAGATCGATCGCCTTGTCCGGAAGATAGCGGTCCGCGATGTAGCGCGCGGACAGCTTAACTGCCGCTTCCATCGCCTCGTCGGAAATCTTTACCTTGTGGTGCGCCTCATATTTGTCACGCAGACCACGCAGAATAGCGATCGCCTGTTCCTGCGTCGGTTCTCCAACCTTGACCGGCTGGAACCGACGCTCCAAAGCCGCGTCCTTCTCGATGTACTTGCGGTACTCATTGAGGGTTGTCGCACCGATAACCTGAAAATCTCCGCGTGCCAACGAAGGCTTGAGAATATTGGCAGCGTCCGCACTTCCTTCTGCCGCACCGGCGCCAATGATCGTGTGAAGCTCGTCGATGAACAAAATCGTGTTTTGACTCTGTTTGACCTCGTCAATCGCCGCCTTAATGCGCTCTTCAAAGTCGCCGCGATACTTCGCACCGGCAACCATACCCGTTAGATCGAGTGTAACGACGCGCTTGTCACGCAGAATTTCGGGAACATTTCCCTTGGAAATCTCAAGAGCAAGACCCTCGGCAACAGCGGTTTTTCCGACGCCCGGTTCACCGATCAAAACAGGGTTGTTCTTAGTGCGGCGCGATAAAATTTGAATCACGCGCTCAATTTCTTTTTCTCTGCCGATAACAGGATCAATCTCGCCGTTTTTGGCGGCTTGTGTCAGATCCCTGCCAAACTTTTCAAGAGCCGAATCGCCGGCGCCGCCTTCTGCGCCCCCGGGCTGCGCGGATGCACCGCCCTGTCCGCTGCCAAGCGAGCTTTGAAGCTGTTCGGCAAGCCGGTTGATATCCACGCCCAACTCGCGGAGGAAGCTGTGTGCATAGCTGTCCTGCTCATAAAGAATCGCCAACAAAATATGTTCCGTACCGACGTAGCCGCCCATGCGTGACGCAAACGCGACAGCCGTCTGCAGCAACCGCTTAGTGCGCGGCGTAAAAGCATTGTGAGACAGCTTGGTCGGATAGCCGGAACCCGTACTTCTGATCTTGTTTTCAAGATCATCGGCATTTAGTCCGCAGGATTTTAACGCTTCGGCAGCAACGCCTGTTCCCTCCTGTGTAAGACCGAGAAGAATGTGCTCTGTGCCAACGTAATTTTGACCCATGCTCTCGGCAGACTGCACCGCGAGGTTGACCGCTTTGTTTGCTTTTTGTGTGAAACCTTCAATATTAAACATACACATACACCCCCAAATAATAACATGATATATGAAAAAACTTACTGTAGTTTTTCTCTTAACAAATTGGCTCTTTCCACGTCGCGTTCATGCGGCGAAAGGTTTTTGCCGAGACTAACGCTGAGTGTGGCAGGCTCCACCGCCGTCATCAGTGCGTCTACCTGCGCAACCGTCACATCCTTAATTTGTCCTGCAGAAATACCGAGACGGACGTTGGACAGCAACTTGAGTGCTTCATCGTGTGAAATGACAAGCGCCGACCGAAGAATACCTAAGCTGCGTGCGATCGTGTCTCGCACGTCGATACTGGAACAAATGCGCTCCCGCGCCTGCTCCTCCTGAATAATCAATTGGTTGGCAATATTTTTGAGATTTTCAATCGCCGCTTTCTCGGAAATACCGAGCGTGATCTGGTTAGACAACTGATACATGGCGCCCTTCGGCTCTGTTCCTTCACCGTGCGCTCCGCGAATAATCAACCCCAGCTTACTGAGATTGCCGCTGATACGGCTGATAACCTTGCTCTTTTGAAGCGCCGGCAAATGGAGCATGACTGACGCGCGCATACCCGTGCCAAGATTGGTCGGACACTGGGTCAGATAGCCCAGCCGCTCGTCAAAGGCAAATTCTAACCTCTCATCCAGAAGGGTATCCAGCTTATCGGCTATGTCGTATGCCTCGTCTAGCGCCATCCCCTGTTTGATCACCTGCAAGCGGATGTGATCTTCCTCGTTGAGCATGATACTCAAACTTTCATCCTTGCTGAGCAAAAGCGCTCTGCCTTCCGCATTGCTGATAAACTCAGGACTGACAAGATGTTTTTCCACCAGCGAAACGCTCTGCTGCGGCTCCAGTTCGCTCATTTTGATGAAATTAAAATCACTTGCGATGGCGCTGTTGCCATTGAGCAGTGCGTCCCGCACGCTCTCGATCACCTTCTCACATCCCTGCTTGCCCAGACGACAGGGAAACGGATACTCCTTTAGGTTACGTGCCAAACGTACCCGTGTGGAAATCACGATATCACTCATTTGGATCCCTCCATTTCCTTGATTTTATCGCGCAGCTCAGCTGCCTGTTCAAAATCCTGACGGGCAACCGCTTTTTCGAGCTGCTCCTGCAAATCTCTGACAGTTTCTTTCTTTGTTTTCCTGCGCGGCTTTTCCGTTTCCTCCGCCGGAATTTTACTGTTTTTTCCGCAGTGGGCGGCATTGCCGTGCAATCTGACAATGGAAGGATTGAGTCTGTCGGCAAAAAGCGTGTAACAGTTTGCGCAACCGACATGACCGCTGTTTGCGATTTCCGCATAAGTGGAACCGCAGAATTCGCATCGTGTTGACTGGGTTCGCGCAGGCAGAACATTACCGAAAAAGCTGCCGAGCAAATTGGAAAAATCACTTTCCATATCAGCAAATACGTTGGCGTATCCCAGCTTGTGCGCACAGGCAGAACAGAGATCATACTCCCGCAGTTCACCGTTGATAATGGTTTTGACATGTGTTGCGGCATTTTCTGCACCGCATTTATCGCATTTTCTCATACAAATACCTCCCTTTAATGATTCAATGTAATGACCATATTCTTAAACAAGTCCGCACGCAATACATCACGCCGTTCCTGCTCAACGGATGCGAGCGTCCTGTCGGACAGTGCCGCCGCAATCACCTGAGCGACCTCCAACTCCATATAATGTTGTTGGAGCATGTTGTTGAGCATTGCCTCGGCAGTTGCTTTGTCAAGAGTATTGCCCACTGCATTGATGATATGCATAATGGTCGTGCCCTTATCCATCTTGACGCGGCTGATACGAATATATCCGCCGCCGCCGCGCCGGCTCTCGACAATATAGCCCTGTTCGGGAGTGAACCGAGAGGTGATGACATAGTTAATCTGGCTGGGCACACATCCCAGAGAACCTGCCAGCTCATTGCGCTTGATCTCAGCACTGCCGTCCTGCGCTTCGAGCATATCCATAATATATTTTGTTACTAAATCACTCATTCTCATGTTTGACCCTTCTTTCCTTCTCCTTTCGGAGCTGTGACTATATTATAGCGCCATGGTCAGTAAAAGTCAAAGTCAAATAAAGTCAAGTTTTCCGTGCTAACCTTTGTTTTTCTCACGTATTCTCCTGTATACTTCGATTTGCTAACATTTTAACATTTTTTGACTTTTTCTGACTTTCGTGAGAAAGCTTTGTTGCAAGCTTTCTCCGGCACTGCAGCACTTTATCCTCCTTTGAAATCCATCATCTCAGCAACCGCTCGAACATGACTTTTCCTATACAATTGAGCGGAAAGTTGCCCAAAAGTTTTGCGGCCCTCCTCTCACACCGCCTAGTTGTGAATCGTATAAGCAACAACATAACATAAAACTTTTCAGTTGGTTTTCTAACTCATTAGACTGAGAATCCTCGGATTGCATCGCCTTAGAAAACAAGAATGAAAAATCCTTTCGAAGAGCTGAATCCGGATTAATGTATTGAATTGGCTGTACTCCATTCCTCATTCCCCACTCCTTTGAAAAAGCTAATCCGTAATAACCATACCAATCCAAATGACGATTTATTCTATGAAGGTTAATATCACAGAAACATTTCATTGGAATATATATATCTTTTTTATATCAGGAATTTCAAGGTAACTGATATCTTCGTCACAAAATCTTGGATATAAACAAGAATTCTTAAGATATGGAAAAAGAAAATCAAGTTGCGAAGAAAAAGTAAATAGTGTATCCGCTTGAATAAATGAAGGTGTATGTACAGAAGGAGTAACTTTTTCTGCATGCACCTTACCAAGTTCTACTGAGTTATTGATATTGCTCACTTTGCAAACAGAACCTTTCTTTCTGAGTTATAATATAAACTTATTCTGAAAAAATGAAAGAAATATGATAGAGTTATCAATGTATGACAGCCGATCTGTCTGAAACAGCATTATCAATGTATTCTTTCCACTCAGGGGCTTCCATGCTGTCTCGGGGAATTTCACATACATCAATCAAATCTCTAAGATTTTTCGGATGTGCCTTTTGGGCTTCAAACATTGCCACAAAAAATATCTGAAACTGTGCTAATGTAAGAGGTACAATATTCAGTCGCTGCTTTACATCACCTTTTGCATACCACACTCCATGTCTGAATGTTTCAGCCGTGTTTGTATCAATACGAATAGCAATGAATAGACCATATACAGGCTTATCGTATTTCAAAACCGCATCTGAAACGTGACGTCTAACTGGTTCGCCTTCCATTGCTTCTTGACGAGAGGACGTAGACATTGTCACCTCTGTAAGAATAGTGAAATCGCTGTATTCACAATACAGATCACCTTTACCACCACCGGCAGCCGACACAGGTAAGAAATCAGAATCCAATTTGAAGCCGCGAACTTCATATGGTTTATTAACCATGTGATCAATCGCTAATGCGGCACGCCAAAGTATCCATTCAAGATAAGCGGGCGTTTCATCCTTAGGAACTTCAATTGCATTATCTTCGTCATACACATGCTTTCCGCCGCCTTTGATCAGTAAGGTCATATAATCTCTGATTTCTTCCCATTGATTACACTGATCATTGGCATACCGGATTTCGTCTGTCTTAGCAAGAATATTTTCAAGTCTCTGTCTTGCTATATTGATCTCTGCCGCTGTATTCAAAGGCAAATCTGAAATATCAAACAAGATATGACGATCTTTCATTTGCTTAATCAAATCATCAAGCAATGACTTTGCGACATCTTTATTGTCGGTAGGCAAAGGAGCTCCTGAGCAAAGCGTTTTATACTGCTCCATGAGCGGAGTATCACTTGCAGTTGTTTTAGCAAGCTTTTCTGCTAACACATGTTTTGCCGGAACAATGATTAAACCTCTGCCTTTTCGTTGGAATAGTCCTGAAACGCGGAGATACCTCATATTCATATCACCGTAATCCAAGAAGTTTTCCGGCATTTTATCGTAATGCTCGGATCTTTTTGCAATTTCTTTTTTATCAAATACACGTTTTGACGGAGCAACTGCTCTACGCTGTCTTAGGTCAAGAATGTTATCAACCACATCATCCAAATTATAGTTGGGATTAGTGGTGTGTCCCCAAAGAGCGAATTCAATTCTGCTTAATTCAGATGTTCCAGTTCGCTTTTCAAGCTCCAGCATAATCGCTAATAGCCATCTCAACGGCGAAAAATGAAGTTCTTTATCAGGCATATCGGTTTGCTCTACGCTCATTGAGCGAAGGAAGCACTCCTGCATTGCAGGGTATGTATCAGCTTTCAAAAACACTTTTCCGAACGGTGTAATATCATCCATTGCGCCGAGATCATCTTGACGACCGTCTTTTTTCTTGACTTGAGGATAAATGAATCCGTTTCTCGCAAACATCAGTCGCCATTTACGTGCATGGCTGCCGGAGACGTCTTTACCAGCTTCGTTTTGGATAATGCCCTTTTCGTTAAGCAACCTCATAAAGCCAAGTTCATTTTCACGACCATGCAACCTACCCACAAACGAAGATTTTGCAAACACAGAAAATCCCTCTTGAATTCGGTTTGGATTCCTCAAACCTGTATTGCCGACGTGCCATATTGTAATCTGTTCACTCATATTGTTTTCCTCTATCAATAGCCTACAAAGAGATACTCTTTTACGGTATTTCTGTGTGTTTTTGCATCGTTCTGGTTTCCAAAAGAATATTTGTAGTCAATCGGAATGACCTCTACATGTTGCTTATGCTTTGCCATAATCGCAACCATTTCATCTTGTGTTGGCAAGCTGTTCGATGAATAGGATACTATCAAAATGCTTTTTGCAAACTTTTTGAATAGATGATCAAATGCATTTGCAGCGCCTGTCCGAGTGGAGAACGGCGTAGGATATGACTTGAATTTCTTTGTTTGCGTGTGTTGCTGAATCTCAACGCCTTTCCAATCGCGAGCAAGACCTTCCACGAAATGATATCTTCGAACATATTCATTATCCGATAATGTTGAATAATACGGAGGGTCAATATACACCAAATCAGCTTGGTCAATTTTCAAATCCATAGCATCCGCTTGTGCAGAGCGATTTATCTGCCCATTATCAAAAACCGCATTATTTATTGCTTCAACAGCTTCCAAGAACTGCTGTTCAAGTGTCTTTTGCAAATCCTTGCGTCCATCGTTGTATCGTTGTCCTGTATAGGTAAAGATACCGCGAGGGCGTTTTTTTGTGCAGGCACGAATCAACGCAGACATTGCGATTGCATGCATATACTGATCTTTTATCAAAGCGATATTGGTACGCAGCGTGTCGATTAAATCGTTTTCTTCATCATTATAATATAAATCTTTGAATGTTGTTGCAACAAAATGATCAGACTCTTTTTGTGTGACCAATAAGCTTTTTGCCTCATCCAACGGTAACGTAACAGAATTATTCTCTACCATCGCTTTAGTGAAGATCGCAGACATTGCCATATAATCGTTACAAACAACTGCTTTGCCTTGAGCTTTGAACATGTATCCTACAATGCCGGAACCCGAAAATAGGTCTACTACGGTATTTACTTTAAAATGTGAAGCAACAGACCATATCTCTGATAATAATTTACGCTTGGAGCCCATAAAACGAGTAGGGGGATAAGCTGAAACTTGTTCTGGTAGCGGCTTTGGAAGCAGTTTAATTAATGTACGCTCTTTAGGAGGAATCGTAACAATAACATCCTCGCCTTTTCGTGTGCTGCCGTTACAAGAAATATGTCGTCTTGTTTGAATCACATCAATACTAAAAGAGGCATACAGCTCATGCACTAACGGGTGATTAGAGTTTGTTAAAATAACGTAGCAGCCACGTTCATGCAAGGTCATTATCATTTTTGCTAATTCAACATGATCTTCCTCGTAGAATTGCTCTTTGGTGTATCTCTTAAAATCGGCATATTCAGATATTGGCAAATAAGGAGGATCCAGAAAAACAAAATCTCCCGGTTGAGCATAGTGTTCCAAAACCAACAAGTAATCACCGCATAGAACATCTGCTTTTTGTAATGCAACGGAAGCAGCTCGCAGAGCTTCTTCGTCACAGATTTTAGGATTCTTATACTTGCCATAGGGCACATTAAACTGACCCTGCTTATTGACACGAAACAATCCGTTAAAGCACGTTTTGTTCAAATATATGGTTCTCGCAGCTGCTTCTGATTTAGGAAGCTTCGTCCAGTCTTGACCGCGTACTGCATAAAACATTTCGGAAGTATTTTCATATTTCTTTAAGTATTGAATCACATCTTCCACATGTTCAGCCACTTCCCGATATACATTAATGATCTCAGGATTACTGTCTGCAATAATAGCATTTTCCGGTTGAAGTGCAAAGAACAATGCACCACCGCCAAAGAAAGGCTCAATATATTGACTGTAAGAGTTCGGGACTTTAGGTAAAAGGTCTCCTAACAACTGTGTCTTTCCGCCTGCCCATTTTAAAATCGGCTTTGCTTGAACCGTTTCGACTTTTTTAACTGCTAATTCTGCCACTATACTTACCCCCTTTCACAAAATAGAATCATGTGTTAATTCCATTATATCTCCGATGTCACATTGTAAGGCTGTGCAGATTTTTACTAACACATCAGTTGTAACATTTTCATTTTTCCCTAATTTAGCCATAGAAGCATGGCTGATTCCTGCCGCTGCGCACAGGTCTTTCTTTTTCATATCTTTATCAATCAGCATTTTCCATAGCTTTTTATAACTAACGGACATAATATCTACCCCATTAAAGAAGTTTATCGCTTCAATTATCACTGAATTAAATTCAGCATTCGCTGAAATTAGATACAGTTTAACATATTTCGGATTAATTTTCAATAGCTTTATATCGGATTTACTTAGGATTGTTTATTCACCTTAGTTATCGTCACCCAAAATACTTCTCCGTAATCCTATCTGTGACTTCTTTCATCTTTTGCCGATTTTTCTGAACGAGTTCGTTTAATTCGTCGTCAATGGGTTTCTTCTGCTCGCGGTAATCGCTGGCTGCTTCCCTGATGACGGCGGCGCACTTTTCCTGCTCCTTTTCAAAAATCTGCATATCGGAATCTTCAATGCGCATGAGTGTGAGCTTACGCTTGAGCTGACGGACATAGGCGTTGTAGCTGTCGATCAGGTTGCGGTAAACGTCCTGCTTTCTGGTTTCGCGCAGATTTCGGTTATACTCCAACAGCTTGACGTGCTGACATTCCTCGCGGCTGCAGTAAATTCTGTCAGAAGTATGGAAATACTTTAGTCCGCAGTTTACGCAGCGATACAGATTGATATTGCTGCTCTGTATTTTTCGAGAAAAGAAATATACAAACGGTTCAAAGCTGTTGTTCAAGCCCATGTACACCCGATCTTCGTCGTCCTCAACAGTTGCTTTGATTTCCGACTTTGCTGTCATTGTTTGCTCAATATCGCACTTGAAATCCTGTTCTATGTACAGTGCAAGCCTGTTCACAGCTGCTTTAAGTTCCTGAACCTTTTTTGCAAGGACTTTTTTCGCCCTTTTGATATTGATATTAAAAATCGCCGTAACAATAATAACCGGATCCCATGACAGCAGCCTGTCCCTTTGCGCCCAATACTCAGTTTCAAGAATGTTTATCAGAAACAAAGCCAAAAAGTTGTTTTCGTATTTGCTTCTGTATTCCGCCATCTCCTTCTCACAGGCGGGATATTTCTGCTTGCCGAAATCCAAGTAATACTGTAATCTCCCGCAAATTGTCTGCAAATCTGAGAAGAAAGAGCGGCTCATTTCCTCCGTCATGGTCAACACATCATCAAAGCTGATAGAAGAATGTTGCTCGGTTTCTCCAATCATATTGCCTTTTCTGTCAATCGGATAGTGGATAAACCGAATTTGTTTGTTGGAACGGTCAATATAGAAAAAAATTTTTTTCATCAATATAAAACTCCTTCCGTGATTCTATATTATCTGAACTTTCGTTAAGAGTATATCATATCATCTCAAAACTGTCAACGCAGGATTCAAAGTTGTAATAATATCAATCGTATCACGCAGTTGCAGGTATTGACAAACAATTATGCGTGTGATAGTATAATGATACCGTCACACGCAGGAAGTTTAGAAAAGACGGAATTCAATCGTGAAGGGAGAAGAAGCATTGAACATATTTCAAGGAACAGGAGGTACTAAACGCTTATTCGGAGTCTTGATTCCCTACAGAGGAAGCTGCGTCAGCTTCGCTGATGATTTTAATGATTTGTTCATTATTCTCTTTCTTCTGTCGGGTATCAAAGCTCAACACAGTCGGTTTATCATTTGTTTTATCTGAACCCGCTGTAACTTATTTTACGGATAGCGAGGTACGCCATTGGCAAGCCAATGACACCTCGTTGGGGGCGACCCCCAATCCCCCAAGGAAGGAGGCGAAAGCCATTTGAAAAGAACACGGTCACATCAGGTGTCGTTTCGCCTGAACGATAAAGAATACGCCTTGCTTCAAAGGAAGCTTGCAGCAAGCGGACTGTCGCTGACAGAATTCTTTATCGAAACCATCAGAAAAGGAAAAGTAATTGTTATCAATGATTTCATTCCTCTACTGTCGGAATTGAAACGGCAAGGCGTGAATCTCAATCAGCTTACGCGGAGGATAAACCAATTCTCTCCGACGACTGAGCGTGAGATTATCACTGCCTTGCAGGAATGTCAAAATACATACCGCAAACTCTATGCGTTGTCGGAACAGTTAGGAGTGTGAGGATATGCCCTTATTCAAAGGCTGCGGCTGCAAGGGCAAGCCGGGAAAAGCGATCGACTACATCACCGATGAAAAGAAAGCAGCAATCGTCACTTCCTACGCACTTGACGACAACCGCGACTATGCACGGCAGTTTGCAGAAACAGCGCAGTTATTTCATAAAGCGCAGAGGTATGACAGCCGGAAATATTACCACTTCAAGCACAGCTTTGACCCGAAGGACAACATCAGTCCGGAAGAAGCTCACCGCTTAACGGAGGAGCTGGCACAGGAAGCGTTTCCAGATAATGAGTACATCATCGCAACGCACACGGACAAAAATCACATTCACTGTCACATCATTGTGAACAGCGTGTCGTTTGTCAATGGGAAAATGCTGCACTTCACAAACAATGAATACGGCAGGCTGAAAGACCACTCCAACGAGATAGCCGCGAAATACGGTTACTCCACGCTTGATTTCAGAAAGCCGTCGGCAGACCGAATCAAGAGCGAGGAACGGCAAATCGTTTTGAAGGGTGGTACCTCATGGAAGGAGGAGCTGAGAGAGGTTATCGCGGAAGCTCTCAAAATTTGTAGCAACATGACGGATTTTGAAAAGCACCTCAACAAATACGGTGTGACGATCGCTCGCAACACCGCAAAAACAATCAGCTATTTGCACCCAAATAAAAAGAAGCCCATTCGTGGCAGCAAGCTGGGAAAGGCTTATACGAAGGAGGCGATAATATATGAGTTTACAAAATCAGGAGACAGGACAGCCGGCACCAGCGAGAGAACAACTGCACAACCTGAATCAGCAAAGCAAGCAGGAGCTGGAAAACAGCCTGCTCAAGGAAGTGTTGGCAGAATACACCGAGCAGTGGAAAGCTTTGAAGCGCGAACAAAACAGCTTTTTGCAGCAGATGACAGAGAGGATGAACGATTTGACGAAAACCGTCGCAGGACAAGTCACCGCCAATCAGCTTCTCAGTCAAAACCTCGCCGCAGAGTTAAATAAGCTGACAATGCGGCTTTCCGACCCGTTGAAAGACAGCTATCCGCGTTTCGCAACAAAAGCCGAAACAGCGGAAGAACAATTGTCCAAGCAAACGGAGAAGTACATCAGAAATATGGATGATCTGATTTCTCAGACTGAGGAACGCAAAAACAAGTTCTTTACATTCAACCAAATCAAAGGCTTTCTCTTTTGGGCGGGTTGTGTTGCGTTACTGATACTGCTATTTCTGGAGATTCTCAATACATTTATACTCAAATGAAAACTACCCAAAAGTTTTACAAAATGCCGCAGGCACTATTTTCAGACAAATTCAGTCAACTTTCCAATGACGCTAAGATTTTATATATGCTGTTGTTAAACAGAAAATCGTTATCGGAAAAGAACGATTTTAATGACGAAAACGGCAACACCGTTGTTATGTTTTCAAATTTGGAAGTATGCCGAAGCATCGGTTGCGGACACGATAAGGCGACCGCGATGTTTCGGGAGTTGGAAGAGTATCAACTGATACGCAGGCGCAAACAAGGCAAAGGAAAACCTGATTTAATTTATGTGAGTAATGTAGAGTGCGAGAAATCCGCAGACATGAATGCGGAAAAATCGCAGTGTGCAACGCGGGAAATCCGCGTTGGTGAGTGCGGAAAATCCGCACGTAGTAAGATTGAGAATAATCAGATTGAAAAGAGTCATATCAATCAATCTATTAGTTATCATATAGCGGAATCACAAATCAAAGACCAAATCGAATATGATATTCTGACGGAGCGATACAGCGAAGGTGTTGTTAATGAAATCGTCAGCCTTCTGTCCGATACATTATGTTCGGACGAAGAAAGCATACGCATTGGTCAGAGATGTATTCCGAGGAGCACATTTAATCAACGACTATCCTTATTGACTGCTGAACATATCGAGTACGTTATTGAAAAGTTGGAGAAAACACCACACAAAATTCATAACATGCGAGCGTATCTGCTGACAGTGTTATACAATTCCATCGACACACTGGACACTGACAGCTTATACGGCAATTAAGGAAGGGCAATATGGAATCAAAAACAAAACTACTGAATACGAAGGAAGTGGCGCAGGCGCTTAGTTGCAGCCTGCCCACAGCGAGAAGAATCATGCAGCGTGAGGACTTTCCGCTTATCAGAGTCGGTAAGAATATGAAGGTCAGCCCGGAAGCCCTCCGCGAGTGGATGAAGAAGCGAAGGGTTTAGTCAACAATGCAAAATGCCTGCCGACAGTTGTTTGCCGGCAGGCTCCAACAAAAAGATTAGGATGGTATTGAATTTTGGAAAATAAAAGATCACCGAGGATGAGAACCATTCCGAAAGCGTACGCAGAGTTGAAAAAAATCGACCCGGAAACGGATTTCACCTTGCGGGCGCTGCGGAGAATGGTCAAGAACAACGAGATTCCGTGCATAAACGTCGCAAATAAAAAGCTGATCAAACTTGGATATGTTACTTGAAATTTTATCCTGCGACGGTTATAATCAATATGAACCCCGTACCTCTGAGTAAGAAAAGAGGTATGACATGGCACAAATCACAAAGAAAACCAACAAAAAGGGCGAAACCGTCTTTCGAATCCGCGTTTCCTGCGGATATGACTACAAGGGTCGGCAGCGTACCAAGAGCATGACCTATAAGCCAAAGGCAAAATCGCCCAAGCAGATTGAGAAAGAGGTGCAGAAGCAAGCAATCTTATTCGAGCAGCAGTGTTCGGAGCAGCCCCTACAACAGAAGATCAAATTCGCCGACCTTGCAGATGAATGGCTGGCGTATGAAACGGAAAAGGGCAAGCTGAAAATCGGTTCCTTGGAGGTTTACAAAGGCTTGCGTGAGCGAACCTATAACTACTTAGGGCATATGTACATCGAAAACATCACCCGAAAGGTGGTACAGAAGTTTATTTTCGCACTGGCAAAGGGCGCAGACGGCAAAAAGCCGCTGAAACAGAAAACACAGAAGAATTATCTTGCCTTTGTTTCCAACGCTTTTACCTATGCGGTGAAAAACGAGTACATCAAGGAAAGCCCTTGCAAAGCCATCGAAGTAACCGAAACGGAAAGTGAGGAGCGCGACCCTTATACGCTCGATGAGGAAGTCGCTTTGCTCAAAAAGCTGAATGAAAAGGGAGCACCGACACACTATAAGGTGTTCTTTATGCTGCTGATCCACCTCGGCATGAGAAAGGGAGAGGCGCTTGCGATCGAGTGGAAGGACATCGACTTCTCCGCAAAATCGGTTTTCATCCGCAGAAACTCACAGTATCGCAATTCGAGCACCGGAGTTTATACAACGCTGCCTAAAACGAAAGGTTCTATCCGCTGCCTGAAGTTGCCGGACGAAATCATTGATCTCCTGCCAAAGCTGAAAGCAGAGCAGGAGGAACTGAAAAGGAACGTCGGCGACAATTGGGTAGAATATGACCGCCTGTTCACCACATGGAACGGCGAGCCGATGCGTCCGAACAGACCGTACACATGGCTGCAAAAATTCTGTGAGCGCGAGGATCTTCCTTTCAAGGGACTGCACAACTTCCGCCACGCGCTGGTTACCAATCTGGTGCATGAGAGAACCGATATTGCGACGGTATCAAGCATTGTGGGGCATTCCAATCCGAATATCACGCTCGGCATCTACACGCACGAAATAAAAGAAGCCATAGCGCGGGGCTGCGACACTATTTCCAATCTGCTGAAAGAGAGGATGGAAAAATCCGCCTCATAACAGCGTAACACATCAATAACACATTTTTGTGTTCACGACAAAAATAAAACTCTCAAAAGCCGCTTAAACAGTGACTTTTGAGAGTTTTGGGGTTGGTCGGGATGACAAGACTTGAACTTGCGACTCCACGCCCCCCAGACGTGTGCGCTACCAAACTGCGCTACATCCCGATGCAACATATAAATTATATCAGACTATTTGACATTTGTCAAGTATTTTTTTACAAAAGACTGATTGTGGATTCATCTATTATACGAATTCCTGATAGAAAATAAACCGCTGTCCTCTTTTTATTTGTATTATTCGTCAGAAAAAATAACCCTTGACACCGAACAATACAATGAACCATGATATCTTCCGGTGTGTTTTGGTATAGCGAAACTCCCTTTATGGTCTGCGAGGTTTTCGTACCTTCCATAAAGGGAGCGCCTGATTACTACCATCAAACCGAATACAGTACGTATCTATTTATGATTCTTTTTTAAGCTGAACAGTTCCGATAATGTAGAGTATGGGAAGCACCAGACCGGTAACAATAGAAATAACGGATACAGAAGCAGTACTTGCATACAGGATATTACCAAGTACAGAAACGACCGCTGCAACAATGCCCCAAACCATTAGAGTTTTTGCCATTGCAGGATTGTCCCAGTTCTTTTTACCCTTAACGCCTGCAATAATCTCAATAACAGAACTAATCACCATTACAACTACACCAATCCAGAGAAAAGCAGAAACGGCGCCGGTCGTCGTACCGACATCAGAAACTGCCTTCTGCAAATCGGAATTGCTCGACATAGCTGTTACTCCGGCTGCAAACAAAGCCATAATAACGCTGCCGACCGCACCAATAATACCGCCGATAATCATGAGAATGCTGATGACCTTTAATAGTTTTGAACCTTGCATTTGATCTCTCTCCTTTTGATATTTTTTTGACATATATATCAGTTTTTATTATAATTCTTTTAAATTGATATGTCAATATGTGTGACTGAATTGTAATTTGATTGATGACAAATGGTCACTACGTACAGTATTATTCTCTAAAAAACGACAGCTTTTCCTGTTGCTTCTCTGCCTTCAGATGCAGTTTTATTCAGGTTTCTCCCATGATAGACAACTGAATAAACAAATAAATAAAGGAAATGGATAAAAACATTTCCTTTATCATGTTAAGTATTAAACAATTAATCTTCTCTTCTCTTTCTTGCGAGGAATACAACACCTGCAGCTGCAAGCATGATACCACCGAAGAGGAAAATCAGGGTATCGCCCTCACCGGAAGTAACAGAGCTTGTGCCTGTGGACTTGGACGAAGAATTGCTGGAAGAAGTACCGGAACTGGAAGAAGTACCGGAACTGGAAGAAGTACCGGAGCTGGAGGAACCGGAACCGGAAGAACTGGAGCTTTCTGTGCCGGCAGAAGAATTAGAAGCCTTCCAATCAATGGAGCCTTCTTTGCCTGCTTCCTTAATGGCTTTTGCAATTTCATCCTGACTAAGTCCCCACTTCTTGGCGATATCGTCAAGGGTCTGCTGAGCTGTTTTGCCGTTGTAGTTGAGCGCATTGGAAAGACCATCCTGACCATCAGACTTGATAAAAGCTACAAACATAGAATAATAAGAGGTGCCTGCCCAAAGCGCTTCACCGATGATATTACCGATGGAGGTAATGCATACGGGCGGCGCATACTTGGAAGAATCTGCTTTTTTCCACTTCACGTAATAACTTTTTTTGTTTGAGTCAACATTGTTCTCAACCTGATCACCTGTGCAGTAAGCGGTATCGCCTAACACATTTGTATCAAAAATGATATCGCAGGTCTGAATGTTCCAGTCGCCTGTAAAAATCATACCGTACTGTTTTCCGGATTTAAGTTCGATTCCCTTGGCGTCGAAATCATAGGACCATGTATTATCACCCTCATCGGTCATCTTACCCTTTTTTGCACCCCAACCAATGAGCTTGTCACCGGTTTCATGATCATACAAGTAAACGGTGATTTCTTTGTAGTTTTTCCACAAGTCGGGATTTACTTCAAAGTAAATCTTTTTGCCCGCACCAACGGAAGAATCATCGGCGGCAGCGACAGAAGAATCTTCGACAGCAGCGACGTTTTCATCTGCTTCAGCAGCGCTTGCGGCAACAACGGCGGTACTGCCTACCATAAATGCTGCAAGAAGAACGCTTGCAATTTTCTTGAACATGTTTAATCTCCTCCTAAAATCATTCATTCATCCGAGAGTATTTCTTATCTCAGTATAATAATTATACAATAAAAATCACAAAACTTCAATACTTTTTGAAAAAATCTGACTGGACATTTTCACAATTCTTCTGCTGCGGAATTGTAAGTTTTGAACACTCCATTATATGTAAAACAACTTTTGCCTATTCCTTCATTTATTTCAGCATGGAGAAAACGGTCTCTTTCACAACAGAAAGAGCCTCCGAAACTTTGCTTTCATCCTTAGCCCCTGCCATCGCCAAATCAGGCTTGCCACCGCCATTGCCGCCGGCTGCCTGCGCAACCGCTTTTACAAGCTTCCCTGCGTTCGCGCCTCTCGCCATCGGCTCTTTACCGCAGGCTGCCGCAAAGGTAACCTTTCCGTCGCTCGATGCAGCAATCACAATAATAGCTTCCTTATCCTTGTCTGTTGCGCGAGCACACATGTCACGGATCATGTCGGCATTTCCGCCCTTAACATGTCCCGTTATTATTTTGACTCCGTTTTCCACAACGGAATTCTCAATAAAATCATTGAGCTGTGTCTCTGCAAGCTTCCCGTTAAGATCGGCAATCACCTTCGCCTGTTCCCGAATCAATTGCTCCATACGCTGTGCTCCTTCGATCAGCGCCTTAGGATTGGTTTTCAAAATACCGGACACACCCATCAGCATACCGAGAATTTTGTCGATATAGCGGATAATGCCTTTGCCGGTCAACGCTTCGATTCTACGCACACCCGACGCCACAGAGCCCTCCTGACGGATTTTGAATAAACCGATTCCTGCTGTGTTTTTGACATGCGTACCGCCGCAGAACTCAACAGAAAAGTCTCCTGCACTCACAACACGCACTGTATCTCCGTATTTTTCGCCGAATAATGCCGTCGCACCGAGCTTCTTTGCTTCCTCAATCGGCATTTCACGCGTACAAACCTCTGTGGAATCAAAGATTTTTTGATTGACAAGCTCCTCAACGTCCATCAGCTCCTTGGCAGTCATTGCCTCGAAATGAGTAAAGTCAAAACGGAGCATACGGTCATTGACCAATTGACCTGCCTGCTGCACATGGCTGCCCAGTACCTCACGCAGCGCTGCCTGGAGCAGGTGTGCGGCAGTGTGGTTGCGCATAATATCGGCGCGTCTGTCTTGATCCACAGAAGCAGTCACAGAGGAACCAACGGCAATGCCCCCTTCTTTCACCAGACAGGAATGAAGATATATATTGCCCGACGTATCCTTAGTAGTATTATCCACCTCTACGAAAAAACCTTCGCCGCTAAGAATACCTGTATCGCCAACCTGACCTCCGCTTTCGGCGTAGAACGGCGTTGTGTCGAGCACAAGCGCCACACTCTCGCCCTCTCCCGCGGTTTCAACGCGCTCGCCGCCTTTGATGACCGCAAGAATCTTGGACTGCGTTTTCAAATCCGTATATCCAACAAATGCAGTCTGCGGAATGTCGGAAAGATCAGTCGTATCGGAAATCCACGCATCGGCTCCTGCGTTTTTACGCGCATCACGCGAGCGTTTTTTCTGCTCTTTTAGCAGCTCGTAAAAACGATTGACGTCAACCTTAATTCCCTGTTCACCGAGTATCTCCCGTGTCAGGTCGATCGGAAATCCGTAAGTATCGTTGAGCTTGAACGCATCCTCTCCGCTGATTTGGCGGATGCTCCGGTTCTCAATTAAATTATGAAGCATCCGGAATCCCTGGTCGATCGTTTTGGCAAAGCTCTCCTCCTCAACGCGGATAACCTTGGTGATAAACTCCTGTTTTTCCTTAAGCTCGGGATATGCCGTGAGGTTTTCACGAATCACGGTATCACAAATTTTGTAGAGAAACGGCTCGTGATAGCCAAGAAGTCTGCCGTGGCGCGCAGCACGGCGGATCAAGCGACGCAAAACGTAGCCCTTACCCTCATTGGAGGGCATTACGCCGTCACCGATCATGAATGTTGTGCTGCGAATATGATCCGTGATGACACGCAGCGAAACATCGTTTTTTTGATCCTTTCCATATTCCACACCTGTGATTTGACTGATATGCTTCATAATATTTTGCACGGTGTCGACAAGGAACAAATTATCCACTCCCTGCATCACACAGGCAAGACGTTCCAAACCCATGCCCGTGTCGATATTCGGATGCTCCAATGGTGTGTAGTTACCCTTGCCGTCGCTTTCAAACTGCGTAAAAACAAGGTTCCAAACCTCAACAAAGCGATCACACTCACAGCCGACATGGCAATCGGGCTTACCGCAGCCGTGCTCGTCTCCACGGTCAAAGTATATTTCGGAACACGGACCGCAGGGACCGGAGCCGTGCTCCCAGAAATTATCCTCCTTACCCATGCGCACCATATGCGAGGGATCGACGCCGACCTCTTTCGTCCAAATCTCGTATGCCTCGTCATCGTCCTGATAGATAGAAACATAAAGCTTTTCGGCGGGCATTTCCAAAACCTTCGTAAAGAATTCCCATGCCCACGCAGTCGCCTCACGCTTGAAATAGTCACCAAACGAGAAATTGCCCAGCATCTCAAAGAAAGTGCCGTGACGTGCCGTAATTCCGACGCGCTCGATATCCGGCGTACGAATACACTTTTGGCAGGTTGTGACACGCTTGCACGGCGGTGTCACTTCTCCCGTAAAATATTTTTTCATAGGCGCCATACCGCTGTTAACCAGCAGAAGGCTGTTGTCATCCTTGGGAACCAGAGAAAAGCTGGGAAGCCGCAGGCACCCCTTTGACTCAAAAAACGAAAGAAATTTTTCTCTGAGTTCGTTTAATCCTGTCCACTGCATTATCTGATTTCTCCTTTATATGATGTGATTTACATGTTTTCTGATTTTACGCGAATCAGCGATCCCGCGGGAACTGGCTTGTCGGTTTTAATGGTTAGCCGCTCCATAGGATGCGGCGCGCTTTCAACAGACTCTCCCGCTTCGTTGGTCAGTGAAAGACACCTGACCGTCATCGGTACGCCGTCCGGCGGCAAAACATCCAAAACGTCGCCGACATAAAATTTATTTCGCTGCGTAATAACAGCGGTTTGGCTGTCAAGCTGCTCCTCGCAGACCGCGCACTGATTGTAACGACGGATATAACCGCCGCTGCGCACCTCTTGCCCCGGCTCTGTTCCGAGGTAAAAACCCGTGCTATACGCGCGGTGGCTGATCTTCTCCAACTCTTCACGAATCCATGGTTTGAGCGTAAATCGCTCTCCCTCTTGCAAATAGTCGTCTATGGCATGGCGGTAAGCATTGGTGACAACCGCCGTATAATAGGCAGATTTGGCGCGCCCCTCAATTTTGAAGCTTGACACACCCGCCTGAACCAAGTCGGGGATGTGTCCGATCATGCACATATCGCGCGAATTGTACAGATAGGTTCCGCTCCGATCTTCCTCCACGGGAAAGAACTGCCCTTCGCGCGTCTCCTCAAACAGGTGGTACTTCCAGCGGCAGGGCTGCGCACAATCTCCGTGATTGGCGTCTCTGCCCGTCATATAGGACGAGATGAGACATCTGCCCGAAAAAGACACGCACATCGCGCCGTGCACAAAGCATTCAATTTCGAGATCATCGGAAATATGATCGCGAATCACGGCAACCTCCGTCAGAGGAACCTCCCGCGCTAGCACCACACGCGACGCACCCAAGCGATACAATGCATTGGCGGCGGCATAATTGGTCACACCCGCCTGTGTCGAAACATGCAGCGCAACATCCGGCGCATATGCTTTCGCCATCTCCAACACACCGAGATCGGCAATGATCAGCGCATCCACGCCACAATCCTGCGCATACTGCAGGAACCCGGGCAGATCTGCAAGCTCATCGTTGCGCGGCAGGATGTTGCATGTCACATAAACCCTTCTGCCCATACCGTGCGCAAGCGAACACGCCGCGCGTAAATCCTCCCGATCAAAGTTTTTCGGCGCAGAGCGCATACCGAACTGTTTTCCCGCGAGATAAACCGCATCGGCACCAAACTGCAGAGCTGCGCGCAGGCTTTCCATATCGCCCGCGGGCGACAGAAGCTCCGGACGCCTACGCATCAATGTTCCTCAGATTTGCCTCGTGCTCATAGATGGTCGAAGCGTAATATGCGTTACCGTACTTATCATGGCAGAAGAAATAATAACCGGTGTCATAAGGTTTGAGAGCCGCCTTGATGGCATCCATACCCGGGTTACAGATGGGTCCGGGCGGCAGACCTTCTTTATCATAGGTATCGTAACGGCTTGTGTAGCCTTTGGCAGTATCCTCAGGAAGATCATCTTCGCTGTGGTAGGGATAATACTTTGTCGAATCCAATCCGAGCTTGCGCACTCCCATAGAGGTATCGGATTTCAGACGGTTATGCAGGATCGAAGAAACATAGTACATATCTTCCTTATCCGCCGCCTCCGCCTGGATGATCGAAGCAATAGTCAATATCTCGTCCAGATTGTAGGTGGTTTCGAATTTCTCAATCATCTTGTTGGCGGTATAAAGCTTATCATAGCCGAAATCCTGCTTTTGATGGAGCTTGTCTTCAAAGTTATTAAGCAGCTTATAGATAACGCTGCGAGGATCGTCGTCCTGATAAAATTCGTATTGATCAGGATAGAGGTAACCCTCTAGCTTGTAATAACGCTCGGAAGCATTGGGGATTTCCTTGATAAAATCGAAATCACTGTCAAAATCATCCGAGGAACAGAGCTTCAGGAATTCGTTCTTATCACTGATAACCTCTTCCTCCATCAGCTTGTCCGCGATTTCGAGGACGCTCATGCCCTCGATAATGGTCACCTTTACCGTGTCGGTACGGCGCGAATGTCCCTGTAAATTGGAAAGGATCGCCTGATAATCCATATTTTGGGTCAACTCATAGCTTCCCGGAGAAAAATTGTTGGATTTCGTCACTATCGCGTACATCTTGAAATAATTGGGTTCGCCGATGACACCGCTTTTAGCAAGCACCTCGGTAACCGAGTCGATCGTGGGATCCTTCGGGATTGTAATAGTAACCGCCGTATTATCTTTTCGGTTAATTGCCAACAGATCGTTCATGCCCGTAATCATGAAAACGGCAATCGCAGCGCCGACTATGGCAACGGAAATCAACCACGCAATACGAAAAACACGCCGGTTGCGCCGGTTGCGTGCGCGCAGCTCACGCTTTTCCGCTTTCATCTTGCGCTTGAGAGACCGCTTGGACTCGCGCGCGATCATGTCCTTCACATCCTCGCCACTGTAGGAACTGATTTCCTCGGACTCATCTCTGTAATCAATCTCCCCTGCTTCATCGTAATCATCCTGAATACGAAGGCGAAAATTATCCGCCTTACGGCGGCGTTGTTCCTCCATTGAATGGATGTTGTTGTCACCATTATTAGTCATCATACTCAATACTCATTCCTTTATCTGCCGCTTGCGCGGTAAGCTCAGCAGCCTGTACGGCTGCAGAATTTTTCGGTTATCACAATATCGACCGCACGGTCATAGGCGCCGCGCGGCAACTCGCCGAGCATACACTTGCTGTAACAGATACCGACCGTAACACCGCCGAAGCGCGACAAAAAGCGGTCGTAATACCCCTTACCAAAGCCGAGACGGTATCCCTGTAAATCAAAACTCAGTCCCGGTACCAAACAAAGCCCGTGCGAAAAATCCGTCGCTTTTTTACTCAGCTGCGGAACCGGTTCCAGCAGACCGTATTTTCCGGTGCTGAGTTCGTCATAGGATTGTATGAAATAGAAATCCATTTCATGCGAATCTGCACGACACCTCGGAACCGCCACGCGCTTCCCCTTTTTCAGCGCGTCCTTGATAATCGCCGACGTGTCGCACTCGATGGGCTGAGAAATGTACGCGAACAGGATATCCGCATCACGGTACTCTCCGAGCGCCCTGACTCGCTCAAAAAGCTGCTGATCCAACAACTGCTTGAGCGCCGGCGGACACTCTGCACGATAACGCTTAAACCGCGCACGAAGTCCGCGTTTGCGCTCCTGAAGGTTGATTACAGGCATTGCATTTCCTCAATGACCCGATCTGCCTCCGCTTTACCGACAGCAAGCGCGACAATCGCGTGACCGAATTCAATCGCACAGCCAGCTCCCTTCGCGGTAATCACATGTCCGTCTGTTTCCACATGGGCAGCGGTATACTGCGCTCCCGTTAACTCGTTTTCAAACCCCGGAAAGCAAGTTGCTTTTTTTCCTCTCAAAAAACCCAGTTGACCGAGAATAGACGGTGCAGCACAGATAGCGGCGGTAATTTTTCCGTTTTCAAAGCAATATCGGACACAATCCAGCACCGCTTCGCTGGCAGCGAGATTCACCGTGCCGGGCATGCCGCCGGGAAGCACAACCCCCTCCGCTTCTTCACACACAATATCGGCTATATCCACATCGGGCTTAACTGTCACACCGTGAGAGCTCGTTATGTTTTCGCCCGTCACACCGACAGTCTGCACATTCAGGCGTGCACGGCGCATCACATCGAGAACGGCGAGCGCTTCCGTCTCCTCAAAGCCTTCCGCTAAAAACAAATAGAACATTTGCAACCCCTTTCAGTTGAGCGTAATCCCGATGAACACATCGTCGGGCGGTTTTTCTTCTGTCAACGGACAAACCATACCGCCGGCTTCGCATTTTGCCTCGGCAAACAGCGGATCGGCGCCCGTTCCGATTAGTATATATGAATCTGCCCCGATCGTCGAAAGCAGATTTTTGCAGTCCTGTCCGGTGCGGTAAAGGGCGTAATATACGGTTGCCGTCCCTCCGTCGAGCGCGTACATCACAAACGCATCGCGCGACCGGATCGTTTTAACGTCATATATCTCATAGTATGCAGCGGCAAAACGAATGAAATTCTGTTTCCAAAAAAGGAAGTTTTCATACAGTGTCTGCCGTTGCAGCACATCGGTATCCGGCTCTCCGCAAACAGGCGTTTGCGTCACACCTAAATCCTCACGGTTCCAAAGCATTGTACGAACCGTGCATTTTGTCTGATATCCAAGCCTTTCATAGAAACGATACAATCCTTTGTCGGCAGGATAAAGAACAGAGAAAACGTCTCCCCTTGCGCGCGCGTCCGCAAGCGCAAAGCGGATCAATCCGCTCATCACGCCGCGTCCCCGATAAGCCGGCAACGTCGCCGCGCCGCAGAGGTAGTGCGTCTGTCTATCGTTCAGTGAACAATCCGCCAGATAGACAGCGGCAATCAGTTGTTCTCCTTCTGTCGCTTTGTACGGATGAACCGTATCGTTGATGTTTTCAAAGAATAAGTCCGCTGCTCTTTCATCCTCCGCAAAGCAGGTCAGCCAAAGCTGCCTCAGAGCGACAAAATCTGCGGAATCGGCTTTTAAAAACGTTACCATTGCGGTACTCCGTCATATCTCTCGTAAATAATGGCGGGCTGGTAGGACAGCTTGGATTTGCGCAGCCCCTCCAGACCCAAATCCTCCTCGCGGTTAATAAAGGTATAATCCAGCCGCTTGGCAAATTCGTTATTAATGACGGCGTAACTGCCGTCGTAGCTTGTCAACGCCTTTTCAAAGTTGATATCAAAACACACCGGCGACAGCTCGCTGCCGAGCGCCATGGCGATCGGCTTACCGCCGACATACAGCAAAATACCGCGCATATCCAATTCACACAGATTGTCTAACGCCTCGCGAATCACAAAGTATTCTCCGTACGTCCGACAGTCGATACCGTTTTCTATGCACCACTGTTCCGCAACCGACAGTGCGTCTGCCGCATTGCCGGGCGTGATTTCTTCGACACAAACGTCTCCATACGTACGAAAGAAACGCGAAATATGATTGCGCTTGGCGTGATATTTTTTCCCCGGAAGGGCTGCAAGATCAGCAGCCTTGTAAATATAATCCTGTGTCTCTTCGGCGCGTGTAAACAAAAAACGACCGGGATACAGCGATTCCAGCCAATCCCGCTCCCGACGGGACAGGTATCCAAAACAGGCGCGCTGATTGCGCTCTGCAGCGTCGGCAAAAACCGTCTCCACAGCACCGCGCACATTTTTGCCTGCAGGCATACAATAGCCCCAAACCGAACCGTCGCTGCGATAATACGCCTTGATGAGTGTGTCGTCAAAAACAGCTGTCTTGATCGCGTATTCGTGCGACCAGAGATAGGCGCTCACAAAATTAACCTCACAGCCAACCGCTTCCGGGTCGTCGTAATATCGCCTATATTCCTGTAATTTTGTTTTTTTCAGCTTTTGAAAATTCAGCATAATATGTCTTTAAGCGCTGCCTCAACAGCGACAGCAATTTCATCAATCGGTTTGATTGCACCGTTTTTACAACAGTCAATTCGCCGCCAACCGCATTTCTCCGCGGCATAGAGCGCACTTCTGCGGCAGTTGAGTAAAAACTGCAGATTGCGTTCATGCAAATCCTTTTTGGCATCATCGCCTTCGTAGCGCTTTTCCATCAGCTTCTGTGAGATCCCGGGCTCCACATCCAGATAAAGAACCGCATCCGGACGCGGCAGTCCCAGCTTATTGTATTCAAAATCGTTCTGCCACGCGATAAATTTGTCACGCTCATCATCAGGCAGCTTTGCCATTTGATAAATAATATTGGAAGTCGCATAGCGGTCACACAAAAATATCGTATCACGTTGGTACGCTTCCTTCCAGTCGGCAAGAAATCCCGCAACGCGGTCAACAGCATAAAAGGCGGACGCGGCATAGGCGTTCACATCTCCGGGATCGCCCCCAAATTCGCCGCCGAGATACATTTTGACCAGCGCGGAGCTCGAACTGCCGTAATCGGGGTATTCCAAACGGCGAACCGGAAACCCTCTGTCCTGCAGCTTTTCAAAGAGCATTCCTGTTTGGGTCGCCTTTCCGCTGCCGTCAAGACCTTCTATGACAATCATTTTTCCCATGTTATCACTTTCTCCCGTATTTTTCGCGAACTTCCTTTGTTTTGCCGCAACACATCGCACCCTCGGGGCAGGGTCCGAACAGACAGGGCGGACCGCAGTTTTGGAAAAGGTGCGGCGCAACCTCCATGCACTTGAGCAGCATTTGCTCGGCTACCTCGCGAATTTCCCACTGCGCGCGGTTACAACAGCGGTGAGCAAAAAAATTATACAGGCTGCGTGCGTTGAAGGTACAAACAATTTTGGTGGAAGAAGCGTTGGGAAGAATGAAACGCGCATCCTCATTGGCCTGTTTGACAAAAGCAGAATACCGCTTTTTGTCACGCAACTTAAAGTCCTCCATGATTTCCGCATCCGTCTGCTGCAAAGATTCGCCCGTAAAATCGCGAATATAACCGGCGACCAACGCGTCACGGATTTCTCGGTACGCCTCGCTTTGCAGGGAAAGAATTTTTTCGTAAACAGCAAGTGCTTTTTGATTTGATGCAACGGCAGGCGGCGTAACAAAATCAAATTTCGTACCGTCAACATAACGCTGCGACTGTTGGCTGTAGGAGGCAATGCGGTGGCGCACCAACTGATGGGAACAGGCGCGGGAAATCCCCTCGATCCCAAAGGTGAAGGAGACATGTTCCACCGGACTGGCATGACCGAGACCGGCAAGCATGTCGATAAACGACGCGGTTTTTTCTTCGGTAAGTCCGTCGCGGATATCCTCGATACCCGACGGAGAATAGCAGAGCTTCGCCGCCATTGCAACGGTTTGCTCAGGATTTGGCGTGTAATTGAGTAATGTAACCTTAACAGCCATCATCATTCCCCCGTTTCATCCAGCAAGACGCATACTCATTTCTAACAAAACACTGTCACATCTATTGCGTATCATTCCGCATATAGCATCATTGTCGTCCTCCGCCTCGCTCTGCGAAAATCTGCGCGAATATCGCGAATATCTTTTTTTATGCGTTTTATCAGAAATCAGTATCATTATACCACATAATTATCCACATTATATCATTTCCCGTCACGGTTTTCAATAGTCTGCACGGAAATTTTTAAAGGAAAAAAGCACCATAAGCGCCCCTCCGCCTTTGGAAAGAAATAGATTCCGATACATTTCTGCAACAGCAGGTCAATTTTTAGAAAAAATGCCAAACAAAAGAGACAGCCGAAACTGTCTCGTCTTATCCGGATACAAAAACTGTCAGTCGCCGAACTGCTTGAAGCGCGCCAGAAATTCGCGGGTCCGGGCACTGTGCGGATTATCAATCACCTGCTGCGGCGTACCCTCCTCCTCAATCAGTCCGTCATCCATAAAAATAATACGGTCGGCAACATCACGGGCAAATCCAATCTCGTGGGTCACAACGATCATCGTTGTCTCGGTGTTTTTCAGTCCCCTAATGACCTGAAGCACCTCACCCGTCAGTTCGGGATCTAGCGCGGAGGTGGGCTCGTCAAAACAGAGGATATCAGGCTCCATGGCCAGTGCTCGCGCGATCGCTACACGCTGCTGCTGTCCTCCGCTTAGGCTGCCGGGATATGCGTCGCTTTTTTCGGAAAGTCCGACCTTTTGAAGAAGCGTTTCCGCCGTCTCTCGGATCATGCGCTGCGCCTGTTTCATATTGTCGGCGCCTTTACAGAAACCGTGTTGACGAAGTTGCTCTTTCGCCATCAGCGTCGGCGCCAGAATGATATTATCTATCACCGTATACTGCGGAAAAAGGTTGAAATTCTGAAAAACCAAACCGAAATGCAACCGGTGTTTCCGGATTTCCGACTCTTTCCGGGAGGATTCATCCTCGCTGTCAAAAACCGTCTCGCCACCGACCGATACTTTTCCATGCTGCGGAGTTTCCAGAAAATTCAGACAGCGCAGCAAGGTGGTCTTTCCCGAACCGGAGGAACCGATGATCGACAACACCTCTCCTTTTTTTAGCGAAAAGCTGATATCCCTAAGCACCACATTTTTTCCGAAGCTCTTGCGGATGTGTTCCACCTTTAACACAACGTTTCCTCCTTACCCCTTGTAGTAATTAAGTTTTTTCTCCATAAAAGAGAACAACAGGGTAAGCACACCGTTAAACAGCAGAAAAAACACACCGGTGTAAAACAGCGGCCATATCAAGCCCTGCACTGTGAAGCGCTCCGACACCTTGAGCATCTCGGGCACCATAATGACGCGCGCAAGAGAGGTATCCTTGATGAGCGTAATAATTTCATTACTTATCGGCGTGACAATACGCTTGATAACCTGCATCAAAATAATCCTGAAAAAAATCTGACTTTTCTTCATTCCAAGCACTTGTCCTGCCTCGTACTGACCCTTGGAAATCCCTTCCATACCGCCGCGAAAAATTTCGGAAAAATATGCCGCATAATTGATCACGAACGCAATCATCGCCGCCGTCATGCGATTGAAGGAAATATCCCACACAAGCGAGGGAATATAAAACACAACAAACAGCTGCAACAGCAACGGCGTTCCGCGGATCGCCCACACAATCGCTCTGACAAAACCTTTCAGCGGAAAAAATTTGGACATGGAGCCGAAGGAGAGCAAAATTCCCAGCGGAATCGCCATCACCAGCGTTAACAAAAAAATCGTACAATTCTGCGTGAAGCCTTCCAAAAGAGTTAAAGTTACATTCCAAAACTGATCCATTATCCTATTTCCTCGATATTAATTGTGCAAATATGATCCGCAAGATGGTATTTTTCGGCAATTTCGTGGAGTTTGCCCTCTTTATCCAACTTAGAAATCGCAACGTTGACCTTTTTAATCGTCTCGGGACTGCCCTTTCTGAACGCCGCACCATACAGCTCGGGAGCGAACGTCATATTCTCCGCCATCCTGAGATCAGTGTAATCACCGCCCTCGCAAAGCACACCGACAGTCAACGCATAGTCGATCACCGCGATATCCGATGTGCCGGACTTTACCTCAAGCAAACATTTTGCCTGAGAATCGGCAGGCGTACAGGTTGCCTCCCTAAAAAAATCCTCAAACTGCACTACTTTTTCTCCCGCAGATCCCGACTCAACAACCACCTTGGCGCCTTTTAGGTCATCGGCAGTTTTATAGCGACCTATGTTCTCCGCTTTCATCACCACAACCTGCTCGTTCTGCATATACGGCACAGAAAAATCCATATTTTCATTTCTTTCCTCTGTGATCGTAAATCCGTTCCAAATGCAGTCAATCGTTTTGGCTTTCAGCTCTATTTCCTTGGAATCCCACTCAATCTCCTGAAATACAGGTGTTACCCCAAGTTCCCCGCAAACAGCTGTAGCGAATTCGGTTTCAAATCCGGTAAGCTTGCTGTCCTCGCCAAAAAAATTCATTGGTTCAAAATAGCTCATACCGATTATCAGCGAACCTTTGTTAGAAATTACATCCCAGTCAGATACAGAGGATGTGTCGGAAGGCGAATGAACATTTATGTTGATGCTACAACCTGTGAACACCGAAAACGCCACAGTGCCCGCCATGATAATAGCCACTGTCTTTTTCATGCATTGTTCCTCCGTGTGATCTTTTTTGATCAAAACGTTTTGTTACATAACATTATACATTGCCATATTAGCAAAGTAAAGTCTTTTAATAAAAAAACTATAAATCAACGGCGTCTGTCGCTTAAACAGACGCCGCTAAACCATCATCTAAAATATGAAATTGTATTTACCATGAAGCAACCGTTCGCTTGCCGTCAGCTTGTCCTGTGATATAGTAACCCGTCACATTCAGGTTGTCTATGTCAACCGTCTGATCACCCTGACCATTGCTGAGAACAATATGGCTTGCATCATTGGGAATGTAAATCTTATACTGTTTCTCATTCCATGAATTGGTCTGCGTTTCCGTCATTTGAGAACCCGGCCAAGCTCCGCTGGATTCATTGCCGGCATCATTCCACGAATACAGATAAACGGTATCCCAAATCGAACAAGTGAACAAGATCATCTTTCCATTATTCTGCTGATTTCCGCCGTCCCACGGAACAGCGATAAAAGCGCCTCCGTCCCTATTGCCGTTGAGGTACCATCCCTCATGGTTGAGATCGGTAATGTCCGTGGTCTTTGCACTGTCATTTCCGGCGGAAAAGACAATCCCCGTCGCTCCCTCAGGGATTTTTGCCTCGAAGTTATTGACGCCCTCGTTCATGCCGTTGTCTCCGATATTCGTCATCTGAATACCCGGCCACGAGGTAAGATCACCGCCGGCATTCCATGCGTGAACATAGACGTTTTGCCAACGCTGATTGTTGGTGAATTTCAC
>JAFRGI010000002.1 GCA_017433905.1 Ruminococcus sp. | reverse complement strand
TTCCTCAATGATGTCCCAAGGCATTTTCTTACCGAGCTTAACCCATCTGTTGTCAGGCGAAAGTCTCTCCGCGAACGGAACGTAGAAGCCGTCCAGAGTCATTTGTGCGCTGTTTTCTTTCCTGTACACAAGTCAAAACCTCCCAAATCCGCTGTTTTTAAGGAAAACTCCCGATTTTTTGGGTTCTCCGGATGGTTTCTATTATACCATATATTGAGTGGAAATGGAAGAGTATGACAAATATATTGTGGGTTTTGGGGTTGGTTTGCTTTTTTTCAGGAGACTCTATATAACTAAAATATTCTAATAATATTTTTTTCTTTTCGCTTTGCTTCATTGACATATTTCGCAGCTCTGCCGAAATTGTGTGTAACATAGTCAATAACGTAATCGGATCGTTCTATCATCCACCTATTGCGCCAATCGATAGCGTATCGCGGATGGACAAACTCAATTCCTTCCGGTAATGTGCTGTCGGGGATTGTGTCGTTACCTTTCGTCATATAAGCCAACACACGATATATCCTGATTTGAGGGAAATCGGCTCGTAGGCAGCAAAGCGCACGATACACAAGCGAATCAAAATTGCCCTGTGTGCCGACGTAGAAGGTTGTGATATTCTTTTTCGTAATCAAGTTTTGAATAGCTTGCAAGATATTTGAATATTTCGTTTCGGGACAATCTTTATGTCCGAAAAATGTACAGGCTAACATAGAATACTCCTCCGAATACAATTACCTAAATATAGTTAATTATATTTTAAGAAAAGATATTTGCCATGTCAACCTATATATAGGCAATCAATAAAAATTCCATATTATCATTGAATTAACCGAATACGGGTAATGATAATATGGGAGATTATTATGGAATATTCAGAATTATACGCTATGCGCATCCGTCAGCTTTGTAAGCAGAGAGGGCTATCCATTAACAAATTAGCCGACATGAGCAATGTGCGGCAATCCTCGATCGACAATATCATCAACGGGCGAACAAAGAACCCCGGAGTTGTGAACCTACACAAGATCGCATTAACCTTTAATATGACTCTCGCGGAATTTTTGGATTTTATAGAATTGAACGAGTTTTCTTTTGAGGATAATGATACGGACGAGTAAAGAATTATTGTTTTTTGAAAAAATGGAATCGAGGAATATAAATGAAAATAAAGCATTCTAAAAAACGAGTAGGTTATGAAATCTTTTTAGCCGTTCTTTGTGGGTGTTTTGTTTTGTTTGCTTGTTTGGTGGATTTTATGGATATTCCATTTTTAGCGTTGCTAAAAATTCGAGTATCTGATTCCGAAGCAATGCATATGAATCTGTTTACTATTCAGGCTACAATTTCAGTTACTGGTGCTGCAATCATCTCTTTACTGACAGGAGTTACTTCAAAAGAGTTTTATGGTTTATCCGTTTCTAAGTTTATAACAAGGATATATCCAGTTTTTCTAAAACACCATGCAGTTATTATCTTTACCTTTGCAATTACATTTGCTGATTATTTTGCCGTATCATTAAGACTGTTTGATGTATCACTTGCTATTTTTGCTTGCAGTGTACTCGCGTTGATCTATTTGGTACGTGATACTTTTGTTGTTTTTATGGGTGATAATGAAATAAAAAACAGAATTGCCGAAAGTATAAAAGAAAGTGATTTAACCGGATACGCCCAAGCTTTGTTTTTACAAAGCAAACAATACGCTCAAACCGGGTTGTTTATCGAATTAAAAGATAATCTTGCATTAGTTGAAACCGTGTTAGAGCAGGAAGAACAACGGCTTAAAATATCATCTGATAACACCCATATTGAATTGATAGAAAGTTTTTTAGTTGATATTTTTAAAATCATTGTTAAAAGACAGCAACAGGATGAAAACACATACTAGTGCTTGATTTTTGGTGGAAGCAAGGTGGAGGCTTGGTGGAAGAACTTTGCTCTGCTTCCGCCAAAGCTGAATTGTAAAAACGGCTTAGCTATGCGGTTTTTGAGCTGTTTGGGGGGAGTTGGTGGAAGAAGTGGAGGTTTTTTCAATTCCATATAAATACTTTTATATACCCACACTCTACTAACACCTTTAATACACTCCCTACAGAACTTTTCAAAATCTCTAAGAAATTCATTTTACTTCCACTTCTTCCACCAAACCTCGAAAAACGGCTTGATTATGCGGATTATCGTGGTGGCAGTTCTCTGAATCGCCTCCACCGAGCTTCCACCGACTTCCACCTGTTGCCTTGGAGCTACGCAAGGAAATCATCCTCTCCGGTGCTCAAATCATCATAACCATATATTCTTGCATACTGTTGTTTTGCTTCGATGGTCAACGTATAGTCGGTATAATATCGGTTGCCGTGAACCCGTTTCGTCATCTCCTCAAAAGTCGTTCCGAGATAGTTCGCTAACGTTTCCCGAAACTCTTTTGCTGTTTTCGCAAAGCCGCCGTTGTTGTCGAAACACCACGCGCGGTAAACCTCGTATATCTTGCCGGTGGTTGCTTTGTCGTGCATGGTGCTGCTCAGGCGCCGGGTCATACATTCCTCAAAGAAGCTGATTACAGTATTATTCTCGCTCATATATTTTTCCCTCGCCTGTGTGACGGTCTCGGGTTCATCGTAGAAATAACCGTTTTTGATGACCTTTTGCAGGGCTTTCACCGCAAGAAAAATGATTCCTTCGCGCTCCGCGTACATCTTGTCGAGCAGCATTTTGTCCTGCTTCTCGGGCGGTATGACGTTCGGGCAGTTGACTACCATAATCCGGTCATATACCCACTTGCCGTCATCACCGCCGAACTTGGGCAAGCGATTCATACAAAACCAGAGCAAGCCGCTGTATTTGTATTCAAATGCCGGCAGACCTTTGAACTCCGCAAACACAGCGTCGCCGCCGGTCAGCAGTTTGAACGCTTTCAATTCTCCGACTGTCATAAAGCTCATATCCGAAGAACCGGCAAGCCGCGTTCCGTAAATGGTGCCGGTGCCGAACCGTGCTTCGATCTCGGACAAATCGATTCCGGTATAGTTTCCTTTGCCGAGCATTTTCTCAACCAAGCTTTTCAACTGACTTTTACCCGTGCTGCCGTCACCGACGAGGAACAGGCTCTTTTTCATACGGCTGCCCTTGATGTTTGACAGGCAGGCACCCATAAACTGCAGCAGCAATCTCGCGACGGCGTTATCGTTATTTGTCAGCGTGCGCATATACTCGATGAAAACAGGCGTCTCCGACATCTTGCCTGTCCAACAACACGGAATCTGTATTGTGGAATAAATCGAGGGCGTATGAGGTATCAGCTCAAGCCTGTCCGCCGTCACAATCAGCAGACCATTGCGAAAGTTGATAATATCCTCTCGCGAATTCAAATCGTCCTGACCGATGTAATTGCGATCTGTGATGATGTGCTGGAACGCCTCGTTTATCTGATGGATTTTAACGAGCTCGGGATCATAATCTTCCACAAACTGCTTAATGCATCCCTTGAACATCTCGTCCGCATAGAGTTTGTACACGCCGTCTTCGTAGACGTATTTCAGCAGACCGTGTTTGCCGCTGTCGCGCACCAAGAGATATTTCATATTATCTCTGACGTGCTGTGCAAGCGCCGGAACAACTACATAGGGCTGACCCGTCATTTCGATAAATCGTATAAAGTCGGGATGCGGCATCAGTGTACGGTGATAAACACCGTTACAAGCCTCGATTCCCTTTGCGAGCGTTTCTTCACGGTAATCCTCTCGTTCCCACTTCTCGCGGTAGAGGGCGGACTGACGGAAGATTTGGTCGATCGCGTCGGGATCATCTCCCACTCGGAAGGCTATCATAGAGCAGAGCGCCAAGTCAGCTTCGCTTTGGCTGCCGTAGTCCGAGAAGTCACCCTCGTCAAACAACTTGCAAAACTTCTCACCGTTCTTTTGCTTGCGAAGCTTACAAATGATGTCAAATCCTTCTGCGGTGACATCGAGTGCTTTCAATTCAGGTCTTTTCTCCCGACGCGGCGATCGGGACCTTGGTGCGCTTCCCGCCCTTCTCGCGGAAATTCCAGCATAGCCAGATTTTTTGCTCCTTCAACTCCATAACATTTTCATTCATTTTTTCACCCCCCTCTTAGAAAAATGTTGTTGCTATTAATCGGTACTGTGCTTGCTCTGTTCCTCTAACCACCGGTTGAATGCGTCCACCGGGATCAAAATCCTTGCGCCAACGCGGATGGTTGGGAACCCCGGCTGTTTTACAAGCTCATACGCTTTTGGCAGCGAAATCCCCATCTGTATGGATAATTCCGCTACGCTGATAGTTGTCTTTTCCATAAATATACCTCCATATTATTTGTTTTGTTCTCGCATCCGTTCGCTGCGTTTCCTGCGCAGCCCCTTGTTTGAGGTCTCCGCGTTTTCTCCGGCGGGAGGGACAGGCTCACTTTCGTTCATCGCGCTGTGCTCTGCCGGGTAACCCTCACGAATCGGACTATTTGATTGTCAAGGTTCGTTGAATCCAAAGCGATTTTATCCTTTGCTATTGAATTCAATTCAATTTTACAGTATAATGTAACAGAAAGATAATCTCTATCTGTTACTCTAACTGTTACATGGATGATTTGGAGGACTTTGGAATGTTTATCAATGATTACGGTCAGAAATACTCCTCAAAAGCCGATAACGCCGCCGATGTGATCACGATGGCTGACGTGGGCGGAATCGGGACTCTTATCTACCACACCTTTCGCTTCAAGGACTATGAATATGACGATATGCCTGACGGACAGCTCGCGCTGACGCCTTTGGTTTATAAAGGCTATGAGCCGGATGTTGATAAAGACAATACGCTGAACGGTTCCGATCTATTTGCCGAGCTGTATAATCTGGGCAAAAAAATTAACGACTTCTCCGAGAAAAAGTCGTTTGATGAATTGATTATCCGGTTTTGCAAAACGGTCGCGCACCCATATGATATCGACACCATATATATGCTCCTGACCGAAGATAAAGCGAATACTGAAAAGCACGGGTATATGATATCCGAGGAAGCGATGTTTCCGGTGAGCGATTTAAAGCGGGATATCGAGCACTTTTATCACGGCGCTCAGCTGTATTTCGCGCTGCGACAAATCGCCGACGGTGAGGATTACGATTATCTTTCGCTCAGTGAAGGCGGCAGACATTTTGACGGAATCTATGTTTTTGACAGATTCCGCATTCCCGTGATGCCGGGAACGGAGCAGGATGATCCCGAAGTTGACGCGTTTGAACCCGTCAGCAAAGAGGATTGGGAAAAGATATTCACCAAGACAGTTGCCGAGCGCAAAAGATACGAACAGTTTATTGAGGAACACAAGCACGAGCTGTATAAGTACACGCCGCAGCCGATCGATGATTTTTATCATCTACGTGAAAAACTGATGGATATGATCCCCGACTTCCGTATGCGGCTGAAGGTCGATCCGAAAACTAATAAGGTCGTATTCGCCGCCGATGTTCATTCCGTTTTTGATATCGCGTGGTACACCCTTGCACGATATATGGTTGATGTGCAGCTAACGGATGAGGGAACAAACGAAAAACACTACTCCAATGCCAAGGTCTGCGTCTGCAAATGCTGCGGAAAAGCGTTTATTCGCCCTGCCAAACAAAACCGCCGGCAATATTGCGGCGAGCCGTACTGCGACCGCAAGCGCGTAAGAGAGCGAGTACAGCGAAAGCGGGAGAAAGATAAGGTAGAGGAGCAACAGGTCTTACAAAAGGCGAATACGCGCATAGAGAAATCAAAGTCGTTATAATTGTGTAGCAACAATCTGCAATGACGTTAGCAGAAAGCAATAATTGAATTGGGAAAAAGATGAAAGCTGTTCTCTGATAAGGAGAGCGGCTTAGCTTTTTTTGAAATAATATACTATTTTAAGTTCATATTAGGTTTGCCTTGTAGAATACAGGCAATACCACAGGAGGTGGCGTATATGAGAACAAAAATAATAAATAGATTAGCGGCAGGGACGATCGGTGTTTGCTTTGCTTACGCATTGATACGTCAGCCGTTCGCCGTTATGAAGAACCCGAACGAGTTAATGACGGCTGATTGGAGCGTTGCTGAGGAAAGCACGACCCGACCGACAACCATATATTCGGCGGAAACTATCCCGTCCGTATTGCCGACCGAACAAATAACGGAAGCGCTGACAGAGCCTCCGACAAAAATAGAAGAAACGATTGCTCCGGAAGTGCCGGAAACCGAATCGGATGATACCGAAACCATAACCGAGCCGGTTCAGAGTGAAGTGATCGAGGACAACGACTCGTCCGACGATGACAGCGATGAGGAGATTTCTCCTCAGCAAAACGAAATGAGCGGCGACGTGCCGACCCTGTCGCAATTCCTGTCAAGTATGATTTGCGGCGGATGCAGACACAACTGTCCGCTGATCAGCCCAAGATGTATGAAAGGACGCGCCAAAGCAGAGAGCGCGACGGTGGAATATTATGAAACATACGGAGCATAACGCATTTCAAAACGAAGCGCTGGAAACCCTTAACAGGATTTGGAGCGAAAATAATCACTTTTCAGAGCTGAAATGGTTTCTCAATATTGCGGCAAAACGGTTTGACATAGAATATTTAAATAACATAAAACCTCGTGTGATCGTGCTCGGCGACGACATTCCTGCTGAAATACTCTACTCCGTTTGCGACGATCCGTTTCACGTGATCGGCGGCAGCTTGGAGGCAGCACATTGGGCTGACGAGCTCACGCCGCGCGACACCGACCCGTTCAGCCGTTCCTCTCTGGGTTGGCTGGTGAATCCCGAATTTGAACTTGCAAAGGACGCGCTGATCATCACGGCGGTATCCAACGACAGCAGAAGGAAGTTGGTTTCCGTTCTGCAAAGCGTGGGCAGGAACGTTTTAGCGCTCGATGTTCCGCCGTCAAATGATACCCCGAACGCTGTGGTTTTTTATAAAGAGCATTTGGTTTTACTCGCGGAAAAGATTGCCAAGCACACGGGAAAGCGGTTCACAAACGGAAGCCTCAGACGCGCCGTGAAAAAGGTCGCCGAAGCGCGTTCGGCACGGCAGCGGTTTTTGATGACAGCCGAATCCGTAAACGGATTTCTTTCAAGCGAAGCCGTGCTGCTTGTGAGTCAATGTATGTATTTTGCGGATGATTTGGAGGAATGGTCGGCGAGGGCTATTGGTCTCGGAAATGAGCTGGAGAGCTTTGGCAGGAAATATGCCCTGCCGCGCAGAGATGAGCCGAATGTGATCATCCTCGGCTCGCCAGTCGTGTTCCCGAATTTCAAGGTGCCGCAGTTGATCGCATCGGCAGGAATGACCATTGCGGCGGTTGCTGACAGTCTTTCGCTCGAGGCGTCCCTCGCGGTTCCGAACGCAAAGGCTTTTGTTTCCGCCGACAGCCTGCTGACAAAAATCGCCAAAACCCACTTGAAAATGATCTCATCGGGCGCGAGGGTCAGCAACGACGGCTTGTTTTCCTATTTTCAGTACCTTTTAAATCAGCTCCGACCCGACGGCATCGTCTGCCATATTCTGAAAGGGCAGATCGAATACGATTTTGAGCTGCCACGCATCGAAAAGGCGGCGGAGGAAATGGGAATCCCCGTGTTCCGGCTCGAAACCGACTATCAGTATCAGGATATAGAGCAGCTCAGGATCCGCATGGAGGCGTTTAGCGAAATGCTGATGCATCGGAGGATAGTAAACAACAAAAAGCGAAGGACGGCATAGGAGGTCAGCATGAAAAACAAAACGATAGGCAAAATCCTCTTTGCCGTCTTTGCCGTCGCTCTGTGCGCCGCAGCGTACTTTGCGGCTGATTTAGCCTTTTTTCAATACGACGATCCACTCGAGAGGGCAACACTCAGTATAGTAAACGACGGCAGTGATTTATCATTCACTTACGAGAATGACGCGATCACCCTGCACGGCGGCAAAGACGTTACAGTTTACGCGCTGACGACGGACGGAACAGCCGTTGTGAGCGATACCTATACCGAATCATTCCCGTCTGATTTTCTCGGCAGCTTCGCGGCAGTACAGTCTGACGGAAATGTAACGCAAATCGCCAAAACCGATATGGAGTACACGCAGGGCTATTCGGCTTCTGCAAACCTGTTTTTGAGCGAGGAAGTTCCTTTTGAGGTCGCGTATGTTGACAGAGATCATTTCACGGTTTACTTTGAATCGAAGCCGCTTGCCAATACCGACATCACCGTAACGCTCGCGGACGGCACGGAAAAAACCTTCACAACGGATGAAAACGGCGACCTCACGGGGCTTGACCTCAACGACGTGCGAAACGGTCTCCGCTTCACCTACAACGCCAATAACCAAACATATATCCTCAATTATCAGGTGGAGGCAGATACGATTTTCACAACGCGCTGGCTGTCGGCAATGCTGCCCTTCGGTATTATCATTCTGATTTCCGTGGTCTGTATTGCTCTTGATGTTCTGCTGCGCAAGCTGCTCTATAAAAAAGAAAAGCTGCCCGTAGGCAAAACGGGTATCATGGCAAGGGATAAACGCAAAAAGCGCCTTACCTTCGGTTTCCCTGCGGTCCGCTGGATCATTATGATCCTTAGCTTCGCACTGCTGATTTTCGGCAGCCGCCTGACAGGAACGGTTTTTTCAAACATTCAGATGCCGGTATTCGCCTGTCCGTATAACCTCGACCAGCTCACAAGCGCGGGCTGCTATTATCTGAGCAATCTGGACGTGCTGTTTGCGGAGGGCTGGCAGGAGATTTTAGCTTTCTTCGGAACCTTTATCGTCTGCGCCATCCTGTTGGGCAGAGTGCTGTGCGGATTTGTTTGTCCGCTGGGCTTTGTTCAGGACGTCGCGCACGAAGCGCGGCAGGCGCTGCATATCGAGGGAATCTCGCTAAACGAACGCCTGTACGCCGTTTTGAGAATGGTAAAGTGGGTCATGCTGATCATCTTCCTCGGCATAGGATTCGTCGGCGGCAGCTTTTGCGACTTCTGCCCCGCAATGGCGCTGTCCCCGGCGCTGGCAGGCTTTAAGCTCAGCTTAGGTCTGGGCGGATTCCTGATGGTCATCGTACTGGTCAGCGGCTTCTTCAAACGCAGGTGCTTCTGCAATATCTGCCCGCTGGGCTTCATCCTCGGATTGACGCATAAGATCTCGCTGTTTAAGCTGAAAAAGGACGCCGTCGCCTGCACCGAATGCGGCGCTTGCTACGAGGCGTGCCCGATGGGAATCAAGTCGATCTTCACCGTGCGCGAGGGCAAAAAGGGTGAGCTGCAAAAAATTGACGTCACAACCGCCGACTGCATCCTATGCGGCGAATGCGTGCGGCGCTGTCCCGAAAATGACGCGCTTACCATCACCTTCTGCGGCAAAAAGGTTTACAACGCCGACCGCATGAAATTTATGAAGCAATACGCGCCGCCCAAAACAAAGTATGACATCGAACTGCCTGAGATTACGGGAGGAAAGCACCATGAATGACAATGAAAGAAAGGGCACGCCCGAGGAGCGCAGAAAGCAGCGGTTTCTCAATAAGTCCTCGGCGACCGCGATAAAATACCTGCGAAAAACCGCCGAGCTTCCTCACAAGCCCGATTCGCTTGACCCGTTTTTGAACATCCTTCATCATGTGTTTGTCGAGTTGCAGGGCGCGGTCAAGCCCGAGGGCACGCCGTCGATCGGCACCTACTGCGTGATGGTTCCTCCCGAATTGATCTACGCGGCGGGCGCCATGCCCGTCAAGCTCTGCGGCGGCAGTTACACCGCGTTCAACATCGGCGATGATATCGCGCCGAAAGACGCGTGTCCTTTGGTAAAGGCTGTTATGGGTTTTCAGAGTATCGGCGTGATGCCTGTATATCAGGAATGTGAATTGATGGCGGTACCGATCACCTGCGACTGTAAAAAGAAGCTGGCGGGATATCTCAGCGAACGCCGACCGACCGTCACGCTGCACGTTCCGTCGGGTCGCGACCGCGATGAAGATATGGAGCACTATGTCAAAGAGCTGTATAGGTTCAGCGATGAGCTGACGAAAATCACCGGGAAACAGCTCAGCTACGAGCGGCTTTCATGGGCGTGCGGTCTTACCGCCGCGGCGCAGTATGAATTGTCCCGATTCATCGAGCTGCGCCGCAGGTCTCCGTTGGTGATAAAGGGCACCCACTATCTGGCGGCACTGAACGCGCTCAGCTACGCGCACGTTTCGATCTGGACAAAATATATGCGTGCGCTCTGCGACGAATTGGAAGTCAAAATAAAGCGCGGCGAGATGGCTTCCAAGGAAAACCGACCAAGGATTTTGATCACCGGCTCGCCGATCGTTTTTCCGAACTTCAAGCTGCCTCTGTTGATCGAAGAGATGGGCGGCGCGTTAGTAGCGGACGAAACCTGTATGGGTGAGCGCGGCGTCTACGACCCGCCGGCGATCTCCGACCAAAGCACAGAGGGCATCATGCGGGCGCTTGCCAACAAGAGCACGCGTCCCTGCACCTGCCCGACCTTTACCGACAACAAGCGTCGTGTCTACCGGATCCTGCAAATGCTCAGGGTCTATCGCGTTCAGGGCGTGATCTATCACGTTTTGCGCGGCTGTCTTGTTTACGATTATGAATACAAAGCGATGGAGGAAGAGCTCGGAAAGCTCGGGATACCGATCATCCGCGTCGAGAGCGACTATAACGAAGAAGATGTAGAACAGCTCAGGATAAGAGTAGAAGCGTTCATCGAGCTGATCAAATACGGAAAGGGGTCAAAATAATGAAATATTACGCGGGACTTGACGGCGGCTCGACCTATCTGAAAGCCGCGATTTTAGACGAAAACAAAAGAGTTATCCGCACATGCGTAACCAACACGGGTATCGACAACAACGCCGCGGCAAAACGGCTCCTTTCAAAGATGGTGAATGAATGCGGTATTCAACATATAGCTTACACTATGGCGACGGGCTACAGCCGCAAGATCTTGGAGCTTGCGGACGACGATGTGAGCGAGATCACCGCCCACGCTTACGGCGTGCGCGTGACCGCACCGCGCGAATACCGCCCGGGAATGATCGTCGATATCGGAGGTCAGGACAGCAAGATCATCTATCTTGACTCGAATTATTCGGTCAAGAATTTCAGTATGAACGACAAGTGCGCCGCCGGCACCGGTAAGTTCATGGAGGTCATCGCGCAGATTTTGGAAACGACGATCGACCAAGTCGGATCCTTATCTTTGGAAAGCAACGCGCCGTGCGACATCAACAGCACCTGCGTCGTGTTCGCACAGTCCGAGGTCATCTCGCTGATCGCGCGAAAATACGACCGCCGGGACATCCTCTCGGGAATGCACCTCTCTATGGCAAAGCGCATCATCAAGATGATGAAAAAGAGCGAGAAAAACGGCGACGTTTTGATGACGGGCGGCGGCGCTTTGAATATCGGACTGCGCAAGGCGTTTGAGGATGAGCTGATGCGCGACGTGTTTGTTGCGAACCATCCGCAATTCAACGGCGCGATCGGCGCGGCGCTGCTCGCAAGCGAAAGGGGATGATACCATGCTCACAACGGCTCTTTCGGCGGCGGCTTCCGTCGGCTTGGGCTGCGGCACCTGCTGCGGAACCACCGCTTCCTCGTTTTTGGCGGTCTACATTCTCTCGGAAGGCGGCGGCTTCAGATCATCGCTCAGGCACGTCGGCGGCTTCTTCCTAGGAAAAATCTTCGCTGTGTGTTCGATCACCGCGGCATGCGCGGCGATCGGCAGCGTGTTCATTGATGAAAACGGCATGATCGGCGGCTTTGACCTGCACTATGTTATGTCATTGGTTATGCTCACCTCAGCGCTGTATCTGATTTTGAAATGGGTCAGAGAACGCAAAAAGACCTGCGCCCAATGCGGAGTCAAATGCGCCTCACATAAATTCAGTCGCGTGATCCCGTCGTTTTCCGTCGGGCTCGCCTACGGAGCCACACCATGCGCCCCGCTGCTGATGGTAGCGGGCTACGCGATCACTCTCTCGATCCCCGGTGCGCTGCTGCTCGGGCTGGTGTTCGCGCTTGCAAGCTCGCTCTCCCCTACGCTGGTAATTTTCGGACTGTCGGGCGCACTTAGCGGAAAGATACGCTCACAGCTCGGCAAGGCGATGCCGTGGATACAATTAGGCGTATATATTTTGTTTTTAATCCTTGCGGGTGTTTCTCTGTTCTGGTATACTTGATTTATAACTTGATTGGTGGTGATGATATGCGTTTGCTTTTTGCCGAGGATGATCGCGATATCGCAAAGGCGGTACAGATCCTTTTGGAGCGTTCCGGTTATTCGGTCGATACTGTTTTTAACGGGCAGGACGCGATCGACTATATCGAAGCAGGCGATTACGACGGTGTTATCCTCGACTGGATGATGCCCAAGCTCAGCGGTATCAAGGTGCTTTCGCAAATGCGCTCCAAGGGCTTTTCAACACCCGTTCTCATGCTCACCGCCCGCGATTCGGTTGATGACAGGGTTCAGGGACTGGATACGGGCGCGGACGATTATCTGCCAAAGCCCTTTGCCGCTTCCGAGCTGCTCGCGAGAGTCCGCGCCATGCTCCGGCGCAAGGAGGATTTCAAACACAACGTCATCAAATTTTCCAATATTGAGCTTGATAAAGCCGCAATGTCGCTATCCTGCTCGGGTAAGTCGGTCAGACTCAGCAACAAGGCGTTTCAGCTTATGGAAATGCTCGTCGAGCACCCCGGCGCGGTGCTAAGCATCGATCAAATCATGGAGCGCATTTGGGGATGGGACAGCGACAGTGAGATCAACGTCGTCTGGGTAAATATATCATTCCTTCGTAAGAAGCTCACAGAACTTGGCGCGCGCGTAAAGATAAAAGCCGTCCGCGGCGTGGGTTACAGTTTGGAGAATACGCTATGATGAAACAAATCAGACTGCGGTTTATAAAAATTTCTCTGCTTGCGCTGACGCTCGCCATGCTGCTCGTCGCGGGAGCAATCAACGCTGTCCATTTGGTGAGCACCTTCCGCGAGATCAATACCACGCTGGAATATCTTGTGGAGAATGAAAACAGTATTTCTCAAAATCAGCAAAAGAAAAATGGTTTTCAAAGCAACGAAAGCAACAATACTTCCGCGCAGCAGAAAAACCGGAAAAATCATAATCATATGCAAAATACGCTGGAAGAGTCGCGCTATTTTGTCGCGGTCAAGAGTGCAGACGGAAGTCTGTTCCTCGGACAGGGCTCAAAGGAATCCGAGTACACGGAATCCGAGATGCTTTCCATCGCGGAAGAGGTTTTCAACTCAGGAAAGACCTCCGGCAACATTAAATCTTATCAATATCGCGTCATCGACAAAGCCGACGGCACGCAGGCGGCTGTATTCCTGAACTGCGAATCCAAGTATTCCGAAATAGTATCCCTCGCGCTGATCTCACTTGGCGCGTGCGTTGTCGGGATCCTGTTATCACTGTTGTTGGTATCGCTACTCAGCAAAAAAGCGATCAAACCGATGATGGACAACATCGAACAGCAAAAGCGTTTTATTACCGACGCGGGTCACGAGCTGAAAACGCCGCTGACGGTCATTTCCGCCAATATGGACGTGCTTTCGATGGACATTGGCGAAAACGAATGGGTACACGGCACGCAGAAACAGGTCGCGAATATGCGCAAGCTGGTGAACGAGCTTGTGTATCTCTCTCGGATGGATGAAGCGGATTCCCGCCTTGAAAAAAGAACGGTAAATCTCTCGGACATCGTGCGCGATATTGCCGAACCGTTTGAGGGAATGGCGGAATTTAACGGCAAAAACCTGATCCTCGATATTGAAAACGACCTGACGATAAACGGCGACGAAGCGGCATTGAGGAGGCTCGTCAGCACCCTCTGCGACAACGCCGTCAAGCACGCACCCGATGACACCGACATTATGATCACGCTGAGCCGTTCTGGAAAAAACATCATATTCGCTACCGAAAATGCCATGAAAGAACCGCTGAGCGAGGATGCGCTCAATCACCTCTTCGACCGCTTCTACCGAGGCGACGAATCCCGCTCCAAGGAGGAAACCGGCGGCTTCGGCATCGGGCTTTCCATAGCCAGAGCCATCACCGAAAAGCACGGCGGCAATATCAAGGCTAAAATAACCGAAAACGGCAGCCTGCAAATCACTTGCGTCCTACCTCAAAGGAATAAATAGAATATTATGATAAAAACGCCTCCGTTTGGATTTTACATTTCCAAGCGGAGATCATTTAGTTGTTGTAATTATTTTTCTTATGTAATACAAGCTGTTATAATAGCGTAAACTGATAGAGGGTGCATCGGGGTGCATTGTATCAATCATTACAGCCTTTGCCAGTTTGAGTGTTCATAACGGATTTACGTTATGAACACTCTTTTTCTATTCAATTTCATCCGGTTTGTATGTGGTGAGCAGGTTTTGCGCCTGCTCACCGTTTCTTTTATGCTGTCTTTTTCGGGATATACTCCACTTCAACGCCTAACCTTGTATCTGCTATATAGTTTTCATCCTCAGGCAACTGAGGAATGCTGATAAAGCCGACGAATCTGTAATAGATAACAAGCTCTTGCGTATAAACCTTGTTGCTGGCTTGCTTCTCATACACGTCAATGTGGTCGATAAGCTCTCTGAGCATTGGTGCGGTCAGGATGTTCATCTCCATAAACTTGCGGACAGCTTTGATGAAATCATCCTTGTTTTGTTTCATCTTGCTAAGCTCGGCAAGTCTTTATTTGCAATCCTTGATTGTGGATTTCAATTCAAACCGCTCGACCTCGTATTTGTGGGATAGCTCCATAAACATTTCATCGCTCAGCTTTCCGCTGACATTGTCCTCGTATAGCTTTGAGAAAAACGTGGTTATGCTTTCGTTGCGAAATATCGAACGGTTCAGTTCGTCCTCCAGACGCTTTTGCTCTGCTATCATATCGGCGTTTGTTTTTCTTGCCAATAAATCGGCAAACTCTTCCTCGTTGGTTTGCAAAAACCTTGCCAGACGGCGCAGCTCCATTTTCACGACTTCCTCAACAGCGTCCGCACGGATATAATGGCGTGATTCACAGCTTCCACGGGTATCCTTTTTGTAATTGGAGCAGCTGAAATAGTGAATCTCCTTATTGACGGTGTTGGTGTGATACCACAGCTTGTTGCCGCATTCTGCGCAATACAGCAGGTCGGCAAACATACTCTTTTCACCGTTTTCGGGTTTTGGCGCACGGCGCTTTGTTTTTTGAATCAGCTTCTGCACCTGTTCAAAGGTGTCACGGTCAATAATCGGATCGTGAACATCTTTGAAAATCACCCACTTCTCAGGTGGATTATCACGACGCACCTTGTGTTTGAACGACTTTTTATAGGTCTTGAAATTCACTATATCGCCGCAATACTCTTGCTTTGATAAGATGGATTCAATGGTTGAGTTATTCCGCTTGTAAGGATCCGGATTCGTCTTTTTACCGCCTTTGCGAATACCTTTGGCAACCCAATACGCTGTAGGTGTAAGCACCTTTTGCTCTTGCAGGATTCCTGCAATCGTTTCGTTGCCTTTACCTTCAAGACACATCCTAAAGATGTCTTTAACAACCTTTGCTGCTTCTGGATCAACAATCCATTTCTTTGGATTATCGGGAGATTTGATATATCCGTATGGCGGCGGTGATATCGGCTCGCCCAAGTTGCCCCTGATTCGATAGGATAACTTAACCTTTTTGCTGATGTCCCTCGCATACCATTCGTTGATGATATTCTTGAACGGAGCAATTTCACTTTCACCCTCATCGCTGTCTATGTTGTTATTGACAGCGATAAAACGTACATCCATATCAGGGAAATAGGTATCAGTGTAGTAGCCTACCATATCATACCGTCTGCCAAGTCTTGATAAATCCTTAACTATAACGACTGAGATATATCCAAGCTCGATATCGTCAATCATCTTTTGAAAGCCCGGACAATTGAAGTTTGTACCTGTGAAGCCGTCATCAACATAGTAACAGGTATTATCAAGCCCGTGATCTTTGGAGTACTGTTTTAAGGGCACCTCTAAAAATATAAAGTTGTGCAGAGGTGCGGATATTTTATAGTAGATTATTGTCAAAACGACGATGTCATACTGACGTATAACGAGGAGTTTTGGCAAGAATATGCTGTGAAAGATTTGTGCCTATGG
>JAFRGI010000016.1 GCA_017433905.1 Ruminococcus sp. | reverse complement strand
GCAAAAAGCTATAATCATCTTATGAAACGGTTAATTTTTCACATCGACGTCAACAGCGCGTTTCTCTCCTGGGAATCGACCCGCCGCGTCAAAAGCGGCGAAGCAGACTTGCGGCTGATTCCGTCCGTGATCGGCGGAAGCCCCGAGAGCAGACGCGGCGTTGTGCTGGCAAAATCGATCCCCGCGAAACAATACAATATCAAAACAGGCGAGCCGATCGGCATGGCACTGCGCAAGTGTCCTTCTCTTTTGATCGCTCCGCCTGATTTCAAGCTCTACTCCTCCTGTTCCAAGGCGTTCAAGGACATCTGCCGAAGCTATGCGCCTGTGGTTGAAGAGTTCTCTATTGACGAATGCTTTCTCGATTTCACCGGGACGAAGCACATTTATCCCGACCCGATCGCCCTTGCCTATGAAATCAAGGACAAAATCCGAGACGAGCTGGGGTTTACCGTCAACGTCGGCATCGGAGAAAACAAGCTATACGCGAAAATGGCGAGCGATTTTGAGAAACCCGATAAGGTACATACGCTCTTTCCCGATGAGATTCCGACAAAAATGTGGCCGCTGCCCGTCGGAGACTTGCTCTTTATCGGCGGCGCAACGGCAAACAAGCTGACAAAGCTCGGTATCCGCACCATAGGAGAGCTTGCAAAGTTTGACGTGAACGCGCTCCGCAATCTGCTGGGCGACAAAATTAGCGTCCAGTGCCACAACTACGCCAACGGTATCGACAACAGCCCTGTCCGTGCCGAACGCGAGGAAGCCAAAAGCTACTCAAATTCAGTCACCTTGGAGGACGACGTCACCACCGATGAACAGGCGCACGCGATTCTGCTTGCGCTGGCGGACAGCGTATCGCGGCACTTGAGGAGTGATAACGCGATGGCATACGGCGTCTCCGTGTCTATCCGCTTCCTCGACTTCAAAAACAAGTCGCACCAATGTCAACTGTCCTCTCCCATCGACACCACCAAAGCGGTCTTTGAAACCGCCAAAAAATTGCTCGGCGAGATGTGGCAGAATCACCGCCCGCTGCGGCTAATCAGTATCACGCTCTCCAATTTGACGAAGAATAAATCCGCCTCCGTGCAGATGTCGCTGTTCGGTGAGACGGAAAGCCTCAATAATGAGCGCGATGAAACGCTTGACAAAACCCTCGACTCCATCCGCTCAAGATATGGTTCGTCCATAGTACAGCGCGGCACCGTGATGAAATCCTGTCTCAATGTTGCGCGGAAGTTCAAGGGTGAAAAGGATAATCAATAGTCATATGGCAGCGCGAGGTCCAAATTTGGACCTCGCGCAGTGTTTTTAATATTTATTAAAACGTCAGCCGCATTTGAAACCAAACCGCGCCACCATGGGTGGAGGCGGATTTACCTTCGCTCTTGAAGCCAAACTTCTGATAAAACGGAAACAAATGCTCCTTGCAGGTTAGAACGATTCCTTTTCGACCTTGCTCTTGGCTGTCGGAAATTACCTGACGCATGACGCGTTGCGCGTAACCTCTGTAACGGTGGAACGGATGGGTGGCAACGGACAGCAGCATGAGCCAAGAACCGTTGACATCATACTTCTCGTGGGTATGGAACATATCGTCTGTCAAGTTTACTGCGTTGGTCGGAAGACCGTGAACAAGCGCAAGCACCTCACCGAAATCATCAAGGAGCCAAAAGAAATCTCCGTTCAGCTCCAAACGGTCTTTGATTTCTTCCTTTTTCGCCGCTTCGGTTTTATGAAACGAAGCGGTTTCTATCAGTGCAATGATATCCAAATCATCAATCGTTGCGTGTCTGATCGTCATAAAGCTCTCTTCCTTTACAATATAGCAACAAGCTCTTCCCTGCTTTTGGAAACGCTGTGCCGCTCGGACGGCTTGCAGTCATCGGCGATCAAGCCGACCGGCAAAAGCGCGATCAGCTCATAGTCCTTCATTTCGGGGAACTGCGCCTTGACCGCGTCCGCGTCAAAATGACCGATCCACGTCGACCCGTAGCCGAGATCATGTATGGCGAGCATCATCTGCGTGGCGACGATGGCAGCGTCGATTTCCGCAAAGTTTTTCTTGTCATAAGGGCGCACCCACGCTTCATTCGCTTTAGCTCCGATCGCCAGGATGACCTTTGCAGGCTCTATAAACTTCATTTTTGTGCACGACAACAGCTTTGCCTTTGCGCCGTCGCTCTCAAAAGACCAAATCTTGAACGGCTGAAAGTTGACTGCCGTCGGTGCGCACAGTCCCGCCTCGATGATTTTATCAATGTCCTCCTGCGGAATATCCGTCGCCACAAATTTGCGGACGGAATACCGATCCTTTGCGAGTGTCAAAAAATCCTTCATAGTATAGTCACCTCATATATTTTTTTGATTATAAATTCAGCTCAAACAAATCAAAAACGGGAACCTCATCAATATTTCGCCGCAAATCCTTCGTACCGGCAAATGAAAATCCCATTTTTTCATATAAATGCTCGGCAGGGATATTTTTCGGGACAACGTCAAGCCGCAGCGCCTGATATCCGCCTTTCCGAGCGATCTCAATACTTTGCGCCACCATATAAGCGCCTATCCCTTTGCGTGCAAATGACGGATCGACTGCCAAGGCGTGAATCACTAGGTATTCCCCCGTTTTCAGCTCCCGGCTCCAATCCCCGGATTCGTAATAGCCCTCCGGATCCTCACTCAGAACAACAGCGCCAAGTACTGTATCGCCTTCCATACACACATACAGCTCACCGGCTTTGACTGAGCCGACAATACTCTGGTCACTCGGATGTAATGATGACCACTTGGGATAGTTGATATGGTTTTCCAAATACCCGATCGTCCGATGATACAGCGCTAAAACGTTTTCCAAGTGTGCATTTTCGCATTTGATTAGTTTCATGCTCTATTCTTCCCTCATTTCTTCGGCAATCTTGAAAGAACCTTACCGCGCAGACATCATACCTCTTCTATCCATAATCATATCAGAAAAGCCGACGCTTGTCTATCTTTTCGAGCAAAAACAAAGAGGTCCAAATTTGAACCTCGGCTCATCATAGCCCTCTCGGACCTCTGGAACGGGGCGACGGATGGCGGTATTCTGTTGTATCGTGCTTTGGATTCGGCTCGGGCTCGCTTGTGCTCTTATTCTCTGCCCTGCCGCTCATATCACTGACAAATCGGCTGCGGTCGATGTCGCTGAAACGGAAGCTGTCGTAGTTAACGTCCGCCTTCTCCACCTTGGTAACGTGGTCGGCAACGGAAACCTCTCTGGCAAACAACGCTTTATTCGCTTTGTAAATCGGGTTTTCGGTATAGTCCATCTTGCGCAGCTCGATAACGTTTCTGTCCCTGACGAAAACAAGCAGATTTTTCTTGTCTAAGCGACAAATCTCATCGGTCGTTTTTACATACCGTCTGCCGGTTGAGGACGTGGAACGCATACCGTTGGTACCGATCACAATCGAATTGGAGCTGACCAAAGTCGTCGCTTCGCCTGTCATTTTGGACACATACTCCGAAGTAGTCAGCTCGTTGCCGACGCCGAGCACCAGAAACACGTCGCAGGCGGCGAGAATTGCCTCCCACAATCCGTCGGGATAAGCGGACGCAAACAGCATGTTTGATTGATAAATCATAATGATATTCACGTTTCGGGAGCGCACGGTGGAAATCTTCTTCTCAAAATCGGGAATGGTTCCGATATTGATGAACTCATCCGCAACCATATTCACCGGTACCGGCAGCCTGCCGCCGTGCGTATCGGCGTAACCGATCAGCTTAACGAACATGAACGAGAAAAACAGCGCCGTGATGAAAGAATAAGTTGAGGTCTGGTCGGAAAAACGGAAGTAATAAAATACACTTCGAGGTTCCTGATTTGATGAGGTCGATATCTTTTGTGCCCAGCACCTTGCTGAGTTGGTCGTTCTGAAAGAGCTGCAGGCGGTTCGCCAAGCCGTGCAAAATCTTCTTGCAAACGTCGTCTCCAGCATTCTGAAACTGCAAAAACGGCGTAACGGCAGGATGGTTGGGCATATACTCGCGCAGAAAACGGAAATCCGCCTCCATGCTCTCCGCGCCGCCATCCTTATACGACAGTTTTCTGGTGGCGACATAGCGGTAAACATCGCCGAGCGTCTGCTTCTTACCTGTTCTGTTGGAAATATCCGCTTCGCCGACGGACTTCAATAAAATGACCGCCTTCAAAATATTCATCTCCGCGTCATTCCAGAACGGGTCGGTTTTCGCGCCGCCTGTGTTACGGATCACCGTCGCGGCAAGCTCCATTGCCATATCGGGATCGTTCTCCACCTCGCCGAGCACGTCCCAACCGTCGGAGCAATCGGTTTCGATCAGGTTGAGGATTTTTACCTCATAGCCTTGTGCCTTAGCAAAAGAACAGGTTTTCGCGTAGATTCCCCCCTTGATATCGACCACATAAAGAGACTCGCCCGCACTGAGCTTGGAGATGATGTAGTTCATCACAAAGGCGCGCGTTTTGCCTGTTCCGGGAGGACCGCAGACAGCGATGTTGCGGTTGTAATCGGTGCCCTTACTCCAATCTCTGTCAGGCATGGAAACGATCTTCTTTTTCTTCTCATTCAAAAATCCGAAAACAACATCGCCGTTTGTTTTGGACATTCCTTCAACCGTCGCGGGCAGCACCTTGAAAAACTTCTTGATTTCTCCCGTTGTCATTTGCTTCGCGGAGCCGTATGTTTCTTTATGAGAATAATCGAAGTTCCCATTCTCCGCTCGACTCGGCGCGTCCATCTTGCCGCGCTTATCGCTCATGGTCACGCTGTAACCGAGAAGCACCACTGCGATCACGCCTACCGCCAGCCAGACATATTTGGAATAATCGAAAAGAAAAGCATACCGAAAACAAGTCAATGGGTTAAATACTATCGTTATCGCTTTTTGAAATATCAGCCGTGCAACGGTTTGAGAAGCCAACCCAACGGCATAAATGTTCAGCGCCGTCAAAAGGACGACTAAGATAATTGTTAGGATGACTCTTGTCCGGCGGCTGAATTTTTCTCTCCACTTCAATTTTTTACACCTCGCTTCAAAAAAGAGAGCCCTGCGCCGCCATGAAGCAAACGCAGGGCAAGCAACGTGACGTTGCATCCAATTCCGCCTTTTTCAGCCTTTGCTATTATAGAGAAATTGATTAACGGCGGATTATAAGGGTGATAATGAGGTTAAGTGAATCAATTTATCGCTAACAGAACATCGGACTATCCCCTTTCGGCTTTTAGCTTACTTATATTATACTACATAGGCTTTCCTGAAAAAACCAACTTTCCCGATTCAAGCAGTATTACCATACCGAATCACGCACCAAACAACCGGCAAAAAACCGATGTTCCGCAATAGGCACAAAATATCCTCCCTCAGCTTGCGGAAAGCATTCATTGCGAGTATGGCAAACACAAGGTCGGACTTTGCGCTTTCGTCCAACTTACACATCACG
>JAFRGI010000015.1 GCA_017433905.1 Ruminococcus sp. | reverse complement strand
GTCCGGGGCTCGGACCCGGTCCCGGACCCGGACCGGGTCCCGGTCCTACGCCCGAGGTCGTGATGACATCCTCTGTATCAAACTGCGTAACGTCCATCTCCAAACGCTCATAGATTTCAGGAATATGCATGTTCATAAATTCATTTCCTTTCATTAGCCAAAGTATGCGTTTGCCGCCTGATTGTACAGATACAGAGCTTTTGCAAGCGTCTTCTGTGCATCTTTGTTCGAGCTGCTTTCTACCACAGCCTTGGCGTAGTCAAGCGCGGAATAATAGAAGGTTACCGAGCCGACGGTGAAGGCTTGCAGTTTATCCAGATCAGCTGCAGAAATATTGGGCGCCTGAACATAGTAGTAGTCACCCTTATTTCCGTCGTAATCAGAAGGTTTGAACGAAGCGTTGGCTTTTGTAAAGTAATGTCTGATCGTATTCTTAGAGAGATAGATCAAGCTGGTGGTGTAGTATTTTGCACCAAGCTGCGCGGCAACCTCTTGCAGATTAGAAGCGGTTTGACCGGGGTTGGCGGCATTGATCGCGTTCTGAATATCTGTTGCGGTCACATCTTTCATGACATAACCCTGATCCACAATGTTCTTGTTGGCAAGCTCGGGCTTAACCGTCAGAACACCATCAAATGCGATCTGAGCCATTGCGCCGTAGTTGAGCATTTCCTTCACGAGGTCAGCGAGTTCGTCGGGCTTGTCGGGATCAAATGCCGCAGGATTCGCCAGAATAGTCTCGGCATACTGCTGAACGCTGAAATTGTTGACTTCTGTCTGCTCTGCGCCGTCGATATAAAGCTTAGCGGTGACAGTATGCGCCATGTGAGCGGCAGGAACGTCGCAGGTCGCCTTGTACCAACCTTTTGCGTCGGGAGCAAGGGTTTTCAGGTCTACCTCGGCAGTGCCGTCACCCCAATCGAACTTCACTTTAGCAGTCTGCGCTGCAGAGACGTCCACACCGATTACTGCAGGATCAACAAAGAAGTTAATGCCGATGTCGCCTCCGAGTGTAACGGAATGTCCGGGGAAGAGTTTTTTGTCTACCGCGGTAAAGGTTGCGGTGTAGGTCTCATCACCGGAAACGGCAGGAAGATCTGTATCCTTCGCGTAAAAATCATCGTTGCTGTCAGTCCAGCCGGAGAAGAGGTAGGTATGGGTTGCATCTTCGGACTTGGTAGGTGCAGTGCCGTCATAGACGGGGATATCGCCGTATTTTACCGAAGTCTTTTTCAGCTCGTCGCCGTTCCAGTTTTCCCATGTGATGTCATAGTAACGCTCAACGGGCGTAAAGGTTGCCGTATAGATTGCTTCGCCTGTAACGGTGTCAACGGCAGGATCCCAACCGTTGAAGGTGTAGTCATACTGAGCAGTAGAAGCCTTGGTCGGGGTGGCGCCGTCATAGACGGGGATATCGCCGTATTTTACCGAAGTCTTTTTCAACTCGTCGCCGTTCCAGTTCTTCCATGTGATGTCATAGAAACGCTCAACAGGCGTAAAGGTCGCTGTGTAGGTCGCGTCTCCGGTAACAGAAGTAACCGTGGGATCCCAGCCTGCAAAGGTGTAGGTGTACTGCGCTGTCGAATCCTTGGCAGGTTCTGCACCGTTATAGGTCGGCGTTGTGCCGTAGGGTACGTCGGTATCGGTTTCGAGAACCGTGCCGTCTTCGTTTTTCCATGTAATGGTATATTTGTTGACAGTGCTGTCAAAGGTTGCTGTGTAGGTCGCGTCTCCGGTAACAGAAGTAACCGCGGGATCCCAGCCTGCAAAGGTGTAGGTGTACTGCGCTGTCGAATCCTTGGCAGGCTCTGCACCGTTATAGGTCGGCGTTGTGCCGTAGGGTACGTCGGTATCGGTTTCGAGAACCGTGCCGTCGTCGTTTTTCCATGTGATCTCATAGGAACGGAGCTGAGAGGTATAGGTTGCCTTGTAGACAACATTGCCGGTTACTGTTTCAATAGTCTTATCCCAGTCGTGGAAGGTGTAGTCATACTGAGCAGTGGAAGCCTTGGTCGGAGTCGAACCCGTATAAGCAGGAGTCTCTCCGTAAGGCACCTTGGAGCTCTGGAGGGTTGTACCGTCCTCATCTTCGAACACAACCGTATACTCGGGGACCGGTGTCTTTTCGTAGAGGTACAGTGTGCCGGTACCATTCCGCTGCAATCTGAAACTATTTTCGTTCGTGGTGCTGGTGTACAGATATGCAACATAGTTATTATTAGATTGACGCCACGTCAATCGGTTGTTGTTGGCGTTATACGTCCAGTACTGATTATTCGTCGTACCGCTCGTACAGTTGAGATAGATGGTTCCGGTGGTTCCGGAGCTTTTGAGGTAGTTATTGTTCAGCGTACTTTGCAGATTAAAACGACCTGCAGTGGTACCGCTTTTTACTGCTCTATACAGATATCCGTCAAAGTTTGTTCCGTCAGCTATCGCCTTGAGATATGCCGTGTTCCCGTCTCCGCGGTTGCCGTATGCAACGGTGACCGGAACCGCATTCGGGCGGTTTGAGGTACCATTCGTTGTGTCGACAGCATAACCGGTGGTTTCACTGCCGGTAGAGGTCGCAGACGCAATAATATACTGATGATCTGCTGTCAGGGAGCTAACCTGCTTATAGTAGTATGCCTGTGCCGTTGCAGGCTCTTCCTCAAAGGTAACGCTGATGGTATGATCCGCAGCAACGTCTGCGAAAGTGTAGTGACCATTGTCGTCGAGAACATCTTCGATGCCGTCAACAAGAACCGTGTCCACACGATAGCCGGAATTGGGGGTTACCGTAAATGCCTGATCCTCGCCTTCCTCAACCGTTACGCTGCCGGACGGCGTGATCGATCCGTTCTCATCCGCGGTCGCGGTGATGGTGTGCTGCACAATCGGAACAAACGTAACCTCGACGGAATGATCCGCCTGAATATCCGAGAAGGAATAGGAACTCTCGGGAGTGGGAAGCACTTCTGTGCCGTCCACCACAACCTTGCTCACACGGTTATCTGCCTCCGGTGTAAAGGTAATGGTTCTGTCCGCGCCCGCAGCGATTCCGGTCTCGGAAGCGGTGATGGTACCGTTGCCAACCTTAGAGGTGGTGATGTCGTATGTGGTTGTCGTTACTTTTTTGTACAGATACACCAAACCGAGGTTGGTGCTGCTGCCGGAAGCATAAAAACCATCGTTATCACTGTAACCGATATAACCTAATTTAGCGCCCTGTTAGCGCCCTGGTTGTCGCCGCGAAATCTGAAGTGATTACCGCTGCTAACTTCCCAGTGAACACTGTCTGTGGGCGTCTCGGGAAAAACAAATGCGCCGTTGGAAACCTCCAGATAGCGGTCACCGTTTTTCAGTGTATAGCCCTCTGCCTGCGTGGCAGCCGTCCATACGGAACCTGCGGAAACGTCTTCCTCTTTGATGTAGGGGTTGGCGCTCGCTGAATCAGCCGCGTTAACAGTCACAGCCGTTTTGCCGACGGAAGTGTCGTATGTCATGGCGTACTGACTGCCTGTACTGTTTGCGCTGACGATCAGGTATTCCCCTTCGCCGTCAAATGCAGGATTCGCATTGACAAGCTCATAGCGTGCCGTTGTCGTCGCCGCTTCCGCCGTGAACGGAACAATTGCAAACAAACTGACAATCATCAAGAATGATAACAGAATGCTTAAGGGTTTTGTAACGTGTTTCATCATGATTTACCTCCTAAAAAATATATTTATACAACTCCGATTCGACCGGTTATGCCAAATCGAGCATTTCACTCTGAGATAAACCTTTCTTATTTTCGGTTTTTCATAGAATTCCTAATTTTGTTTTAATCGGAAACTGCAAATAGAGATAGCAAACCAATTCTATATTGTAATAACGAGTATATCATATTTCATATATTTATGCAAGCAGATTTACAAAAATTATTATAATTATTTTATCATGTCATTTATTTTCATCAATTTATACAAAAATCGGTCGGTCGCATTCGGTTCATTCCCATATAAAATTGTCAATGAGGCGCGTTTTGCCGATATAGACCGCCAGCGCCACCAGCACGGGTTCGTCCACAGTGCGGTGAATCTCCATCGTATCCCGGCGCACCATCTCGACATAATCTATTTTGGCAAGCGGTTCCGCCTCGATCAGGGCTTTCATCTTCTGCAGCACCGCGTCTCCGTCTGTTTCTCCCCGCGCGATCAGCTCTTTGCCTGCGTTCACCGCTCTGCTCAAAACCAACGCTGCCTGCCGTTCCTCCGCCGACAAATAGGTGTTTCGGGAACTCTTGGCAAGTCCGTCCGCCTCCCGGATAATCGGACACCCAACCACCTCGACGTTTATGTTCAGATCCCGTACCATCCGTCTGATGACCGCCAGCTGCTGGGCGTCTTTTTGTCCAAAATAGGCTCTGTCCGGCGTGACAATATGAAAAAGCTTGCTCACAACCGTGCAAACGCCCCGGAAATGGACAGGACGACTTTTACCGCAAAGTTCCTCCGTGACGCCCGTTGTATCCACAAAGGAAGTAAAATTTTTCGGATACATCTCCGAAACCTCCGGATGAAACACCACGTCTGCTCCTGCCGCCCGGCACAGCCGGCAGTCCGCTTCGATATCTCGGGGATAAGTTTCCAAATCCTCCGCGGGTCCGAACTGCATGGGATTCACAAACACGCTGACCACCACTCTGTCATTTTCACGAACCGCCCGGTCGATCAAGCTTTTGTGTCCCTCGTGAAGATAGCCCATGGTGGGCACCAGTCCAACGCTCAGACCTTCCGACCGCCACGCTTTTACCGTTTCTCTTACACCTGTAATGTTTTTTTCTAACATCATTTTCTCTTCCTCTTTTCTATTGGTAACACCGCGCCGCGGCGGTGTGCGGATTGCAATGTATCATTTTTTGTCTGTGCACCCATCAAAAAAAACAAAGGCTGTCATCCTACCTATACCTATATTATATATACCACTGCAGCTTCTTCATGATTTCACCGTCAATGGAATAGCTGTGCTCCTCTGCCGGAAACGTTCCGTCGCCGACCTCCCGGATGTACCGGGCAAACGCTTCCTTCATCACGCTGCCTATATCGGCGAATTTCTTGACAAATGTGGGGGTAAAGTCCGAATACATTCCCAGCATATCCTGATAGACCAGCACCTGCCCGTCACAGTCCGCTCCTGCGCCGATGCCGATGGTGGGTATTGTCAGCTTTTGTGTAATCAGCCGTGCCAGCTGCGCCGGCACACCCTCTATAACCACCGAAAACGCTCCGGCTTTTTCCACCGCCTTTGCGTCCCCGATCAGCTTTTTTGCCGACGCTTCGGTTTTGCCCTGCACCCGGTATCCGCCAAATGCATTGACCGACTGCGGCGTGAGCCCAATATGCCCCACAACCGGTATTCCGGCTTCGGTAATCGCTTTGATCTGCGCAGCAACCTCAGCACCGCCCTCGAGCTTCACCGCATTTGCCCTGCCCTCTTTCATCAGTCGCCCCGCGTTGACGACCGCGTCGTACACACTTGCCTGATAGGACATAAAGGGCATATCTATCACAACCAGCGCATTCTTGGCGGCTCTGGATACCGCGGCGCCGTGGTGTATCATATCCTCCATCGTCACAGACACCGTGTCCTCATAACCCAAAACAACATTTCCCAGCGAGTCGCCCACCAATATGGCGTTGACCCCTGCCTCGTCCATCAGCTTTGCCGTAGAATAGTCATATGCCGTCAGCATGGTGATTTTCGTTCCGTCCTTTTTTGCCTTTTGAAACGATAATACCGTGTTTTTCATCTCTCATTCTCCTTCTCTTTTTGTCGTAAAAATACCCGCCGCACAGGACGGGTACTCGGTTTAACTTTTTTGTGACAGCGCTTCCTTACAAAACGCCGAGATCCCGAAGCGCGTTGAGCGCAAACATCAGGACAAAAATTCCCGAGATAATATACATGACAGGGCGAACCTCCTGCAGCTTCCGTTTCGCAGCTTTCGTGATGATATAGGCAATACAGCCAAAAGACAAACCGTCTGTGATCGACCAGAAAAACGGCATACCGATAACCGTGAAAAAGCAGGGAAACGCTGTTTCCAAATCGTTCCAGTCAATATCCTTCAGCGACGAACACATCATGATGCCAACGATGATCAACACCGGCGCGGTCGCCGCATTGGGCACCAAACCCGCGACGGGTGTGAAAAACAGCGCCAGCGCAAAGCACGTTCCCGTGACCATAGAGGTCAAGCCCGTGCGTCCGCCCACAGCGATACCGGCAGTTGACTCCACATACGTCGTCACCGTCGACGTGCCGAACACTGCGCCGATACTGGTGGCGACGGCGTCGGCGAGCATGGCTCTCTCGATTTTGGGCACCCGCCCGTTTTCATCTATATATCCTGCCTTGTCGGCGCAGGCAATCAGCGTGCCGATGGTGTCAAACATATCGACAAGCAGCAGGGTAACCATCACGGCAAACACCGACGCCAGCGGTGCGCTGAACAACTCGCCGAAACCCCAAAAGCATTTGCCGAACATCGAAAAGTCCAGCTTAGGCACCCATGATTCCGGCGCTGTGATGCCCATATCCATGTGAAAAACAAACTGACATATATTGCCGATCACAGCGGTTGTGAGCATGCCGATAAAAATCGCCGCCCTTGTGTTTCGAACCACCAGAACTGTCATGATGATCAAACCAACGATTGCCAGAACAACCTGAGGTTCGGAAAAGCTGCCGAGATCCACTACGGTCTGGGCGCCTTTTTTCTGGCCGATCACAATTCCCACGTTTGAAAAACCAATCACCGCAATAAACAAACCAATTCCCGCCGTGATCGCCTTTTTCAGGCAGGTAGGTATTGCGTCAACAATCGCGGTACGCGCCCCGGTCACTGTCAGGAGAATAAAGATAACGCCGCCGAGAAACACCGACGCAAGCGCAGCGCTCGGCGAAAGTCCAAAGCCGAGGCAAAGCGTGTAGGCAAACACAGCGTTTAGCCCCAAACCCGGTGCCTGTGCCATCGGATAGTTTGACAGCCAACCAATCAGCCATGTACCAATCGCCGCACCGACACAGGTTGCCGTGATGACCGCCGTATCCTCCATGGTGTTCGGCAGCGCCGCCAGCGCCGGATTGCTTTTGCCGATCACGTTCGGATTTAGAAAAATAATGTACGCCATGGTCAAAAATGTTGTTAAGCCGGCAACAACCTCCGTTTTAACATTGGTACCGTGCTCTTTAAGATGAAATAGTTTTTCCAATGAAAACCCCTCCTCATAAAAAAGCTTATTCTACTCAATAAAATTATATCAAATCCCTCAGGATTTTCAAGTATTTATTGGAACATTACATGTTTTTGTCAAAAAACTTCCCGTCGTATCTCCAAAAAAGTTTTATTTAGGACTTGCCAAAACGGATTTCGTATGTTATAATATTATCTGCATCTGGGGGTATAGCTCAGTTGGGAGAGCGCTTGGTTCGCATTCAAGAGGTCAGGGGTTCGAATCCCCTTATCTCCACCAGAAGCAACCCCTCGGTATATATCGGGGGGCTGTCCGTAAAATTTTTCCTATACATGGGGGTATAGCTCAGCTGGGAGAGTGCTTGACTGGCAGTCAAGAGGTCACGGGTTCGAGCCCCGTTATCTCCACCATCTACATCTGCTCCGAAAATGGCTTTGGTCAGCCATTTTCGGAGTTTTTCTTTTTGCCTGAACCGTCTGTTTTCGGTTTAGGTCTTTATTTTGGTCATTATGCGGACTTATTATTGTCCGATTCTATCAGCCCTGCCATCAGGTTAGCCGCTTTTGCCTTGGCTTTTCTGACGGCGTGGGTGTAGATGTTCAGCGTGGTCGAAACCGTGCTGTGTCCGAGAATGGCAGACACGGTGGACACATCCGCGCCGTTGACAATCGACTGCGTGGCTACGGTGTGACGGAAGCTGTGTAAGCCTTTGAACGGTACATGTTCCTTTTCACAGAAGTCTTTTAGCCATTTGTACGGATAGTACGGCCGCATGGGTTCGCCGCACCAGTTGATGAACAGCCTGTCGCTGTACGCCCACAGGTCGCCGCATTTCTCGGCGGTTTGCTGTTGCTCCTGCTGCCACTCTTTTATCAGCTTTACTAAGTCCGGCTGTAAATACAGTTCGCGGATACTCGACTTTGTTTTGGGCGTGCTCGTGTAAATGCCGGTGTCGCCGTTTTGATAGTTGGACGTGCGGACGATTTCGAGCGTATTGTTTTCGAAGTCGATGTCCTTGAATTCCAGTCCCATCAGCTCACCGCGGCGCATTCCGCAGTAAGCCAGAAGATTGAACATCACACGGTGCTGTAAATCCGCTTTCTCATTTATCAGATTCAACAGCGTTTTCAGTTCTTCAAGGGAGTAGATTTCCTTTTCCTTTTCTCCGGTCTTGACGGTCTTTACCTTCGTGCAGGGGTTATCCGCAATCAATCCGCACGTGCGCGCGTAGCTGAGTACGTCGGAGATAAAGGTGACGTAGTGCTTTTGCGTTTTCTGTGACAGCCCTCCGCCCGTGTGCTTGTTCACGCCTTTCTTTGCAAGGCTCGTGATGAATTTCTGAATCTGACGGTAGTTCAGCACGTCCACATAGATGTTGCCGATTGCCTTGTAGGTGCGCTCGCGCATGGTCTTGATGCGGATGATGGTCGCAGGCTTCATTTCGTGCGTGGTCTCCATCAGCTCAATCCATTCCTCTGCCAGCGGCTCGAACCGCACACGCCTTGCTGTCAGTGAGGTGTCGTCGTCCAAGCCCATCTCAACACGCCTGAGATGTTCGGCGTATTCCTGTTTGGTTTTCTCCTCAAAGAAAACCGCCTGACGGTTTAGCTCCGTCTTGATTTGCCTCTCGGTCATACCGGGCTTCGGCTTGAAGGTCATGGATTTGGTGATTTGCTTGTAGGTTTCGTCGTAGCCCAAGCTGACCTTGATACGGTAGGTCGCACCCGATTTTGTCATGCGCTTTGTGATATTCGCCATGGTCGGTGTCCTCCTTCGGTCAACCGCACATGCTTTCATCATAGCGTTCGAGCTTCTCAAAGAGCAGGTCGAGGTTAATCAGGCGGCGGTTGCCAACGGTCACCGACGGAAGTTCACCTGAACGAACCATACGGCGAAGCGCTCGCATGCTGAACGCCGTCTCGCTGTCAAGCTCTTTAATCGCGGCGTACACTGCCGTTGGGTGAAGCGTTGTTTGAATTTGTTTATGCAGATTTCGACTCGCTGTACGAGGAGGTCAAAGTATGCCTTTGCTTGTATAAAGATATGGATTTACCAAATGCTGATAATGAAGTAGTGGAGATGATTAATCGTTATCGAATCTACCGCAACTATAAGTGGTTGATTAATCACTTGGCGTTTGGCTCAACCGCTTCCGCGTTGTTTCCGCCTGCTATTACGCAGGATGCGGATTTGGCGGCGGCTATGCTTGACTATTATAAATACCTGATAACGCTGCAAAAGGAATACCGTGATATTCTGGAGTTCTGTTTTGAAACGAAGTATTATTCTGAAGTGTTGAGCGATATGACGCCTTCCGCGCGGTATTATCTTTATCGTAAGATAAACAACATGCCGCCCTTCGTTGAGTTCAACGAAGAACAGCGGTTGATAATGGGAGACAAAAAGGCTCAGGCGGATTATGATTTTTCAGCGTTTTCTGATTTTGCGCAGGAACATGGTATAGATACAACCACACTAATATATTTTCATAACTTCAATCATAATCCGGTTCTCCGTTACCGCTGTGAGAGCCTGCACGAATTCTTGGAGCTTGAGCTTAGCAAGCTGATTGAATACGACGTTAAATTAAAGTGTTGCAAACGCTGCGGACAGTGGTTTACCTACAAGAGCAACTATGACGCGCGATACTGCAACCGGATTCATTTAGGCGAATTGCGTTCCTGCCGTGACCTCGCCGCCGAGGAAAACTATAAGCTGAAAATGGAAAAGAACGAGGCTCTGCCAATCTATAGGAAATATTATCGCCGTTACTACGCTCGCGTAAAAGTTAACCAAATCAAGAAAAATGATTTCAAAAAATGGAAGTATAAGGCGCTTGTCAAGCGTGACGAATGCTCTGCCGGAAATATAACTACCGAGGAGTACATCGACTGGCTCGAAGGCTGTTTCCCCAACAGAAAAAGGAAGGATAAATAAATTCCGTATTCTTTGATTACAGCGTATTAGTTTTTGAAAATCAAATGAAAGAAAATTAAAAATCCACTTGCAATTTTAGATTATGTAAGGTACTATACAAACGCTTCACGCGGCTCGTTGTTGTAACAAAAAACACATAGCTTCAGTACTGCGACACAATCAAAAAGCACAAGCTTAGAATCTCTATGAACTCTGAGCTTGTGCTTTTTTGCGTCCACAAACCGCGACAAATCGGTTGTGTGGGCTTTATTGAGCGAGATTGGGTACGTGCCCGATTTTTCTTCTCCCGCGACACGGGGCGAAACACGGCGATTTAGGTTTTTAGCTCGTAGCTTCTGTTATCAGCTTGACAGATAACGAAAAGCCCCGGCAAAACGCGTCGCGTTCACCGAGGCTCATTAACTCTGTGTGGTTGTCTTTGATTTTTTCGAGTATAGCTTTCTGTTGCTCTGTCAGCGTAGCGGACAACTCCTGCTCATGGCGGATAACTAGCTTTGCGGTAACGTCATACTCACTGCCGCGTTCCGCTTCATACTCATACGAAGCGATGTTGCCGTAGTAGAGGTTTTCGAGTGTGGTCATTTTCTCACCGTTCTTTCCAAGCACAACAACATACCACAGGTTGCTTTGAATGTCCGTTTTTTTCTATATTGCACAAAGCTGTTTGGACTTTTGTATATTTTCGATGTAACCTTTGCGGTACCGAATATGCTCTTTTATTTTCTAAAAGCAACCGACAGACCCTTGAAATCTATTTTGTGTTCCTCTATAATATAATCAATCGATATTAAAGTGCAAGCGAGGTCATTATGAAGAAGTTTAAGATTAAACCCCGTCATATTGTTTTGGCGCTGTCCCTTTTAGCAATGCTCATCGCTTTTATGGTCTATACCGTTTGTGTCAGCGGCAAGTACAGCTACACGGAAAACGTCGGAGCGAAACACCTTGAAGCCGATCAGGTTCATGTGAAAAGCTCAGACGAAACGGTTGCCAAGATCGTTTCCGTGGAGAATTATACAAAAGAATGGAGGTGGTTGAAGGTCACTATAGAAGGTGTTAACCCCGGCGACTGCGTTGTAACCCTTGCCTATCGCTCTCCCGAAAACGGGCAAATGCTGGTTAGAACCTCGACGTTTCGCGTGCTGCCCTTTGGCGTGGTCTACAATTTGACGACTGATAGCTTTACGTCGCTGAATGCAGTAATCCCGCTGGGGGTGGCGGCGATGTTGCTGATCGTTGCCGTTCTTTCGCTGTCCTTTCGGGAAAAACAAAGAAACGGAGCATTTTATTATTCAATGGTCATCATCGGCGGCGTCATTCTGTTTCTCCTGTTGAATGTTATCATCGCCCTGACGGATCCTCAGCTATGGAACCGATTTGGTGAAGCTGTCACCACCAAGGATATCCTTGCGCTGATTGTGAGCAGCGGCAACCGCTTTGTGCTGTTTTCGGCGATCCCCGTTATCATGGTTGCTGCTTCGCTTGCCGTCAGCAATATTTGGCTGGTTATCAAGGAGGGCTTCCGCTTGCAAAACTTGCTGGGCGTTGTAATCGCTGTGCTGGTCGCAGGCGGCATGCTGGCAATCCGTTTAACCGATAACTACAGCGTCATCCAACCCGACGCGCTGTATTATTTCGCTATACTGACGAATATCGGCGGCGCGTTTTTGCTGTGCTACTTCGAGTGCATGTTCCTCTCGACGATGTTTTGTGCGGTTGCGTCCACGCGTTACAAGCCGCCTTATGATATGGACTATATCATCATCCTCGGATGCGCCATCCGGAAGGACGGTACGCCGACGCCGCTCCTCCGGGGCAGGGTGCAGCGCGCCTATGATTTTGAGCAGGAGCAGTTCCAGGCAACCGGAAAGCACGCTGTGTTTGTTCCGTCAGGCGGTCAGGGCAGCGACGAAGTGATCAGTGAGTCGGAAAGCATGAAGCGTTGTCTGATGGACATGGGTGTTCCGGAGGAGAGAATATTGAAAGAAGATCAATCGGTGAATACCTATCAAAACATGGCGTTTTCAAAAACGGTCATCGAGCAGGATGCCGGCGATATCTATACCGTCAGCGTCGGCTTTTCGACCACCAATTACCATGTGTTCCGCGGCTATACGATGGCGGAAAAGCTGAAAATGAGAGTCAAAGGACTATCGGAAAAAACAAAGCTCTATTTCTTCCCGAACGCGTTTATCAGAGAATTCATCGGACTGCTGTGGGAAAAGAAATGGAAGCATCTTTTGTTCATTTTCCTGTTCTTTGCAGTCCTGCTTGTTTTGTACCTTGTTATTCGCTATTAGAATTAAGGTCGACAACGTATAAAAAGGTGCTGCCACTTTCTGAGAAAATAAATAGATAGGCTGATATTTGATGTAACGGCGGTACACCACAAGTGTATCAGATTTTGAAAAAGAAAAAATCAAAGGCATAACGGCAGAAGAAAAACATTTTTGTTTCTCTTCTGCCGTTGCTGAAATGATATTTTATACGCGGAGCTTTATCATCCTCATAAAAAATCATGCTTAATTGTCTGCCGGTGTGCAGGTGCTGCCGTCAGCATAGAAGTAATGAGTTGTACCCTGCGAATCGGTATATTTCGTTACTCCGATATAATATACAGCCGAGCCGTCGAATGAAGTCTGCTGTTCACAGCTTGATACGTGCCAGCTGCCGCGCTGTTTTGTGTGCTGCCGGTGTTTCCGTTTTGGAGCTGTTATTATTACTGCCGCATCCTGTGAAGCAGAGTGTTGCGGTAACTGCGCAAACGCAAAGCGCGAATGCGCCGATGACTGTAGCTGTTGTTTTTTTATTTGTTGTCTTTTTCATTTTGATTACCTCTTTATTAGAATTTGTTTTGTTTATTTATGTTTTTCTCTTCTGTGGCTATATACTATCATTCTTTTTGATGGAATACAACATACGTTTTCCGCGTGATTCGTCTATAAAAAGACACTTCGATGGTGAAGTGTCTTTTTGGGGACAGGTCGATATCAATCTGTCTATATCTTTGTGATTTGATGTACGATGTTTATCAGCCGGGCTTGATTTGGAGTGTAAGCATCGTCATATCGTCCGATTGCTCTGATCCTTGGGCAAAGCCATTGATTTCCGCAGTTACAGCGTTCAGCAGATCATTTGCACAGCAGGCATTGTTTTTAAGCAAAGCTTCCTCCAGCCGCTTTTCGCCAAATAACTCGCCGCTTTTGTTTTCTGCTTCTGTTACACCGTCGGTATACATAAACAGGCAGTCTCCAGGTTTCATTTTGACCGCGTATTCAGGGAACACAACATCTTCAAACGAGCCTGCCATAATACCGTTATCGGTATTCAGCGCGGTCAGCTTGCCGGATAGGATATACGGATAGTTATGACCGGCGTTGGAGTAGGTCAATTCTCCCGTTTTCGGATCGTATACGGCGACAAATGCCGTAATAAACATCATATTCGGATTATGCGCCGCAAGATCGTTATTAAATTCAAACAGTATCTTCGCGGGAGAATACCCCAGCTTGGCATATTGATTCAGCAGGGTGATCGCGCGTGCCATAAACAGCGCGGCGGTGATACCCTTGCCCGAAACATCTCCGATTGCGACAAAAACGCTGCCGTTATCCAAAATACGATAATCATACAAATCGCCGCCGACAACCCTTGCGGTCGTCATCGAAGCGTTGATTTTTACCTTGTCGTTTTCAAAGGAGTCCGGTTCCAGTAAGCCCAGCTGAATGGTTTGAGCAATGTTCAGCTCGGCTTTTTGCCGGTTCAGCTCTGCAACGTCATCGATGTATTGCTCAAGCTCCTCTGCCATTGTGTTAAAGGAATCTGACATTTCGGCAAGCTCGTCCTTACCCTTGACAAGCAGCTTTTCGAATCCCGCGTCACGGTCTGAGACAAAGCCCTTCATTCTCATGCTGATTTTTTTCAGCGGCTTCGATACCCTAAAATACAGGATGACTGCCGCCGAGATGCCTACCGTCAGCGTGACTATAACCATAATAACCGCAAATTCGCGGAATTTCTTATTAAACTCACTTGTTAAGTTGTCGATAGATATCTCGGCTCTGATGAGTGATTTTATTTCCGTTTCGGGATTTTCACTTTCAAAGTTTTGGTAATACCAAACCGGCATATAGCAAACCAGCTTGTCCTCGTCACCGTTTATGATATGGGTGGTGATACCGCTGTCGTCGCCGGCAAAGGCTCTTTTCATTTCATCGGATAAGCCGCCCTCAACGTATTGACCGTTCAAGTCATTTGAAAGCTCACTTTCCTGTCTTTCGGCTTGGTGTGCGCTTATTCCGTGCGCTATATATTTTGCGCTGCCGTTCTTCAAATCAGGCAGAATAAGATACACGGCGTCCACATCATATTGAATACAGGCGTTGGTGAAAATGATTACAGCGTCCTTTTCGTCATCAGAGCCGGCAGCAAGCTTATCGGGATCAATATAATAGATATGCTCCGCTGCGACACGGGCAGCGCTCGTTACATTCACGGTCGCTTCATTAACGATCATATTATATGTATAGTTGTATAAAGCGACAAACATCACAAGTTCAACTGCGGTGATGATGATCAGCAGCCAAAGCGATACCTTTTTGAATAGTGAAGATCTCATACGCAACCCTCCCGATTATGATTATTATACAATATTCCGGGGCGATTGTCACTAAGAAAAAAATTTGCGCGGATTTAATGACAAATCAAAAAGGCTGTGTTATACTATTAGCAGTAAAATAAACGGAGAATGAACTATGAAGGTTACATCATCAAAAAGCGGCAGCACCTGCACGCTGACCGTTGAAGGAAAAATCGACACGGTATCCGCTCCCGAGTTGGAAGAAGCGGTAAAATCGAATCTCCCGAAATGTGATAAAATGATTTTTGACTTCACCAATGCAGACTATATCGCCTCGGCAGGCTTGCGCGTGCTGGTGTATGCACAGCGTGAGCTGATGAAGAAGGACGGCGTCACGGTAACGGGCGTAAACGTAAGTATTAAAAAGATATTTACCGTTACGGGAATGTATAAGATACTGAAAATCAAATAATTCTACGTACTATCGAACAGGGATTTCCGGTGATCGGGAATCCTTATTTATTAGACAATTAGTTGGTCATCTGTCTAAAAACAGACGCTTGACTCAAAAAGCGTCCAAATGTAGACAAACAGCGGCTTTTTTGTAGATTGTATTTGCCTGAAATCGGTGTTATGATATAGCCACAGTCAAGGGGACACGAAAACAAAATCCCAAAACAAAACCAAAGAAAAGGAGACAGCACCATGAAAAAGACAAACAACATCAAAACAAGGATCATATCAACAGTATTATCGGCCATCACCGTTTGTTCGGTCGGCACCGTTGCGCTGACAAGCGCTTCGGCGGCTTCAAACACCGTTTCTGCCGGCACGACGATCACCGACGACTACAGTATCAAACTCGACAGCGATTTGAACGCGGTAAAGAACCTCACCTCATCGACCATCTTCAAGGTGCTTGAAGAGTGCACCGATTGGGGCAAGTTCGTTACCCCGGCGCTCGGCGGACTGCTCGATTCCTTTGTCGGCACCGAAGATCAGACCGCTCAGAAGTTAGACGAGATCAGTGACAAGATCGACAAGCTGTTTGACAGGATCGACAGCCTTGAAAGCTCGATGAAAACGGCGTTCACCACAGAGCTCGGCATCAACAGCTTCTACAACAAGTTCATCGAATTCAAGTCGGAGACAAGGGCGATGCAAAAGAAGATCGACGAGACGCTCGTAAACACCAAGCTCAGCAACGCCGACAAGATGGCTAAGATCGCAAGCCTGACCGGCAACTACAGCGAATGGAGAGCTAAATTTGAGGACGTCCTCGGCTCGCTCAACGAGCTGTTCAAGCAGCCGGTAATGACCAGAAGCGATAACATTTTCGAACTTACGTACAACCACTACACCAACACCAGCCTGCTCAGCGGCGAGGCTATAGACAAGGCAAAGCCCATATGCGATTACGTTATGTCCGCTTACTCCGCAGGCTGCGCCACCATTATGGAAAGCCTTTCCGCGCAGCTTTACGTAAACGCTTTGCCCGAAAAAACGCAGGCGGCGATCAACAAAGACTTTTCAGCGCATATCTGCCGGGACGCGGACGACGTTGCCGACGAGATAAAAGAAGTTAATAGGTATTTGACCACGGATGAGATAAAAGAAGGAGAAAGCATATATTATATCGGCAGCGACGGTGTGCATTACGATCATGCTGACTTTTCTTTAGGAGGAAAATACTATAAAAATAAGCCCTATAACGGTTGGATCACAACGGTGGAACTGAAGCTGATATATCCTACCGACATTTTCTATGGACTGTATCAGAGAGTTACGGAAGGTTCACGCTGCATATATGTGGACAAGGGCAACTCAAACATTGTTATGAGCAATAAGCTCAGCGTGCTGGATCACACAAAAAATCCCAACGCAAACGGAAAATGGTCTGATGACGCGGGTCAAAAGACCTCAGACTGGTTCAACAACACCCTCGCCGGCGACGCGCTCAACGGCGACAAGATCAGAGCGCTTGCTTCCGACGCAAGCAGCAAGGGAATCACCCTGCGCGCGCTGCTCAATCAAAACGGATTCGATACATCCAACCTTCCGCAAAACACCAACCTCGTCACTGAAGGCGCGCGTGACGATTCTGTCAGCAGCCTTTCCGAGCTCGTCGGCTACAACTATCAAAGATCCTGCTACAAGGGGATCAATATCGACCAGGTAGGCGCAGGCGAGTGCACGATCCAACTGATCGACTGCGGCGTCAATATTTGGAAGGATGAGAGATGGAACTATGCGTACAGCGGCAACGCCTGCGTATTCAAGCTCGCGTAAATAACGACATAGCAACAGAAACCGCCCTTTTGGATAGAACCGAAAGGGCGGTGTTTTTATGCTGTTATTCCTTCTATGCTGTTGTCAAGCTCGGTGATCGTTTCAACGATAAACTCCTTCGGCTCGGCAAAGCCGCCCTCGACCCACATCGAGATCACCGCCAGACAGCCCTGCGCACGGTAGCGGCTCATATAGGCAAGGCGCTTGTCGTCGAGGTTCGAGCCGGTTTTCTCGCTCTCTACCTGACGGAACACGCCCTCGATCATTTGGGTGAGGTCGACGTGCAGCTGTCCGGTGTTGTTGGGACTGAAAATCATTTTGAACACCGCGCGGTTATCAGACATATAATCCAGCAGACTCTTGAAAAATGCCTCCGCGGGCTGTTCACCGAACTCCAGCGCGATATACGCAATCTTGGTCATGGTCTCTCCCTCGATTTTTTCATTGAGATCGTATATATCAAGATAATGCGTGTAAAACGTTGCGCGTCCGATATCCGCTCTGTCAACCAACTCCTGCACGGTGATCTTATGCAGCTCCTTTTCGGACAACAGCTCGGCAAACGCGGTGTAGATCGCCCTTTTGATTCTTTGCGTCCTGCGGTTGTGCTTGATTTCACTCATCATATCCACGCTCCTTCGGTATGATAGTATCATATCAAATTTCCCGGCGGATTGCAAGATATAGACAATTATATTGCAAACTGTCCGAATATAGACGACTGTTCTGCAAACTGTCCGAAAACAGACAGATCGGCGGAGAGTTGAGTATGGATTATATTTTGATTAGATGTTATCATATAACCACAGTAAAAAATATGACACAGAAGAAACGGAGAAATAAAAAATGAAAAAAATATTTTGTGCTCTTATTTGCATGGCAACTTTTTTTGCATCCACGGTCCCGGCTTTTGCTGCTGAAGTAAATACAGCCCCGTCCACGGATATTGACGGAACAAAACACAGACTTGTGAAAAGCGTAAAAGTGTACTGTGCTGACTATGATACAAATGAATGGAGCTTGGATTACACGCAGAACGTGGAATATCAAAACGCATATCCCACGATGATAGAACAGGTTTACAACGATGAAGAGCTCGGCTCATCGAAAATACTTTTTGAATATACTTTTGAAAACAATATGCCTAAAACTTCCGTCATAAAGAATGACGCTGATCATGAAACCACGAAAATCGAGTACAACAGCGGAAGGGTTTACAACGTCCATACCGATAACGAGGGCGGCGGATCAAGCGACACCATCTATCAGTATGCTAACGGCGACGGATATTTTACTTCTCTTATGGGTTCAAGGTACACGCCGGGCACTGAGTTTTCTCCTGAAGAATTTGCCGAGGAGATGGATTCGGTTCAGATTTTCACAGAGAACGGCGTAATCAAAAAGAGTATCAACACCGGCTACTTTACAAAATGGACGTCCGGATCAAAGAAAAACTGGACAAGATTCAACGGTACTTACACAACTGAGTATGACAGCGACGGCATTGTAAAAATTATGTCGGCGGATTTCCGAGAAGCTCCTTCTCAGATTCAAAAGACCGTAGAGGTCGAGAAGGAAAACGGTATCATAACCGGCACAATCCTAAAATCAGGAACAAACGGCGCGGTAAAATTCGAGTTTGAATATACCGACGAGGAAATCAACGCGGCAAGATACGCTCAAATGATGAACTACTTTATCATCGGAGCAGGAAGCAATTATTACAACTATAATTGGTATTGATGAAAGGGCGCTCCGGGCGGTGTAACTGTATGTCAGTTTCAAATTCATTTGATTGGAAGCATCTTTTCCACCAAATCAAAAACATTTATATTCTGTTATGTGTCGTATCCTACCATATACGGTGTCGAGATTTTTCGAGGATAGTTTCTCTGTTATACAAAAAATATTATTTATGACGATTATTCTGCTGCTTGTGGTTGGTCTGGATTTGGTCTTTTTTAGGTCATTTTTGCTGTGACTCGGAATGTGCTCGTTATCCGCATAAACACGTCACTTTCGGCGATTTGCAAGACTTCCTGAAAAACGTTTCACGTTTCTTCGAGCCCCGTTATCTCCACCATCTACATCTGCTCCGAAAATGGCTTTGGTCAGCCATTTTGGGAGTTTTTCTTTTTGCCTGAACCGCTGATTTTCGGTTCAAGTCATTATTTTGGTCATTACGGGTCATTTTCGTCTATCAGTCCCGCCATCACATTTGCCGCTTTTGCTTTGGCTTTTTTGACGGCGTGGGTGTAGATGTTCAGCGTAGTTGAGGCGTTGCTGTATCCGAGGATAGGAACTTTCTTTTTAACCACTGCCATAATGATTCACAACGCTGCAAGGTTTTACATTTTCATTTTTCGATCAAGAAAAACAGGTATCAAATGCCGTTATGACACTTGATACCTGTTTTTTTAGAGCTTATTGTTTGTGACATGATCCGTGCATAGCGCAGTTTTTGCAGTTGCCGCAGTTGCAAACTACAGATTTGCCTTGCTTCTTTTTTCTGACCATACTGATTATGATTGCAGCGACAATGCCGATCAGCACAGCGCAGATAACGATTGTCCAAAAATTGCTTGTAATCCAAGCGAACATATAATCAGCTCCTTATTTTGTTCTGACTTTCTTCGTCAGCTTATTCGCTTCCTTATAAGGCTTAAAGAGCATAAACAGCATTCCTGCAATCAGAACAATTGACACAATCAATCCGATTACGTTCAGGTTACCTGTGAAAGCGCCGCCGATCTGGTTGATGCAGAGCGCAATTACATAGGCAAAACCGCACTGGTAAGCGATAGCGAAGAACGTCCACTTGGCGCTGTTCATTTCGCGCTTGATAGCGCCCATCGCCGCGAAGCAGGGAGCGCAGAGCAGGTTAAAAACAAGGAACGAAAAGCCCGTAATGCTTGTAAACACCTGCACAAGCGTCGCCCATGTGCTGAGTTCTCCACCGCCGTAAAGAACACCCATCGTGCCAACAATGTTCTCCTTGGCAATCAGACCTGTGATCGAAGCCACAGCCGCCTGCCAGTTGCCCCAGCCTAGCGGAGCAAATATCCAAGAGATAGCGTTGCCGAAAATAGCAAGTATACTGTTTCTGATCTCTTCCTCAGCGAGCATACCGAACGCGCCGTCGACCCAGCCGAAGCGGCTCAGGAACCAGAGTACGATAGTCGAGAGCAAGATGATCGTTCCTGCCTTTTTGATGAATGACCAGCCGCGCTCCCACATGGAGCGGAGCACGTTGCCGATTGTCGGCAGATGATACGCCGGAAGTTCCATAACGAACGGAGCAGGCTCACCCGCAAAGGGCTTTGTCTTTTTGAGCATAATACCCGAGACGATGATCGCAGCCATACCTATAAAGTAAGCGCCTGTCGCGACCCACGGAGAACCGCCGAAGATAGCGCCCGCGATCATAGAAATAAACGGAACCTTCGCTCCGCAGGGGATAAAGGTGGTGGTCATGATCGTCATGCGGCGGTCACGCTCATTTTCAATCGTTCGCGACGCCATGATGCCGGGGATTCCGCAGCCCGTACCGATAAGGATCGGGATAAAGCTTTTGCCTGAGAGACCAAAGCGACAGAAAATACGGTCGAGTACAAACGCGATACGCGCCATATAGCCGCAGGCTTCCAACATCGCGAGCAGCAAAAAGAGCACGAGCATTTGCGGAACGAATCCGAGCACAGCGCCTACGCCTGCGATGATACCGTCGAGGATAAGTCCCGACAGCCATTCGGGGGCTTTGGCAGCTTCAAGCCAGTTGCCTACAATAATGGGGATACCCGGAACCCAAATGCCGAATTCGGCAGGAGCATCGGGCTTGCCCTTGTTCTTTTCAAAGGTCTCGGCGGCGGATTTTACATCCTCGCCCGATACGGTTTCTTTCGATACCTCGAGCGTTTCCTCGTCCTCTACCTCATAGGTGAATTCGTCGCTGTCCTTTACGCTTGAAGCAAAGGTTTTGACAGCAGATACCGCAGTGGCAGAATCGTAATCCTCGCTTTCAAAGTCGAGTGCGGTCAAAACCGCTTCGTTTTCCGCAGATTCAGCCGTTCCTGTCAAAACGCCGATTGCTTCCGCGTGTTCTTCATATTCGCGGTCGCCGATCGCAAACAGATGATAACCGTCGCCGAAAACGCCGTCGTTCATCCAATCAGTTGCTGCTGTTCCGACAGTGACCATCGAAATGTAGTACACAAGGAACATGATCACAATGAAAATCGGCAGACCCAAAAAACGGTTGGTAACGACCTTGTCGATTTTGTCGGATGTCGAGAGCTGTCCCTTTTGCTTGTTCTTGTAAACTCCGTTTATGATTTTGCCTATGTAGACGTAACGCTCGTTGGTGATGATACTTTCAGCGTCGTCGTCATATTCTTCCTCAACGACTTTGATGTCCTTTTCAACGTGGTTTTTTGTCGCTTCATCAAGACCGAGCTTTTCCATGACCTTTTCGTCGCGCTCGAAGATTTTGACTGCGTACCAACGCTGCTGTTCCTCGGGAAGCTCGTGAACGCACGCTTCCTCAATATGCGCGATGGCGTGCTCCACAGAGCCTTCAAATGTGTGCTTAGGTACAGGCTTTTTGTCCTCGGCAGCCTTGATCGCGGCTTCGGCAGCTTCTCCTATACCCTTGTTTTTCAGCGCGGATATCTCGACCACCTTGCAGCCAAGCGCACGGCTAAGCTCTTTGGTGTTGATTTTAACGCCTGTCTTTTCCACAACGTCCATCATATTGATGGCGACAACAACGGGTATACCGAGCTCGCAAAGCTGAGTGGTTAAGTACAGGTTGCGTTCCAAGTTAGTGCCGTCAACGATATTGAGAATCGCGTCGGGTCGCTCGTCAATCAAATAATTACGCGCGACGACCTCCTCCAAAGTATAGGGAGAAAGGGAGTATATACCCGGTAAGTCGGTAATTGTCACGTCGTTGTGCTTTTTTAACTTGCCTTCCTTCTTCTCGACAGTTACGCCGGGCCAGTTACCAACGAATTGATTTGCGCCCGTCAACGCGTTGAACAGCGTGGTTTTGCCGCTGTTCGGGTTGCCCGCTAAGGCAATTTTCATTTTCATAGTTCTCCCTCGATTCATTTTAATTTATTAGCTTTCGCTAACCGCAGGACACGTTTTTTGGTCAATGCACAGTTATGACGCGCCGTTATACCGACGCATTGTAACACAAATTGTTCCAAAGGTGCACTGTCCGTCAGCTCAGCTGACCTCTACCATTTCCGCATCGGCCTTACGGATAGAAAGCTGATAGCCGCGCACGGTTACTTCCATTGGATCGCCCAACGGAGCAACCTTCTGCACCTTGATTTCAACGCCCTTGGTGATGCCCATGTCCATGATACGGCGTTTGACCGCTCCCTCACCGTGGAGCTTCTTAACTTTGCAGGTACTGCCGATAGCAACCTCTCTTAAAGTTTTCATAGCCTGATTCCCTCCTTAAATCATTATCTTTTGCGCCATTTCTCTGCTGATAGCAATTCGTGCATTTTTAACATTGACAATCAGATTGCCGCCCATAGAGCTGACAACTGTTACGACTGCGCCGGATACAAAACCCAAGTTTTGCAGGTGCGCTCTTACATCGGCATTTCCGCCGATCCGTTTTATGATATTTTCTTCACCGATAACTGCAAGCGTAAGCGGCATAGTAATCCCCCTTTTCATTTATTTTTATTTTAACAGGTTAGCTAAGGCTAACTGTGCAGTATAAAGTTATTCATCTGTTTGTTGCAAAGAATACGTCTAGCGAATCGCGCGCAAAAACTGCCGTAAATCACACAATGCTTTCAGTGATTCTTCACTGATTCCATGTTCCATATTGCAAGCATCTTCATCCGCAGTTTTTTTATCCACACCTAAATCGGTCAACAAGCCGAATATCACACGATTCCGTTTGATGACATATTCACCGATTTTTTCGCCCTTTTCAGTCAAATCAACGGTTCGGTCAGGCTGAATAGCCAAGTAACCCACCGCTTCCATTTCTTTCAGTGCAACAGAAACCGTTGGTTTTGAAACGCCCAGCTCACGCGCGATATACGCGCCGCGAACCAAACCGTTTTCCCGAAGGCGATAAATGATTCGCATATAATCTTCTACCTTTTGATTCCGTTCCATAGTTGTCCCACCGGCAAAAGGTTAGCATAAACCAACCTATCCGTAAACTATAAAAGTCAGGCGGTTAGCCTAACTTTACTGAGCTATTATATCAGTCTTTATTTGTTTTGTCAAGACATATTTTTCAAGCATTCAGCCTATCATCCTAAAGCCACGTCCAGAATCATCATCAGCGCAAAACCGACAGCAAACATAATGACTCCAACGTTGGAATGCTCTCCCTGTGCCATTTCGGCTCTACCGCGCCGGATATAACGCCACCGAAAAAAGCAAACGGCTTGCTTTTCCCCTCCTTATTTCAATTAGCGAAAGCTAACCGCCTTCCTTAAACAAAAGCCTGAAACACTGAACAGGCTTTTGATATATTTAGGGCAACGCCCCCATACGGCAGTATGCGAACGGATTATTTGTCCAACCTGACGAAAAATCTTACTGCGCAATCCGTACACCAACATTATGCGGTATTGCCTTAGATTAACTTTTTGGTGCTGAGCAAACCGATTCCCAGCGTTGAAGCGTTATGGAGCATAGCGGTCGTAGTCGGCTGTGCCAAGCCGCTCACGCCGAGCGCAATCAGACCGCCGTTTATAGAAAGAATGGAGCGATAATTTCTGCCGATCCGCTTCATCATAACTATACTCAGCTTTCTCAGGGTAACCAAGCTTTTTAAATCTTCTTCCGCAATTGTGATATCCGCAATTTCTCTCGCAATTGCCGCACCGTTAGAAATAGCGATACCGACATCTGCTGACGAAAGCGCGGGAGAATCATTCACCCCGTCGCCGATCATCACAACTGTATTTCTCTTCGCTTTTTCATCCTGAACAAACTGCGCCTTTTCTTCGGGAAGCACCTCCGCATAAAAGCGGTCAACGCCAACTTTTTCGGCTATCGTCTGCGCCGTGTGCTTGCTGTCGCCCGTCATCATGACGATATTCTCAAAACCAAGCTCTTTTAGCTGCGCAACGACATCAGCCGCTTCCACCCTGAGCGGATCTTCAATACAGATCACCGCCGCAAGCCAACCGTCAATCGAAAGATACAGACGGGAATACGTGCTCGCTACGGCAAGCAGCTTCTGTTCTGTTCCGAGCGGAACCGCCGCTCCCATATCCTCAAAGATAAAATGATAGCTGCCTATCAGCACCTGCGCGCCGTCAATAGTGGACTTCACGCCGTGTGCCACCACATACTCCACCTTCGTGTGCATTTCATCGTGGATTAGATTTTTCTCTTTGGCTGCCCTCACAACCGCGTTTGCAATAGAGTGAGGGAAATGCTCCTCCAAACAAGCAGCGATTTTCAACAAATCATCGGGACTCTTATCGCAAAATGAAACCACACTGTGAACAGTCGGATTTGCCCTGGTAAGGGTACCCGTTTTGTCAAATACTATCGTATTGGCAACAGCGATTTTTTCCAAAAATTTGCCGCCCTTAACGGTGATTCCATAGGCATTCGCTTCTCTGATTGCAGACAATACCGTTACAGGCATTGCAAGCTTTAGCGCGCAGGAAAAATCAACCATTAAAACCGAAAGTGCCTTGGTAACGTTTCGCGTCAGCAGCCACACCGCAGCTGTTCCGAGAAATGTCAGCGGTACCAGCTTATCGGCAAGGTGCTCCGCTTTACTTTCTACGTTTGATTTCAGTTTCTCGGTTTCCTCGATCATTGTGACGATTTTATCATATCGTGAAGAACCCGCGTTTTGCGTTACCCTAATCGTCAGTTCACCTTCTTCGATAACCGTTCCTGCATATACCGTCGTGCCTGTACATCTGTGAACAGGTACGCCTTCACCTGTCAGGGTAGATTGATTCACCAATGCTTCGCCGCCGCTGACAACTCCGTCAAAGGGTATCATACCGCCGGCGTTCACAATGATTTCATCTCCGGAGTTTATCTCGGATGATTTCACCAAAACAGGCTGTCCTTCTGTTTTCAGCCACACCTTGCCGACGTTCAGCGACATACTTCCTGCCAAATCGCTGATGGATTTCTTGTGCGTCCAATCTTCTAATATCTCGCCGATTTCCAACAGGAACATCACCGAATCCGCGGTTTTGAAATCGCGCCTGATCAGTGATACCGTGATGGCGGTCGCATCTAAAACAGATACTTCCAATCTGCCTTTTGACAGGCATTTCAAGGCTTTCCAAATGTACCGCGCTGCTTTTACCGCAAGGATAGCGACGCGGATATACTTAGGGATAAACCAACGTCTGAAATACCTTGCGGCGACTTTCCCGACCAATCGACCGATATATTGCCGTGTCAGCTCCCTTGCCTTTGTAACAGAGGTCAGAGCGTGCTCCGGAGCAACTGCGCTGTAGGGATCGGTTTCACAAAGGAGCTTTAGCGCTTCCTTTTTGCCGCACGCATACTCTATCATCAAATCGTTTGTCGAAGGATATACCTTACAGCGTTTGATTTGACGGTTAGCGTTCAACGCGCAATACAAACGGACAAAATCCTCCCGACTGTATTTTGACAGAATATGTATCCGCAGACGTCCTCGGATTTCGTGAAGAATATTAAATTTCATTTTCGTTTGCGGTTTCAACCGGCTCGTCGGGTTCTAATTCAAGCTCGACGGGCTTTTCGTTTTCCTCGCGATCAAGGTTGATTTGCTTCGCTTCGGCGTAAATATCCTCTGCGTTTTCCTGAACCGTTGTCACGGTTTTCATCACACTGTCTTTTGCCCGAAGCGCTGCCGCGGTGCAGTTTGTATAAACCTTTTTCGCATCCTTGCTTGAAAGCACTTTGATTCCCGCTGTGCCGAACAAAACGCCTCCCAAAAATAATAATGCGCCTTTTCCTATTGTCGTCATCGTTATATCCTCCTAACTATTGGTGTTTGTAACCGGTGATGAATGTCATTGCCATGCATACAACTGCTGCAAATGCCCAGAATTTATGATGTTTTATTAAAACCACTCCTTATCAAATCGGGTTAGCAAATGCCAACTATGTTACAAAAAACAAAGATCAACCCTATGATTTTCTGAGTATATTATATATTTACTATCATCTTTTGTCAAGCAAAAACGCCCGCCAAAAAGCGGACGTTCGTGCAAAATTATGAAAATGGGGATGGTCGGCTGAATTGAATAAACAATCAGTGCGCATACTGACGTATGGGTGCTGATTTTTGGAAAATATGCCGGAATCATATTCCGGCAAGGCGTGCACCGTGAATTGTACGGTGTTGCCTTAAATAAGCGCTGCGCCAAGAGCCTTACAGGCTGAAACGGCTTCGTCATCGGGAGCGTCGTTGGCAATCACACAATCGCACACAAGAGATACGCCTGCGTTTTGGCAGGATTCCTGCCAGTCGCGCATCCACTGACCGTCGCCCCAGCCGTAGGAACCGAAAAGAGCAACCTTTTTACTGTTTAGCGAAGGTAGAACCGCGTCAAACATCGGCTGGAATTCATCTTCCTCCAAAACCTCGTCGCCCATTGCGGGGCAGCCGAACGCGATCGCGTCAAAATCTGCGACCATTTCGGCAGAAAAATCCACGGCAGCGAATACGCTCACCTCAGCACCGGCTTCCTGCGCGCCCGCTTTAACAGCGTTGGCCATTGCCTCGGTGTTTCCTGTTCCGCTCCAAAATACAATTGCTGCATTACTCATAATGAATTTTTCCTTTCTATGCTGATTTATGAACTACTAATTTGTTGATTGGCGTGCCTTGCAGCCATTTGGAATAATAGATGTCGGAGCATTTTTTATACTTGGAAAACGCGCGCAGGGCTTTTTCTTCATTACCGTAAACCTTCCAACAACCGCAGTATTTACAGCAGTTTCCCTTATGAAGAATGAAACCCCGGACGTCCTCGGGAGGGTATCCGAGAAACAGTCCGATTTCGTGCGGAAATTCGGGACACATCTGAACTCTGCTTTTCAGCATTGTCAAACAAGCCATACTGTCAAAGCTTTTGTATCCCATGGACGTTAAAATGGATTGTGCCTGTGGATCGGACAAATCTCTTTTAAGCGCTGTCGGGCGAAATACATATATCAAAGCGCGTGTTTTGCCGAATTCCAATGGCAACATAATTACTCCCTTGCAGCTGAAACGCCGGTTAAAGCTCCGCACATAACACTCAATATCCTGTTTTTGCGTATAAACACAGGTGAAGAGGTTGGCTGTTTTCAGCCCCGCGAGAGTAGGAGAACAATGCTTGATAATCAAATCTTCCGACATCTGTTTATTCCTCCGTGGTTTTGTTTGCAGTTAGTATAAGCTAATCGTTGTTCAAAAAAACAAACATCCGCCTTATGGATGCCGCTTTGATTCTAGGTTACCCTCTGCTAACCCAGCAAAGATAATATATCACATCTTTTTATTCTTGTCAAGAGTTTTTGAAAAAATAAAATCAGCCGACAGGCTTTTATCCCCATCGACTGATATATTCACCTTAAATCTTCGTTCAAATGCTTTTTCAAAGCTGCAAAAGTGGTAGAGCTGATAACGTGCTCAATCTTGCAGGCATCGTTTGCAGCCGTTTCCTCGTCAACGCCGAGCTTCATAAACAGCTCGCTTAAAACAGTGTGCCGCTCATATGTGCGCTCGGCAACCTCTAAACCCGCTTCCGTTAGTGTGATGCCGCCGTCCTGTCCGACGTTAATATATCCGCCGTCGCGCAAAATGCCCATGGCACGGCTGACACTCGGCTTTGAATAACCAAGTTCCGCACCAACGTCGATCGCACGGACAAATCCCTTATCCTTCCTGAGAACACAAATCGTTTCCAGATACATTTCGCCCGATTCCTTGAGCACCAAAGCCTTCACCTCCGCAATCAACGGCAATAGTATAACACATTTTTCTTTGGATGGCAAGAGATTTGAACTATGCACAACGACTAACTTATTATTCTACTTTCATATATGATTTTTTATATATGAAAAATCTTTTACAAAGTATCCTTGTTGTGTGTAAGTGATTTCGTTTTTCATTTTATAAAACCTCCGTAAGTTTAGATTTTATCCTACAATCTTAGCTATCCGACTGTTTTACAAAATCCAAAGAGAGGCAACTTCCTTACGAAGTGCCGCTCTTGGGGGCGTTTTTTCATTAGTTACACATGCCCTGGTATGAACGCTCCACGGTAACGGTCGTGACGTTAAAGCCCAGCACCCGATTATAAGCGATATTGGAAGTGAGCGGACGCGAAAACGCCGGTCCGTCTACCTCCTTTCCCATGTCGTGAAACATATCCGTCGGGTCGATGGGCTTTCCGTTATCACGAAAACGCATTACGATCTTATCGTCCAGTATTCTCAGGCATATGTCCATATCATTCTTTCTCTTGTGCGCGTATTTCGCGGCACTGCGCCTCAGCTTCTTTGCAGTGACAGCCAGCGCCGCCGCCGTTTCCCCGTCAATTTGATTCTCCGTACAAAAGTCCCTTATCCTTTGGGAAACATCAAAGGTATTTTCGACGCGGTCGCTGACGGTTATATCCATCATGCCTGCCTCGGCAGCATTGTCCAGCATAAGAAAGCTGCTCCGTTTTTTGCACACGGCAACAATCTGCATCACCACTGCCGTCACCGCTATGGAAGCCACCTCGGCTATCGCAAACGACAGCCACATCATGTTCTGATTTGTATTGGAAAACAGATAAATCAGCGGCACAATAAAGACAACGCCTTCCAGTATGGTAAACAAGGACGCTGCTCCGCGTTTTTTGGTCGATTGATAAAACGCTCTGAGAATATACGACACTCCGTAAAACGGGATGCACACGGAGAATATCCGCAGCGCCGTTGTAAACTGATCCGCTGTATCGGCAGATATGTCGACAAACAGTCTTCCGACAAAAATCGGAAAAGCTATAAATACAGCCATAACAGCCAGACACATGATCTCCGTCATCACCAGGGAAAACCGCAGGACGTACCGGATGCCGCGGTTGTCTCGCTCACCGTACAGCGCGCCGCAAATCGGCATCAGCGTTGTTGCCGAGCCGTTGACAAAAATCAGCGCCAAATTGAACGCGGACAGGCATATGGTCACAATCTGCATCCCGACTGTTCCCGCCGCAGCTAAAATCGCGCCGTTGACGCAGGAAGTGCGTATGGTGTTGCAAACGTGAATCAATGCCGTCGGCAAACCGGTTTGCAGCACGCCGAGAAGAATTTTGAAATCCTTGCATCTCACTCTTTTGAAATGAACGGTGCGCTGCCCGGAAACAAAATAGACAATCAGCAGCAACGATCCTACCGCATAACCCGTTACGGTTGCCCAGCCCGCACCGGCAACTCCCCAGCCAAACCATTTCATATATACATAATCCAGCAACAAATTGATTACATTCGATGAAACCGGTAAAGCGACTGCAAGCTTTTTCAATCCGTCGGTACGGACATATGCCGCTGTTCCGCTGTTGATGACAACAAGCGGTCCGCTGACCCACAAGGGTATCAGATAAGCCAGAACATCTTCGCAAAATTGACCGCCCTGTGAGAAAAGCGCGGCGGTCGGCTGTGCCGTCAGAATGCCTGCCGTCATCAAGACTGTCGACGCGATCACCCCGAAAAGCAATGAAAACGTGAAGGCTTTATCGGCGTTTTCGTTGTCGCGTTTTCCCTTATACATAGCGGCAAGCGTGTTGCCGCCGTAGATAAAAATACTGAATACTATGTTTTTAATGAATACGACCGGTGACGTGAGATTCACCGCCGCGAGCGCGTTGCCTCCGAGAATGTTGCCAACCATAATATTGTCAACAATGGCCGCCAGATACAGCGACGCGCTCATGGCGAGGGTCGAGATCAGGTATTCATTAAATTTTTGCCGCAGCAGGGTTCCTTTTCGTCTCATAGCCTTTACCTACTCAGATTGGCGCGGTCAAAGAAGTCTAACGACGAGAGCGAGGCAATGAAATCCAGCATATACCGCTCGCTGCTCTGCTTCCAGAAAAAGCCCATTTTAGCCAGCGCCTGTGTTGTGTAATTGTTCATCGAACGGATTCGCTCGAACCTTTTGCCGTGCGCCATATTCTTATATGCCAGCATGCTCGACAGGATCGCCGCCTTTTGCGGATTTTTCTCCGCCTCGGACAACGCCTCCGCAAATTCATCATCCTCTGTAATCTTTACGCTCATTCCCGATTTCTGCATCTGTATGATGATATCGGAGAGGGGTATGGAATGGTTATTGGTACAGTTGAACAAACAGCACTTCCGCGGTGTTTTGGCAAGCGCTAAAAAGGCTTTTGCACTTTCGTCGATCGGGCTCAGGCATACGTGAGAATTGATCATCGAGTAAGGGAAGCAGCCGAGTATCTCAAACGAGCGCAAACGACCGATAAAGTTGTTGGTGAGATAATTGATCTGAAACTCACCGTCCTTTTCGCGTGCCGAAAGGGTTCCGACCCGGATCACCTTGGCGTCCAGATTTTGCTCCGCCACCGCCTCGAGAACCACGCGCTCCGAAAGCAGCTTGGAGTTGGTGTACTTCGTGTCAAGTCTTTGACCGATATAAAGGGTTTGCTCGTTCAACACAGAGCCTGCCGGCAGCTTATTATCCACGCTCATGCCGCATACGCTGGTGGTGGAAAAATGGATCAGCCTTGCGCCGATTTTTTTGCAGAACTTCACACAGTTTTGAGCGCCGCCGACATTGACATCCTCAATATCCGTTCCGCTGGAAAAATGCTTGACGTTTGCGGCACAATTGAAAACGGTGTCGATAGGCAGTTCCTCAAACGGAACAAATTTCCGATAATCGGTAACGTCGCCGTCCAGTACCGTAACGCGGCTGTCGAAATCCTCCTCCAGCTCACTGTCAAAATAGTAAAAGAAAATATTTTTCAGGCACGCCTTCGGGGAGTCGTACTTTCCTTTTCGGATCATGCAGTACGCGTTTCCGCTCTCTTCTCTCAAAAATTGCGCAAGTACGTGCACTCCCATAAAGCCCGTCGCGCCCGTGAGCATTATATTACCGATCGGACGCTGTTCTCCTCTGCAGAGCGACTGCATATTGTTGCGGGAAAGGACGTCATTGATTTTTGAATAATCATAATCCTCAAAATCAACGATACGCACACCTTCATCCACCTCGTCCGAGGCAAACATCTCTGCAAGCTCACGCGGGGTTGTCCTGCGGAAAATATCGCCGTAGGTGATCTCGTATCCGTGCTCCGCCGCCTCAATGACAACAGAGGTTGCCAGCAGCGAGGTTCCTCCGATTTCAAAGAAGCTGTCGTTGGCGCCGACCTTTTCGAGCTTCAGCACCTTTTGGAACAGCCCGCAGAAGTACGACTCACCCTCGTTCTCCGGCGCGGCGTATTCGCCCGCAGTAATCGGAACAGGATCCGGAAGCGCCTTGAGGTCGGTTTTTCCGTTGGGAGTTACCGGCATGGTATCGAGCTGCAGATAGGCTGTCGGCACCATATAATGCGTAAGTGATTTTGCCAGCTCCTGCCTGAGCTCTTCCGGCTTTATTTCACATTCGGCGGTGTAGTAAGCACAAAGATTTTCCACGCCCGCGAGCTTTTTGATAACAACAACCGCCTGATGAATATGCGGCTGTTTGTCAATCAGACCCTCTATCTCGCCGAGCTCGATACGAAGTCCCCTGAGCTTGACCTGGTTATCCGCACGTCCGAGAATCACCACGTTGCCGTCGCTGTCCCACTTGGCATAGTCGCCCGACCGGTAAACGCGCTGACCGCGGTAGTCCGTGAACCTCGCGGCAGTCTGTTTGTCAAGATTTTTGTAGCCGCGGGCAACGCCGTAACCGCCGATAAGCAGCTCTCCCGTTACGCCCTTCGGTACGGGATTTCCGTCAAGATCCACAATATACTCGGTATAATTGAGCAGTGGTCTACCTACCGAAACATGATCCGCGTTTTGCAAAAATGCCATATTGCTGGAAATCGTCGTTTCGGTCGGACCGTAAGTGTTGATGATATACGGCATCTCCATTTCCTGCAAACGGTCAAGGAGCGTGTTTGGAAAGGCTTCGCCGCCCGCCATCACGAGCTTACAGCGCTTCAGCGCCTCCCTGAACGGAGCATACTCCATATACTGCATATACCGCGAAGGCGTGGCATTCACTGCGTCGGCGCTGTTTTTCTCTATCAGCGCCGTCAGCGCGCGCGGGTCGTTCATCTCTGTTTCCGACGCAAACACGACCGTCTTTCCGTTGCAAAGAATTCCGACTGTATCCTTGAGAGACAGATCAAAGGACACGGTTGTGACCGCGAGCATCGTCTCGATCTCTTTTTGAACAAGCTGATAGAGAATGTTTGCCGGATGGGCTGTGCAGAAGCTGCAAATACCCCGGTGCGTGAGCATCACGCCCTTTGGTTTTCCGGTGGAGCCCGAAGTATAAATCATATACGCCAGGTCGCTTCCGTCGATTTCCGCCGCAGGATTATCGGTATGGCCTCCGGTCATCAAGCTGTCCATCAGCAAAACCTGCTCCGCCGGATATTCCGCCATATGTTCGTCGGTTGTGATGATGAACGAGGCTCCCGAATCCGAGATGATATGTCTGATCCTGTCGGCAGGGTATTCGGGATCGCACGGAATGAATGACGCACCTGCTTTTAGGACGCCGAAAAGCGCCGCAAAGTAAAAGCTTCTTCTCGGCAAAAGCAACACCACGCTGTCTCTCTCCTTAACGCCCGCGCCGATCAAATGATGGGCGATACGGTTGGCGCTTTGATTCAGTTCCTCATACGTGAGGGTCTGATCCGCTGCGACAAGCGCGGTACGAGTCGGGTTTTGTGAAACGATTTTCTCAAACATACGGTGAAGCAACACGCATTCGGGCTCCAAGGCTGCGGCATGACCGAACGCACCGATCTCCCGCTGTTCGGTGTCACTTAGCAGCGACAACTCTCTGACCGGCTGCTGTGTGTTTTCCATCATCCGCTGCGCCGCTGTTCTGACGGACAAGGCGAATGTCCTCATATACTCCTCTGTATACACGGCGTCATTATAGCGGATAGAAACGGCGATCCCCTCCGCCCTGTCCTCAACGGAGACTGTCACCTTGCACTTCGGCTTTTCGAGCTTCAAGAACTGCTGTGTATACTCCGCACCTCCCACGACACGCGCTGCGCTTCCGACGCCGAGCTGACACTCGTACATAATTTCGGTGGAATAGCCGAACTTATCGGCGAGCTGCATAAACGGATACGCCTCGTGTTCTATACTGTCCAGCATGGCACGCCCGGATTTTTGAATCAGCGCGCCCGCGCTCAGATCCTGCGCAAAGTCCATATGCAGCGGCAAAGTACGAACAAACATACCGACGGTTCCGCGGATCCTGCTGTTGCTGCGTCCTCCCGAGATCGTGGAAATATATATGTTTTTGCTGTTGGCAAAACGCGAAACGACATAGAAGGTCGCGGCAAGAAACAGCGACGACGGCGTAACGGCGTTCTGCCTGCAAAAAGCATCCACCGCACCTCTCTCCACCGGCACTTCCACCATACCGATACCGCCGTCCTCGGGTCTGCCCTTTTTGTCCGGCGGAATCTCGCTGACGGTCTCAAACGTACGCAGCATATCCGAAAAATATGTTTCGGATTCGCGGTAAGAGTCGGATTCCCTGTTCCGCTCCTCCTGAAGAGCATATTCCAAATACGTGAACGGTTCCGCAGCGGTAGCTTCGCCCATATATGCTCTGGATACCGTGTCCATCAACACACCGCGCGAGAGTCCGTCAAAAATGATATGGTGAATATCGGACAACAAATAGGTTTTTTCTTCCGAACGAATGATTTCAAAACGGTAGAGAACATCTGCGTGAAGATCAAACGGACGCACAAACTCGTTTTTGCGGTTTTCAAGCTCTTCAGCAGTCATCTCGACAACCGGTATTTCCGGAGATACGCTGTCACTGCGCACCTGCACCGGATTACCGTTTTGAATTTCGATATGGGTATTCATATATGAATGGCATTTGATTGCCGTGCAAAGCGCTTTTTGGAGTCTGTCGGCGTCAATGCTGTCAAAGCAGCAGCACACAGGCATGTTGTAGAGAAGCTCCCCGGGGTTCTTCATCACCTCGTAGTAGACGCCAAGCTGGTTGGAGGAAAGCGGATACGCCTCCCTTTGCTCTGCGGCCGGGGCATTTTCTTCTTTTGGGGCGCCGCCTTGCAGAAGGCAGCGGATGATAAAGTCCTCCGCTTCAAGAATCGTCATGCCCCTCATAATTTTTCCGACGGGCAGCTCGCATCCAAGCTTTTCCTCGACAAACGTCGTAAACGCGATAGCCGTCAGCGAGGTCAGTCCGAGATGGATCAGACTCGTGTCCACATCGTTTACCGGCACGCCGATCGCTTTTTCGGCAAACCCGCAAAGCTCCTGCTCCAACTTTGTCAGCCTGCGCATCGGTTCCGTCTGAGGCGCCCCTCCGGCAAGCGTCGGCTCGGGAAGGCTTTTGATATCCTTTTTACCGTTGAGCGTATACGGCATAGCTTCCAGCTGCATATACGCCGTCGGAACCATATAGTGCGTCAGCCGGGAGGCGGCGTGCGCCTGCAGCTGCACCGTATCTATTTCTCCGTCAGCGGTGAAATACACGGCGATATGCTCGCTGCCCGCGACGGTTTTGACCGCGGCGGCAACCTCTTTGATACCGCTGAAGTTTCCGATCACGCTTTCAATCTCGCCGAGCTCTATACGCAGACCCCTTAGCTTGACCTGGCTGTCCATCCTGCCCAGAATCACAACGTTGCCGTTCGGATCCCATTTGGCATAGTCGCCCGAACGGTACATCCGCTCTCCGCAATAATCCACAAATGCCGCAGCGGTTTTTTCGGGAAGATTTTTGTAGCCTTCGGCAACGCCCGTACCGCCTATATACAGCTCGCCGACCACTCCGTACGGAGCCAAGTCGCCGTTTTGACTCACGATATATTCCTTATAGTTGAGCAGCGGTCTTCCAACCGTAATGTCATCCGCTTCGGTCAAATCCGCTCCGTTGGAGGAAACGGTGATTTCGGTGGGTCCGTAGGTGTTGATAATGCGTGTGTTCGGCGCAATTCTTCTGATCGCGTCGCGCAGAGTTAGCGGATAGCCCTCTCCGCCCGACATGACGCATTTGCAATTTGCAAGCGCCTTTTGGAACGGTTCCACAAAAAGATACTGCCGAAGTCTGGACGGCGTGGCGTTCATACAGTCCACGCCGTATTGATCCATCAGCTTTGCAAGAAGCTTGGGATTGTTCATCTCTTCATCAGAAGCAAACACAAGCGTTTTTCCGTTACACAATGCGGCGGTATGCTCCTTGAACGACATATCAAAGGCAACCGTCGTAACCGACAGATAGGTGCTGACGTTTTTGTCCACATAGTGCATGTGAATATTGGCTTCATGCGGCGTCAGATAGCTGCAAATTCCGATATGGCGCAGCATAACGCCCTTGGGCTTTCCGGTTGAACCGGAGGTATAGATCATATAGGCAAGGTCGTGCGGGCTGACTTCGATTTCCGGTCTTGCGTCGTCTCCGCATTCCAGCAGCCTGTCCACGGGCAGCGCGTTTTCATATTCTGCCTCCGCCCCGTCGGTAATCACAAACCTCGCTCCGCTGTCTTGAAAAACGCTGTGTATGCGCTCCGCCGGATAACCCGGGTCGGTGGGGATAAAAGCTCCGCCCGCTTTGAGAACACCGAAAACCGCGGCAAAAAAGCGCGAAGTGCGTCTGAGCATCACAACGGCACTGTCGCCCTTCCGGAAGCCTTCGGCCATCAACGCATTCGCCACCCTGTTCGCTTCGCTTTCGAGCTGTGCAAAGGTGAGCGTTTTGTCACAGGCAATCAGCGCTGTCTTACCGGGAAGTTTATCCGCCTGAACCTCCAGCATTTGGTGAAGAAGCTTGACGGGAACGTCGGCTTTTGCCGCAACAGCAAATGCTTCCAGCTCTTTTTTCTGGGTGAGCGGCAGCGCCGACGCCTCCGAGAGCGTGCCGCACTCTCCGCAAAACGCAGCGGCAGCAGAAACAAATTGCTCCGTAAAATTACGGATGATCCTTTCCTCAAAAAGCTCGGAGGAATACTGGACAAATCCGCTGATCTGATCATCCTGCACCTGCATAACAACATTAATATCCTTGCCCGAAGGTTGCAGAACGTAGGACGTACGGATACATATATTGTCTTTTTCATATTGGGTGCACACAGGAAGATAGTTGATTCCCACGTCAAAAAGAGGATTGCGGCTATTGTCGCGTTCTTTAAGAAACCCGGCGACAAGGCGATCGTAGGGACAGCTGTTTTCTTTTATAAAAGCCGACACCGTGTCGCCGACCTCTCTGAGATAGTCGTCAGCGTTTTTATCACAGGCGGGATGCAGCCGCAGAGGAGCCGTATTGACAAACATACCGATCGTATTCTGTGTATATCTGTTTCTGGTATTGACGGGCACTCCGACAACAACATCCTCCGACGCGGTGTACTTTGCGATCGTCACGGACAGCGCCGCCAGAAGGATATGAAACACGGTTGTTTTCTTCTCCCCGGCCGCCTGCCTGAGATTTTTGAGCGCTTCGCCGTCCAGAACAAACGCGTGGTTGACGTCGGAAAGAGGATGCACCTCGGGACGCGTTTTTTTCAGGGGCAGATCCGCCGCGGGAACGCCGTCTCCGAACATCTCCCGGTACTTCTCCAATCCCCGGCGATACACGCTTTCGGTATCCTCCTGCGAAGCAGCGCTCAAGTCGTAGCTGTCCTCCAAAACCGCGTCTCCGCTCAGTCTCGCAAGAAGCTCCCGCGCAAAAATGCCGTCGCTGCCGCCGTCAAAGAGAATATGATGGAACAAAAATGCCGTAAGGCAAACTTCTCCGTCCGTATAGATGATCGCTTCGGCAGGAATACCCTTTGTTAGGTCAAACGAATGACACTGCGCCTTTGCCGCTTCAAAGCATTCCTGAATATGTTCTGTTTTTTCGATTCTGACAGAAGGAATATCATCGACGAGAACGCGGAAAATATTTCCGTCCTTCTCACGGTATACAGAGCGGAACGCCTCGTGCGCCCGGAAGGTATCTTCCAGCGCCGATTTGATGTTGTCCGCTGTCGTTCCGCTGATCATGTAACAGCCGACAAGGGTATACATCGTGGACTCCGGCGAAATTTTTTGCTCCATATACATACCTCTCTCAAAGGGATTGAGCGGATATTCGGCGGGTCTTTCGGCAGATACAGGTTTGCTCTTGCTTGCCGCTGCAAGCAGCTGCGCAATGCGGCGGGGAGTCTTTCCCGCAAAAATCATTTCGGTCGAAAGCTCCTCCGAGTCGCATGCAAGCTGCAGATTCATGGCGAGAAGCGAATCGCCGCCGAGGGCAAAGAAATCATCATGGACGCCCACCTGACCGCAGTGCAGAATACGCATGAACGCCTCGCACAGCATTTCCTCCGTTTCGTTTTCGGGAGCTGCATATGCCGCCTTGAAGGACGCCGCCTGCGGAGGGAGAATCGCTCTGCGGTCAATCTTTCCGTTTGCGTTAAGAGGGAATTTTTCCATTTGGGTAAAAAACCGCGGAATCATGTAATCGGGCAGCCTTTTTCGCAGGGCGCCTTCTATTTCCTCCGCCGTTGCAGACATTCCCTTTTTGACCTGATAATAAGCGGCAAGATACGTCATTCCGTACTCGTTTTCAAACGCCTTGACAACCGCCGCTTCCACCGCGTCAACGTCCGCCGCCATACGCACTTCGATTTCGCCTGTTTCGACACGCTGACCGTTGACCTTTACCATCCAATCCTTTCGGTTTACATATACGATGTTGCCGTCCGGAAGCTTTTTGCCGATATCGTTGGTGTGATACATCATCTCAAAGCCTTCATCGTCGGAGAAGGGATTGGGCGAGAACACCGCCGACGTCTGCTCATCCAAATTCAGATATCCGTCGCACAGTGCACCCGCTACACAAATCTCGCCCTCCTCTCCGTCGGGCGCCTCGTTTCCGTTTTCGTCCACGATGTAAGCGCGAAAGCTGTCGACCGGCTTGCCGACCGGCGTATTGTCATATGCCTTGTCCGGCTCGAACGCCAGCGCACACAGGGTTTCGGACGCGCCGTAGATGTTGATGATCCTGTATTCGTCCGAATAAAATCCGGACAAACGCTCCCCTACCGTTTGCGCCACTCTCAAGGACGAACCGCGCAGATCGAGCCTTTTGAGCATATTGGGATTGATGTACAAAGCTGTGATATGGTTTTCGATCACAGCGCTTTTGACAAAGCGTATATCGGCTCTTTCCTCGTTGCTGAGCAAAAACAGGCTTGCTCCCGAAAGGAGTGTATCGTACACCTCGTCGACCGACAAAGCAAAGCTGAAATTGATGATACCGAGGGTCTTGTCGTTTTCGCTCATACCGTTATTCAGGATATTTCTTCTGACGCCCTCGTAAAATGAACGGTGCGTATGGATAACACCCTTCGGATTGCCTGTTGAACCGGAGGTATATATCAAAAGGACTCTGTCTTTTTCAGCACTTTCCACATATTCCGTCAGCGGTTCCAGCTCCGCCGCCGAACGGACAAAGCTTTCATCCGCCACAAACCTTGCGCCGCAGTCTTGACAAATATAATCTATTCTCTCGGCAGGATATTCGCCGAGCAAGGGTGCGTAGGCGCAGCCTGCCTTGATCGCTCCTATCTCGGCGGCGATATACGCAAAGCCGCGCGGAAGAAGGATCGGAACGATATCACCCTTTCCGACGCCCTCCGCCCGAAGCTTTTGGGCAATTTTTCCGCTGAGAATATCCAGCTCACCGTAGGAAATACTTCTGCCCGAGAAGCTTTCGATAACGGCAACTTTATCACGATATTTTTCAAATGATTGTTTTAACTGTTCGGTTAATCGACTCATAGCTTTCTTCTCCTGATCCATTCCTTGCTTTTTTCTGCAAATGTGTGCCGCGCCTTCCTTGCGGCTCTCTACACAATGCATTATAACATTCGTAACGTACAAAAGTGTGACAAATCACTTAAATCAAATAATAATCTCCTGTTAGAAAGCTTTTTTTTTGCTACGTTCCGGGTTGAATTTAGATTTCGGTTCGTTTATAATAAATATAATAAAGATATCATCACAGCGAGGAGGACGAACGGATGAACTATTATATCTGCGAAATAATCCTGACATGGCTGACGCTGATTATCCTTGCAGTTTTGGTGCAGGAAAACAACCGTATTCCGCAAAAGGAAAAAAAATCCTATTTTTTGACCTACGGAGTCATCGCGCTTGCCGCTCTGTCCGAATGGCTCGGACTTCAGTTCAACGGCGATCCGTCTGTGCCGCTGTGGACGGTCAAGCTCATAAAATGCGCCGACTATATCCTCACGCCGATGGCAGGCGGCGCCCTGGTTGCGCAGATTCATCACAAAAGCATCTTTAAAAAGCTGATTGCGATTATTCTGGCCGTCAATACCGTCTGGCAGCCGATCGGAATTTTTACCGGCTTGATGATCACCTTTGACGATCAGCATTATTATCATGACGGACCGTTGTATTATGCTTATATTGCATTGTATTTTCTGATCATTCTTTTTGTCGTTCTTGAATTCGCCTTTTTCGGAAAGAGCTTTCGCAAACAAAACAAGGTATCCCTTTGCAGCACATTCGTTCTGATTATTGCCGGCATTCTGATTCAGGATTTCTCCGACGACCGCTACCGTATTGCCTATCTGGCGCTTGCCATCGCCATGGCGCTGATGTTTATTCACAACACTGAGTTTTCTCAGCTCGTCACCGATGATTTCTTGAAGGAACAGCAATATCAAATCATGATGAGTCAAATCCAGCCACATTTTTTGTACAATACCCTCGGCTCGATTCAGGCGCTGTGCGAACTCGATCCGAAAGCGGCTGCAAAAGCAACCTCCCAATTCTCGCAGTATCTGCGCGGCAATATGGACTCCATCAAACAGACAGCAGCGGTTCCGTTTGAAAAGGAGCTGGAACATACCAAGCTCTATCTGGAGTTGGAACAGCTGCGTTTCAAATCCATGATGAACGTCACCTATGACATTGCGTGCACGGACTTTTCTGTTCCGGTGCTGACGCTCCAGCCAATCGCCGAAAACGCTGTACGGCACGGCATAAGAGGAATTAAAAAGAGCGTCGGAACGGTTACGATATCCACAAAAGAGCTGTCTGACAGATACGAGATCATCGTCGCCGACAACGGACCCGGGTTTGATCCGCAGGCGCTGCCGCCCAACGACGGCAGAACCCATATCGGAATCAAAAATGTGCGCGACCGTCTCCGCCACGTTTGCAACGGTAAACTGATCATTGCATCCGCCGTCGGCAAAGGAACATCTGTCACCCTTGCGATACCAAAAGAAAAAGGAGCCTCATATGCTGATATTCGCCATAGACGATGAAGAAAATATGCTCTATCTGCTGCATCAGGCAATTGCGAAAGCACAGCCCGACGCACAAATTATGGACTTTGGGGATGACGACGAGCTGATTGGCGCGATCACCGAGCAAAAAAAAATCCCCGACGTTGTGTTTTCCGATATTGAGCTTCGCGGAGGCGTGAACGGCTTAGAGCTTGCGGTGAGAATCAAAAATCTCTCGCCCGACACAAAAATCATTTTTGTCACAGGATATCCGCAGTATGCCGCCGACGCCTTTCGCATGCACGCGAACGGTTATATATTAAAACCCGCTGATCCCAAACGCATCCGAGAGGAGCTTGACTATTTAAATCTCTCGCATCCGCGGCCGGAGCTGCACGAAAAACTGTATGCGCGCTGCTTCGGCAGCTTTCAGGTATTTTGGCACGGCGAGCCGCTGCTGTTCAAACGCTCCAGAACACGGGAGCTTTTTGCATTTTTGATTGACCGCGAGGGTGCGGTATGCAGCGGAGAAGAAATCATCGCCGCCATGTGGGAGGATGACTCCAAGCTAAAAGCTGCCAAACAGTATCTGCGCGCGCTGACGCAGGATTTGCGCAACACGCTTTCCTCCATCGGAATGGAAGCGGTATTTATCAGAAAGCACAACCAGTGGGCAATCAGAAAAGACCTGCTGGACTGCGATTATTACCGCCTGCTCGATGGGGAAACCGACGCCGTCAACGCCTACCGGGGCGATTATATGGAACAATACACATGGAGCGAGCTGACTGCCGCCAGACTGCATTTCAGGGCAGTATAATGCTGCGCATTTTTTCATATCGGATCATGCCGTCAATATACTTTATTACAGACAGCACAGTGCGTCGTCACAACGCGGTGTTCCGCACCGGCTGCAGATAAAATTATAACGAAAGCTCGCTCGAAGAAAAAAGTTTTTCCGAGCGAGCTTTTTTCTGCCGTTACGCTCCTCCGAAAGGGGGTAAGGTACGTACCGGAGCATACGCTGACCGAGAATTTGCTCTCCAAAAAGTCATATCTAATAATCGTTATTTCTAACAAATCACACTTTAACCGTTTGGATACATGCACCTAACTCTTGTTGTTTTATACATTTTATATGCATATATTTTGTGTATTATAAACATTTCACTGATTTGAAAAAATATGATGAAATAGCGTTGACTTTTATCGTTTTCGGGTGTATCATAGGCAGGTACTCCAATGAGGGTGCAAAAAACAAATTACAAAATAAAAAAAGGAGAAAAGAAAAATGAAAACTTCTTTCAAAACCAGAATCATGAGCCTCGTAGCCGCAGCCGTCATGACCTGCTCCGTAGCAGCAGTCAGCATGGCTTCTGCTTCCGCAGCAACCGCTGACACCACGCAGAGCGTTGGTTACAACGTATCCGGCTTTGTTCACTACACGACAAACGTTGAGTCCAAGTTCGGTTCCTACATTGCATTGTATGTTTGGAACAACGAAGGAACCACTCAGTGGATTAAGCCCCGTCACGCGGTTCAGGGCGGAGACTTCTTCTACGTTTCCGGCGACTTCACCGGCGCAAAGTTCGTTCGCGTTAAGGGTTACAGAGAGCCTAACTGGAACGATGACAGCATCATGGCTACTTCCCGCGACTATTCTATCGATGAGGTTATGGGTAAAACTATTTACCTTCCTTTCTAATTGTTCTGTGTCTAACTTTTTCCTAAATGAAAACCGCTCACCGTGTGTGAGCGGTTTTTTATCTCCGGTTTTTATCTCCGGGCAGGCAGCGCGGTGCGCGAATTTAGAGGTCGATGTCGGGACCGAAGGACTTATCCCAGTCGCAGTGCTGTGAATAGTCGCTGATAAAGTATTGTTCGTCCGGATTACGCCCCGTAAAGTACTGCGCGTCAACATTCTTCCAACCATCGCGTGTTTTGGAAAGGCACCAGGAATGATCACTCATGCCACTGAAATTACTCACACCCGTCACCGTGACCGTTTCCCAGCCGCAGCGGTTATACAAATAGCTAAGCAAAGCGGCATGATGGTAACAGGAGCCGCGGTAGTACATGAAATACTGTACACAGAGATTTTCCACCGTGTCATTATAATCGTTCGTGGTATCGTACGGCACATTAATAACATAGTCAAAGATTTTGCGCTTGTCTCTGCCGACGTCAAAAATCAGATCGTCCGCCATCACCGGAAGCGTCTCGTTGGTAAAAACCTTGTAATTCGCCGGTGCACCAAACGCTTTGTTATATACCCATCCGTGGATATCATTAGATTCTACCTTAATCCATCTGCCGTCGGCATTTTCGCCGTATGCGCGTACCATGGAATGCTCGGGCAACACACCAAGCGTCGGTGAGCTCCAGTCGGCATCCATTTGAATATATGTTGGATGGGTTGTGGTTTTGCTTGTCATATTGCTCTCACGGACAACATGAACCGTCGTAGTTGCCTGCTTACCATTGTAAGCAGTAGCAGTTACCGTCGCGGTTCCCTCCGCTACAGCCGTCACGGCACCGTTTTTGGTTACGGAAACAATGTCGCTGTCGCTCGATGTATAAAATGCTTCCGCGACGCCTTCATCCGTTTTGGCAGGCTTAAGCACAAAGGATGTCTTTTCGCCCGGCAGCATATGGACGTTGTTATTCACAAAGGACAGTCCGGTCGGCGCTTTTTTGACCGTGACATAGCACTTGGCAGGAATTCCGTTAAAAGACGTTACGGTGATGGTAGTGTAGCCTTCGCCGACAGCGGTCAGCTCCCCTGTATCAGCGTCGACCGTCGCCACCTTGGGTTTGCTGGAAGCATAGGTTGCACCTCCGGCGGGTTTGCTGTAATCATACAGCGCAGTTAGCTTGTATGTTTCACCGATACCCATTATCAGCATGGATTTTTCCAAACTGATGACATCCGGAGGATGATGATAATCAACCTCCACGGTTGTCGGTTCTTCTGTTGGCGTTTCCTCTTTTTTGTTATTATCATTTCCGCAGGCAGTACAGATCAGCACGATCAAAGCAGCTACAGCGGTACACAGTCCGCAGTACAACGCTTTTTTTCGGCTGTTTTTCATCTGTAACACCTCCTTTTTGAGTCTTGTACTATTGTACCACACGTTGCGTCCGATTGCAACGAAAAAACCGTCGAACTTATCCGTCATCTTCTTTGCATTTTTGCTAAACAATTCGCAAAAAACAAGACGTTCAAAAATGAACGTCTTGAGAATATTCTATTCTTTTGGGTAATCGCTTAGCCGTTGAACTTAATGAAACCATTGAGGTCGCTGATCTTCATGTCGCCGGTTCTGTTGATGAGATTGTTCCAATTGGGCTCGGAATAACCCTTAACACGGGCAACAATGACGTGGGTGTACTTGGAAAGAATGTCTACATAGTTGCCGTCGTAGTTCATCTTGATCCACTCGTGGTCGTCATCGGAATTCCAAACGTATGCAGCAATGTAGGACATATCATCCCACTTGGCAGCCTCGATACGCAGGCTGGTGTCACCGGACTCTTTTTTGCCAAATGTAACATCAACATTATTATTCTGAAGGTAAGAGTAATCATAATCTTTGGTCTGTGCCATTACGCTGCCGTTATTCCAGCCGGGCTCTGTGTAACCCTTAATGTTTGCAAAAATACCGCCAACCCAGTTGTAATCATTGGGAACCTCAAAGTATTTCATACCCATTGCACCATAACCCTCGCTGGGCTTTACCCAAGCGTTGTGACCGTTATTATCCCAAACATACAGGCAGATGTAAGAACCGTACACAGAAGGTACATTTGTCTTAAAATAGATATTACTACTGCTTTTCTTAGCTTGAGCGACAGCCACAGTGCTGTCAACGCTTGCTGCGGAAGCGGAAGCCATGCTAACGGCTGCTGTGGAACAAGCCATAACAGCTGCAGCTACAATGCTCATGATTCTGGTTTTCAGTGAAGTCTTTTTCATTTTTCATTTCTCCTTTTTGTTTTGAAATTTGTTTTTTGTTCTGTACCTCTGTTTGAGTACGTGTCTATGATACACCCCGAAACGATAAAAGTCAATGTTATTTCATCATATTTTTCAAAATCCATGTATTGTTTATAATACATAAACTTTACGCATGTTAATTATGCAAAACAACGAATAAATGAACATGTATCCAATTGCTGAAAGCTTTGTTCGTTAGAAATGACGGTTATGGGAGCCGGTTTTTTGAGAAGCAAATCCCCGATCAGCGTATGCTTCGGCATGCACTTTTTCCCCTTTTTTCGGAGGAGGAAACGGCAGAAAAAGCTCGCTCAGAGAAACCGTCTTTCTGTTTCTCTGAGCGAGCCTTCGGTGTTGATTTTATCTGCAGCCTGTGCGGAGAGGCGCAGATTTCGTCTTAAAACTCAGACATCGGGTCATATTTTTCGCCGTTAAAACGACATTCGAAATGCAAATGCGGTCCCGTGGAATTGCCCGTAGAACCAACCAGACCGATCGGCTGACCCTTTTTGACCGTTTCGCCCTCGCGGACGCCTGCACTGGTCAGATGACCGTAGACAGTCTGTCTGCCGTTTCCGTGGTCAAGGATCACATAATTGCCGTAGCTGCCGCACGCGCAGCAAACATCCTTGCCCCAGTTATGGGTGCAGCCCGTAAAAACTCCGATAACGGTTCCGGCATCCGCGGCAAGCACAGGCGTGCCCATAATGCCGCCGCCCGCAATATCAATACCGCCGTGGTAATACCCCGTGCGCGGCTCCTCGTAAAGCGAGGAAAGATAATAGAAACCCGGACACGGCCAAACATAGCCGCCTGCCGCCGAAATATTCTGATCACTGTTGCGTGCCTGATTTTCAAAGTATTTACGGATCTGCGCCTCCATGAGCTCCTGCTCGTTTGCCGCGTCCGCAAGAAACTCCTGTGCCGCAGCCGAAGAATCACGGAGCTCTTTTAGATGCTCCTCATTCTCCTCGAGGGTCTTGTTAAGATCTTCCAAATCCGCGCTGAGTTCGGTTTCGTCGCTCTGAAGCTGCTCCCTATCCGCTTTCATGATAGATTTCTTCTCGTCGATCTTGTCAAGCTTGTCGCTGATCTCCTCAATTAGCTCCTCGTCATGTCTGGCGAGGGTGCTGACAAGATTTACTTTGTCGATCATATCGGAAAAATCCTTCGCACCGAGAATAATCTCCAACTCACTGGCGCTGCCTGCCATATAAATCGTGCGCAGGCGGTCGCAGAGTGCGCTCACCTGCTCCTCAATGTCGGCGTTTGCCTGATCAATTTCCTGCTGATTTGTCGATATGGTACCGGTCAATTCGGCAATGGCTTCACGCGTCAGCGTCACCTTTTCGCTGAGCACTTTAATTTTTTCCGTCAGCGCCTTGTTATATGCCTCTTGATCCGTAATCTCCTTGGCATTTTTTTCAAGCACCTTTTCGTATTCTTCTTTTTTCTGAGCGAGATTGGATATTCGCTCTGCCAGCATACGCGTGTCCGTCGTCTCCTCTGCCGCAGCAGACAGAGATATCCCCACCGGCAGCAGCGCCGTCAGGCATATGCTCAGAAGCGCGCACAACGCTTTTTTGAGAGGACAGAGAAGCGGGCGCCCGGCGTGTTTCAGTGGAATAGGAAATGGCTTGTATCCGCCGTTGCAAATACTTTTCTTTCCCGACGCTTTTTCGCACTTTGTCATGCCTGCGCCGCCTTACATCAACGAGCGGTAATGGATTTCCACATCGGGATCGTAGGTGTCGCCGTTCAATCTGCACTCAAAATGGAGGTGCGGACCCGTGGAGTGACCGGTCGATCCCATCAAACCGATCTGCTGACCGGCAGATACAGACTGACCCTCACTCACGCTGACGCTTGCTAGGTGACCGTAAATTGTCCATTTACCGTTACCGTGATCGATCATAACATAGTTGCCGTAGCTGCCGCCGCAGCCGCAGTCGCCGCTCTTGCCCCAGTTATGGACACAGCCGGAGTAAGTAGCAATAACCGTGCCGCTGTCCGCGGCAACAATCGTGCTGTACATCGGTCCTGCAATGTCTACGCCGCTGTGGCTGTAGCCTCTGCCCTCGGAATCACCGTAGTCGGAGCTGATGTAGTACACGCCGGGAGCCGGCCATACGTAGCTGCCGGAGGGGGAAGGCTGCGGCTCGGGCTGCGGCTCGGGATCGGGCTCGGGCTCGGGCGTCGGAGTGGGGTCGGGCTCGGGATCCGGGTCGGGCGTCGGCGTCGGCGTGGCATCTTCCTTGTGAGAGGAATCGCCGCTGCTGTCGCTGCTCTCGTTCTTATGCTTGGCAGCTTCCATAGCCGCCTGCGCCTCGCGCTGCTGCTCCTCCAAAATCTTGGCGATATTTGCCTCCAGCTCCGATTGATGATCGCTCAGGTTGTCGAGAACGTTCTGCGTGTCTTTTTGGGAAATCTCGAGCGTAGAAAGTCTGTTCTTGTTCTTCTCGAGTGTGTTGTTGAGATCCTGCATATCCTCATCAAGGGACTGTTTGTCTGCGGAGAGCGTCTCCTTGTCCTTGAGCAATGCATCTTTGTGCACCTGAATTTCGGCAAGCTTGACATTGACTGCATCAATCAGGTCTTTATCATACTTGGAAAGATTTTTGACAAGGTTCATCTTATCAATCAAGTCGGAAAAATCGTGTGCGCCGAGGATGATCTCGAGATCGCTGGCGCTGCCTGCCATATAGATTGTGCGCAGACGCTCGCACAGAGCAGAAAGCTGATCCTCGATACCGGCGTTACCCTCGTCAATTTTCTTTTGATTTTCGGCAATGCTCTGATTGAGCTGCTCAATGGACTCGCGCGTCAGGTTAATCTTCTCACCGAGAACGGTGATCTTCTCGACCAGCGCGTCGTTATACTGCTTTTGATCGGCGATTTCATTTTCGGACTGGCTGAGAATATCCTTATACTCGGACTCTTTCTGTTTGAGCTCGGCAAGCTGGGTACGGAGCGAATCCACATCCTCCGCCGAAGCCGAGAGAACCGAGCCGAACACAGGTACGGACACAATGCAAACACTGAGCATCGCGCAGAGTATCATTTTTATTCTTTTCATACAATTTGCTCCTTTCGGGAATTACCATCCCAGAATTTCGTTTCCTTCCATTTTCAGGTATTTACGAATGGAAAGGAAGCTGCCGCAGAAGCCGACGAACATACCGAATACGATGAATGTTGCCGCCACATAGGGCAATACCTGGATATACGGAATAAAGTTAAACATCGACTGCGCGTTTTCGACAACCATGCCGACGCCCTGATACACCAGAGCGAGCGCACCCATCGCAATGAGAGCAGAAATCAAACCGATGACCATTCCCTCTACCAGAAAGGGCATGCGCACAAAGGAATTGGTTGCGCCGACAGATTTCATAATGCTGATTTCAAAACGGCGCGAATACATGGTAGCACGGATGGTGTTGGCAATGATGAACAGCGAAATCACCAGCAGCGCGCTGACAACTGCGATCGAAATGAGCGTGACAAGGTTGCTGATACGAGTCAACTTGTCGGCAAAATCCTTGCGGTTGAGAATGGTATCGGGATCGACTCCCTGAATTTTTTGGATCTGAGCAACGGTTTCGTCATATTGTGAGAGGTCGTTCATGACGACAATAAAGGAGTCGGGCAGAGGGTTTCTGTCCTCGATACGGGCGAACAGACTGTCGCCCAGCGTTGCGCGGTACTGCTGGAACGCTTCATCTTTGGAATAGAATCTTGCGGAAGCAACATTGGGTACCTTTTCAATCTCCTTGCCGACATAAACCGCCTCCAGCTGGGAATAACCGTCCTTGATGTATACGATGGTCTCATTGCTCTCTCCCACCTCGTCTACCAGCTTGGTAACGTTAATGGAAAACAGCGCCGCCGAGCCCGTGAGCACCAGACAACTGATGAGCACACAGATGGACGCAATACTCATGATACGATTGCTCCAAACGTTTTTGAAGCCTTCGTTTACCAGATAGCTAAAACCTTTCATACAATTATCCTTTTCTTGCGCGATTACTCGCGTTATTCATTTTTCTTCCGGCGCGTCAGTTCGGGAGCTCGCTGTCGGATTCCGCCGCCGCATTGTCGGAATAGCGCAGCGCGGCGTCGGCATACTGCGTATCGTCCGCATACTGCGCATCGTCCACATACTGCGTATCGTCCGCATACTGCGCATCGTCCACATACTGCGCATCGTCCACATACCGGGAATCGCCGGCATACAAGGCGTCGTCCATATCGTCCTCATATCCCAGCGTACCATAGCTGCGGATGATCTCGTCGTCGGAGTACTCTCCTGCATCCTCTTCGGCATAGTCTGCACTCTCGCCGGCATAAGTCTCTTCGCCGTCATAAATATCGCCGGCGTCATACGCATCAGAAACGCCGTCATAGTCCTCGGACGCACCCGCGGCAAATCTGCCGTTGCGGGTATCTCCGATAATCTTACCGTTGTCGATCGTAACCACACGCTGGTTAAATTCGCGCACCAGCTCATGCTCGTGCGTCACGACCAAAACCGTAGTACCCATGGCGTTGATTTCGTTGAGCAGCTCGATAATCTCATGTGACAGCTCCGGATCAACGTTACCGGTGGGCTCGTCCGCGATAATAATTTCGGGGTTATTCACCAGCGCACGCGCCAGACTGACGCGCTGCTGCTCACCGCCCGAAAGCTCGCTGGGCTTATTGTTCATCTTGTCTTTGAGTCCGACAAGGTTGAGCACATAGGGCACGCGCTTTTTAATCGTGGCAGTGTTCTCGCCGACCGCGCGCATCGCAAAGGCAACGTTATCAAAGACCGTCATTTTCTCGATCAGGCGGAAATCCTGAAACACAATACCCATATGGCGGCGCAAATACGGTACGTCGCGGCGTTTGAGCTTGGAAAACTTGTTGCCGTTGATAATAATTTCGCCCGAGGTCGGGGTCTCCTCATGCATGATCAGCTTGAGAAGGGTACTTTTACCTGCACCCGATGCACCGACAATAAACACGAATTCGCCCTTATCAACACTGAGATTGACGTCGCGAAGCGCGTGCGTGCCGTTGGGGTAGGTTTTTGAAACATTCTGAAATTCAATCATAAAAACACCTTTGTCTGTGAATTGTGCGAAACAACCGACTTTTTTTACTTTTTTTCCGAAAAAAAGTGGATTTTGCCATTACCCGATAAAACACCAATGCTCTGAACGCCGAAAAGGGCGTTCAGAGCCATCAACTACACCGTTTTTCCGCGCATATCGTATTAATACTTTGTGGGGCTGGCGTTAAGATACTTTTTGACCATTAATGCTACTTTAAAGACGATAGCGTCCTCAAACTCACGCAGATCCAAGCCCGTGAGCTTTTTGATTTTTTCCAGTCTGTAAACCAGCGTATTGCGGTGTACAAACAGCTTACGGGAGGTTTCGGAAACGTTGAGGTTGTTTTCGAAGAAACGCTGGATCGTAAAGAGGGTCTCCTGATCAAGGCTCTCAATACTGCCGCGCTTGAATACCTCCTTGAGGAACATTTTGCAGAGTGTTGTTGGCAGCTGATAGATCAAACGTGCAATGCCAAGGTTATCATAACTGACAATGGTACGCTCGGTGTCGAACACCTTGGCAACCTCCAGGGCTGACTGCGCCTCCTTGAAGGAACGCGCAAGATCCTTGATGCCGGTAACCGCGGTGCCGATTCCGACTACGCAGTGCGTATAAAATTCACTGGAAAGCGTGTCCGAAATGGAGCTCGCCAGCTTTTCAAGGTCACGGCTTTCGGTATCCGTCTTGACCTCCTTGACAAGAGCGATCTCCTCCTCATTGATATTGATGACAAAGTCCTTCGTCTTATCGGGAAAGAGATTCTGAACGATATCATAGGCAGAAACATCCGTTTTGGATACAATCTTGATCAACAGGCAGACGCGCGACACCTCAGAATTAAAATGCAGCTCTCTTGCCTTGAGGTAAATATCTCCGGGCAGGATATTGTCCAGAATGACGTTTTTGATAAAGTTAGAACGGTCATATTTCTCGTCGTAATACTGCTTGATGCTCGAGAACGAAACGCTGAGCAGCTGGGCGTATTTTTGCGCATACTCGTCGGTACCCTGCACAAAAACGGCATAATCAAATTTCACACTGCTGCCAAAGGATTTGTACGTATAGCCGTTAATCACAAACGGAGCGGTAGAGCTGAGCGTTTCGGAATTGATACTCTCGTTTACCTCACCGATTTTACCAAGCTCAGAACAGGCAATGACAACCGAAGTTTCATCAATGACGCCGATGATTCTGTCGATAGCATCCTTCATCTGATGCACGATACCCTGAAATAATCTGTTAGACATAGTAGTAACCTCTTTTTCTCCTTAAATTTTATGCAAAATCGGTATATGTACCGTCAAGTATTTTTCTGACTGTCCGAACAACATCGCGCAACCTGGACACGAAAGTTACAATACCCTCATATACATATTACACAAAATTAAAGAAAAAATCAACCTCTGACAACAAATTTCTTTGAACTTTTTGAAAAAAGCAGTTGAATATGTACAGAAGCTCCAAAGCATCGGTTCTCTTCTATGATAATAACACACCTATGTGATAGAATTGTGACAGAACTGTAATATTTTTTCGCTGTCCACTATCCCGGCAAACCTGATTTGTTCCGCTAATAGCCCTCGAGGGTATTGATGCGTTCCAGCTCACCTATATCGTAGCTGCTCACCATTTTCTGTGGAGAGCCGCGGTTATCAAAGCTCCCTTCCAAAATCCGCGTGAGATTATCGGGTCGTAGGATCCAGTCAAAGTCCGCCCTCCATTTGCCGCTTCTGCCGCACAGGAAGTCCGAACACGCCACTTTACGGAACAAATCTGCAAAATCCGTACCGGACAAATGTGCCTGTGCTGCTTGAATGCTGTCACAACGTTTGGCAGTGAGCTTCTTCACCTTGGGCAATTCATCACAGATCTCATGAAACTGCGTGACGACGCGCGCACTGAGAGAGTGTTCTTCTTCTCTTTCTTCTTCTTTTTCTTTTTCTTCTTCTAACGACTCGTTGCGACTCGTAACGTTTGGTATCGACTCGTTACGACTCGCAACGTTTGACGTCGACTCACAGCGATTCATAACGTTTCGTTGATTGCGCTCACATTTTTTGCTGTAGCTTTCAAATTCCCTGTCGATGTTTCGGCGTATAAAGGCAAACGTGACCTGCAACGCAGGATCGTCTGTGAAGTCCGGCTCCGTTTCTTTGATGGCATACGCATAAACCGCCATCACCAATCTGCCGACCTGTGCTTCGGAAAGGCACTGCAGCGCCTCATAGTTATCGAGATACATCTGAAAATATGCCGGTTTTTTCATCTTATCATCCTTTCATCTATAGGGCAACAACGATATAAATTGTATAAAACTATGCAATCGCAGGGAGGTATGACCACACACTGCGCTGTCTGACCGGAGATAAAAAAGCATTAATAAAAGGCAGGTGGAGAACCTGCCTTTTAGATACATAAGAATAAAGATTAGTTGGAGATAATTTGCTCCGTGTCCTTGTCAAAAATGTGGAGCTTTTCAAGACTGAAGCAAATCTTGATCTTGTCGCCGACCTTTGCCTTGGAGGTAGGCTCAACGCGCGCCGTGATGGACTGACCTGCAATGGTAACATAGAGATAAATCTCTGCACCCATCAACTCGGTAACGTCAACATCTGCATCAAAGAGAATCTTTGCATTTTCGATCTCCTCCTGCTCATCGTGAACATGCTCGGGACGGATACCGAAAACAACTTCCTTGCCAACATACGGATCGAGCTTACCGTTCGCGCACTTGTCAGCCGGAACCGGAATCTTGTACCGGTCAAAATCCAGGGTGTAATCACTGCCGCTCTTGGAAACGGTAGCGTTGATGAAGTTCATCTGAGGCGAACCGATGAAGCCTCCGACGAACATATTGCAAGGGAGGTCATACAAATTCTGCGGCGTATCAACCTGCTGAATCACGCCGTCCTTCATAACGACAATTCTGGTACCCAGCGTCATGGCCTCTGTCTGATCATGGGTAACATAAATAAAGGTGGTGCCCAGTCTCTGATAGAGCTTGGAGATTTCGGTACGCATCTGCGCACGCAGCTTTGCGTCAAGGTTGGAAAGCGGCTCGTCAAGAAGGAATACCTTCGGATCACGCACAATAGCGCGTCCCATAGCCACACGCTGTCTCTGACCGCCGGAAAGCGCCTTCGGCTTTCTTTCGAGATACTGCTCAATACCGAGGATACGCGCAGCTTCTTCCACGCGTCTCCTAATTTCTTCCTTGGGGGTTTTTCTGAGCTTCAGACCAAACGCCATGTTATCATAAACGGACATGTGCGGATACAGCGCATAGTTCTGGAAAACCATTGCGATGTCTCTGTCCTTGGGAGAAACGTCGTTCACCAGTCTATCACCGATGTACAGCTCACCTTTAGAGATATCTTCCAAACCGGCAATCATTCTCAGCGTGGTGGATTTACCGCAGCCGGAAGGACCTACAAAAATGATAAACTCCTTATCATCAATTTCCAAATTGAAATCTTTTACGGCAGTTACATTACCGTCGTAAACCTTATAAATGTGTCTTAAAGATAGACTTGCCATAATATGATAACCTCCATTAGTATGATAATAATATTTGCTTATTTAAGTATAGCACTTACAACATCTTTTGACTATACAGATTTTGCCTGAATATTACTAGGCTATTTTATTAAAAAAGAATAATAAGTAAAATTCATCATATTATTTTAGTATATTTTGCCCAAAAGAATTGTATCTATATCTAATTTCGTCAGTTTTTTAGCATAACCTATAGGCAAATTGCTATCCAAATATAAATTCCCGATAGATATTCGTTGAAGGTGCACAACTTTGCGTCCTACTACAGCAAACATTTTTTTCACTTGATGGTATTTTCCCTCACAAATAGTGACAACTCCCGACTTACCGCCGCTGCCCTCCTGCACGGCAAGCTGCGCAGGCAGGCATGCCGTACCGTCGGCAAAAACAATCCCTGCCTCAAACGCGCGGATCATCTCCTCGGTGATCACACCGTCGAGCTGCGCGATATAGCGCTTTGGCACGTGCTTTTTCGGCGACAGCATGCGGTGCGCCAGGTCTCCGTCGTCCGTAATCAGCAGCAGTCCCTCGGTATCCTTGTCCAGCCTTCCGGCAGGAAAAAGTCCCTTGCGCCGCAACGAATCCGGCAAAATATCCAGCACGGTTTTGTCGCTCCTGTCCTCCGTTGCCGACACCACGCCCGCCGGCTTGTTGAGCATGATGTAGACATGCTCGTCCGCACAGACAGCCTGTCCGCGCAGGGTAACGGCGTCCGCTTCGGGATCAATCTTACAATCCGTCACGCGGCAAACCGCTCCGTTCACCGTTACTTCGCCCTTTTTTATACTTTTTTGCGCTTCTTTGCGGCTGATACCGCCGCGCGTGCTTAAAAACTTATCCAGTCTTTCCATTGCTCCTCAGCGGCGTGTCGCTGCCGCCGTACTCTCCGTCTGTCAGGTGTCCGCCAATCACCTTGCCGTCGGCAAGGATCACAACAAACGCCCGGTGCGCTTCGTCCAGCACGTAGACATACCGCCGGACGCTTTTCCCTTTGCTGCGACTCAAATCAAATCCGCTCTGCAGCTGCAGCGCGTTGTACGCCTCGTAGACGTCGTTGAACTTCTTGGGGATCGTCACTGTTTCGCAGGACACAAGCTCTCTGTCGGCATAGCCGAGACCGTCGAGATACTCTCCCACCGCCTTTTCCTCGGTATAATGACTCTCCGCGATCGTCAAAACCGTCGGCTCCGCCGAACGGTCCGCTGCGCAAAATGCACCGATTACCGCCGCCAGCACAGCAGCAAGCGCTGCGGCTGCCGCAGCGGCTGTCTTTGATTTCAGCTTGAAACGGAACACTACCATATGCAAAACCTCCGCTACAGTATATGCGGAGGCAAGCAAAAGTATCCATTATGCGCGGCAGGCAGCCGTTAAAAGGCGATACACATCCTCAGGCGTATCGGCAAATTGCCGGGCACCCTGTGCCGCCATGGTTTTCTCCCCGCCGTAGCCGTAGCGCACACCGAGAAAATCCACCCCGCAGAGACGCGCTCCCTGCGCGTCAAACCACGTATCGCCGATCATGACGATGTGCTCTCTGTCGCGCGCCAGATCGCCGCCCAAACAGGAAACTGCGTATGGGATCATATCCTTTTTATCCTTGCGGCTGCCGTCGATATTAGAACCGCAGACCGCATCAAAGACACCGTTCAGTCCGAGGATCTCCACAATTTCGACCGCAAACGGTTCGTATTTGGAGGTGCAGACACAGAGCTTTGCCCCTTCCTTACGCAGCTTTTGCAGCAGTGCGGGAATACCCTCATAGGCACGGTTGAGCAGCTTGCCCTTTTCCTCATAATACCGGCGATACAGCTGCGCGCCGCGCTCCGCCGTTTCGGGATCGAGACCGCAGAGACCGCGCAAGGTGTCAATTAGCGGCGGACCGATATAAACCGGGTAATCGCTGAGATCCGGCACCGGCACGCCGAGCGTTTGCAGCGCATATTCCAGCGAAGCGCGAATACCGTCCGCGCTTTCGCTGAGCGTGCCGTCGAGATCGAATAACAAATATTTATACTTCATCAAGCTTACCATCTGCCTTTGCCTGAAATTTGTCCGCCTGAACACTGACGCGCGTATGTGTTCCCGCGGCGATCTCGCCGCTCCTGTCGCAGGCACGCACGTCAAAATGAAACCATCTTCCGTCACGTTCCGTCAGAACAGCCGTTGCCGTCACCTCCGCCGCAAGGGGCGTGGGGGAGGTGTGCTCAACCGCGATACGCGTGCCGACCGTGGTCAGCGTTTCGTCGCCGAGAAGCTCGTCCGCCAGCGACGCCGCGGCGTTTTCCATCAGTGCGACAACCGCCGGCGTTGCCAGCACCGCAAGACTGCCGCTGCCCATGGCGCAGGCAAGGTGCTCCTCCTCCACGCGCAGGGTCTTTGAAACCGAATTTGACATCATCATCACCTATCCGTTCATGAAGCCTGCTTATTTCATATCGCCCTCGTACTCGTAAACAGGCATGGCATCAAAATCGTAGCTCTCCAGATCCTTCAAGGAAATGTTGGTGGTGCAGCCGCAGTGCATCATCAGGTTGGAATCCAAATTCTCATCCACATGAACCAAAACGACCGGCTTGTCGATCGCCGACGCATAACCGCATTCCCACGCGGTACCGGTATCGCCGTTGCTGGCGTAGTATATTGCCACAACTACGTCGGCTTTTTGGATTTCGTTTTTGTCCAGTTCAAAAATCTGGCGCGCCCACTCCTTGGTACCTTCCTCGGCATCTACCGTATAACGCATCGGGCTAAAATACGAGAAGCCTCTTTGTTCCAGAATTTTCTCTGCGGTTTCAATATTGCCGATCTCCGTTTCGTTGAAAAACGGTCCTGCCAAATACACCCGAAGCGCGTTATCCTGCTCTGCTTCCGTCTGCGCCTCGGACTCTGTGACCGTCTGCGTGGCGCTGACGCCGGAAAGATTGACCGCGCTCGCGTTGCATCCTGCCAAACCGACAGCCGAAACTGCCATTCCTGCCGCAATTGTCCATATTCCCACTGTTTTTTTCATCATGTTCTCTTCTCCTTTTTAACATATCGTTTCTATGATAACAAAAAATCTGTCGTTTGTCTACTGCTTTTTCAAATCTGTTGCTACCGGCCCACCCCGGCTATATTGGACGAAACACCCGGGCGGCGCGGCAGCGAAAGTCTGTCTTTTTTACGGTTGAGATTTTGTGACAGATATGGTATAATAAACTGATACATGCATTCCATGCAACTAAACGGAAAGCTGCGTTATGCCGAGATACGGGCGAACCGCAGCAATGAAGGAGAAGTGAAGATAAATGAAATTAGGTATCGTAGGACTCCCGAATGTCGGAAAAAGCACACTGTTCAACGCGATCACCAATGCCGGCGCACAGAGCGCCAACTATCCGTTCTGCACCATCGAGCCGAACATCGGCGTGGTAGCGGTACCCGACAAACGTCTGGACGTGCTTGCCGAGATGTACGCCCCCGACAAGTACACACCTGCTTCCATTGAATTTGTCGATATCGCGGGTCTGGTCAAGGGAGCCTCCAGAGGCGAGGGTTTGGGCAACAAATTTTTATCCAACATCCGCGAATGCGACGCGATCGTGCACGTTGTACGCTGTTTTGAAAACGACGATATCATCCACGTGGAGGGCAGTATTGATCCTTCGCGCGATATAGAGACGATCCATCTTGAGCTGGTGCTCTCCGATTTGGAAATGATGGAACGGCGAATTGACAAAACCAAAAAAATGCTCAAGGGCGACAAAAAATATCAGCGCGACCTTGCTTTTTACGAGCGCGTACGTGAGGCGCTGGAAAACGGCAAACCGGCGCGATCGGTGGATTGTGACGACGAGGAAAGCGCGCTGCTGCACGAGGTTGCCCTTCTGACGAGCAAGCCCGTGATTTACGCCGCCAACATGAGCGATGCGGACTTTTCGGGCGGAATCGAGCAAAACGCCGGTTACCGCGCGGTCAAAGAAATCGCTGCTGCGGAACACGCAGGCGTGCTGCCGATCTGTGCCCAGATCGAAGAAGAAATCGTCGAGATGAACGCCGAAGAAAAAGAAATGTTCCTCGCGGACATGGGGCTGGAGGAAAGCGGTCTGGATCGTCTGATCAAGGAATGCTATGCTCTGCTGGGTTTGATCTCATATCTCACGGCAGGCAAGCAGGAGGTGCGCGCATGGACGATCAAAAACGGCACCAAAGCTCCTCAGGCGGCAGGTAAGATCCATTCCGACTTTGAGCGCGGCTTCATCCGCGCAGAGGTCATTTCCTTTGACGATCTGGTTTCCTGCGGCAGCATGACGGCGGCCAAGGAAAAAGGTCTTGTCCGCAGCGAGGGCAAGGAATACGTCATGAAAGACGGCGACGTCGTACTGTTCCGCTTTAACGTATAGTTTTTTCTCCGGACAGACAGCGCGGCGTGCGGCCATACCCCGGGTTCCCCTACCCCACTGCGCGTCAAAGAAATCACCGGCGCTTCACTTTGTCAGAAATAAATTTGCATGATCCATAGACCGCTCCGGGAGTTATGACGAAAGCTTTCTTTCGTTATCCACAAAAAAACGGAACACAATGTCTCCTGCGCAATAGAATGTAGTGTAAACGAAAGGAGGCAAACGTATGAATTTCTTCGGTAACAACAACGGCTGCTGCGGCATCATTATCCTGATTCTCAGTCTCTGTTGCTGCTGCGGCAACAACGGCTGCGGCAACAACGGCTGCGGCTGCGGCAACAACGACGGCTGCGGCTGCGGCTGCTGATCTCCCTGTCATCCGTGAAACGGCAGAGATAAATATTGAAAACTTCCATGACGTATAAAAAATGCCGTGAAAAACATCCGCGGCGGAAAACGAAAAACCATCCAAACAGAAGCCGGCTCATTTGAGCCGGCTTCTCGCTTAATCGGAGTTATTTTATTTTTCCTTCAAAGAACTCGGGGATATACTCCTTAATTTTCGGGAGCATGCCGATACCATCAGGCGTGTGAGGCGGCAGCTGCCAAAAATCGTGAGCGCAGTAAGTGTTGCCCTCGATGATCGCGGGACCGTTCGGCATGGTTGCAACATCCCAGCCTACATACCGGATCTGCGGCGTGATTTTTGCCGCCTCCAGGCACATTTGCACTGCCTGTTTCACATACGGAATGACATAGCCCTGCAGTTTCACGTGCGTATCTGGGTGCTCGGTATAAACAATTCCCTTGATCGTATCGCCCGAATGCGCAGGATACAGAATTTCGCCTGTTTCGGGGTCAACGGGCGCAAACAGACAGTTATTATCAATGATACTGCCGCCAAGCCCCATCTTCTGGACAATATAGAGCACATGCGCCTCCCCCTGCTTGTCCAAAACAGTAATAATACGCATAGAATTGACCGCGTTGGGATAGAGCTTGCTCAGCGCCGGGTGCTGCTGAATGTTGTCCTCGAGGGTACAAAATCCCTTGTCCGTAAGATATCGGTACAACACATCAAAGTCGGCGTAATCGCTGATTTTGATGCGTTCACAACCGTGCCCGCATTCCAGATCCTGCATTTTGCAAAAGATATACTCACGCGCGGAACAAAAAGCCTCCACTTCTTCCCTGGTCGCCTCCTGAAGCCGGACAAACTCTCTGCCAATATATTTTTTATACAAATCGTTAAATTCGTCCTTGTTTTCAAGAAAGTGCGCGTAATCATAATCGTTCATAAAGGTATTGAATTTCTTGCTGATCAGGCGCGTGACATAGGTGGCGCGTTGTTCCTTTGTGAGATTGTAAAACGCAAAAATCTGGTAATCATAATAACCTGCGCCGTACTTTTTGGCACAATAGAGCATATCAAAGAAAATCTTCACGCTGTTCATGCCCGAACGCTCGTGAACGGCTTTGATCGCCTCGCGCATTTTGCCAAAGCTTGCGTGAGCAAAGATTTTTAACGTATATTTAGACATAAGCTTCTTCTCCTCCATCCTCATAAATTCGCGGTACGCGCTTAGAGATGCCGCAGACAATTTCGTCGACGTTACAACCGAGCAGATCCGCCATCCACAGCACACTCAGCTTGTCGTCGAGCAGACTGACGGTATCGCCGCGTCTGACGCCGACGATATCCGTAACGTCCACCATAAACTGATCCATACAAATTCTTCCAATAATCGGCGCGTCCTTGCCGCGAATCCGCACCTTTCCCCTGTTGCTGAGACTGCGACTGTAGCCGTCCGCAAAGCCAACGGGGATGGTGGCAATTTTGGTCGGGCGTTCGGTGACAAAAGTGCCGCCGTAACCAACCTCAGTGCCGGTCGGCACCTCCTTGACCATCACCACATACGTATACCAGCTTATGACCTGCCTGAAATCCTCCTGTGCCCAGTCGTCCTCATCAATCGGGCAGAGACCGAACAGCACGTCACCTGCACGGACAGCGTCGAGCTGCACTTCGGGTCGGAGCAAAATAGCGGGGCTGTTCGCCGTGTGCTTTATGGGTACCCGGATTCCCTCCTCCCCGAGCCGTTCTATCACGCGGATATATTTTTCAAACTGCGCCCGTGCACTGACCCCGTCAGACTCGTCCGCTCGTGAAAAATGCGTAAATGCACCGGTTATTTTCAGATTGGTCATCCTGCTAATGCAACGTACCGCTTCCACGGCAGTCTCGTCTGCCGGAAATCCGATGCGGCTCATGCCTGTGTCGAGCTTGATGTGAATAGGCTGCGTCACACCGCTCCAATTGGCGAGCGTATTGAGCTTTTCGGCGGTATCGACCGAGAAAATCGCCGGAGTGAGATTGAATTTGATCAGGTTTTCGAGCTGTCCGTCGCAGGTATCGCCGAGGAGTAAAATTGGTTCGGTACAGCCTGCCCGACGCAGAGATGCGCCCTCCTCCCAAACCGCAACGGCATAGCGCTCAATACCGCAGCTTTTGAGCGTGGGATAGATACCCTTTTCTCCGTGACCGTAGCCGTCGCCCTTGAGCACAGCCATAATTTCCACATTGTCTCCGAGACGCGCGCGAATTCCCTTGACGTTGTGTGCGAGCGCCTGCAGATTGACAACTGCTTCGGTTCTTTGCGTCAGCTTTCTCACAGCATAACCTCCCGTTTCATGATATATGACTTTAGAAGTATACCACATCTTTGCCGGATTGACAACACTTCCCCGTCTTTTTATCTTTCAGGGAACTGCACCGTTATGACTGCGGTAGCGTCGTCTACACGAAAATAACAAAACCGCCTCTTGCGAAGCGGTTTTGTTTGAAATAACTCATTCTAAGGGATTAAACCCAGTTACCGTTCATAAATGCGTCTGCCCAACCGGAGGTCTTGTATGTACCGCCGATTTTGGTATCCAAATCTTGGGTTTTATTCCAGATATTGCTCCAATCGGAAGCCGGCGTCTGACCCTGCGGCAGTCTGACAAATATGATCTTGGAACCAATGTTGCCCGTAAAGCTGACAGAAGATGCGCTGCCCGAGCCTTTGATCCAGTGACCGTCATCATTTGTCCATGTCCATGCGTACCAGTCTTCGGTTCCCGAGCTGGTTGCAGAAGCGTCCAGCGTTACGCCGCCCGCGGGAGGCTGTGTAATGGGCTGGGTAACCGGCTGCGTCTCAGGTTGGGTAGGAGCAGGCTGGGTCGGATCTGTCGAACCATCCGTATAGGTACCGCAGTAGTTGCCGCTCGTAATATTGTTTACCAGATAGAGCTGGATCATCGTAGCGTCGACGATATTCACAATGCCGTTCTTGTCTGTATCGGCAGCAATCAATCTGTCGCCGGTCAGCAGCTGCATACCGGCTACGTGCATCTGAATCAGGGTTGCATCTGTGATAGTAATTTTATTGTCGCCGCTGGTGTCGCCGATCAGCACTTTGTTTGTGGGCTGGGTAACCGGCTGCGTCACAGGCTGCGTCGGGATCGGATCCGCATAATCCACAAACTGATGATTTGCCTTCAAAATCTTGCTCGTGCCCTCCAGCGGGAGACCGGGCTGCATTTCCGCAGGATAGCGGTTGGTGGTAGCGTTGGCGTTCTCGGTGAAGATCACCAATGCATTGGAATATGCCTCGGGAACCTCAAGAGCAAAATAGCCTGTGGAGTCCTTCTTCATCTGGGTGCCCGGCCATGCAGCCATTGAGGTCTCGGCTCCTTCCTTGTAAATATACGCGTAAACGCTTGACCAGTTGTACGCAGAATTATCGAAGTATAGCATCTGCACGGCAGAGGGATCTACCTTGGTATACGTGTAGGTTTCGGGGTCGGAGGTGCCGCCCTCACCGGTAGCCTTAACGGAAACGGTCGTCTTGGTGCCAAAGGGCTTGCCTGCGCCGATGGTGATAGTCTGACCGTCGGTAAAGGACTGGTAATTGCCGCCGTCTACAGAATACTGACCGGAGGTCGCATTCTCATAGTGAAGCGTCAGGGTGAGAGAATCGGTCTTGTAGTTAGAGGAACCGGGAGTTACGGAAGCAGAGGGACCTGCCGGCTTCGGATTGTAAACAACCGCGACGCCCGTGCTGCCGATCTGACCACTGATCTGACCGCCCGATACACGGAAAGTAGAACCGGTAACTTCATCGGTATAGGTGCCGTCCTTCATCTTGTTCGCCTTGACGTTGACGGAAGCATTGTTGCCGTTAACGTTGACAAGTACCACGCCCTCGGTGCCGCGCTCATTGTACACAATGGAATCGCTGGCAGACAGATACTCGGTCTGACCTACGAAGTAATTCTTAAAGTGGTTAACCGCAGCGACTTCCTTATCGCCCCATGCGGTCACGCTCGCAGTACCGATTGAATCGTTGATGTTACGGGGACGTGCAAGGTACATACCCTGCGACTGCGCACGGGAACCGACAATCGCCCATGTCTTTTTGAGGGTTGTGTCACTCTGATTGATGGAGCCCTCGTTGGCATAGGTATCATGAGATTCGTTCCAGAGAACTGCTTTGCTCGGGTTGGGAGCGCTGCCGTCGTTAAAGCTGTAGTCCGATCTCTTGGCGCTGTTGGCGTTACCACTGTTGACAGCATTTCTGATATCGTTGGAAACCGTGTTGACGGTAATGCTCATCAGCTGTGTATATTTATTGGTAATATCCTGTCCGCCGCCTGTCGCATCCAGGATCTCACCGTAATAATAGGGCGTGATGCCTCTGGTGCTTTGCGCGTGAGAGGTAGTCGCATTGAGAATATTCGGCCAGAAGTTGCTGCCTGCATTTTCCTGATCACCGGGAACCTCAATATGCTTTGCACCGTCAAAACGGAAGCCGTCGGCGCCGCAGTCGATACACTCTTTCATGAATGCGATCTCGCGTTCCTGGATAAAGCTGTTTCCGGTATCCAGATCGGGAAGACCGCCCATGCAGTTGTGCGTAATATCCCAGCGGCTGTTCCAGTTGCTGGTATTGACCTCAATGGAATGCCACAGCGAGCGGTTCTTAAACTCTTCGGGAAGGCGTGAGCACAGCGTGTTGTCGCCGTCGTTTGCCATATGGTTGAGCACGGCGTCAACAATCACCTTGATGCCGTACTTGTGCGCCTCTTCACACATCGACTGAAATTCAGCCTTTGTTCCCAGCGCATTCTGGCTGTTTGTATCAATCTTGAAATCGAGAGGCTGATAGTACGTCCACCATACGCTCTTCATGGATTTTCCCACTGTCGGTTCCTTGATCACATGAATACCTGTCGTCTGAATCGTGGAAAAGCCCTGCTCCGCAATTTTCTTCAGATTATTTTTAATGCCGTTGTAGCTCCAGTTCCATACTTGAAGAACCTGGCCGTCCTGTGCATTTTTAACGAGACCGTAGTCCGCACCGACCGCCTCGTCATCTGCCTGAGCAGCAACAGCGCCATCGTCTGTTCCGGCATATGCAGAGATACTGCCGACCGTAATACACGACAGCAGAATACATGCTGCAAGAACAATACTTGTCACTTTTTTGTTCAATAAAATCACTCCTACATTCAAAAATTAAAACAGAACTATATCCTGCATTCATTAAAATTATATCATTAAACTATGATTTTTTCAAGACGCTTTCTGCACAAGAAAATTCGCTGTTTTTTAGAAATATTGCCAAATAATATCAATATTTAATTATTCTATATCGAATTATCCCGAAATAAATGAACGTCTCTCTTTGAAAAAACGCGAAAAGCCGTTGAAAAAACGTACCGAATATGCTAAAATGCAGTTAGACAACCCTGTGTTTTCCGCTCGGATTGTCAAACGAATCTTGGGAGGCTACGATATGAAATTTCCCCGCGTTCTCGCCGCCATGCCGGCGGCAGCGACCATGATCCTGTGCGGCAGCGGCAGCGCGTTCGCAGCAACCGCAAACCCCCTGACCGCAAACGAAAGCCCCGTCACCGGCTGGGTGTTCGCCGGAATAATCGGCACGGCAGCTGTCGCCGGCGTGCTCTACTTTATCTTTTCCGGCAAAAAAAAATAACCGCGCCGCCAATACGGACAAGCTCACTTGAAAACGCGTTTTTTCTTGAAAAGAGCGTATTTAAGTGCTGTAAAAAAATTCCATATATAAGAAGGAAAGGAAGTTTTACTTATGAGAAGTGACGCAATCACCAAAGGCGTCGGCTGCGCACCGCAGCGCTCGCTGCTCCATGCGCTCGGCATGACGGACGAAGAAATCCGCAAACCGATGATTGGCATTGTCAGCTCTTACAACGAAATTGTCCCCGGACATATGAATATTGACAAAATCGTCGCGGCGGTCAAGACCGGCGTTGCGCTTGCAGGCGGCAATCCGATCGTATTCCCCGCCATCGCGGTCTGCGACGGCATTGCGATGGGGCATCAGGGTATGAAATATTCCCTCGTCACCCGCGATCTGATCGCGGACTCCACAGAATCCATGGCACTGGCGCACGCCTTCGATGCGCTCGTCATGGTACCCAACTGCGACAAAAATGTTCCCGGCCTGCTCATGGCAGCGGCACGCCTGAATATCCCCTGCATCTTTGTCAGCGGCGGTCCCATGCTTGCCGGCAGATTTGCGGGACACAAGACCAGCCTCTCCTCGATGTTTGAGGCTGTCGGATCCTTCCAGTCCGGCAATCTCACGGCGGAGGAGCTCAACGAATATGAAAACAAAGCATGCCCCAGCTGCGGCTCCTGCTCGGGAATGTACACCGCCAACTCCATGAACTGTCTCACCGAGGTGCTGGGTATGGCGCTGCGCGGCAACGGCACCATCCCTGCCGTCTACTCCGAACGTATTCAGCTCGCCAAACGCGCAGGTATGAAAATCATGGAACTGCTTGAAAAGGACATCAAGCCGCGCGATATCATGACGGCAGACGCATTCCGCAACGCCCTGACTATGGACATGGCGCTCGGCTGCAGCACCAATTCCATGCTCCACCTCCCGGCGATTGCGCATGAGTGCGGCATCGAACTCAACCTTGATATCGCCAACGATATCAGCTCCAAAACGCCGAACCTCTGTCACCTCGCTCCCGCCGGCAGAACCTATATGGAGGATCTCAACGAGGCAGGCGGCATCTATGCCGTCATGAACGAAATCAATAAGCTCGGACTGCTCCACACCGATCTGATTACCTGCACGGGCAAAACCATCGCCGAAAACCTCGAAGGCGCGGTTAACAAAAATCCCGATATCATCCGCCCCGCGGAAACCCCCTACAGTCCGACAGGCGGTATTGCAGTTCTGCGCGGCAATCTCGCTCCGGACGGATGCGTGGTCAAACGCTCCGCCGTCGCACCCGAAATGCTGCGCCATACAGGTCCCGCAAAGGTCTATGACTGCGAAGAAGACGCTATGGCGGCTATTAACAACGGCGATATTGCGGAAGGCGACGTGGTCGTCATCCGCTACGAGGGTCCCAAAGGCGGTCCCGGCATGCGCGAAATGCTCAATCCCACCTCTGCCATCATGGGACGCGGTCTCGGCAGCACGGTTGCCCTGATCACAGACGGCAGATTCTCCGGCGCTACCCGAGGCGCTTCCATCGGACACGTCTCTCCCGAGGCAGCGGTCGGCGGTCCGATCGCCCTTGTCCAAAACGGTGATATGATCGAAATTGACATTCCCGGCAACACGGTCACCCTCCGCGTTCCCGACGAGGAACTAGCTGCACGCCGCGCTGCATGGACTCCCAGAGAACCGAAAATTACCACAGGTTATCTGGCACGCTACGCGAAGCTCGTCTCCTCCGGCGCACAGGGAGCCGTATTGTCATAAAGGAAGTGCACAAAAAAGCACTTTGATATTTGTGCATAGTTCTGAGTTTTTAAAACAAATTATGCAATTCGCACAATTCACCCTTCATCTTTTTAGGTAAAGGGTGAATTTTTTCTTTTTGCGCAAAATCAGTTGTTAATTGTGTACAATTATGCTATAATATTAAAAGCTGCTTTGATACATTTGCTAAAATTGTCACTTTATGGAATCTTTTCCAATGATATACACGAAGGGAGTCTTTTCTTTTGAAACAGTATGATGCGAAAAAAATCCTCAACATCGCACTTGCCGGACACAGCGGATGCGGCAAAACCTCTGTTGCAGAATCTATCCTCTATCTCTCAAAGGTCAGCGACAGGTTGGGTAAAATCGCCGACGGCAACACAATGCTTGATTTTGACAGCGAGGAGATAAAGCGCCAGGCGTCTATCATGACCGCCGTCGCTCCTATAGAATGGAAGAATACCAAAATCAACCTCATCGACACACCCGGTCTCTTTGATTTTGCGGGCGGCGTTGCCGAAGGCATACGCGCAGCGGATACCGCGCTGATTGTGGTCTCGGGCAAGGACGGCGTCAACGTCGGCACCGAAAAAGCCGTTGAGGCGGCAACCAAGGCAGGTCTGACCAAGATGTTTTTCGTCAACGGTCTGTGCGACGAGGACGCGCGTTTCTACCGCGTATTTGAAACGCTCAAGGCGACCTTCGGTCCCTCTGTCTGCCCGGTTGTCGTTCCCTATATTGTCGACGGTCAGGCAAACACCTACATCAACCTCTTTGATTACAAAGCCTATCAATATGACAGCAAGGGCAATCCCACCCCCACATCGCTCCCCGATATGGGCAACCGTCTTGAAGGTCTGCGCGAAGCCATCAAGGAAGCCGTTGCCGAAACCAGCGAGGAACTGCTGGACAAGTTCATTATGGGTGAAGAATTCACCCCCGAGGAGATCATTCTGGGTGTTTCTCAGGGCGTTAAGGACGGTTCGATCTGTCCCGTATTCTGCGGCGACGCGCACAACACCTTTGCAATCGACCAGCTGCTCAACAGCCTGACTTGGCTCGCGCCGCCTGCTTCTCAGGCAAGCGAGATCGCAGTTGACCTCGACGGCGAGCCCGTGGAAATCAACGTCAACAAGGACGCGGCAGCTGCCGCTGTCGTGTTCAAAACCGTTGCTGATCCCTTTATCGGCAGACTGTCCTATATCAAGGTGATTTCGGGCAAAATTTCTCCCGACACTCCCGTCATCAACATGCGCACGGGCGCTCAGGAGCGTATTTCCAAGGTGCTCACCATGACAGGCAAAAAGCAGAGCGATACGGATTACATCGGCGCCGGCGACATAGGCGCGATCCCGAAGCTTGTGTCTGCCAAGACGGGCGACACCCTTTGCTCGCCGCTGAGAAAGGTTGTTCTCGACGGCGTTGACTACCCTGTTTCCAGCTACACCATGGCGATCTATCCCGCCAAAAAAGGCGACGAGGACAAGGTGGCGCAGGCAGTCGCCAAGCTTGCCGACGAGGATCCCACCATCCGCTTTGAAACCAATCACGAAACACACGAAATGCTCGTTTCCGGTCTGGGCGAACAGCACCTCGACGTGGTGATCTCCCGACTCAAGAGCAAATATAACGTGGAGGCAAAGCTCCAAAATCCGAAGATTGCCTACCGGGAAACCATCCGCAAAAAGGTTTCTGCTCAGGGACGTTACAAAAAGCAAAGCGGCGGCCACGGTCAGTTCGGTGACGTTTGGATCGAATTTGAGCCCTGCGACAGCGACGACCTCGAGTTTGCCGAGAGAGTGGTCGGCGGCGCGGTTCCGAAGAACTTCTTCCCCGCCGTTGAAAAGGGGCTGCGCGACGCAATCAAAAAGGGCGTGCTCGCCGGCTATCCCACCGTCGGCATCAAAGCGACGCTCTACGACGGTTCCTATCATCCCGTTGACTCCTCGGAAATGTCCTTCAAGACAGCCGCCAGTCTCGCATATAAAAACGGTATTCCCAACGCCTCCCCCACACTGCTCGAACCGATCGGCAGCCTGAAAGCGCACGTGCCCGACAATAACATGGGCGACGTCATGGGCGAGGTCAACAAACGCCGCGGCAGAGTGCTCGGCATGAGCCCTGCGGAGAACGGCACACAGATCGTCGAGGCGGAGGTGCCGATGTCCGAAATGAGCGACTTCTCCACCTTTATCCGTCAGATCACGCAGGGTCGCGGATCGTTTGAGTTCACCTTTGAGCGCTACGAGGACTGCCCTGCTAACGTCGCACAAAAGGTTATTGAAAAAACAAAGGCCGAAGCGGCAGAAGATTAAGGTAACAAACCGGCACCCATACGCAGTGTGCGCACTGACGTATGGGTGCCGGTTTTGGGCATCCTGACAGAATAAGATGCAAGCAAGACGCGCACTGCGAATGGTGCGGTATTGTCTAAAGTCATTTCAAAAGGAGCAGCTCACACGCGAGCTGCTCCTTTTCGCCTTTTTGGATATCATGCTTTATGGAATTTTTCCTTGATTTCCGCACGCTTCGCCTCAACCCTCTGTTTGCGATCATCCTTTTTTTCAGCGTGCAGCTGCTTGCGAGCGTCTTTTTCCATCTGACGCTGCAGCTCGGCTGCTTCTTCCATTTCAACAGCGACCTCGGCTGCATCGAAACGGGTAACCTCCGCCGAATACTTCGCAAATAAAGCGTCAACGGAACTCGTTTCGCTTTCGGAAACCAGCGCCACCAACGAAGTGGAGCCGTCCGTCAGGGTTTCACAGACCTTTTCCATTAGAGACACGTTGTCGAGCTTATCAGCCGTATCAAAGGTGCTGCCGATCAATGCGCCGCAGCTGCCGCCAAGCAGTACGCCGAGGGGTCCGCCGACAATGCCGATAATTGCCCCGACCAAACCGCCGATCGCCGTATCGTCGCCGGAATCTGCACCGGTATCAAACCCGTCCTTTACCGTCAGTGCGCCGTTGTTTTTATATACAACACCTGCCTGCATCGTGGTATAGCTGTTTGTAATGGCGTTGAGCTTTAAATCTGCAAGCGCCTGATACGCCTCGCTTTCAACCGGAAAATGAACGACAATAATGTTTTCTGCCATTGTGGATACCTCCTAAAAAATGGATATATGAAATCGTTTCTGCAGATCTCTGTCTGCGCCCGTTTTCAAACATTTTCAACAAACTGCTTTCGGTATTCTTGCTGTTTATATCTATTATATCATACGTTTTGCGCAATTTCAATCTTTTTTTGCTCGATGTCAAGGAATCAGTCAACGCCTATCTGCCCGAAAAAAAAAAAAGCCCACACACGGTGAGCTTTTAAAAATATATTATTTACTTTTAGATATCAATGCGCGTCAGCTTGTCGAGAATCTCGTCGATATCGTAAGTGCGGGTATAAGCCACAATGCTGTCATCATCCCAGCTAGCGATGCGATCCTGCTTAACGCGTACAAAAGCAGCTTTGACACAATCCACATTCACCAAATCAAAACGCGGCCAATCTATATTAGAGCAGTAAGAGTTAATAAAGTTGCAGTCGCCGTTCTCGTCCCAAACGCAAAGCTTAATGTTAGACGGAACGGTACCTTTGTCAGGCCACGGTTTTACAAATGTAAAACGAACCGTTCCGGTCTTGAGAGCGCCAACACTCTGTGTATCAACAGTTGCAGCGGAAGCAGAAACCATGCTGACTGCTGCTACGGAACAGGTCATGACAGCTGCAGCAACAAGGCTCATGATTCTGGTTTTCATAGTTATCTTTTTCATAAATTTTTTCTCCTTTTTTTCCTGTTTATATTGCCGTATGCATCGGCTTGTACCAATATATACCAAAAAAAAGAAAAAGTCAATAGTTTTTTGCTCATCTCTTTCGAAACCGGAAGATTATATGTAAAAATTAAATAAATATAACAGATTATAAGCAAAACAACTATTATTTTCCTAACACACAGTCGGGTACGGGACGCCGTTTTGCGGAGACACACCGTGCTGTCTGCCCGGAGATAAAAAGGAGATAAAAAACGCCCGCACAAGGCGAGCATTTTTCATTTAGGAAAAAGTTAGACACAGAACAATTAGAAAGGAAGGTAAATAGTGTTATTCAGAACCTCATTGATAGAATAGTCGCGGGAAGTAGCCATGATGCTGTCATCGTTCCAGTTAGGCTCTCTGTAACCCTTAACGCGAACGAACTTTGCGCCGGTGAAGTCGCCGGAAACGTGGAAGAAGTCTCCGCCCTGAACCGCGTGACGGGGCTTAATCCACTGAGTGGTTCCTTCGTTGTTCCAAACATACAATGCAATGTAGGAACCGAACTTGGACTCAACGTTTGTCGTGTAGTGAACATCGCCGGATACGTTGTAACCAACGCTCTGCGTGGTGTCAGCGGTTGCTGCGGAAGCGGAAGCCATGCTGACTGCTGCTACGGAGCATGTCATAACTGCTGCGGCTACGAGGCTCATGATTCTGGTTTTGAAAGAAGTTTTCATTTTTCTTTTCTCCTTTTTTTATTTTGTAATTTGTTTTTTGCACCCTCATTGGAGTACCTGCCTATGATACACCCCAAACCTAAAAAAGTCAATGCTTTTTTATCTTGTTTTTTAAAATCAGCGCGTTGTTCACAATGCATAAATAATACGTATATAAACTGTGCAAATTAACATGCATCCCCCTCATTCTTCCAAATCTGAAACGAATTATTTGGTGAATACTGAGCATAAAAAAGAGCGCCGTCGGGCGCTCTCCTCCGCCCTGCTGCATGACTGAATGAGTCTTCGTGCAGAAGGGCGGTTTGCTACATCCTTTTTTTGATCGTCAGGATGTTGCGGTTATTTTCGTAACGATAATCCAGCGTGTCAACATTTTTCTTGATCATCAAAATACCGAGTCCGCCGACTTTTCTTTTCTCTCCCGGAGCCGTGATATCCGGAGCCTCTCGTTCAAGGGGATTGAAGGGTATTCCGCCATCCTCCAGGATGATTATCATCTCACGTGCCGTTGCGGACAAGCTGATCTGCACATCTCCTTCCGTATCCGGATATGCATATCTGGCGATATTAACAAACGCCTCCTCCAGTGCCAGCTCCAGCTGCTGACGGAGTTTTATCGGGCAATTATACCCCGTTACAAATTTATCGAGGATCTCTGTCACACAGGGGACCTGCTCGATGTCCGCTTTTATGGTAAACGTTTGCCATAGTTTCGCTCCCCGATATTCCACGCACAGCATCGTTAGATCGTCGAATTGATAATTACCGTCCATAAAACGTTCTACCCCGGCGTGAACCGCAGAAACGATCCCCTTCGGCGATTCCTTCCCGCACGTATGGAGCACTTCGAGCATACCGTCAAGCGTCAGTTCTCTTTCGTTGCAGTTTGTTGCCTCCGGCAAGCCGTCGGTATACAAAAACAGCTTATCACCGGGGAAGAGACGGATTTCATAATCCGTATATGTAATACCGCCGATCGCGCCTACCACCAGACCATGCTTTGTCTTATACAGCTCAAATCCGCGGTTTTGCCGGCAAATAGCCGGATCGAGATGACCGGCGTTTGCTGCCGTAACGATTCCGGTCGACAGCTCCAAAACACCCAACCAAAGCGTTACAAACATATGCGCCTGGTTGTTATCGCATATGCTGTTGTTGACCCATGCCAGTATCTCCGCAGGCGAGCCTCCCATCTTCACTCTGTCGCTGATGAGTATATTCGTTACCATCATAAACAGCGCGGCAGGAATACCTTTTCCGGAAACGTCGCCAATAATCATGGCCAGATGATCCTCATCAATGAAGAAGAAATTATAAAAATCTCCTCCGATTTCCTTAGCAGGCGTCATGGAAGCATAAATATCAACATCTGCCCTGTCGGGAAATGCGGGAAAAACATTCGGAACTGCATTCCCCTGGATTTTGGCAGCAACGGAAAGCTCCGTATTGATACGTTCCCTTTCGGCCGTAGCAACCATCAGCTTCCCCATATAGTCTGTCATATCCGATTCCATTTTATCAATAGACTCGGCGAGATTTTGCAATTCAAGATAATTACTAATTCTTCCGAGCGGCTCGCGCTTTGTATTTTCCTCGGCAAAACGCACCGCTTCATCGGCGACCTTTTTGATCGGCGCTGTCAGACGATGCTTGATGTAAAACGCGGCAAACATAGCCGTCAGCACCGAGATGATAAAAGTGAATACGAAAATATTGATCAAAAAGTGTTTTCGCATTTGGATCAGCTCGCGCATCGGCCGCTGTACGCACAAAATCGCCGTCACATCTCCGGCTTCATTTTCGACAGGTACCATAGTGGTGAAGTACGATATGGTTCCGTCTGTCTTATGTTCCCGGTAGATAGTGGCGTAATCTATCTTTTTTTCATATAGCAGCCGGTAATTCTCGCTGTACTCCTTCGTGTGGGCTTTTCTGCGAGAACCAAGCTCCCACTCGGTATAGTCGGTATTACTGACTTCGTTATCGATGATATCAAACACCGACACAAAGCTTTCATAATCGCTCACATCCACTTTGATGACATAAATTATTGCGGCGTTTATTTTTTGGCAGTTGTCATATAAATCTTCCCTGCATTGCTCGTATTCTTCTTTTCTTTCCCCCTTTAGATAATCATCAATATGATCGCCGTACAGAAGAGTGGTAGCCGCATATGCCATATGATAGGTCGTTTCGGAATAATGTTTTTTATATGTATCGGTAAAGAAAAGAGATCCGATAACACAGATCAGCAACCCAAACAACCCCAGCGGAAGAATAACCGCAAACGTCGCGCGAAACGCGATCCCGGGAGGCCTTTTGGTGAGCATTCTCATGCGCGTTTACCCAATCGTATATAAATCGGTAAATCCCGTCATATCAAGAATGTCGCGGATATCGTCACTCACGTTGACCAGTTTCATCTTACCCTGCTTCTTCATCTGCTTGTAGGCAATCAAAATCACCCGAAGTCCCGCAGACGAAAGATAACTCATATCCTTCATATCAAAAACCAACTCCGTAACCCCGTCCAGAGTCTCGAAAACACTTTCTTCAAATTCCATCGCGGACGGCGTATCCACTCTTCCCGATATCGAAATCGTCAGCTTTTGATTCTCTTTTGTTTTTTTAATTTGCATGATATTCCTCCTGATGAGCTATATTATGTTTTGCTTTTTTACACGTAAAAAACGTCTATATATTTTATTGTATCATAGCACACATAAAAAGTCATTATATTTACAAAAATAATCAAAATAATCTTAAGGTAATACCGCATAATTCTGGTGTACGGATTGCGCAGCAAAATTTTTCGTCAGGTTGGACAAATAATCCGTTCGCATACTGCCGTATGGGGCTGATTTTGGGGCAAGCTGACGGAATAATATTAAAGCAAGGCGTGCGCCATGAATTGTGCGGTGTTGCCTTAAGACAAAAAAATGATTCTCTCCGACGCGCTGTCTGTCTGACCGAAAAAAGCCGATACAGGCTTATTTGCCTGCATCAGTCTTTTTCACCCCGGAGCACTTCTATCCGTCCGTTTATTCGTCCGGACTGCTCTCCTGCGGGATAATTTCAACCTGAGCCGCCTGGTTCCCGTTCCCAAAAATTTTGATTTCATAGCGATACGTCCGGTCGCCATCTACTATCTCAAACAGACTTGTTCCCGTTCTGTCGCACTGCACACGGATCATGCTGTCCTCACCCGTTTTTTCTATTGTGATATGCGCCATATCCACATCATCCGCCATCACAACGACCGCATCATCCGTCAAAATCGGATCGTCAGGCAAAAACAAAGTGGCATTCAGTTCGAATGCCGGTTGAACTGCTGCCATGATGATCACCGCCGCCAGAGGCACAAAGAAGCCGGTCAGCTTTTGCCAAATGTTTCCTGTAAACGCATAGAGATACAACATCACCTGCGCCAAACAAAACACCGCTGTGACAATCAATCGGGGAAATTGTTTGACGGCTGACTGAAAAGCGCTCGCATACGTAATCGTCAAAAGAACAAGCATCAGCGAAAGAATGAGTAGACTAATCCAGTTTTTCTTTTTGATATACCAACCGATCAGCGCCGCGGGAAACGTGAATAATGTCAGAACAAACCAGTACGTGTAATATTGGGACAGTCCCCATCCCATCCACGAAAAAGGCACCTGCAGCAAATAAATCAGGGGTTGACTGATCAGAAAAAACACAAACGTTTTGAGCGCCGATTCCATGGGCTTTTTGCAATTGGTCATGATAATGATGGCAAAAAACACCCATGCTTCCATTGTCTCTCCAACGCGCTGAAAGGACGTATGGCTAAAAACAGGAATCACCAAAAACGCAAATGTCAGCAACGCCGCAGCGACCGCAAACAAAATAACCACCGGCCAGCTCATTGGCAGTCCGCCAAAAAGCTTATCCGTACATCGTCTTAATAAACTCGTTTTTTTCACTCATGATGATAATCGGTTCCCCTTCTTTCCATAAATTTATTCAAACTCTGCCGGGCTTTTCTCTGCCCTTCTGACAGAACAACGATCGACCGCAACGGCAATTGCCAAAAGAATGATAACAAATAATACAGAGACAATCAGAATGATGGCGGTTATCTTATCTTTGTTCAGGGCAACATCAGGCTTATCCAAAAACAACGACATGAAAATAACCGAAAATAAAACAAAATACATCACAAATCCGACGATGATCGCAACAATATTGATCCAGCAGAGCTTTCTGGAGATCTCTGTTTCACTGTCCCAGTGAAAAACAGGACGTTTGGCGTTGTGCACGAGCAGGCAATTGATAATAATGGAATTGCACAGAAAGCTGATACATGCACCGTACAGAAAAAACCAGCTGCTGCCGACCGACACCACGCCGGTCACTGCACAAACGACTCCGAGAATCAACACATACGCCACGCTTCCGAGCGAACAGATCCACATGGCAAAGTTCCGCTTGCTCCGGTAGTAATCCTTAAAATCCACCGGCATGGTACGCAGCGCATGAATAGCGTTGCCCTCACGCGAAAACGCGGTACCTGCCAAAATATTAAAACCACAGGCACAGCAGGATGCCGTCAACCCGAGAAACAGTGCGGCAAGCGGCGCAACAGCGGAATGAAAGGGAAGCTTGATTTCGCTGAAAATGGCGTTATTCCCGAAAAAAAACGGAAGTCCAAAAAACAGCGGCCACATAAAGGTCATAGCGAATCCGTAGATCATATATGACGGATTCCTGCGGGCATTTTTCGCTTCATAAGCCGTCAGAGCTTTTTTGACCCCTGCCTGTTTCCGATTGGCAAGCGCGCTCTTACTGACAGCTTTTTTGCCGGCTCCGGTATTCTGCATGGAAAGGGCAGTTGAAAAGTAGAACAGCTTCACAACAAACATCATCAGCGTAACAACGGCAAGCGTCACGGCAATACTGATGAACAAGCCTGCAATATGACCGTCAAACATAAATCTGCTCATAAATGAGATATTCACAAAACTGTCGGATATGTCGGAAATCGCCGAAAGAACACTCATCGCAGCATGGGCGGAACCACCCCTGCCAAAAAGGTTGCTGAAAACCGGATAAGCAACCGTCAGCAGCAGCGTCAAAATTCCGCTGATCAAAACCATAACGTCGCGGTTACGGATAAACCCGAATATCTTGAAGATAACAACCATCAGCAGCGTTGCAATCGCCATACCGGTGACCGGAATCAGAATGCTCGAAAACACGGTACCGATCACATATGCCGCACCCATGCCTGCTCGGATGCCGAGCCCTAGGAACGTCGCATTCATTATCACAAAGCTGAAAATAACAGGAAATTTTATGGATACCGCCAGCTTGGCAACCACGATTTGTCCGGCAGAAAAGGGCATGGGCATCAGAGCGGAAAGATCGTCCGACGTATACAGCACCGAAACGATATTTTTAACGGAAAGAAGCAGACTGAACAGCAGCATCAGCATCATCAGGGAGTTCGTCAAATCGCGCAGCGCGATATACGGCGCCATAACCGGCTCCAAAAGAAACGCTATCCCTGCCAGTATGACATTCAGAAGAATAACGCTGACTGCCGCAAGAATTTTTGCCGCTTTCGGTGATATCAGCGCTTCGCTGCTGCCAATCGCAGCTTTTCCGTTGCATTTTTCCAATACGAAGATGAGCTTACCTACCTTCGAAAACTCACCCGTTGTCTTTTGCTTGCTCATTGGTCCTTCATGTTCTTGCATTGTGCTGCGACAATGAAGTAAACGACAATAGCAATCAAAATGATCACCCACGGGATCATCAGATATATAAAGGTGTCGGACAGGATACCTTGAGTTTCCAAAATATTGATGATGCTTTGCGCTATAATACACAGTCCGACAACTATACTCAAACCAGCGTTTAACAGCTTGTATGTGCGTGCCCCCTTTTGAGAATATGCGCTGATCTTTGCCTCCTCCTTCTTAGACACCTTTCCGGTAAATATAATCTTTGCTCCGTAAAAAATGGTATAAATTCCCAGCGCAATCATAACAATGGAAAAAAACATTTCAATCCCTCCGTTTATGTTTTTGTATCTGTCAGTTCAAGGAAAATGTTCTCCAGAGACGCCTGCGACTTATGCGTCATTTTGAGATCATCCAGTGTACCGCAATACAACAGTTCTCCGCCTTTGATAACGCAGATTTCATCACACAGCTTCTCAGCCACCTCGAGCACGTGCGTAGAAAAAAACACGGAATTTCCTTTGGCAACGTGTTCGCGCATCATCTGCTTGAGCTCAAATGCCGACTGCGGATCCAATCCCGTCAAGGGCTCGTCCAGGATCCAAACGGAAGGATTGTGAATCAGTGCGCCCATAATCATAATCTTCTGACGCATCCCGTGAGAATACGAAAGGATCGAACTGTTGAGCGCATCATAAACGCCGAAGCGCTTGGCATAATCCTCGATGAAAACGGTTCTGCCGTCTGTCGGAGTGTCATAGATATCTGCGATAAAATTCAGATATTCAATTCCGGTAAGCCTAAGAAAGTGATCGGGACTGTCGGAAACATAACCAAACAGACTCTTTGCTTTTTTCCCGTTTTTTTCAATATCAATCCCATTAATACTAATAGAACCGCTCGTGGGGCGTATCACGCCGGTGATCGCTTTGATCGTGGTTGATTTACCTGCACCGTTGTGACCGATAAATCCGGTAATGGCGCCGTCCTTTGCTATAAACGAGATATTGTTCACAACCGTTTTGTCTCCGTACTTCTTGGTAAAGTTTTGTACACAAATCAGGCAAATCATCTCCTTTCAGTTTATTATGATATTCATACTCATTTCTAACAGAATACTTTAATGTCTACTGCGTATCATTCCGCATAACTCCGATGTCCTCCTTGCCGGGAGTCGACCCGGCGGCGTCCTCCGCCTCGCTCTGCAACATTTTCCGCGAATATCTTTTCTATACGTTTTATCAGAAATTCATACAGGGCAAAACCGCACCAATTCGGTGTTGTCTTCATGCTCCGATTTTACAGGAACCTTCACTCCGCTATCGCAAAAAACACCGTCAGCACAATTAAAACGCAGTACCTTTATATTTTATCAGAATAGGAAGCAAAATACAAGAGATAAAATGATTCCTTTGCTAAAAATAATGCCCGGTCATCGTGCTGTCTCAGGAAGAAAACATTCATATGACTATACAATAAGCAAGCGTCAGCTTATGTGCCGGCGCTTGCCTTTACCTAACTTTATGTTATTGCCATTACTCGCAAAAACATCCGTTCTCTCCATGTATGACAAGAAATTTTATGTCTGTTTCTGTAACCCGGAAAAAATGAATCTCTTACACCAAACCAATAAGATGACCGTAACGGTAATGCCTACGGAAAAAAAGATATTCATCCAAAGCTCTGTTACACCGTACAACGCCGGAGTCAATAAACCAATCATTACCCACTGCAATACGTAAATCAGCATAATATTCTTGCTCACAAAACGATAGAATCCAACCATTTTATATTTTGTCACGCGTAGCAAACAGGAAACAAGTACAAACTCTGTAACAATCAATCCAATTCCGCCAATTGTATAAATCGGATGCATGGTATAGTAAGACTGCTCCTCACAAGTCAACGTATCAAAAAAAACAACATCCTCCATACACAGGAAAAATATAAGAAATCAGTAGGCTTTCCTGAAAAAACCAACTTTCCCGATTCAAGCAGTATTACCATACCGGATCACGCACCAAACAACCGGCAAAAAACCGATGTTCCGCAACAGGCACAAAATATCCTCCCTCAGCTTGCGGAAAGCATTCATTGCGAGTATGGCAAACACAAGGTCGGACTTTGCGCTTTCGTCCAACTTACACATCACGCGGCTCATGCCGTATCTGGTTTTCAGAAGTCCGTTCTTTCCCTCGACCCAGTTTCTTTCGCAGGAATCACGGTACATTTGCT
>JAFRGI010000014.1 GCA_017433905.1 Ruminococcus sp. | reverse complement strand
CGGGTTCTTCTTTGCTTCGTTGTTCAATTTTCAAGGTCCTGTGCGCTTTTCTGCTTTCCGACCTCCGCTCTCGCGGTCGCCTTACCTCAGCAGCGCAAGTGCTATTATACATCATCCTCCGCACTTTGTCAACTCTTTTTTGAAAAAATTTTTTATTTTTTTCAGAGCTGTTTTTACGAAAAAACAATGTGTCTTATTTTACACGGGAAAATAATGGATTAATTACTTTCTTAAAAGCCATTATATCTCTTTTTTTCTTATTTGTCAAGGATTATTTGAGAAATTTTTAGGAATTTTTTACTTGACTTTTTTTCAAACTATATATATAATAGAACCGATCACAACAGAAACCCCTGAAAAACGATGACGGGAACAAGATATATGCCAAGGGCACAGAGAGCTGTCGGGCGGTGCGAGACAGCGTTGCGGTATATATGTATAGCTCATCCCTGAGTTTCGCTCGTGATATGTAGCGTGCGACGCGTGACGGCGTTATCGGTCGAGGCCTTGTTAGAGGCCGGTAAGGGATATACGGTAACGTATATCCGAATTTGGGTGGTACCACGGTTTTTTATCGTCCCTTAATGCAGCCTGTGCTGTTTTAGGGGCTTTTTTTGTTGCAAAAATATCCCGGAGGTTATAGTCATGAAACCATCTTTTCAAAAGTATATTCCTTTTCAGCAAGTTCATCTTCCCAACCGTACGTGGCCGAACCAGGTAATTGACCATGCGCCGATTTGGTGCAGCGTCGATTTGCGCGACGGCAACCAAGCGCTGATCGACCCTATGACACTGCCCGAGAAGCTAGCGTTTTTCCACGCGCTCGTCGATATGGGATTTAAAGAAATCGAGATCGGCTTTCCGAGCGCTTCGGAGACTGAATATGAAATCTGCCGTGAGCTGATCGAGCACAACCATATTCCCGACGACGTGACCATTCAGGTTTTGGTGCAGGCGCGCGAACACCTGATTCGCAAAACCTTTGCGGCGATCCGGGGAGCCAAAAACGTCATCATTCACTTTTACAATTCCACCTCGACGCTGCAGCGCAAGGTGGTATTCAAAACCGACATGCAGGGCGTCATAGATATTGCGGTCGAGGGAGCAAAATTAATCAAAAAGTTGACCGACGACTATACAGGAGACACAAATATCCGCTTTGAATATTCACCCGAAAGCTTCAGCGGCACCGAACCCGACAACGCGGTTGTCATCTGTGACCGCGTGATAGAAGCTCTCGGCTCCACCAAAGAAAATCCGGTTATTCTCAATCTGCCGAATACCGTCGAGATGTGCACGCCCAACACCTACGCCGATCAGATTGAGTACTTCATCCGTCACCTCAAAAACCGCGAGGCAGCGATCATCAGCGTTCATCCGCACAACGACCGCGGCTGCGGCGTTGCAGCAGGCGAGCTGGCTCTTCTTGCGGGTGCAGAGCGCGTAGAGGGCACGCTGTTTGGCAACGGCGAGAGAACGGGCAACATGGACATCGTTACGATGGGGCTGAATATGTACACGCAGGGTGTTGATCCCAAGCTTGATTTTTCGAATCTCCCCAAACTGCGCGATATCTACGAGCACTGCACCAACATGACGATTGATCCGCGTCATCCGTACATCGGCGATCTGGTATTCACCGCTTTTTCCGGTTCGCATCAGGACGCAATCAACAAAGGCTACCAATATATGAAAGAGACCGGCACGGAGTATTGGGAAATTCCCTACCTACCAATCGACCCCGCGGATGTTGGCAGGGAATATGAGCCAATCATCCGCATCAATTCCCAGTCCGGCAAGGGCGGCGCTGCGTTCGTCATGAGCCACCATTTCGGCTACGATCTGCCCAAGCGTATGCATCCCGAATTTTCCAGACTGGTACAAAAGAAATGCGAGGAACTCGAGCGCGAGCTGGTCCCGAAGGAATTGATGGAGGTATTTGCGCAGAATTACCTCGAACACCCCATGAAATACGCCCTCACCAGAAGAAAGATTTATGAGGAAAGCGAATCCGGCAGGGATTACGTCCACTTCAAGGGAAGAATGCGCATAGACGGCGGCAGCGAAGTGCAGCTGCAGGGCACGGGCAACGGTCCGATCGACGCTTTCTTCCACGCGCTGCAATCCGTTGGCATTGATCAGTATGAGCTTATTTCCTACAGCCAGCACGCCATTTCTCAAGGGTCCGACTCCAAAGCGGTATCCTACATTGAATTACGCGCCCCCAACGGTCAGCATATTTTTGGCATCGGCATGGACGCCAACGTGAACGTCTCCTCGGTACTCGGTGTGCTCAACGCAATTAACCGCGCAGAGGCATAAAACTCCGGCTAATACCAGGGAAGGAGTATCAAACCTCAAACGCTCCAATAAACACAAAAGCCGGGTATTTCCGTTGTCCTATCGGGAATACCCGGTTGTTTTTTCAAAACTATACTGCCTGTGCAAAAAATAAATAAAAAAACGACCGGTTTCCAATCACTGGAGCCGATCGTTTGGAGCAAACAGATTAACCGAAAACCTTTTCAATTTCCTTTGTGTAGCGATTGATGCGGAATAGGTTGTCATGATAATCGTTATAATAGACATATTCGCTGTCCAGCAAATAGATTTCCTTTACCCGGGCGTTATTGGTCAGCAGATACGCTTGCCTGCGATTTGTCACAGACACGGTATGGATACCGCCTTTGGCTGAATTGTCACTGATAAACAGCGTGTCGCCCAACATATTGACACAGGAAATATAATCATCGGAATGATACAGCAGCGTGGTGGTGCCGCTCTTAAAATGGGTTTCATAGATATCCGATGAGCCGACGAGATAATACGCGCTTCCGTCCTTTGCGAGCAGAGACCGGATCTTGGAAACTGCATTTTCTCCGTATCCCGGCTCGTCAAAATAAACGGACTGCTTGACACCCTCGTCGAACGAAACCCTGCAAATGCCGTCGCGCTCCGATATATAATACATATATTTGTCGTCAATGTATTGATGCTTGGGCATCCCGGATTCTCCCAGCTCGTCGGCAGAAACGAGCAGCTGCGGCTCGTCTCCCTGCATACGGTACAACGCCTGATGGTCACCCAGCGTGTTAAAATACCACACGCCCCTGACCGCAAAGCTGTCACAGGGCTTCAGCTCCTGCGGGATACCGGAATCCACATGATACCATTCACCGGTCGAAACATCCAGGTACGTTTCTATATCCTTGGCAATGCTTCCGTCGTAAACATTATCCAAATCGGTATTTTCCGGGGAAAGCGAAGGACCTTTCCAATAAACGCGTCTTGTCGTGCTTTCCGTAATTTCATAGGTTCCGTACCGAAATCCATCGCCGTTTCCGTAATTATAATACAATGTCTCACCGATCTGCACTAAGCTCGATCCGTTGTCAACTATAGTATTGTGGTATACATTGTCCGCGTCAACAGGCGCTAATGAAATATCATAATGCGCCATCGGTTTCAGAAAAATGAAATAAAACAACGAAATGAGTACCGCAGAAATCAACAGTCCTGCACACAAAATCGTGCATATTTTTTTTCTCATAAAAAACTCCTTCTTGTATTAAAAACAGCTGTTAAGCCAAAATCTGTATTATTATATCCCCTTTTTGCGTAATTGTCAATAAACAAATCACCTGCGGCATTCAGAAAAAAAATCAGCGATGAATTTCGGCTGTCCAACATATCAAAATCATCGCCGACTATTTACAACATTTTGGTTGTATGATATAATTGCTGTCAGATAAAATCGGAAAAACGTCGCAAAAAAGTTCCGACCGGAAGCGCCGGACGCCGAGGCACTGATCCTCCCCGAGGATCGGGTCAGGATTGATCTGAAGGCTCTGACGGTGCGCCGCCGGTGAGGCGCGACTGTTTTCCTTTGAGATAATACTACGCAGGTTGACCCGTAGCTGTTTTGTTACGGTATGTCTTGCTGCATAAAGCGCCGGAGATCGTAACGGACTCCGTGAGAGGTGGTTTTGTGAAAGAAAAACTAGGCAGCCTACTGAACCGGAGTGTCGGCGCCTTTCAGATCATTATGAAAAACAAGCTTGTCAACATGGGATGCTTTCTGTTTGCGGGAATTCTCCATGTGATGGATCCGCGCGGCGGTCTGCGCTGGACAGCCGGATTGCTGGCGCTCTGTGTCGCTCTTTACGCTCTGATCTCCTTTATTTTTGTTTTGTCAAACAAAAACGAAACGGTCGGAAAGGGAAAAAGCCTCGCCGGCAGTCTGGTGCACGGCGTTATGGAAGGAAACAAAGATCCTGTCGTGCAGGGGCAGAAACTGATGTCAAAAAGCCGGGTGCTTGATAAGGAATCCAAAAATTCCAACAGCAAGTGGGACAGACGCATGCAGATGTTGGAAAACAAACAAAAGCAAGAACCCAAAGCAGGAAAAGTTGTTTTGTGTATTTTCTATTCCATTCTTTTGATTGCTTCCGTCTTTCTTGTCTTTTGGTCGGATATCACCATCACAGCCATTCATATTCTTATCGGCGTACTGATGGTTGCCGACGGTATCTCTGATATCGCGACAGCGGTTGCCGCGCGCAGGAATCACATCCCGATGAAAAGCCAGACCCTGTCTATTGTTACCGGCATTGTCTCTGTGCTGATCGGAGCGGCCTTCATCATTCTGTCATGGCAGACAGCGGATCTTACCATGGTGATTTGCGGCGTCGTGCTGATTGTAAAAGCTCTCGTTGATTTGTTCCTCATAATCCGCAACCGCGAAGTGATTTCTTCCGCGAAAGACACCATTAACAAGATCAAACAGCAGAAAAAAAACAGTTAAGGCGCCACTGTACTGTTGTCTTAACACATAAACAAGCAGGTGAAAATGGATAATAAAATACTGATATGCATTACGTCCGTGGCAGGCGCGGCATTGCTCATACAGATCGCCATATCGGAATGGAAAATACTGGAAAAAGCGGGAGAAAAAGGTTGGAAAGCGCTGATACCGTTTTACAATATCTTTATGTCTCACCACATCGTCGGCATGAACCATGCCTGGTTTATTCTGGAAATGATCATTTGGACATTTGAAACCTTTGTCGCCGCTTTCTTAGATTTTCCGCTGTGGTTCGAAACTGCGTTTCTGATTTTTACCACTGTATTTACCCTTGTCTCGGCAGCGGTTCACGCCAACAAAATGTGTAACTGTTTCGGCAAAGGTCTTGCGTTCAAGCTCGGAATGTTTTTTATTCCGTACGTCTTTCCGATGATGCTGGCGTTTGGTCCCGCCGAATACAAAAAGCCCCGCCACTAAGCCTACACAGCTTCCCCGAAAAACGAACAAAATAAATAAAGAAACCTCCTATGGCAGCATGAAAGAAGCAGCCGCAGGAGGTTTTGTTATGGCTAAAAGACACACATATATGTCAATATGAAAAAGAAGTACGCAGGCAGCGTATTTATTTCTTTGTCCGCGGCATACAAAGCACCGGCAAATCCATCACCGTCTCCCGGACAAACAGGAACGTCACATACACATAAAGCGCTGTGTTTACAACAGCGGTTTGCGCAAGCGTCAGCGCCTCGTAATTGCCGAACAGGTAGTAACAGTATCCGCGCAGACTGATGAGCGAAGCCGTCACAGCAACAAACGGGTGCTTCTTTGTCATGAAGAAATACACCATCAGCAACGCGTCGAGCAAATAGGAATAGCGCTCGTGCATGGACGAAAGGAACATCAGACAGGTAAACGACGTCCAGATTCCCGTCATCATCAGCTTTTCGGGCTTGGATAGATCAACCCTCCTGTACAACACCAGCAGCAGTCCTGCCGCCAGAATCCCCATTGTTAACACAATCGTCATCGGCTTGAGGAGGTAATAATACTCCACTTTTCTGCCGTCACACATAAAGGCGTAAAGGTTGGGATAGTTCATCTGGATCTGCTTGCCGTAATCCGTCTGTCCCACATAGATATTGATAATATCCGCAATCGGTCTGCCGCAGAAAACGGCGGGCAGACACATCACGATATCTGTCAGCGGAATCAGGAAAAAGTGCAAAATACTCACTTTTTTGACCGATACATAGTAATACAGGTACAGCGGAAGAATAAAGATCATCTGCAGCTTAAACGCCAGCGACACGCCGAGCAGAATGAACGCCGCAATGTGCCTCTCCTTCATCGTACAGTAAAGCGCAAACAAAATCAGGCTGACATACATGGAGTCGCACTGTCCCCAAAAAGCGGAATTAAGCACAACCGTCAGCGAACAAAGCACGACCGCATATGTCATCACGGGCACAAAACGGAAAAAGCGTTCTCCGCGATACTGTGCCGCCAACAGACCTGCGCCCGCGGCAAGCGCGAAATCAAACAGAACAGAAACCAACTTATACGCGTGCAGCGCCTCACCCATGACTCGGGTGAGGAAAAAGATGATCACCTGATAGGGGATATTGTAGTTGCCCACCTGCCGAGACAGTCCCGAAAAATCCTGATCCGTAATAATGTTCCACCAGCCGAGCAAAAAGCTGTTGAAATCATCGCTCTTAAAATCCATGCCGACCGCACGCAGGAGCACGCCTGCTCCGGTTGCAAGCACAAAGAGGATCCAGACTGCGTATTTGCGAACAAATTCAGCTATTTTGCGCTCCACTCCCGTCATCTGAGAAATCCTACCTTTTTCATGACCTTGCCGAGCGTGCGGCTGCTGATTTTGCAAGCGATTTCATCCGCCTTGCGGTAGCACTCTTCCAAATACGCTTTATCTCTCATCAGCTGCTCATACCGCTCGCGGATGGGACGCAGCTCTTCTACGACCGCCTCGCCGACAGCTGTTTTGAAGTCGCCGTAGCCCTTGCCTGCAAATTCATTTTCTATTTCCTCGTAATTCTTTCCCGTAACCGCGCCGTAAATCGTCATCAGGTTGTTCACACCGTCCTTGCCCTCGGCATAGCGCACACAAGCTTCGCTGTCCGTGACGGCGCGCTTGAACTTCTTCATAATCACCTCGGGGGGATCGAGCAGATGAATGCAGGCGTTAACATTCTCATCGGATTTGCTCATCTTGTTGAGAGGATTTTGCAGGCTCATCACGCGCGCACCGTTTTGGGGAATGAAGCCCTCGGGAATCTTGAATACATCGCCGTAAATACCATTGAAGCGCTTGGCAATGTCACAGGTCAGCTCAATATGCTGTTTCTGGTCGGCGCCGACGGGCACCTTATCCGCCTGATAGAGCAAAATGTCACCCGCCATCAGCGCAGGATAGGTAAAGAGTCCCGCATTGATATTATCGGCATGCTTTTTGGATTTGTCCTTAAACTGCGTCATGCGCGAAAGCTCTCCGAACTGCGTGTAGCAATTGAGTATCCACGCGAGCTGTGCGTGCGCCGGCACATGGCTCTGGATAAAAAAGAGACTTTTGTCCACATCAATTCCGCAGGCGAGGATAGACGCGTAAGCGTCGATAATATTTTTGCGCATTTGCGAAGGCTCCTGGCGCACGGTAATGGTGTGCAAATCGGCAAGTGCATAAATGCAGTCATATTCATCCTGCATCCTCACCCAGTTGCGCACAGCGCCGAGATAGTTGCCCAATGTAACCGTTCCGCTGGGCTGGATCGCACTGAAAACGACCGGTTTCTTTTCTGTATGTTCCATCTTATATTACCTCACTGTTTCGGAACGCCTCTCCACATCTTCTGTTGTTCGGAGGCGCAGATTTTATCCTTGTTATTCTTCAAAACAACAACGTCATACCCACGTACAACGAAGCGTTTCGGTAAAAAAGCGCTGCAAAGGAGTTACAGCCGGGGCAGCAATCTGTTTTCGAAAGCGTTCCCGTTTAATAGGCTTGGATCAGCTCTCCGAGAGTCCGGATTCCCTGCTCCAGCTGTTCGTCGGTCGGGGTTGAAAAATTGATGCGGAAGCTGTGACTCACCGCGTTCTCGTCTGTCAGGAAAGCGTTGCCCGGAACCACGCAGACCTTGTGCTGCACGGCTTCCCGGCAGAATGCGGGCATATCTGCGTTTTCCGGAAGATCGCACCAGATAAATAAGCCGCCGTCGATACGGTGGTAGGTGATCTTCGGGACGCAGTATTGGTCGAGAAGCTCCATACAAAACGTCGCTTTTTGGGCGTAGATATCGCGCAAACGCTGTAAATGTGCGTTAAAATCATACTTCGTGACGAATTCATCGCAAACAACCTGCGACCAAATATTGGTATGCACGTCATTGCCCTGCTTGCAAACAACCAATTTCTGAAAAACGGGCTTTGGGGCGATGGTGTAAGCCACGCGCATGCCGGGCGAAACCACCTTGGAGAAGGAACCTGCGTAAATCACAATACCGTCGGTATCAAAGGACTTGATATTCGGCAGGCTTTCACCGCTGTAGCGCAGATCCCCGTAGGGGTTATCCTCCAGAATCAGCACACCGTATTTTTTGGCAAGCGCGTACAGCTTGCGGCGCTTCTCCAGACTCATCGTCACGCCCGACGGATTCTGGAAATTCGGGATGGTATAAATCAGGCGCACATCGGGATTGGCCCTGAGCTTTTCTTCCAGTTCTTCCATGTTCATACCGTCGTGCTCCACGGTCACGCCGACCAAACGCGCGTTGTAGCTGCGAAAGGTGTTGAGCGAACCAATAAAGGACGGTGCCTCACAGATGATCTTCTCTCTCTCGTTGACAAGCGCTTTGGTACAAAGATCCATAATTTGCTGTGCGCCCGTGGTAATCAAAATATCGTCATTGTCGCTGCCCGTACGGTGATTTTCTCGCATATAGGTCATCATGTGCTCGCGCAGCGGTGCGTAACCCTCGGTCACGCTATACTGCAAGACGGAGATGGGATTTTCGGCGAGAATGCGCGCAGAGATCTCGGCAATTTCTTTCGCGGGAAAAGCTTCGGGCGAGGGGTTGCCGGCGGAAAGCGATACCATTCCGGGAACGGAGGCATACTTAAAAATCTCTCGGATAGCGCTGGGCTTAAGATTAGAAACCCTGTCAGAGAAATGATATTCCATATACTTACCTCTTTTTCATAATATACAGTATTATTGTAACATGTTTGCACAAAAAAGTAAAGGCAATACCGCACAATTCGGCAGACAAAGCGGTCCGTTTTTTCACCAGACGGACGCAGGCATGCACCGAAAGCATAGATACCCCACCACGCGCATATACATGAAAAAAAGCCGGGAGGACAGCGATGGAAACAGTTGAGGAACGCGCGGCGGCGCTGGGTGCATATATCATCGAACATAACGCCACCGTCAGAGAGACGGCAAAACGCTTCGGCGTGAGTAAAAGCACGGTACACAAGGACGTCACCAGCCGTCTGCGCAACGTGAATCCGGCGTTATACAGCGGCGTGCGCGAAGTGCTGGAAAAAAACAAAAGCGAGCGGCATATCCGCGGCGGCATGGCGACGCGCGAGAAATACAGAAAAAAAACTTTACAATCTCCGAGGTTTGTTGTATAATTTGTAGTAGTTGTATGCAATTTGCGCTGCACGCAAACGCAACAGCTATTCACAGATGATCAAACACACTGTTCAGCAAACGAAGGTGTTTTAAATGAGAAAAATTCCTTTTTCTCCGCCTGATATTTCTCAGGCGGAGATCGACGAGGTCGTCAAGGTTGTCAAATCGGGCTGGATTACCACCGGTCCCGAAACGAAGCTCTTTGAAAGCCGGATCGCCGCCTACTGTCACACACCGGGCGCGGTTTGCCTTTCCTCTCAGACCTCCTGCGCAGAACTGACCCTTCGTATTCTCGGCATCGGTCCCGGGGACGAGGTGATTCTTCCTGCCTACACATATACAGCTACAGCGTCCATTGTCTATCACGTCGGCGCCAAGCCCGTCATGATCGACTGCAAAAGCGGCAGCTATGAGATGGACTATGAAAAGATGGAAGATGCCATCAATCACAATACCAAGGCGATTATTGCCGTTGACCTGGCAGGCATTATTTGCAATTATGACCGCATTTACGAAGCTGTCGAACGCCAAAAACGCGTATTTGAGCCCAAAAATGAACTGCAGGAAAAATTCGGCAGAATCTTTGTTATTTCCGACGGCGCCCATGCCTTCGGCGCAAAACGTGATGGTAAAATGTGCGGCGAAATCGCGGATTTCACCAATTTTAGCTTCCATGCCGTTAAGAATATGACCACTGCCGAGGGCGGCGCGGCGGTTCACCGCGCGCACGAGGCGATTGACGAGGAGTGGATGTACAAGCAGTACATGCTTCTCTCTCTCCACGGTCAAACCAAAGACGCCTACACCAAAAATAAGGTCGCGTCATGGGAATACGATGTAGTGGATACGCAGTATAAGTGCAATATGCCCGACGTGTTGGCAGCTCTGGGCGTCGCGCAGCTGTCGCGTTACGACAAGATTCTCGACAGGCGTCATGAGCTGATCCGGCTCTATAACGAAGAACTAAAGGATTTGCCGGTCCAGGTGCTCAATCACTGCGACGAACATCACCGCAGCAGCGGTCACCTCTACTTCGTCCGCTTCATCGGCAGGGACGACGAGTACCGCAACAAATTTTACAACATGATGGCAGAAAACGGCGTCATGTGCAACGTGCACTTCAAACCGCTCCCCCTGCTTTCGGCATACAGCAACAAAGGCTTCCGCATCATCGACTTTCCCAACGCCTATAACATGCACAAAAACCAGCTCTCTATTCCGCTGAACACCACCCTCACCAATGACGATGCGTGGTATGTGCTCGAAACCTTCAAACGATGCATTAAAACCATATGATCAAAAAAGATCTGCCGCCAATCTTCCGATTGACGGCAGACCCTCTTTTTTATATCCGTTCAGCCGGCGCAACCACATGGCCGCGAAACGGCAATATGCGCCGGTCTTGCGTGTAAATCTACAGCCCCAACAGCAGGGACGCAACGCCAAAATAAATCAACAGGGAAAGCGAGTCGCAAACCGTGGAAATCAGCGGATTCGCCATCACGGCCGGATCCAGACCAATCTTACTTGAGAGAAGCGGCAAACCGGAACCCACAATCTTCGCCATGATAATCGTGCCTACCAACGTCAGCGACACCACCAATGCAATGATCACCGCATTATCATAACCGCGCAAATCAAAGAAAATCAACTTGATAAAATTTGCCGTCGCCAGCGTCAGTCCGCAGAGCGCTGCCACGCGCAACTCCTTCCACAATACCTTAAACATGCTTTTGAATTCTATCTCACCCAGCGAAAGCGCACGGATGACCGACACCGACGCCTGCGAACCTGCGTTTCCGCCCGATCCCGTGATCATAGGAATAAACGACGAAAGAATAATCACGCTCGCGAGCATGGCGTCAAAAGACGAAATGATCGTGCTGGTAAAGGTCGCCGAGAGCATCAGCACCAACAGCCACGGCACGCGCTTTTTGTAGATGCCCAGCACACTGGTGCGCATGTAGGGCTTGTCGGAAGGCAAAACCGCCGCCATTTTCTCTATATCCTCGGTTGCCTCCTCGCGGATAACGTCAATCGCGTCGTCGATCGTAACAATCCCGACAATGCGCTGCTCATTGTCCACCACCGGAAGCGCCAGAAAATCGTAGTCCGAAAAGATCCGCGCAACCTCCTCCTGATCGTCGAGGGTATGAACGGAAATAACGTTTTCTTCCATCAAATCTCTGACGGACGCGTCATCCTCCGCCAGCAGAAGATCCTTGACGGTAGTAATGCCGATCAGCCGATTGTTTTCATCATTGACATAGCAGGTATAGATAGTCTCTTTGTCAACGCCGGTACGCCGAATGCGTTTGATGGCCATTTCGGCGGTCATGTCGGGACGCAGAGAGATAAACTCAGTCGTCATAATCGAGCCGGCGCTGTCTTCGGGGTATTTTAAGAGTTCGTTGATCTGCCGTCTGGTTTCCTTGTCCGCCTGACGCAAAATACGTTTGACCACATTGGCGGGCATTTCCTCAATCAAATCCACGGCGTCGTCGACAAAGAGCTCGTCCACGATCTCTTTGAGCTCACTGTCGCTGAAACCGTGGATCAAAAACTCCTGCGTTTCCTCATCCATTTCAACAAAGGAATCCGCCGCCAGCTCCTTTGGCAGGATCCGGAACAAAATCGGGGTTTTCTCATCCTGAAGTTCCTCAAATACCGCCGCAATATCGAACGGCTTCATGGTGATCAGGATATCACGAAGGGTACTGTATTTCTTTTCGTCAAGCAGCACCCGAATGGTTTCCGTAAGAGTTACGTTCACCTGAATCATTGTCTTTCCTCCTCCATAACCGCATCGTGGAAAGAAGTGTCCAAAGGCGAAGAATGAACGCTGTCACGCATTCATGCCGGCTTCGTCGGGGGACAACGCTTAAATTTCCGTCAGCATCCATTCAGATTTCACCTCTCACTAATGATTCTTTTTTTATTTTAGTCTATTTTACCCGCAAAGTCAACGAAATTTTCAAGTGTCTTGATTTTTAGAAAAAATAATGTATAATAAATATGTATCATTTATAATTTTGAAAGTTGGGGGTAACTTATGAACGGTATGATAAAAAAATACTTGCCCTACGCAGTCATCATTTTCGGTGTCTACCTGTTGGTGCCGCTGATATTTTTGATTCCGGGGATAAATAATTTTTCGTCGGTCGCGTACTACTTTATTTTTCTGGTTACACAGGTCGCCTGCTCTGCATTTTATTGCTCCAAACACGGACTGGATTTTCTTTTTGCACTGATCGCACCGATCGCGTTTCTCTTTACCATGATGATTTACGCGGGCGGATTTTCAAACGTAACCAATATTATTCTTCTGGTTGTTTATCTGATCGCCGGTATCTTCGGTCTCTTTCTCGGTGACCTCGCATTTGGAGACGAACGCCGCAAACGTGAAAAGAAAGAAAAACAAGCGGCGGAGGAAATGCTTTTACAGGCAAAACGTCATGATGAACGTGAGCGCGAAAAACAACACCATACCCGCGAACCGCAGCGCGCAGCCAACCGCAATCCGCAGCGCATACATACGGAAAAAAGACGCCATCCTCAAAACGCAGAGGACAAGCACTACATATCTTCCGAACGCATCGCAAAAAATACATCCGGCAGAGAGGATGACGCATTTATGGCGCGCTACACTTCCGAAATAGACAAAAATCTGAACGACCGCGTCAACAGACTGCTTGATGACGAATAAGCGTTTCCCGACATACATTCAGACACCGAACGTCGGCATGTGACGACGCACCGCTCTATCTGCACAAAAAAATACATAAAAAAAAGAGGATGCTTTATGTGCATTCCTCTCTTTTTTTCTGTCAAACACAGTACAAATTGGTATCCCACGCAGGGTAGTATGGATGGTGACGCAGATACATGCGATAACCGGGGTTCAGTTTGCGAATCAACAACGGCAGACGAAAAATATCCTCAAAACGATGATATGCAGAAAAATTGAGCTTTGGTCGATCACGCAGCGTGCGCCGCAGCCCGAGCAGCGTTTCGTAATCTGCCCCCTCGACGTCCGCTTTGACATAGCCTGCACGGATACCGCACAGCAACGTGTCCACTGCCGCGACACGCGTTGCGGTTCCCTGTGCGGCAATCGCGGAATTGCGCCCTGCCTTGTTGTTGAAATATAACACCGTGTTTTCCTTCCACGCGCCAAGCTGCCACAGCTCCACACGATCCATAATACCGGCGCAGTGCACCCTAAGCTTCGCAAAATTTTTATCATTCGGTTCCAGCGCAATGATTTTGCGATAACTTCCACCGGTATAATGCAAAAATTCGTCGATGGTGTCGCCGTTATACGCGCCGAGATCAACATATACCTCGTTATCTCCCAGATCGAGCAAGCCAAAGGCTTCGTCCCTATCCGTCGTTATTTCATCGAGCAGAGACAACTCTCCCGTATGGTAAAACCGCAAAACATGTTCATAGACCTTTCCCGAAAAACTGTCCGCCAACAATCCACGGGCGGTTTGCATCTCTGTTGTATGTTCCCGGATAAACGACTTGTCAAACAACCTGTCTCCAAAGACGGGCACTGCCGGGCACAGCGTCTTGTGTGCAGCGGCAACACGGCGTATCTGCTCCATAACACCGGGCAACTGACTGGCAAAACAAAGTGCGACGACAAATTCACCGAATTCCGCCTCAACCTCACCGCATGTTTTGACTCGAAATCCGTGGAAGCACTGACCGCGGACGAAATCATCACTCGCCATCACTGCCGCAACCGCAATACCGTACTGCTCAAAGGCGGCAAACACCTTATCTGCGCCGTTCCCCATGCCATACAGCACAACCGGCAAACGACATTGCTGAAAGTATTCCCACACGGAGGGATGGTTGTCAAACCACAGCGTATCCATTTATATACCTCCACAAACACGCGCCGCCGGGCACGTTTTTCCGCCTGTCGAAGCGACGTTCGAAACAGCAGGATTTTCGACGGCAGAGACAGACAATTTCATATACAATAAAAAACGCCCACCCTACTGGGTGGACACTTTTTGATGTTGGCATCTTCCTATTTTCACAACCCGTCGCCAGGCAACTATTTTCGGCACTACAGGGCTTAACTTCCGTGTTCGGTATGGGAACGGGTGGACCCCCTGCGTCATCAATACCAACTATCGTCTCTCAACAATATAGATTATAGCACAGTGAATGCAGAAAGTCAAGGCTTTTTTACAAATTTTTTCTGATTTTTATTTTTCCTTCTGTTTTTCGCCTTGTTTGCGGAAAATGATCAGCTTGCTGAGCGCATAGTTGAGGATGACGATGATCACGTTGGAAACAATCTTCCAGAACGTTGACCAAAACGGCGTGTTCATACCCCAAACATCTACCGTCAGGAACATGATACCGACGTCTATCAAACCCGTGAGCACGCGCGCAGTAAAAAACGTCCAAATCTCATGCACAAGCGTTTTTCGGTCAAAGGACTTGCTGTTGAAAACCCAGAGCTTATTGGTAATGAAAGCGAAAATAACCGCCAGCAGCCACGCGATCGCTGTAGAAACGATATTACTGACATGGAACACATTAAAAAGCAAATAGTAAGATACCCAGTTCACAACGGTAGTACAACCGCCAAAGAATAAATAGCTGATCACATCCCAATGCTTTTTCACCCATTCAACGATTTTCTGCACAGCACTCAATCCTTTCGATACATTTATTGCATTTCAGCATACCCTGCGGGTGGTTACCGTCAAATACCGGGGCAGACAAACCGCCCCGGCGAAAAACTATTGTATTATTCCGCTTTGCGGTTCAGCAGACACTCAACGAGTACCGCTTTTTGCGCATGGAGGCGGTTTTCCGCTTCCTCAAAGATCTCGTCGGCGTGCGCCTCAAATACCTCGGCGGTAATCTCCTCGCCGCGGTGCGCAGGCAGGCAGTGGAGCACCATACAGTCCGCCCCGGCAACAGACAGCAGCTCATCATTGATTTGATACCCAGCAAAGGCTGCCTCGCGAATCTTTTTTTCTTCCTCCTGACCCATAGACGCCCACACGTCGGTCACCAACACGTCGGCATCCTGTGCCGCCTGCTTCCAATCGGTGGTGATCTCAAATTTATCACCGTACGCTTTGCCGAATTCCATAATATGCCCGGTCGGCATATAATCTGCCGGACACGCTGCCGAAAAGCTCATTCCGGTACGGAGCGCGCCAACGATCAGTGAATTCATCATATTGTTGCCGTCGCCGATAAAACACATCTTCAGACCCTCGAGCTTACCCTTGAACTCGCGAATGGTCATCAGGTCGGCAAGCACCTGACAGGGATGACAATAATCCGTCAGACCGTTGATGATCGGAATGGAACCATACTCGGCAAGCGCCTCCACCTCGCTCTGCGCGAAGGTTCGAATCATAATCGCGTCCACAAAGCGCGAGAGCACGCGCGCAGTATCCTGAACCGGTTCTCCCCTGCCGATCTGCAGATCGTTGGAACTGAGGAAAAGCGGATAGCCGCCGAGCTGCGTCATACCCACTTCAAAGGACACGCGTGTACGGGTACTGGATTTTTCAAAAATCATGCCGAGAGTTTTGCCCTGCAGCAGCTTATGTTCAATGCCGTGCTTTTGCTCGTATTTGAGCTGGTCAGCAAGATTCAGGGTACGGATGATCTCCTCAGCAGACCAATCTTCGAGCTTTAACAGATGTTTCATTTATGGACACTCCTTCAAAGTGGACTTTAATATACTGACCGCGTTCGCCAATTCCTCACGGGTGATCGTGAGCGGCGGCAGCATTCTGAGCAAATTCTTCGCCGTAATAATCAGCAAACCATTTTCGACGCATTTTACGGCGATGTCATGCGCGTCTCCGTCAACCTCAATACCAACCATCAATCCCATGCGGCGCACGTTTTTCACCGCAGGCAGCGCGCGAAGCAGCTTCTCCAAATACGCGCCCCGTTCTTCTACCGCGTTCAAAAACGCTTCATTCGCCACAGTATCGAGCACATAGTTGGCGCCCGCACAAACGACGGGGTTCGCGCCGAAGGTGGTTCCGTGAGTAGAGGGCGTCATGACGCCGGCAAGCTTTTCGCTGCACAAGCAAACGCCGATCGGCAGTCCGCCGCCGAGCCCCTTTGCCGCTGTCACCAAATCGGGTTGCACACCGTAGTGCTCAAACGCAAATAGCCTTCCCGTACGACCTACGCCTGTCTGCACCTCGTCGACGATCACAAGGATATCCCGTGCCGCGCAAAATTCAAAAAGCGCCCTCACGTAGCCCTTGTCCAGAATATTCACGCCGCCTTCGCCCTGAATCAGCTCGAGCATGACCGCGCAGGTTTTGTCACTGACAGCTTCTTCGAGGCATTGCATATCACCTGCCGTCACATGAGAAAAACCTTCCGTAAACGGGAAAAAGAAGTTGTGGAACACATCCTGCCCCGTTGCGGAGAGAGTGGTGACGGTTCTCCCATGAAACGAATCGCGCAGCGTAATGATTTCGTTTCTGTCCGCGCCGTACTTGTCAAAGCTGTACTTACGCGCGATTTTGATAGCGCACTCATTCGCCTCCGCACCACTGTTGCCAAAGCAAACCTTTGCCATACCCGTAAGGGTGCAGAGCTTTTCTGCGAGTACGCTTGCCTGCGGACTGAAAAAATAGTTGGACATATGCTGCATGGTCGCCGCCTGCTTTGTCACCGCAGCAACCCAGCCCTCGTCGCAGTATCCGAGACTGTTAACGCCGATACCCGAGGAAACATCCAGATACGCTTTGCCGTCCTCGTCATAGGCTGTCACACCCTTGCCGCGGGTCAAAACCACGTCGTAGCGGCCGTAGGTGTGCATGATATACTGATTATCGAGCGCTTTTGTGCTGCCCGACCTGTGTTCGTTCATTTTGAAATACCCTTTCTCTGTGCAGCCGTGACAGCGGCTCTTCCGCCGCTGTTCTGCCGCTGCATTTTATTTCCGCTTATTCTCATAGGAAAATACATATACGTCGTCTCTTTTGACAAAACCAAAATCGCTCCAAAACCGCTGTCCTGTTTCATTATTTTGGTAGCAGAAGATATGTGTTTTGTCAATGCCGTCGGCAGTGATTTGTTCGATCGCTTTTTCGGCGAGCTTGTGTCCGATATGTCTGCGGCGATATGCCGGCAGCACCGCCATATGGTGGATCAAACCGCGCCTGCCGTCGTGACCGGCAAGAACCGTTCCGACGATCCTGCCGTCGATCACGGCAACCTGACTCATCCCCTCGTTGCGCTGCAGATAGCGCTCAATCTGCGACTTTTCATCCGCCTTTGAAAGGGCACGTCTGGTCGTGATCCGCCACATCGCGAACACTTCCTCATAATCTTCTATTGTCATCGGACGTATCGTCATAAGCGTTTTCCTTTACAGTTGATAAAACATGGTTCCGATACCCTCGTCGCTGAACAGCTCCAGGATGATCGAATGCTCCAGTCTGCCGTCGATGATATGGGCGCGGCTGACGCCGCTGCGCACCGCCTCGACACAGCAGTCGATTTTGGGGATCATACCGCCCTTGATAATGCCGTCGCGCTTGAGCATGGGAACCTCGCTGACATTGACCACGGGAATAAGGGATTTTTCGTCGTTAACGTCGCGGAGCAGACCACGGATATCTGTCATCAGAATCAGTTTTTTGGCGCGCAGCTTTGCGGCAATTTGCGCTGCGGCGAGGTCGGCGTTGATATTGTAGACCTTTCCGTCATATCCGCCTGCCACGGTGGCGACAATCGGAATATAGCCGTCATTCATCACCATACGCAGCGGCTCGGGATTGACCGCACGGATCTCGCCGACATAGCCGAGATCATGCACCCCGGTCAGCTTATCCGCCATCAACAGTCTGCCATCGAGACCGCACATTCCCAGCGCCTTACCACCGTGATGCTCAAAAAGCTGAACCAGGCTCTTGTTAACCTTGCCGGCGAGCACCATCTGCACAATATCCATCGTCTCCTGATCCGTAACGCGCATACCGTCCCGAAAAACGCTTTCCTTGCCCACCGCATCGAGCATGGCGTTGATCTCGGGACCGCCGCCGTGCACCAGCACCACGCTGATCCCAACGAGCTGCATGAGCGCCAAATCGCTCATGACCGCCGCTTTCAGGCTCTCGTTTATCATCGCATTGCCTCCGTACTTGACGACAATCGTTTCTCCCGCGAATTTTTTGATATAGGGCATCGCCTGAATCAGCACCTCTGCCCGTTTTGCGTTATCCATGTTGTATATCTCCATTTCTTTCGGCGTTGAGAACCGATTTCAGCCCTCTGCTCCGGATCACGTTCTGTAATCGCCGTTAATTTTAACATAATCGTATGTCAAATCACAGCCGTACGCCTCAGCCTCTGCTTCGCCGTCGCCGAGACGGATCAGGATGTCAATTTCTTTTTCCAACAGAATCTCCTTGGCATGAACCTCGTCAAAAGCCAATCCCATACCGTTTCTGCAAACAAGGATCTCTCCTTTTGCCGAGCGGTAGGACACGTCGATTTTTTGGACGTCAACCTCGGCGCCGCTGTAACCGACGGCACAGAGAATTCTGCCGCAGTTTGCGTCCGCACCAAACATCGCCGCCTTGACCAGACTGGAGCAAACCACGCTTTTGGCAACGGTTCTTGCCGCCTGCAAATCCGCCGCTCCGCTGACCCTGCAAATAACCAGCTTGGTTGCACCCTCGCCGTCGGCGGCGAGTTTTTTTGCCACGGAGCGGAAGGAGGCGGTCAGGGCTTCGAGAAAGAGTGCGTAATCGGCATTTTTCTCTGTGATCTCCTCGTTGCCTGCCAAACCGGACGCCATGACGGCGAGCATGTCGTTGGTAGAGGTGTCGCCGTCAACACTGACCATATTATAGCTCACGTCTGCTGCTTCGACCAGCGCCTCGTGCAGCATAGCGGCAGAAATAGCCGCGTCGGTCGTCACAAAAGAAAGCGTCGTACCCATATTAATATGGATCATGCCGCTGCCCTTGGCAATACCGCCGATCGTAACGGTTTTGCCGCCGAGGGTAAGCTGTAGCGCCCACTCCTTTTTGACCGTATCCGTAGTCATGATCGCTTCGGCAGCGTTGGTACCGCCGTCCGCCGAAAGAATATGCTTCAGCGCGCTCACGCCTTTTTCGATCGGTTCGATCGGCAAAACCTGACCGATGACGCCCGTGGAAGCGACGATCACATCGTCTGCGGAAATACCCAGAGCCTCCGCCGCCAGGGCGCACATCCGCTCCGCCTTTTCGCGGCCGTCCGGATTACAGGCGTTGGCATTGCCCGAATTAACGATCACCGCCTGCGCGGTACCGTTTTGCAGATGCTGCTGTGTGACGGCGATGGTATCGGACCGGACGCGGTTCTTCGTGAAGATGGCGGCGGCAGCACACGGCTTTTCACAGACAATCATCGCCAGATCTCGCTTGGTGGTATTCTGCGGCTTCACACCCGCGATCACACCGTTCGCAGTAAACCCGAGCGGAGAGGTCACGGAGCCGTTGATAAAGGTATAGTGTTTCATACGGTTATTTCCTTAAAATGCGGGCGGAACGATGACAAGACCCGTCTTTTCGTCCAGACCGAAGATAATATTCATATTCTGAATCGCCTGACCTGCCGCTCCCTTGACCATATTATCAATCGCAGCACAGGCAATGAGCTTACCTGCGCGTTTGTCAAAGTGAAGCGAAATATCGCAGAAGTTGGAGTAACGGACGTTATGGATATCGGCACACTTGCCGTCCCCGAGCAGCCTCACGAAAAATTCGTCCCCGTAGCACACCTCATACGCTTCACGGATTTTTTCAAATGTAACGCCGTCCTTGATATCGGCATAGACCGTCGCGAGGATGCCACGGTTAACGGGTAACAAATGGGGCACAAAGGTCACCGTTACACGCTCGCCGCTGAGTCTGGAAAGCGTCTGTTCTATCTCGGGCGTATGGCGATGAGACGCAACCTTATACGCATGAAAGCCCTCGTTGAGCTCCGGGAAGTGGCTTCCCTGTGCAGGCTTTCTGCCTGCGCCGGTCACACCGCTTTTGCAGTCGCAAATAATCCCCTTGGTGCTGACCAACCCGTTGATAATCGCCGGCGCAATCGCGAGCGGTGAACAGGTGGTGTAGCAGCCGGGATTGGCAATCAGCTTTTTGCCCTTGATGGTATCGCGGAACAGCTCGGGCAATCCATACACGCTCTGCGCGTGAAGCTCCTTGTCCAAAAACGTGCCACCGTACCATTCGGTATAGGCGTCCTCACTCTCAAGGCGAAAATCCGCGCCGAGGTCGATAAACGCCTTGCCTGCGACCATACACTGCGCCGCCAGCTCCTGCGAGAGTCCGTGCGGCAGCGCCGCAAAGACGACGTCGCATGTTTCTACAACCGTATTCTGATTTTCGCAAACCATATCGTTCAGACTGCTGTACGCGGGATAAACGTCGCTGAGCTTCTGCCCCTCAAAGGAAACCGAGCTGACAGCGCGCACCTCCGCTTCGGGATGCGCATAGAGCAGACGCACCAGCTCCGCGCCTGCATAACCTGTCGCCCCGACAATTCCTGCTTTTATCATGATCATCCATCCTTTTTCTTTTTGGCAGCGCCTTTATAATGTCTCCGCAATTTCTTTTACCCGTGCAGCCTGCGCCCTGACCAACTCGGGGGCGGGACCTCCGAACGCCGTGCGCTGCGACACGCATTTTTCGAGCGAAATCGCGTGGTAAACGTCCTCGGTAAACACACCGCAGACAGCTTGGTATTCCTCTATAGGCAAACTCTCCAGATCAACGCCCAATTCCATACACCGCGCGACAAGCTCTCCCGTCGCCTTATACGCGTCGCGGAACGGCACGCCGTTTTTTGTCAGCCAATCCGCGCAGTCCGTGGCGTTAATAAATCCGCCTGCCGCCGCTTTTCTCATATTCTGCGGCAAAACACGCATGGTATCCAGCATGGGCGTGAAGGCCGTCAGGCACATCCTGACGGTATCGACCGCATCAAAGATCGCCTCCTTATCCTCCTGCATATCCTTGTTGTAGGCAAGAGCGATTCCCTTCATGACAGTGAGCAGCGTCATGGTGTCGCCAAAGACACGTCCGCTTTTGCCGCGCACCAGCTCGGCGATATCGGGATTCTTTTTCTGCGGCATGATGGACGAACCCGTAGAAAACGCGTCATCCAATTCGACAAACTTAAATTCCCAGCTGCACCACATGATGATCTCCTCGGAAAAGCGGCTGAGATGCACCATGATGATCGAGAGCACCGACGCAAACTCGATGCAAAAATCCCGGTCGGATACGCCGTCGAGCGAATTGTTGGTCACGCGCTCAAAACCGAGCAATCCGGCGGTAACCGTTCGGTCGATCGGATAGGTGGTTCCTGCCAGTGCACAGGAACCAAGCGGCATTTCATCCATTCTTTTCAGGCAGTCCTCCAAACGCGACACGTCGCGCAGAAGCATTTCGCCGTAGGCAAGCAGATGATGCCCAAAGGTAATTGGCTGGGCGCGCTGCAGATGCGTATAACCCGGCATGACGGTATCGGCATACTCCTCCGCCTTGCCGGCAATGACTTTGATCAAGTCAACCACAAGCTTTTTGACGCTGACAACTTCCTTTTTGAGATAAAGCTTTATATCAAGCGCCACCTGATCGTTGCGGCTGCGCGACGTATGCAGGCGTTTGCCGTTGTCGCCGATACGGCGGGTCAGCTCGCCCTCAATGAAGGTATGGATATCCTCCGCCTCCGGCTCCATCGACAGCGCGCCGCTCTCGATATCGGCAAGGATCCCCCGCAAGCCCTGCACGATATCCCGAGCGCTCTCCTCGGTGATGATACCGCATTTGCCGAGCATGGTCGCATGGGCGATACTGCCCTCGATATCCTCGCGAAACATGCGGCTGTCAAATGAAATAGAGCTGTTAAAATCATTGGTGGTTTTTGAAAGCTCTTTTTTGAATCTGCCTTTCCAAAGCTGCATAGCGTACCTCCGTATGTGGGAGGGCGTTGTGATACCCTCATATAAACACTTTATGGGCAGGGTGATTTCACCCTGCCCGAATGAATGCTTGTTGTTACATGAATTTCGTTAATATGAACTATTTGATGAGACCCTTTTTCGCACGTACCTTGATCGGCAAGCCGAACAGATTGATGAAACCTGCGCTGTCGTTCTGATCGTAAACCTCGTCCTCGTCAAAGGTGGCGATCTCCTCATCGTAGAGAGAATACGGACTGATCACGCCTGCATCAATGATATTGCCCTTGTAAAGCTTGAGCTTCACGTCACCGGTAACATACTCCTGCGTGCTGTCGACAAAAGCGGACATCGCCTCGCGCAGCGGTGTGTACCACTTGCCGTCGTAAACTAAATCGGCAAAGGTATTGGCAAGGTTCTGCTTATAGTGCAGCGTATCCTTGTCAAGACAGATTTCCTCCAGCTTTGCATGCGCCGCATAGAGCACGGTGCCGCCGGGTGTTTCGTAGACGCCGCGCGCCTTCATGCCGACCAAACGATTCTCCACAATATCCGTAATACCCACGCCGTTGCGTCCGCCGATTTCGTTGAGCTTTTCGATCATGGTCACTCCGTCGACGGCTTCGCCGTTGAGCTTGACGGGAATACCCTTCTCAAAGGAGATGGTCACGTACTCGGGCTTGTCGGGCGCCTGCTCGGGAGATACGCCCATCTCGAGGAAGCCTTCCTGATTGTACATCGGCTCGTTGGCGGGATCCTCCAGATCCAGACCCTCGTGACTAAGGTGCCAGAGGTTCTTGTCCTTGGAGTAGTTGGTTTCTCTGTTAATCTTGAGCGGAATGTTTTTCTCCTCCGCGTAAACGATTTCTTCCTCACGGGACTTGAACTCCCATGTTCTCCACGGAGCGATGATCTTCATATCGGGTGCGTAAGCCTTGATCGCCAGCTCAAAACGCACCTGATCGTTACCCTTACCCGTGCAGCCGTGGCAAATCGCATCCGCGCCCTCTGCCTTGGCGATCTCCACAATCCTCTTTGCGATAATGGGGCGCGCAAAGGAAGTGCCGAGGAGGTACTTGCCCTCATAGACCGCGCCTGCCTTGATGGTAGGGAATACATATTCCTCCACAAATTCTTTGTTCAAATCCTCGATATAGAGCTTGGACGCGCCGGTTTTGATCGCCTTTTCTTCCAGACCGTCGAGCTCGGTACCCTGACCGACATTTCCCGAAACCGCAATGACCTCGCAGTTATCGTAATTTTCTTTCAGCCACGGAATGATAATAGACGTATCCAAACCTCCCGAATATGCCAAAACCACTTTTTTCACTTTATTGTCAGCCATCATGTATTCCTCCGTTAATTTCATTTTACTACTACATTATACTCCCTATTTTGGAAAAATCAAGCCTTTTCTGAATATTTATGCAACATTTTCACTTTTGTATAAAAAATGCGTTATTTGCTAGTGAACCATCCCATAAATCGAGCAAAAAACAGTTGGTTTTCGGAGAGTTTACACGCTTATCCGCACACCGGCACTCCGAATCCGAAAAGAAAATATACATTTTTTTGCATATAATATTCATATTCATGAATATTCATCGGCAAACTATTGAATAATATTCAGATTTCTGCTATACTATATGGTAAAGAATGGTAAAGAAAGGTTGGATATATATGCCCAAATTCAAAATCATCAGCCCAAGCGCTATCACAGACAATCCCTTTACGCTGATCGGAAAAGACTGGGCGCTGGTCACCGCCGGCGACCGCAACCGCTTCAACACCATGACGGTCAGCTGGGGCGGCACGGGTATTATGTGGAACAAACCCGTAACCTTCACCTTTATCCGTCCGCAACGGTACACCTTTGGTTTTATGGAGGAAAACGGCTGCTTTTCGATGAGTTTCTTTGACGAAAGCTTCCGAAAACCGCTGAGCTATTGCGGCTCACACAGCGGCAGAGACGTCGATAAGGTACAGGAAACCGGGTTGACCCCTGCCTTTACGGAGGACGGTGTGCCGTACTTTGCCGAAGCGCGTCTGGTGCTGATTTGCAAAAAGCTCTACGTGCAGCATATGCGCGAGGACTGCATTGTCGAAGGTTTTGTCAAACAGAACTACAACGGCGACGACTACCACAGGATGTATGTCAGCGAAATCACTTCCGTTCTGTCTAAAGAATAAAAACTTGCATTTTTCCGAAAAAAATGGTATAATGAGGTTTCAAAGCACCCTCGGCACGTGCCTTTCTTTATCATTTGGCGGTCGACGTGCCAAAATACACAGAACAGGCGCCGAGATCTTTAATCAAAGTGAAAGGGAGTGATTCTACAGTGGATACAATATGGAATTATTCTGAAAACACCCCTGAGATCAATTTTTTGGCGGAAAAGATGAAAGCGAGCTCAATGATCGATCCCGCTCTCTACAACAAATTCGATGTCAAAAGAGGTCTGCGCGATCTGGACGGTAAAGGCGTTTTGACCGGACTGACCGATATTTCGACCATCAAACAAAACAAAGTGGTCGACGGCAAGCTTGTTCCCTGTGACGGTGAGCTGTACTACAGAGGCTATAACGTGAACAGTATTGTGAACGGCATTCTCAACGACGACCGCTTCGGTTTTGAGGAAGTTGTCTATTTGCTGCTTTTCGGTGAAATGCCCAACAAAGAGCAGCTCCTAAACTTCAAAACTTTGCTGGTGCAGTACCGCACCCTGCCGCAGAACTTTGTGCGCGACGTTATTTTGAAAGCGCCGAGCGAGGATATGATGAACTCTATTGCGCGGTCGGTTCTCACGCTGTTCTGCTATGATAAAAACCCCAACGACACATCCATCAACAATGTTTTGCGCCAGTGCATCCAACTGATTTCGGTATTCCCGATGCTCAGTGTCTACGGATACCATTCGTTTAACCACTATCTGCGCGACAAGAGCCTGTACATCCACCGAGCGGAGCCAACCATGTCCACCGCAGAAGTCATCCTCTCGCTGCTTCGTCCCGACAGAAACTATACCGATTTGGAGGCAAAGGTTCTCGACATGGCGCTGATTCTGCACATGGAACACGGCGGCGGTAATAACTCCACCTTTACCACGCACGTTGTCACCTCCTCCGGCACGGATACATACTCTGCTATTGCGGCGGCGCTGTCTTCTCTCAAGGGACCAAAGCACGGCGGCGCAAACGTCAAAGTATTCGAAATGTTTGAGAATTTGAAATCGGTTATCCGTGACTGGGACGACGAAGACGAAATTTCTGCCTACCTCGAAAAACTGCTCGACAAAAAGGCATTTGACCACAAGGGTCTGATTTACGGCATGGGACACGCGGTCTACACCATTTCCGACCCGCGTCAGGTCATTCTCAAGGGCGCGGTCAAAAAGCTTGCCGACGCCGAGGGATACAACAAAGAATTTGATCTATACGCCAAGGTAGAGCGTCTGGCGCCGCAGGTCATCGGCAAAAAACGCCGTATCTATAAAGGCGTTGCCTCTAACGTTGACTTCTACAGCGGCTTGCTCTACAGCATGCTCAAAATCCCCTGCGAGCTGTATACGCCGCTCTTTGCGACTGCAAGAATTGCCGGTTGGAGCGCGCACCGGATGGAAGAACTGATCAACGCGGGCAAGATTATCCGCCCCGCCTACATGAGTATTTCCACTCCAAAAGAATACACGCCTCTCCATCAGAGATAAACCAAGCGCTGTGGGCGCTTTCTCCGCCTTTTAATTGTTTGCGCTAACCGCAACGTTCATCAACGGCGGGATCAAACCATTTCCAAAATATCAATCAAGGGACGGCGCCGCCGTTCCTTTTATTTATTTAATTTACGGGTATTTAATTTACGGGTAGACAGCGCGGTGTGTCGTCAAACATCGGTGTCCCGTGCCACGCTGCGTGTGTCATTCATGACAATGGCTCGCTCCGAGAGACGTCATTTTGAAGGAGTAATATCGTTCTGTTTTGGATATAGGTACATTTCGTTCGTTATTCTGCACAGTTATTCAGCACTGCATTTATACATTATAAACAATACTCTGATTCGGAAAAACTTTGCAAAACTGCATTGACTTTTTCCGTTTTCGGGTGTATCATAGGCACGTACTCAAACAAGAGTAACAAAAACAAAAAATGTTTTTTATGACAAAAAGGAGAAATGAAAAATGAAAAAGACTTCTATCAAAACCAGAATCATGAGTCTCGTAGCCGCAGCAGTGATGACCTGCTCCGTAGCAGCTGTCAGCATGGCTTCCGCTTCCGCTGCAACTGTTGACACTCAGACTGTTGGTGCCAGCGCAGTGTACGGCAACGCTTCGTTCTTTTCCAGCGTAGAGTCGAAATTCGGTTCTTATATCTCTCTGTGGGTTTGGGATGAGAACGGCAACGGCACATTCTTGAAGCCTGAATACCATACTGAGGGCTTCCCGTACTTCTACATCAAGGGTAGTTATGTAGGTGCTAAGTTTGTTCGTGTTAAGGGTTACACAGAGCCTAACTGGAATGATGGCAGCATCATGGCTAAGTCTCGTGACTACGATATCTATGAGGTATTGAACAGAACTACTTATCTTGATATCTAAGAAGCACGCAATTATCGGATTTTCCATAACAAAAAAACGCTCACTTTATGTGGGCGTTTTTTTGCGGGTAGACAGTGCGGCGCGTCATCAAACATCGGTGTCCCGTGCCACGCTGCGTGTGTCATTCATGACAATGGCTCGCTCTGATAAATGCTAATGATTATTTTCTCAGAGTGATCGTTTCCAAAGATTGAGAGAACGCCCGTCGGCGTCATCATTGACGCCACTCTCATTTCGTGCTACAATGATGACAGAACAAGGAAATCAGGAAAAGACATGAACATTTTCAAAAAACAGATGATCCTCCACCACACAGTCAGCACTATCGGTGGCTTTATGGCAGGATATACCATCTTTAACCACCTCGATATTTTGGCAAACGCGCAGACCGGCAATTTACTTCGCCTCGTCATTTCCGCCTGCACGGGCAACCGAGAAAGCATCGGATACTGTGCGCTTCTTTTTATCGCTTACGTGTCGGGATGCGTCTTTTATACCGTATTTCGGTGGTATGACGTGCTGAGCATGAAAATCGTCAGCCTGATTGTCACCTCGCTCGCGATTGTCGGAACGGGCTTGCTCTCGCACTGCGGCAATCACTATCTCGCTGTCATGCCCATCGCCTTTGCCATGCCTATACAGTGGAACGCATACAAAAAAGCAGGAAGCAATTCAAGCGCAACGGTTTTTTCTTCCAATAACGTCCGTCAGGCAGTCATGCTGCTGACAACCTATCTGTTGAACAAGGATAAAAAAGCTCTGCGCAACGCGCGCTTTTACTGGGCAACGCTGCTATACTTTCATATCGGTGCCGCCGCAGCGTGTTTGCTGAGTCTTGCCCTGTCCGTCCACAGCATTTGGTTCTGCCTGATTTTTGTCGGCATATCCTCGATTGCCTACTATCGCTATAAAACCGCCCAATGACCAACCATCGGATATACCGAATAAAAAGCATCGGCGGAAACAAACTGTTTCCGATCGGCAGATAGGCATACGAGCCGACTCATGTACAGCCGACCCGTATGCCTATTGTTTGATTTTATTCAGTTTTTCAATTTTTCTGGCGCGCTTGTAGCGATACAAAATATTATCCGCCCACTCCGCGTCGATCTTGATAAACCCATCCAGCTTTTTATCCTTGACGGCGAACTGCTCCACAATCTCTTTGGACTTTCCGTAAATTTCCAGACGCGCGGTCTGCACATACGGCGTCATTTTTTCACCCGTGAAGTACGTAAAACCCATCGTGTTGCTTTCGCGGTCATACATGGAAAGAAAGCCTGCCTGTACCTCGGCGCCTTCCAGCTTTTGGGCAACGGTCTGACCAATCACTGCCTTCGTCAGCTCCACAGCCATATCGTCCAGACCGGACTCAAAAATAAAGATCTTTTCCTTAAAGGCGTTAAAATCTGCCACAACACGCTTGTTGATGTTGCACAGGTTGCGGTACTTTTCTTCCAGCTTCTTGTCGCAAATCTGAAAGCGGTCGATTTTGGGGATGAGATATATCATAAAGCGATTCGTCATATCGTTGTAAAGAATCGGATACGTCAGCCGTGCGCTGTAGCCGCAAGAAGGGCACTTCCAGGCAAACAAACTGCCGTCAAGTATTTTTTTTCGCTGACTCTTGCTGACCGTCGCATTCACGCTGGTATAGACAACCGCCTTGCTGAGCTCGCCGCACATTGGACAGACAACTGCTTTGTTAACTTTTTTTTCGGGCATAACGGAACACCTCTTTGCTGTTATTATATCAAAATTGCTGACTTTTCACAAGTAAATTTGAAAAAAATATTGATTTTATTAAAAATATCTGTCATAATATACATAGAAATAAAGCGCGAAACGCGCATAAGGAGTGCCAAATATGAGTCAAGCGATCATTAACAAAATTTTATGCACCATGAACAACGCTGCCGACACCCTCACAAACGTCGCACAGAATTTTGTGGAGAAAAACCGCACCAAAGCAAAGCTTAACCGCCTGCGGATGGTCATGACAAGCGAAAGCGAGCTGATGAACCGCGCGTACATTGCATTGGGCAAGGAATACTACGAAATGCTCAAGAAGGGAGACGTTTCCGCTGCCGACGAAAAGCAAGAGAACCTGCTCTGTGTCATTGAAAACAGCAAAACAAAAATCGCCAAAGCGCGCGAATGCTACCGCCTGGTACTCGAAAACGAGAGCGAATTTGTCTTAAACGTTCCTCTTGCCCCCTCTGCCTCTCCCGTGGAGGTTCCGCAGGCGGACGTTGTCGATATCACCGTTGCCTGCTCCAACGAAGATGACTACAGTTCCAGTCCTTTTGAGAACGCCGAAAAACAATCGGAATCTATCCCGGACACTGCTGATACATGCAAAAGCACGGCAACAGCAGCCGCGGGCTCCGTTGCCGCGGGCGCCGAAGACGCCAAAGAGCATATCACCCAGGCAGTCAAGGAAGCGCTCGATGAGGAATATCCTGACGGCGAGCCGTTCTGATTTTCACCCGATATCCAAGGAGAGGTGCACTCCTCTCCTTTTTGTCATGGATTTTTTCTATTCTTGTATAACGCCCGGAAAGCACTCAACGACACAGGCTTTAACGGTGCCAAACGAAAGAATCCGACGACAGACTGGCATGATAATTGACAAAGCTACGACCGCATGGTATGCTGTAGAGAGAAACGGAGGTATTTTCATGTCGAAGAAATATTTGGTGCAAACCACACGAAGCATCATTCTTCTCCTTGCTGTCCTCGGACTGGCATTTTTCGGCGCTGCCGTTCCGGTCGGCGGAAGTCAACTACTGGAGAACGCACCCGAGCTGAGCTATTGCTATCTGCCCTGGATAGTTTTCATTGAAATGATGGTCGTTCCCTGTTATGCCGTTTTAGTGCGCACATGGGAAATCATCACTTCCCTCTTGTATGATCGGATGTTCACCGCCGCGAACGCGCGAAACTTTCAGCGTATCAGTATCATCACATTCACAACAACCGTGTATTTCTTTTTCGGGAACACAGCGCTGTTCTTTTTGAACATGAGTCATCCGCTTATATACCTCATCAGCTTTGCTTTTATAGGCATCGGCGTCGGAGTCGCCCTTGCTGCCGCGATCCTTTCCTACCGCGCAGGTCAAATCTCCAACATACAGGAGCAAAGCAAACTGTCTGAGGAAGCGAACTCCGCCGACACATAACCGGGAGCCGCGCACACCGGTCTATACAGAAAACAAAAGGACAGGATTCATCACCCTGTCCTTTTCACTATTTGTAAAAGCTTTGAACAATCAGCAGAAATAAACGTCCATTTCGCCATTCTCACCGTCAGCTACAAAATAAGCCTTGCTTTCCTGGGGTTTAAGATATACCGAAATTTCTTTTACGTCTTTGCCGATGGTTGCCTTGACATCCGCAACAACCTTCTTCATATCTACCTGAACACCGGCGAATTCTACAAAGAAATCAACCTGGGGTTCAACCTTCTCGGCATTGCGCTTTGCGTTGAACTCAGCGATTTTCGCTTTAACAGACTCAGGCTTCTTGGGCGCAACTTTTTTGGGAGCCGTTTTCTTGGCGGAGACTTTCTTTGCCGGAGCTTTCTTCTCTTCGGCCTTCTCAGCCTTTGCTTTGGCAGCCTTGGTCTCGGTAGCTTTTACAGTTTTCTTAGTGTCTTTTTCAGCAGTTTCAGCGGTCTTTTTTGTTCTTGCCATCACAAACTCCTTCTTTCATTTTTACTTACGATAATATGGATTAATGTCTGTTAACATTGATATTATTATACCTACAGCAAAAATATTTGTCAATAAGCACAAATTATTTTTGGCGGTTAGTACAGATTTCGAAACATTTTATTTTTCTGTTGGTTAGTTTTAACAAGGTACTCAGCTGCATTTTAGCAATAATAGCGTCTTGACAGCGCAGCAGTTGCAATCTCCTCTGTGCTGTGATAAAATGAGAGGGTATATGAGGGGGGAGCGAAAGAAATGTTTCTCAGCAATTTTTTGATTATAGGACAACAGGTGTTGGTGCTGTTCATTTTGATTGCCGTAGGCTTTGCCTGCGGAAAAAAGGACATGATCACCGAGCATGCCGCCAAAAAGATGACCGATCTGGTTCTCTACATCGTCACACCCTGCGTCATGATTTCCGCATTTCAACGCGAATTTACGATGGAGACACTCGGTAAGGTTTTGGTTGCTTTGCTGACCGCGCCTGTAATTTTGGCAGCGTCCGCAGGGCTTGTGCGCCTTATTTTCCGCGACAAAAATATCGCGCGGCGCAAGGTACTGCAATTTTCGGTTGTCTTTTCCAACTGCGGCTTCATGTCGCTGCCGCTGCAGCGAGAGCTGCTCGGCGAGGACGGCTGGTTTTTCGGCTCGATATTCGTGGCGGTTTTTAATGCAATCGTCTGGACATACGGTTTGGTTGACATGAGCGGCGACATTCGGCAGCTCTCTCCAAAACGACTTGCGCTCAACCCGGGCTTGATCGGCGCCGCAGCAGCTATCCTGCTGTTTATCTGCAATGTTGCGCTACCGCCCGTCATTCTGAATCCGATCAATCATCTCGCCAATCTGAATACACCGCTTCCCATGTTGATTATCGGCTTTTATCTTTCACGTGCCGACTTCAAAAAAGCCTTTTCCGACCGCGGTATATACCTGGTCAGTCTGCTGCGATTGCTGGTGATTCCGCTTGCTGCCGCTCTTGTCATGGTACTGCTGCGACTGGACAAAACCATGATCATTGCCTTTACGATCGCCTGCGCCGCCCCGACTGCCGCCACCACAACCATGTTTGCAGCAAAATTCGAACGTGACGTTGCTCTGTCTGTCAGCGTTGTCGCTGCCACTACCCTGCTTTCTCTCATCACCATGCCGCTGATCGTCTCGCTGATTTGGAGTATCTGCTGACACGGTCACAGACAGAAATGCTTGGAGCAATCGGATGCTGCCCGTCACTTCAATCCTTTTATTGACTTTTTACGGGATCACGCCACCGATATTTACATCATTTTTCCGCAGTTTCCGGCATGCATGCTGTTGCCCGCAGCATAGTACTGAATAGCGGTAACGTCCTTGATATTAACCAAACTGTCGCCGTTTGCATCAGCCGCCTTCAGCGCATCACTCGAGAGCTTTACCAGCTCCACGATGTGCTTCTGCACCTCGGTGGCGTCCACCACGTTGACGGTTCCGTTCTGATCCGCGTCGCCGACCAAAACTTTGTGGATTGGCTGCGTCGTCGGCTGGGGCGCCACGGTCGTCGGCTGAGGCGCCTGCGTGGCGGGCTGCTCGGCGTCGGCATACGGCGTCCACGCACCGTTGTCGTAAATATAGTTATTACCCGGAATAATCAGATCACCCGTCTGTCCGTTCTGATTAAAGATACACCGATCATATTCCTTGGGGAATGTCGCCTTAAAAATATTATCCTTATATTTGGTCATGGGGGTACCGGGCCAGCTGAGAGGTCCGCTGTCTGTCGCGCTGCTCCAGTAGTAAATATTAGGAGAGCTATAACCAAGACTCGCGGCATTGACATAAACCGTAACGGTATTGGCAGGATCCTCTGTGGGCTTCGGTTCCACACTTTCGCCTTCGTACGGCTTCCAGCTGTTACCCTCTTTGAAAATCATGCTGGTTTCCTTGATTGCCAAACCTTCTGCTCCGTCTCCGGGATATCTGCCGCGGTCACCGCTGAAAATAACCTTACCGTTGACCAGCTCGTCAGGCACATCCAAATAATACAGCCCTGTTTTGCTGTCGTACTGCATCGCCGAACCGGGCCATGCGCTGTTATTCTTAACGGGGTCACTGCTGTCGTCATAGATATACGCTTTGATATTCCCCCAGTTTAGGCGAGAATCATCAAAATAAATAGTGATAACAGCGTTGGGATCTTTCTTTTTGAACGTAAAGGACTTACTGAGTGTTTCCGAAGCATTCGCGGCAGTCATGGTCACCTCAATCACCGTGCCCGCTTCGATTCCTTCTCCGATTTCGAAGGTCTGACCGTTGGTAACACGGAATGCAGAGCCTCCGTTAACGGAAACCATTGCAAAATCCGCACCGCGCAAAGAAACGGTAACGGTCTCGCTGTCATAAAAAGAATAATCGCCCTTGAGCCCCATGCTGATAGAGGACTGCGGACCCTCTATCAAAATGGTACCGTTTGCACCTGTGCTGAAATTCACCTTGCCGCCCGAAACAACAGCCGTAGAACCATCATAGAAGTTGGTCACCGTGGTGCCATTGCCCCACATGGAGGACACATCAACGGATACGGAGGTGTTCGCGTTGGCGCTGATGACAGCGATAATACCGTCCGTGGTCTCTCCGTCATCATAGCTTCTGGAAAACGCGTAACCGGAGCTGGCGGATACTTTCTGGTGAGAACCTGCGCCAACCGCAACATGGTTGCGACGGAACTGACCAACCTTTTGCCAGTGTGCACGAATCGCCGCGTCATTACCGCTCAAATTAAAGTTCATATCGCCGCGCAGCGTATGACCGCTGCCGCCGTCGCCGTCAAAGGCAATGCCGGAAACAATCGGACGATTGCTCTCGTCACCGTAGTAGATCTGAACGCCGCCGGGATAGAGCAGAAAAGCCGAGCCCTGATAAATCAAATTATTTCTCGCCAAATTGGAATCGTGCGAAGAAATATATGTCAACAAGTTATAGTTTGCCTGGCCGCCGTTAATGGAAGCAGCGGCAGACTGGTACGCGCCGTCGATACTGCCGACACCGGGAACACCTGATCCGCCCGAATACTTAAAGCTGATCATGGAATCAAAGCCGCCGTCGGTGTAGTAGGAGCCGTAGCCCTCCACATATCCCCAGCACTCGCCGGTCATCCAAAAATCTTCATCCCAGTCTGCGCCGACTTTGGAAGGATTATTCTGACGCCATTTCCTGAGCGCGTCCACACACCTGGTCTTGAGCGTTTTCCACGAAGCCTTGTCGACATGCTTGGCGGTGTCGCAGCGGAAACCATCGACGCCGTAGGTCTCGACCCAATCGGCAAGCCAACTGGAAATATAGCCCGTTACGGTGTTGGAATTGCCGTATTTACTGATTTTTGTGTTATAGGTACCTTCCTTCTGCCATTTCTCCTGCAGGAAGGTCGGGATAGAAACTCTCGTCTGAGACTCGGTTCTGAAGTCGGGCATACCGGAGAGACAAGATTGCTCGTCGCCGCCGTTACCCTCGTTGTACCCGGGGAGTCCGGAACGGATCCAGTCGGATCCCCACCATCTGCCCCATGTGGAAGCAGAGTTATTGTAATCGACATAATCGTGCAAACCGTTCACGCCCGTTAGCTTGTAGATATAGGAAGTTGCAGCTGCCTTGTCCTTAAACGAGCCGAAATTGTACTCGAGCATATCCTTAATCGTGTTGTAACCCGCGTGATTCATGACGATATCCATAACCACACGAATGCCGTGCTTGTGCGCTGTGTCGACCAATGTTTGAAATTCCTGCTTTGTACCGAAGTTGGCGTCCGTCTCGGTATAATCAAGGACATAGTAACCGTGATAGGAATAGTGCGCAAAGTCATTGTTGCCGCCCGGAGTGACATAGCCATGGATCTGCTCGTACGGAGCGGACAGCCAGATAGCATTGACGCCGAGATTGTCAAAATATCCCTCCTCTATCTTCCGTGTGATACCAGCAAAGTCACCGCCGTGGAAGGTGGCAGGCGAAGTATTCCAACCGGAAATCACGTTGCCGTTTGCATCGGTCGCGCGTCCGTAGGAATGGTCGTTTGCAGTGTTGCCGTTATAAAAACGGTCGGTCAACAAAAAATATACATTGGCATTATCCCATGTAAAATCATCCGCACTCGAAACCGGATTTTTTCTATTGTATCCAACGCTCCCCTCATCTGCGGTGGTCACTGCATGAACAGGCATGCAGACCGCCACGGAGCAAATCAACAGTGTCAGACACAAAAAGACTGCGATTGTTTTTTTTGACATTTCAAATCTTCCTTTCCATCCCGTCATATAAATGGCAATTTTGGCTAATTTAATTATAACATATCTATGTTTTTTATCAATTGTGTGTTTTGCTGAATCCAAACACCCACATTTATATGAAATGACGAAGGGTCATCCGATATCAACTGCTAAAAAAGAAAAGGTTGACAATCGTCAAACCTTTCCGTTTAGGGTGTAAAATACGTTACGTTTCCAACTTCATCAAAAAATCCGCCGCTTCATCCAGATAACTTCCCTCGAAGCTTTCCATCTGACCTGCGTCCGCCTTAGCCGCGAGCTCAGGGTCAATCGGCAGCTTGGCAAGTACCCGCGTGTGATACTTCTCGGCGATCTCGTCGATATGGCTGTTTCCGAACACGACATGCTTTTTGCCACAGTCGGGGCACATAAAGTAGCTCATGTTTTCAACCAATCCGAGCAGCGGAATCTGCATCATCTCCGCCATACGAACCGCTTTTTCCACAATCATCCCGACTAACTCCTGCGGAGAAGCCACAACAATAATGCCGTCAAGCGGCAGACTTTGAAAAACCGTCAGCGGAATGTCGCCCGTACCCGGAGGCATATCAACAAACATGTAGTCCACTTCGTTCCAAACAACATCCGTCCAGAACTGCTTGACAGTTCCGACAATCATAGGCGCGCGCCAAACGACCGGGTCTGTTTCTTCCTTGAGCAAAAGATTCACGGACATGATTTCTATACCGGTTTCGGTAACGGCAGGAAAAATACCGAGTTCGTTGCCCTTGGCTTTTTCATGAATTCCAAACATCTTCGGAATCGACGGACCGGTAATATCTGCATCCAAAACAGCGGCAGCTTTTCCCAAACGGCTCATCGTTACGGCAAGCTGTGCCGTGACCATGCTTTTGCCGACGCCGCCCTTGCCCGATACAATACCGATGACATGCTTGACAGAACTATATTGATTCAGCTGCTCGTGCAGATCCTGTTCGCCGCCACAACTCTGGCTGCAATTTTCGCAATCATGATTACATCCCATTTATTTAATTCCTCTTTTCCATATAGGATATCTGATCATATTTTGCGGTATGCAAAATACAGTCACAGTCATTATGCTTCCGTGTTCTCCCCATCCGCTTCCTGTGCGATCCCGGCAGGCTCCTGTGCTTTTGTATTGGCTTCCGTCATGCCCTCCGTGTTTGCGAGAACATCCGCTTCAACTCCGCCCTCCAGCACCTCGGGGGTCGTTTCCTCACCGTCAGAAGCCAGTTCAAATCCGCTGATAAAGGTATACGGGATACCATATCCGAAGGCTACGGCAGCAAGAGCAGTAATGACGCTGACAGCACCTGCCGATCCGGCAAAAATGTTGTTGAGCGGCATAAACTTTGCGACAGACGCGATCATGATATACAGCGAAGGCAGCACCATCACCAACAGTGTTAGAAGCGAGAAACGCTTGACGGGCTTTCCGTCGCCGACTCTGGTCGCATAAAAAACAAGTAAACCAAACACTGCATAAATACAGATGTTGATCACCGTGCCTAGGGTAGCGTCAAGGTTTGCGGTAAACTGTGTGAAAAAATGCGCACACACGATGAACGCAAGAATCAAAAATGCAGAAAAAAACAGATTGACATTTTCCTTTTTATCGGGCTTTTTCAAAACAAATACCTCCAAATTCTATAATTATTATTATTGTATCACATTACTATAATAAATGCAAGAATAAAGTTCCTGCAAATCACATGAACCAATTTCAGTATATTCCGGCGCCCGGCAAGGACGTCTGCGAAGCTATGCGAAAGGATGTGCCGGATACAAATGCGTTTTGTTAGAAACGAAAATGAAATGCTTGGGGCTGCAAAAAAGGCAATGACCGAGCATGGCTCCATCATTGCCTTTTTTATCATTTAATTTAACGCGCAATCCATTGCGAAAAAATCAAATCATTCCTCTGCTTCGATCAGAACGGTGATGGTTGCACCGGTTTTCTTAGCAGCATCCCAATTGCTGATATCCAAACGAAGAGTTACGTTAAAGTAGTCGACCTCAGACTCCACGTTGAGCAGAGCATTGTCTCCGTTGTAGGTAGCTTCCATGGGTGTATTATAT
>JAFRGI010000013.1 GCA_017433905.1 Ruminococcus sp. | reverse complement strand
TCTACTTCTACAATAACCAACGCATTCAACTCAAAACAAAACTGACACCGATGGAATATCGGTGCCAGTATGCTGCTTAAAACTTAATACTCTACCCTAGGGGCGCTTTTTTGTACTGTCCGCACAATTTGGGGCAGTTCAATACCCCGGAAGCTTTTGATATCTTTCAAAATTCATACGTCATCAAACACTCTGTACAAGCAGTAGATTAAACCTGCTCACAGATCGCATTGACCGACTCGGGAATATCCGCAGCGTCTGCGGAAATCAGCAATGTGATATTGGTCGAAGAGGTCTCGGAAAGATTCTGCAGCTTTCTTGTAAAGGATTCAAGACCTGCAATTGCCTCAGGAGCGATTTTGAAAGTAGAATCAACCAGGATATCGGTCACATCATAGTTACCCGCGCAGATACCGCCGATAAAACCATAAAGCATATCATATCCGTAAATTTCATACTGCTCGGTGTCAATCAGTCTTGCCTTGTGCGTAACGTCATAGGTGAGCTTGCTGCCCTTTTCGATCACAACAACATTACCCGAAGAGGTCGCTACCGCATCATTGGCAAGAGCGATGAGTTTCTTTGTTTTTCCTGTGCCTTTTTTACCGATTAATAATGTAACCATTGTAAAAACCTCCTGTATTTTATTTGTATTCTAACCGTTCTCAGCCAAGTCTTGCTTCAAGCTCCGCTTTTAAGTCCGTGTAGCCCGGCTTACCGAGAAGCGCAAACATATTCTTTTTGTAACTTTCTACGCCCGGCTGATTAAAGGGATTAACGCCGAGCATTGCACCGGAAACAGCACACGCCTTCTCAAAGAAGTAAATCAGATATCCGAGCTCCGTTTCATTCATCTCGGGAACATGGATAACGATATTGGGAACACCGCCGTCATTGTGCGCAAGGACAGTTCCTTCAAACGCTTTCTGATTGACAAAGCCCATTGTCTTGCCGCTGAGGAAATTCAAGCCGTCCACATTGGTAGGATCTGTGCCGAGGGTAATCTCCTCTTTGCATTTGTCAAAAAGCACTACCGTTTCAAACATAGTGCGTCTGCCGTCCTGAATGAACTGACCAAGGGAATGCAGATCCGTTGAGAATACGACACTGGAGGGATAAATACCCTTTTTGTCCTTACCCTCGCTCTCGCCGAACAACTGCTTGAACCACTCTGACATCATTGTATAGGCAGGCTCATAGGCAACCATGATCTCCATAGTTTTGCCCTTGCGGTAGAGTAAATTGCGAATCGCCGCGTATTTATAGCAATCGTTTGTGAAAAGATCATCATTATCCAGCTCTTGCTGTGCCGTACGTGCACCCTGCATCAAAGCGTCGATATCCGCGCCCGAAACGGCAATGGGAAGCAAACCAACCGCTGTCAGAACAGAAAATCTGCCGCCGACGTCATCGGGTACGACAAACGTTTCGTAGCCTTCTTTATCGGCAAGCTCCTTGAGCGTGCCTTTTGCCTTGTCAGTGGTGCAGTAAATACGCTCACGCGCTCCGTCCTTACCGTATTTTTTTTCGAGCATCTCACGGAACACACGGAATGCAATGGCAGGTTCCGTAGTGGTGCCGGACTTGGAAATCATATTAACAGAAACATCCTTGCCCTCACAAAGCTCCATAATCTCAGCAAGCGCCGAGGAGCTGATAGAATTACCCGTAAAAAAGATCTGAGGGGTATTTTTGCAGGTAAGGTTGTAATTCTGAGAGGTCAGGAATTCGATAGCGGCACGCGCACCGAGATACGATCCGCCAATACCGATAACAACAAATACGTCAGTATCTTTTTGAATTTTCGCTGCAGCCGCTTTGATCCGCGCGAATTCCTCCTTATCGTAATCAGTGGGAAGGTTCAGCCATCCGATGAAATCATTGCCGAGACAAGTGCCGTCATGAAGCGCCTTATGAGCCGCTTTAACCTCACGGGCAATTCCCTCATACTCATGATCGCTGATAAACGTTTTTAAATACTTATCGGTTAATTTTGTAGCCATGTTACAAAATCCTCCTTTTTATACTTTTTATTTATTATACAATAAACAGAGGTATTTTGCAAGGCGTTTTCAGCATTTTTATAATGTCGTTATAGAATTATACAGACGTGCAAAAATCTGTCCGAAAGAGGTTTCTTTTACAGCGTTCTCCGCAAAAATTTCAAATGTCCGCCTCTCATCGCCGAGAGTACAGGTAATTTTGCCAACCACTTCACCATCTTCAACAGGAGCATCAATGGCTTCGGGCAAATCGACTGCGTACTGTATTTCATCTGCGCTCGCTTTATCCACAACCATACTGCCACTGACATCCGAACGGATATCCACCATATTCTCCATACCGCCGCTGACAGAGAGCATACCGGGCAGATCAGCGGGTGTTTTTAATTCTTTTACAGCATAATTTGCAAATCCGTAATCCAACAGAGCCGCTGCATCGACAAAACGTTGCTTACCCGTATCACAGCCGAGCACCACGCCCAGCAGCGTCATGCCGTCACGCTCTGCAGACGCCGCCATACAACAGCCGGCATCATCCGTAGTACCGGTTTTCAGTCCCGTGATCCCCGTATAGGTTTTGAGCAGCTTATTGGTATTGACAATCTGTGTTTCGCCGTTTCTCAAATAATCCAGCCAAATGGACGTATAATCATATATTTTATCGTGCTTCATCAATTCACGCGACATCAACGCAACGTCATATGCCGAAGTGAGGTGTCCCTCCTCGTCCAACCCGTTGCAATTCATAAAGGTTGTATCCTCCATCCCCAACTCCCCGGCACGAACGTTCATCTGTTCTACAAAAGCCTCCTCGCTACCGCTGATATGCTCTGCCAACGCAACCGCCGCGTCGTTGGCGGAAGCCACTGCCGTCGCCTTGATCATGTCATCGGCAGTCATACTCTCTCCCTCTTCCAGCCAGATATCGCTGCCGCCCATCGAAGCCGCATGAGCAGATGAAGTAATCATATCATCTAAACCGAGCCTACCGCTGTCCATCGCTTCAAACACCAACAACAGCGTCATAACCTTTGTAATCGATGCGCAGGGTCTGCGCTCATGTGCATTTTTTTCAAAAAGAATTTTTCCGGTATTTACTTCCATTAATATCGCCGACGGAGCGGAAATAGTTCCCTCATCCAGTGCGAACGCAGGTACGACTGCCATTGCCCAAAAGGAACAAGTAAGCAAAATGAAGATCAACGTTTTTTTCATATGTAAAACACCTCGCCCTATCCTATGAGCGAGGTGTCAAATATATTACTTTAAGAATGTGAGTTTTCTGACGAGAAGCGGCTCGACAGATTTGTTGCGGCACACATTGATAAAGCAAATAATCTGCGTAACATACAAAAACAACAATAGACCGGTGCCCGCGACAGGTACGATACAAGTCCAACAGAGAACCGCCGATACAAAGCCTGTCATAACCTCCGAAATCAGGATCATCAACATTTGCTTGATGTGGAAACGCAGATAAGCGGAGTTGTCGGAACTCTTTGCGAGAAGCGCGATAATGATACCGATAAAACTAAGCGCATAAATAGAAAGAGCAAAGATTTTATTGTCGTGCACCTCTTTTTCGCTGAATTCCGCTGTGTGATCGTATTCATTGACCGGCACAGATGGAACCGGCGGCTGTCCCGGCTGTTGCCCGGGCTGCGGCGGCATCTGAAATTGCTGCGACTGCGGAGGCTTAGGCGGTTGCTGCTGCGGCCGGGGAGCGGCATTCAGCTGAATGCCGCAGTTGGTGCAAAACATCGCGTCGTCCGCGAGATTTGCATGACACTGTGGACAATTTTTCATTTTCAGGTCTCCTTATTAAGTATTTTTCTCAATCAGGCATACTGCGTGTGCAGATATGCCCTCTAATCTGCCTGTAAATCCAAGTTTTTCTTCGGTTGTTGCCTTGACGCTGACCTGCGAAAAATCAATACCGCAGGCACGGGCAGTATTGCAGCGCATAGCGTCAATATAATCACTCAACTTAGGCTTTTGTGCGATCACCGTCGCGTCGATATTAATAATGCCGTAACCGTTTTCGGCGAGCACACGCACCACTTCCGCAAGCAAAACCATGCTGTCTGCACCCAGAAAACGATCATCCGTATCGGGAAACAGCTTTCCGATATCTCCCAGTGCAGCAGCACCCAGCAACGAGTCCGCAACAGCATGGAGCAAAACGTCCGCATCCGAATGACCGAGAAGCCCGTATTCATAGGGGATATCCACGCCTCCCAAAACCAACCTGCGATTTTCGACAAAGCGATGAACATCATAACCGTGTCCGATACGCATGCCTACTTCCCTCTTTTCTTTAGAATGGTTTCCGCGAGAAGAATATCAACCGGCGTTGTAAGCTTGATGTTTTCCTTGCTGCCCTTGACAACTTCGACTTCGCCGCCCATATGCTCGATCAGCGAACAGTCGTCCGTAAAATTGATCAGGTTGTCACCCGCAGTCTCAAGCGCAAAAACGTATAAATCCTTTTCAAAAACCTGCGGCGTCTGCACAGCGCGGAGCTGAGAACGCAGGGGGGTACTTTCGATCATATTGTAACCGTTGACCACCTTGATCGTATCTGTAACAGAAGTGCCGAGCGTCGCAGCACCCGTTTCAAACGCCGCTTCCGTGACGCGCGTAATTTCCTCCACCGTAATCAGCGGACGCGCACCGTCGTGAATAGCATAATAATCCGTTTTGTCGTCAGCGGCGCCGATACCATTGCGCACACTTTCTGCGCGGCTTGCGCCTCCCGCAACAAGACGCGTCACCTTTGTAAACCCGTTTTCATCGGCAATCGTCCGAATGCGTTCCATGTCCTGTTCGCGGCAAACAATAACGATCTCACGAATCAGATGACATTTTTGAAACGCACGCAGGGTATATTCTATTGCCGGCTTTCCGATCAAGGGTATGAACTGTTTGCTGTCGGCAATTCCCATTCTCACAGAACCGCCCGCAGCAACAATAACGGCAGAAACATATTTTTTCATAGCGTACCCCTTCTGTGGTCAATAGTCAGTTTGATATTATTTACTCTTAAGACGCGCGCCGCGAATTGTGCGGTGTTGCCTTAAATTTTTTCCAATGCCTGTTTCAAATCTGCGATCAAATCGTCGGCATTTTCCAAACCAATGGAAAGACGGATCAAATCCGGTGCAATACCGGCCTCCAGGAGCTGCTGATCGGAAAGCTGACGGTGTGTATGGCTGGCCGGATGGAGCAGACAGGTTCTCGCGTCGGCAACATGGGTCGCGATGGTTGCAAGCTTTAAGCTGTCCATAAACTGAATCACCTTGTCTCTTCCGCCCTTCACAGCAAACGCCATTACACCGCAGGAACCGTTGAGCAAATACTTCTGTGCCAAAGCGTGATATTTGTCGTCCACAAGATCGGGATAGTGAATCCACGCCACCTTATCCTGCACACTGAGAAATTCGGCAACCTTTTTCGCGTTTTCGCAGTGGCGGTTCATACGCACATGCAGACTTTCCAAACCGTTGTTCAGATAAAATGCGTTTTGCGGCGACTGAATGGAACCCAGGTCGCGCATTAACTGAGAGGTCGCCTTGGTAATATAACCGAGCTTTCCGAATTTTTCGGCATAAATCAAACCGTGATAGCTTTCGTCGGGGGTGGTCATACCCGGGTACATATCGGCATGCGCCATCCAGTCAAAGTTGCCGCTGTCAATGATCGCACCGCCGACGCTGACTGCATGACCGTCCATGTATTTGGTTGTAGAATGCGTCACAATATCCGCGCCGAATTCGATCGGGCGGCAGTTGACCGGCGTAGCAAAGGTATTGTCGACAATCAGCGGTACGCCGTGGTCATGCGCCAAACGGGCAAATTTCTCAATATCCAGTACCGTTACCGTGGGATTGGTTATCGTTTCTCCGAACATTGCCCGAGTGTTGGGACGGAAAGCCTTGGCAAGCTCCTCCTCGGGCAGATCCTGATCGACAAAGGTGACGTCGATACCCATTTTCTTCATGGTAACGCCGAGCAGATTATAGGTGCCGCCGTAAATCGCCGACGAAGCAACAATATGACTGCCTGTTTCGCAGATATTAAAAAGCGCAAAGAAATTTGCCGCCTGACCGCTGGAGGTAAGCATAGCGGCAACGCCCCCCTCTAACGCGGCAAGCTTTGCCGCAACCAAATCGTTGGTGGGATTTTGCAGTCTGGTATAAAAATAGCCGCTCGCCTCTAAGTCAAAGAGCTTTCCCATATCATCACTCGACGCGTATTTCCATGTCGTGCTCTGATAAATCGGAATCTGCCGCGGTTCGCCGTTCTGAGGCTCATAACCCGCGTGAAGAAATTTTGTTTCAATATTCATATATACGACTCCTTTTTAATTGATATACTGAATTATTTGAAAAAACCTGTTAGGAAACCCGTAAAGAAATCCGTGCCCCAAATAACCATACAAAAAAGAATAATTAGCAAGATCGCGGAAAGAATCTTGACGGTCGCACGCTTAGCCGGGCTCATCTCTATTTGTTTCTCGCTTTCCGCTGCATCCTCTACATCCTGCATATCGATCTGAATTTCCTCGCCCTCCGGCTTAATTGCGCCGATGCCGACGCAAATATCATATGCCTGCCGATACGCAGCATACGGCACAAGGATATCCTTATCGCCGATATCCGTCCCCGTCACCGCGTCGGCAGAGAGCTGATGTTTGCGCACTGCACAGTCACTGGGAATACCCCCGCTCTCCAGCGCGGACTGCACGCGCTGCACCTCGAATCTCGCCGCAGAAAGCAAAAATACGGGCGTGTTCTCGTCCTCGATCGAAAAAAGCTGCTGCGGCTTGCGACACTCAGTGCAAATGTCAAACTTGTCCTCATGGATATGTTTGCATTTTTTACAATATTTCATTGCTATACTGCCTTTCAATTGATATACGATTTCATTTTACCACAAAAAAGCGGCAGGTACAATACCTGCCGCAAAAAATTATTCAAACACCGGCTGTACCTGCCGTTTTTCAAGCGCAGCCTCGACGCAGGGCTTCAGCTTACGAAAGTCCGCAACGAGTGAATTGGGCTTTTTAACGGGATCATCCTGCTTCAGGGGTACGAAGTAAATGTTCTTTGTGTTCAGCATTCTGCCGATATTCTGCGCGGACGCACCGAGAGCATCGTTCGTCGCTACGCAGAGCAAAACGGGACGAAGTATGCGTAAATGTGATTTCGCCGCCATGGTAACAGAGGTATCCGTCACGCCAAGACTGAGCTTTGCGAGCGTGTTACCTGTACAAGGCGCAATCACCAGCAAATCGCACATCTTCCCGGGACCGATCGGCTCGGTCTCCACAGAGGTTGTAAGCACCTGTTTGCCCGTTATTTCTTCCGCACGCTTTATCATATCCCGCGCTTTGCCGAAACGCGTATCAGTGGACGCGGCGTTGCCCGACATAATCGGGATCACCTCATATCCATCCTCCACCAAACCGCGCATTTGCTCAAACGCCTTTGAAAAGGTGCAAAAGGAACCGCACATCGCAAATCCAATGGTTGCCTTTGTCACCAATTTACCTCCTCAATCATTCGGAATACAGTTGTTTTGATAATTTCTCCTGCCGTTTTGGGAGCACATTTTCCGGGCAAAGAAAGCGCGCGCTGCGCGTCTATCCGCAAAGCGCTTGCCGCGTCAAAATCCACTCCGCCGGGCAGAGACGCAAGGTCTATCAACAGCGTATCGCCATCGGTATTTTGCAGCAGTTCCCGATCAAAAATGAGCGTAGGAACGGTATTGAAAACAATCTGAAAACGGCGAACCTCCGCAAGCTGCTCCGTATTCATATAACCGTATCCCAGCGCCGCAATATAAGCACGGTCTGTCGCGTTTCTTGCACTGACTGTTACCTCTGCCCCAAGCGCTTTCAGCATACGTGACAGCAACTTACCGATCCTTCCAAATCCGACCACCAGACAACGCGCACCTGCAATCGTACCCTCATAGGCGCTCATGGCACATTCCAAAGCTCCCTCCGCTGTGGGTACTGCGTTTAGTATCGCAAAATCGTCACGGGCGGCATAATCATACACTCCCGCGCTCTTGAGCGAAGGATACGCGCGCACCAATCTGTCCTTCATGGCAGCGAACACCGGCTTTTGCTTGAGCAGCTCCTGTTCCTCCTCATCAAAAAAAAGCGTACTCTCGGAAAAGGGCGCATTCAGGCTGCCGTCCGCCCTCACAGAAGGCAGAGGCAACAGCACAGCGTCGCTGTACCCCAGTGCAGTGCGCACATCGGCAATCGCAATGCTGCCGATGCTGCGCAGATTGTCGAAGCCGCCAAGCATCACGCGATAGCCATCCTTTACCAATGAATCGGCAAGAAAAAGCTGCCGCTTGTCGCCGCCGAGAATACCGAAGCTCCTGATTTTGTTCTGCATACATAACACCAACCGTCATATCTGTTTACTCCATCCTATGAAGTAAAAACAGAAATGTGACACCAATTGCCGTCGGGACGCCGGTGAACGCTCCCGGCTATTGCCCTGCTCCGACAACGAATCCATATCAGCAGCGGTATTGTGATTCTCCCCCAAAAAAACAAACGGGCAAACGCCCGTTTGAATGATGACATCAGTGAATTAAACCTCTGCGATTACTTCTACCTCGACCAACACATTTTTTGGGAGCGTCTTAACCGCCACGCAGGAACGCGCAGGCTTGGACGTGAAGTAATTGCCGTAAACGGCGTTAAAAGCCGCAAAGTCGTTCATATCTGCAAGGAAGCAAACCGTTTTGACCGCCTTTTCAAGCGAAGAACCCGCCGCTTCCAGAACATGTTTCAGATTTTGACAAACCTGCTCGGTCTGCGCTTCGATTGTTTCTGCCTCTACCGCACCGGTCGCGGGATTGATGGCGATTTGACCCGAGGTGAACACCATACCGTTCACCTTGACTGCCTGCGAATACGGTCCGATTGCATCGGGGGCATTTTGGGTATAAATATGTTCCATCTGAAAAACCTCCTATATTAACTTGAAGCCTGCTTTTTTGAGCGCCTTGGATATCTCGTGGACATGGGTAAAGTTTCTCGTCTCAATAACGATGCGCAAATACGCTGCCGTGACATCGGTGCCTTCTCCTGCTCTTTCGTGGTGAACGGAGATCACATTCGCGCCGTGATCGGCAATGATTTTGGAAACAGCCAGCAGCTGGCCGGGCTTATCCGGCAGTTCGATACAAAGCGTCTGTTGTCTGCCGCTCATAATCAAACCGCGTTTGATTACGCGATTAAGTATGGTGACATCGATATTACCGCCCGATACAATGCAAACAACCTTTTTTCCTTGCACGGGAAGCTTATCGTACATAACCGCCGCCAACGGCGCCGCCCCCGCTCCCTCGGCGATCATCTTCTGGGTTTCAATCAGCTTGAGAATCGCGGAAGATATCTCGTCATCGGACACGGTAACAATGTCGTCGACATATTTTTTGATATATTCAAAGGTATGCGCACCGGGTTCCCTGACTTGAATACCGTCGGCAATCGTCGAAACCTTATCAAGCGAAACAATTTTTCCCTGCTTCACGGATTCAACCATAGAGGGTGCACCTTCCGCCTGAACGCCGTAAACCTTAATATTGGGGTTGAGGCTCTTGATAGCGAGCGCAACGCCCGAAAGCAGTCCGCCTCCGCCGATTGCCGCAACAACTGCGTCGACGTCGGGCATTTCGTTGAGGATCTCCAGACCAATCGTACCCTGTCCCGCGATCACGTTCTCATCGTCAAAAGGATGGATAAACGTCATATTTTTTTCATCGCGCAAACGGAGCGCTTCGTTATACGCATCGTCATACACACCCTTAACCATGCAGACCTCTGCTCCGTAGCCCTTTGTTGCCTCCACCTTGGAAATCGGCGCGCCGTCGGGCAGACAAATCAATGATTTGATACCGTACTTCGTCGCCGCCAGCGCAACGCCCTGTGCATGGTTGCCTGCAGAACAGGCGATAACACCCCGTTCCTTTTCTTCCTCGGAGAGCTGCGAAATCTTGTAGCCTGATCCTCTGACCTTAAACGATCCCGTGATCTGCAGATTTTCGGGTTTCAGATACACTTCACATTCATCCGTGATCGCCGATGCCTTAACGATATGCGTATGGCGAATAACATCTTTGAGCACATATGAGGCATGATAAATCTTGTCAAGCGTTAACATCATGATACTTCCTTCATTATCCAATATTATACTTTTTTATTTTACTCCTAAAACGGGAATAAATCAAGTGTTTTTTCGGATTCCGTCAAACCTGCTATGCTCCGAAACAATGAAAAACATTGATTATTTTTGTTCTTTGTGCTATGATAATCACAAAAGGGGATGATTGTATGCAGCTAAAAGAATCCGGAGAAATGTATCTGGAAACCATCTATGTACTCAGTCAGCGCAAGGGCTTTGTGCGTTCGATAGACGTCTGCGAGGAAATGGGCTATTCAAAGCCCAGCGTCAGCCGCGCGGTGGGTATTCTTCGCGACGGCGGATATATCACGGTTTCTCACGACGGCGGTCTGCATTTGACTAAGGCAGGACTTGAAGTAGCGCAACGCACCTACGAAAGGCATACCGTTCTCAGCGAATTTTTCATGTTTCTCGGCGTCGACGAGGAAACCGCTGCCAACGATGCCTGTAAAATCGAACACGTTATCAGCAGCCGCACCTTCGCAGCGTTAAAACAGTATTATCAGGCACAAAAAAACAATAAAAAGACGGCAGAGTAAGCATATTCCTACACCAAGCGGGGGCGGTTCAATTTCTTGAACCGCCCCCGCTTGATTCATGGCATGAAGCCTACCATACGCTGTATTACGATGCTTTTATCGCCGCGGCAGAATCGCCGTAAACAAGCATTGCCTTTTCCAATGCAACCAACTTGCTGAAACGTTCCGGCGTATATCCCTGCGGAATATTGCCGCTCTGCTGATCCTGCATGCTCAGCGCCACTTCCGATTCCACACTGAACTGTGTGGTATTACCGACAGGCGTTTTTGTGCTGTCAACAACGGTGAAATAAACCAAATCACGCATCTGGTGCGCACCCATTGCGTCATAATTGACATAATACAGGTTTCCGCCCTGAGAAACAAATTCCGAAGCAGGAATATCGACCGTAGAAACCGTGCCGCTCTTGTTTTTCTGGATGACTCTGACATACTTTGACGCAATATCTTCCAGCTCAAAATAGTAATGCATCGAAATGACATTTCCCAAAGTCAGATTGATTCCTCTGTAGGTTGCTTCGGGATGATCCATAATATGGAATTCATCATTGTCAACCGCTCTGATATAGTTATCGGTTGCTTCGAGATTCGTTATTTTGTCATCTGCCTGCGCCACATATTTCTGTGTATAAGCACGATACGGTTCGCTCATCAAATCCCCGGTGATCGGCTCGTCCGCATGATAATCTTTGAATTTCTGCGTCGCCGCGCCGTAGTTCAGAAGATCTACATAGAGTGGATACCATTTTTCCGGATCGAGACCGAATCCCTCATAAATATACTTTTTCACGCTCATTTGATATGTCGGGCTGTAACAGATGATACCGTCGTCATTGGCAAATACCGTCACATCATATTCGTCATACATACGCTGCGGATTGATGCCGCTATATTCAAACGCATAGTAACTTACGCCCTGACGCGTTACCAATTTTCCTTCGATGTCCTTCTCAATATTCAAAGAAGGCTTCACCGGATCGGAATAACTAAGGTGGAGATACGGGTCTGTCATATCTCCGATCAAATCTTCCTTCACATAAAATGTTCTGGTCAAATTCAGCGAGAGCGTCAGACTGGACTGTATCACAATTTCCGGTTTCAGCACACTCGGAACATATTCCTCGTTAAATCCGCCGGAATAGGCAGCCGCATAGCTTTTATCGGTTTCAAACGTAATGCCCGTATCCTCGCGAAACTGGTTATTCTTGACCAGATGGATCTGCGTATAGTCATTCTCGGTACAAAAGCTGAGAACCCTGAGATCGAGCGTGACGTCTGTACTGCCCGTATACTGCAACACATTGAAGGTCACGGAAACAAACGCGGTTCTGCCGCCCTCGGCAGTATTGTAGGGGGTGTCCCCACCCGTACAGTTGGCCTTAATCGCTGCCAAACCGTTATCCAGAGTAATGTTCGAATTCATAGCGGCACCGACAGGAGCGCCGTTTTCTCCTATGGCAGGTTTAATAATCAGACAACCGCCGCGGCTGGTCTGATTCACATTTGTTGTCCGATCGAATTCCAGATACTCGGGATTGTAACGCAGCATGAACTCGCAGTTCTGCATATCAAAACCGGGTGTATTGATCCAGTAAGTGACCGTCACCTGTTCCTGACCGGCAACGATATTCTCACTTGATTCGGGAAACAGCTCGGGCACGTTTGACTTCACGTTGACGGTTAATGCATCCTCTGCCGCCGAGGCACTGACTGAGAACAGTGATGCGGAGGAAAGCACCAGCACCAGGCACAGCAGAATAGATATGGTTTTTTTCATAAGCACATTCACCTTTCCATATAATAATACTTATTTATAATTATATATCCTTTTTGGAGAAAAAGTCAAGTATTTATCCGATTATTTGTTATTTTTTATGTGACTTTTCATTTTCATACGTTTGCTTCTCATTTCATGCCTACTCATACCTAGAGTCTCCTGAAAAAAGCAAACCAACCCCAAAACCCACAATATATTTGTCATACTCTTCCATTTCCACTCAATATATGGTATAATAGAAACCATCCGGAGAACCCCAAAAATCGGGAGTTTTCCTTAAAAACAGCGGATT
>JAFRGI010000012.1 GCA_017433905.1 Ruminococcus sp. | reverse complement strand
TGGTCGGGTGCCGGCTGACCTTGCAGCAGCCACATGAATCTGACATCGGTTTTGCAGGCGTGTTCGATTGCCCGGCTTGAATAAATGCCGTTCATATATGCAAATACTAGAATCTCAAAAAGAACAACGGGATCAATAACCTGCCAGTGCCGGAGGTATTCATCATACAAGCACGTATAGTCCAAAGAGTCGCAAATTTCCGTCAGTTTCCACACCGGATCGTTCTCATCGATTAAAATTTCAAAATTTAACGGCAAGACCAGTTGATTTCTTAATACTTTCATTGTATAATTAACCTGCTTTCTGTGTGGTTTTCTTAGCACTTAAATTATACAACGAAAGCACTGACCGGGCAACCCTTTTGGGATACCCGGCCTTTTACTTTTTGTTAGGGCTTAATGCGACAGCCCCATCATTTTTTATGTTTTATTATATGTGAGTCCCGTACCTGTTTTTTATCACGTATAAACATGGCGGGGTGATGTTTGATGTATTCGGATATCGGGAAGGATAATGATGCACAGGTTAAAATGCTTTTTCGCCTGTTACGGAGAAACCTGCAGCAGCCGTGCCGGAAACGGAGCGGTCATTCTTGTACGGAGCGTATCATACAAACCTGTCGGAGTAGGGGAGCACAAACCAATCAATTTGTGTAAAATCTTTCAAAATTCTACATCTAGTATTGATTACGATGTAGATTTGTGGTATAATAACTACCACTACAATTGGATATTCAGTTGGATGGATTCTAAGGAATGTCCTAAATTATTTAACAGATAAGGTGGACGTTATAATGGAAGAAAAAAATGAAGAATTATTGATTTCCCCGAAGGTGATTTGGGAAATCGTTCGGAAAAATATTGTTTTTATTTTGGTAACAGTTATCGTTTTTTCACTTGGTTCTTTTTTTGTGACGAAATTTTTTATTCCCAAAAAGTATACAGCCAAGGTTTCTCTGTATGTGGATACCTCAATGTCAGAGGACGGTCAATATAATCCTGCATATTCTCTGAATATGCAGACCTACGCGCAGCGACTGGTTTCGACCTACATCAGAATGTTGGACACTACTTCGTTTTATAACGAGGTTGCAGAATATATGAACGATCAATACACGTCTGCCCAGCTGAGCAAGATGATATCCTTTCAAAGTGATGAAACGACAGAGATTTTTGATGTTATCGTCAGAAGCAATTCGCCTGACGAAGCTCTGGGTATCGGCAATGCGGTAGCGGAAGTTGCGCCCAAAACGATTTCCAACCTCAAATCTAACGCCAAGCTGAAGGTGTGTGATCCTGCACGGCTTCCAACTGCGCCGTCGTCTCCGAATACGACAAGGAATGTGGTGCTTGCGTTTATCGCCGGTTTGATTCTTTCGCTCGCTGTGGTATTTATCAGACATGTTGCGGACAAAAAGATTAAGTACAATGAGGAAATGACAGAAATTTCCGGCATTCCGATTCTCGCGGCGGTTCCGAATTTTGATAACTATATTAATCAAAAGAAAAAAAATGAGACGTGAGGTGAATCAAATGAACAAAAACGCAGGCGCAAAAAAGCCCGAAAATCCAATTGATCTGGAAACCATCGCGTTTCAAATCAGAGAATCATATAAAACGGCGAGAACCAATATCGTCTATTCTATTATCAAAAAGGGTTGTAAAAAGATTGTGTTTACCAGCAGCGGCAAAGGCGAAGGAAAAACCGTTACTGCAACCAATATTGCTATCGCTCTTGCACAGCAGGTGAATACAAAGGTGCTGATTATCGAATGCGACCTCAGACGCCCGCAGGTGCACAATGCGCTGTCCATCCCCTTTGCCCCCGGCATTACCAACTATTTGAATGGTGAATGCAGCAGAGAACAGATCGTCCGCGCGACTAATTTGGAAAACTTGTTTGCCGTCACCTATGGAGCGGTGCCTCCCAACCCCTCGGAGCTGCTCGCCAGCCACGATATGCATGATTTTGTTCAGTGCGTGGAGAAGGAGTTCGACTTTATCATTTTTGATACGCCTCCTGTCGGTGTGGTCGCGGACGCAGTTCCGATCATCAAGCAGGCGGACGGTGTTGTGATTATTGTAAAACACAATTATTCAACATATCCAAAGCTGAACAAGCTGATTGATTCTATCAACCGAAACGGCGGAAAGCTTCTTGGCATCATCGTTAACGGCGTGGAAACAACAAAGGTGAAAAAAGGTAGTTACGGTTACGGGTATTCCAGCGGTTACTACGCCTGATGTTTCGCGCCGGAAACCGGATGACAACTGCTGTTTCCGTGTGAAGGCGGCAATGGATATTTTGCACAAAACAGTTTTTGGTGAAATGATGAAAAAAAACGAGACGTCCGTAATAGTAAACGGAAGAAAGTTTGAGATAAAGAAAAAGCCGTGTTATGAGTTAATAAAAAGAGCGTTTGATATAATGGTGTCCCTGCTTTGCCTGATACTGTTTTTTTGGATTTTTATCCTGATTGCAGTTGCAATCAGGATGGATGACGGTGGTCCCGCGTTTTATGTGAGCAAGCGCGTCGGAAAGTATGGAAAGGAGTTTTCCTTTTATAAATTCAGAAGTATGAAAACCGATGCAGACGAGACCTTTGAGCAGATTAAGCACCGGAACGAGACAAAGGGCGATCTTTTTAAAATAAAAAATGATCCGAGGATTACGCGTATTGGAAAAATATTAAGACGTACCAGTTTGGATGAGTTTCCGCAGATCATCAATATCCTAAAAGGTGATATGAGTTTTGTCGGACCGCGTCCGCCGCTGCCGCGTGAAGTTGCAAACTATTCCGATGAGGCGTTTAGGCGACTGAGTATTATCGGAGGTCTGACATGTTACTGGCAGATCCGCGGCAGGAGTGAGATCGATTTTGAAGGAATGCTGAAGCTTGACTGTCAGTATATTGAGGACAGAAGTATTTGGACAGACTTGAAAATATTGGCGCTCACGATACCCGCGGTTTTTCGCGGAAACGGTGCGTACTGAGTGTGTTGTCCGATGGTTCCCGAAACATGAAAGAAACCGGGTGTTTTAAGAAATTCCCGGTTTCTTTGACTAAGGAAACACTGTACGAGCGAAAACGACAGATGCAGGATCATACCCATGGTGTTGTTTTTTCTGTTACGTTACTTTTCGCATAACGGAGTTGTTGTTCCTGCAAGGCATCGGATGCCTTGTCCGGAAATATTTTTCGCTAAGAGCCAGTTAAGAATATATTTACGGGTTAGTATCAAACGGAGTGAAACATGCGTACAATTCAATTGGATAATAAAACAATATTTGTGACAGGTGCGGCAGGCTTTATTGGCGCGAATCTGGTGCGGCGGCTGTTGTCGTGCTGTTGCGGCGCAACGGTTGTCGGAATAGACAACATGAACGATTATTACGATGTGAAGCTCAAAGAAGCCAGACTCGCCGAGCTGAAAGAAAACGATTTGTTTGTTTTTTATCGGGGCAGTATTGCCGACAGGGAACTGATTCAGGAGATTTTTTCCATGCATAAGCCGTCTGTGGTCGTTAATCTGGCAGCGCAGGCAGGTGTGCGGTACAGTATCGAAAATCCCGATGTATATATTGAGAGCAATTTGGTTGGGTTTTATCATATTCTCGAGGCGTGCCGGCACAGCTACGACGGCGGTGAGACGGGTGTGGAGCATTTGGTGTATGCCAGTTCCTCCAGTGTATACGGTTCCAACAAGAAGGTGCCCTATGCTACCGATGATCGGGTGGATAATCCCGTGAGTTTATATGCCGCGACCAAAAAGTCCAACGAACTGCTCGCCCATGCATATAGCAAGCTATACAATATTCCCTCAACGGGATTGCGATTTTTTACGGTGTACGGTCCTGCCGGACGTCCCGATATGGCATATTTTGGATTTACCGACAAACTGCGGGCAGGAGACACCATTCGGATTTTTAACTACGGAAACTGCAAAAGAGATTTTACCTATATCGACGATATTGTTGAAGGCGTTATGCGTGTGATGTGCGGTGCGCCTGACAAGCGGCAGGGAGACGACGGTTTACCGCTGCCGCCTTATGCGGTTTATAATATTGGCAACAGCCATCCCGAAAATTTGCTGGATTTTGTCCGTATTCTTCAAGAAGAGCTGATTCGGGCAGGCGTCCTGCCTCAGGACTATGATTTTGACGCGCACAAGGAGCTTGTGCCGATGCAGCCGGGCGATGTGCCTGTGACCTTCGCCGATACCGATGCGTTGGAGCGCGACTTTGGTTTTCGCCCATCTACGCCTTTGCGCGAGGGTCTGCGTCGGTTTTCCGAATGGTACGCCGGTTTTTACGGACGCGCGTAGCGGACGGCGTTATTTTTCGTCGTCCGCATCTTTTTGAAAACGCCGTATAACGGCGAATTCTTTTTTCAGTTTTTTCGGATGCCGTATCAGTCCCTGTATCGGGCGGTAAATTAGCATGACAGGGTAGAGAAACATGTGGCGGTACACAAAAGGGTGATACAGCTGGAGAGAGTCTTTTGTCGGAAAAATCCGGCGCAGAATGTATTTGGATTTGAGAAACCGGCCGTCATTTTTGGCTATTTTTTTCTCGATGGAATGCTTGAACTGCCCGTATGCCCTGGACTCAACATAATAACACAGTTCCTTGTATTCCTGTTCGGAGAGATCCTGCCCGGAAAAGATCTTTTTGGCAAGACTGCGTGCTCCGTCGGCATATTCCTTCAGTCCCAGTGCGGCGAGCGTTGCGTCAATATAGGGCCAGTCCGGTTGGCTGTGATGACGGTGGCAGTATACATATATGTCCAGCAGAGAACGGAGCCCGGTTCCGCTTCCGGAATAATGCTTGTATATGTGGCAGATGAGATAAACATAAAAGTCCTCATCGGACATATGACAGGCATAGGAAGAGCCGGTATCTTTTTTTCGCAGATCTGTTTTGTTTTGATAGTACTCAAAGATGACGGGGAATGCCTGACGATTTACCAGAGAACGGTGCATTTCAAAAACGACGCACGGTGGCTTTTGATACACGTCGTGACCGTGGTCGGTTTTGAAAAATTCCGTGCAGGTATATCCCAGATCCTGCATGCATTTTTTGACGATGTTGCCTTTGGAGATATCAAACAGAACGTCGTTGTCGGACATCTCTCTCATGGCCGGTTTGGGATAGCAGTCCTTGAGGACGATTCCTTTGAGCGGAAGATACCATATTTTGTTTTCCTCCAGCATTTGAAACACTTTTTTTCGTTCGGCATGATGGATAATTTGCTTGCGTATGGCATTTCCTTTTGCCGCTTGCCAGTTTTCGGGCAGGGTGATCGTGCGTTCCAGTGCAAAAGCTGCTGCCGCGGACAGCATATGTTCCTCTGCCAGCCGGTACACGGAAGGCAGATCCATGGAGGCACAGCGCTGCGGATCGGGAGCGGTTTCATGGACGGCGCAGGACAGGAGATAGATTAAGTCTTTTGCGGTTGACATCAACAGATCGTGGTTCATAGTGTTATTCCGTGGAGCCGATTTCTCGGCGGTGTCCTTACTGTTATTTTGTAAAATAAGTCATAGCTGTCATCCGGCAACGTGGTATAGCGTATGGATGTGTATGGATGTGACAGTAAACAGATTTATTGTTAACATATTATAACATATGGTTGATTTATGTCAACCCCGATGGGGGAAATGCAGAAAAATCTGGATATTCTCTGTACTTTTTGATCGTTATGTGGTATGATAATCATGTATAACGAGTAGAAAAACAGCGAAAAATGTCGGCTTCCGTTTATTGACCGGGCTTGCTCGACACGTAGTTTTTTTGATTTAGATGGCAGTGTATCAGATTTTTAGACGAAGAAGGTTTGTTTATGGATAAAAAATACACCGTTGCAGTAGCCGGCACCGGATATGTCGGTTTGTCAATAGCGACGCTGCTTGCGCAGAACCATTCGGTATACGCCGTCGATATTGTTCCCGAAAAAATTGAACTGATTCAACAAAGAAAATCGCCGATTCAGGATGATTATATTGAACGTTTTCTTGCCGAGGAGGAGCTTGATTTGACCGCAACGCTGGATGCGGAGATTGCATACAGCCGTGCGGATTTTGTTGTAATCGCGGCTCCCACCAACTATGACAGCAGGACGCAGCATTTTGATACAAGCGCGGTGGAGAGCGTCATTGAATTGGTGATGCACTACAATCCCGATGCGATCGTAGTGATCAAATCAACAGTTCCCGTCGGCTATACCAAAGCCGTCCGCAAAAGAACAGGCAGCCGAAACATCCTTTTTAGCCCGGAGTTTTTGCGGGAATCAAAGGCGCTGTACGATAATCTCTATCCCAGCAGGATTATTGTCGGAACCGATACAGACGACGGAAGGCTTGTCCGCGCGGCACAGCTCTTTGCGGAATTACTGTGCGAAGGCGCGCGTAAGACAGATATCAAAACCCTGATCATGGGCTTTACGGAGGCGGAAGCAGTCAAGCTATTTGCCAATACATATTTGGCGCTCCGCGTCAGCTATTTTAATGAGCTTGACACCTATGCGGAGATGAAGCATTTGGACGCCCGGCAGATCATCAACGGCGTCTGTCTTGATCCGAGAATCGGTACGCATTACAACAACCCATCTTTCGGATACGGCGGTTACTGTCTGCCGAAGGATACCAAGCAGCTTTTGGCAAACTATGCGGAGGTTCCGGAAAATCTCATTGAAGCGATCGTTGCGAGCAACCGAACCAGAAAGGATTATATAGCGGACAGGGTGCTTGAGATCGCCGGCGCCTATCAGGCTAACGACAGCTACGACAAAGAGAAAGAAAAGGAAGTCGTCATAGGCGTTTATCGGCTGACGATGAAAAGCGCCAGCGATAACTTTCGCCAAAGCTCCATTCAAGGTGTCATGAAGCGGATCAAGGCCAAGGGCGCGACAGTTATTGTGTATGAGCCGACGCTGGAAGACGGGACGACTTTTTTTGGCAGCCGGATTGTGAACGATTTGGACAGGTTCAAAAAGATGTCGCAGGCAATTATTGCGAACCGATATCACAATTGTCTGGATGATGTTCGGGATAAGGTATATACAAGAGATTTGTTCAGAAGAGACTGATAAGAGGAGGTCGATTTCTTATGAAGGTTGTTATACTGGCCGGAGGATTTGGTACAAGAATATCGGAAGAATCTCACTTGAAGCCCAAGCCTATGATAGAAATCGGCGGAAAACCGATACTCTGGCATATCATGAAAGAGTATTCCTACTATGGATTTAACGAGTTTATCATTTGTGCAGGTTACAAACAGGATGTGATTAAAGAATGGTTTGCCGATTATTTTATTCATAACAGTGACATCACATTTGATTTTACCAGCGGACGAAATGATGTGATCGTGCATAATCGTTACACGGAGCCGTGGAAAGTCACGGTGGTAGACACCGGGCTGTATACCATGACCGGAGGACGTGTCAGGCGTATTGAACCATATGTTAACGGAGAAACCTTTATGCTGACGTACGGAGACGGCGTCAGCGACGTGAATATCCGGGAGCTCCTGGAGTTTCACCGTGTATCAGGAAAAATCTGTACGGTAACCTCCGTTGTTTTTGAGCAGCTAAAGGGTGTGCTGGATATAACGGATGCAAATGATATCCGTTCATTCCGTGAAAAAGATGATTTGGACGGCGCTCGTATCAACGGCGGATATATGGTTTTGGAACCCGCTGTATTTCGATATTTACAGGATGACAGCACCGTTTTTGAAAAAGAACCAATGCGGCAGCTGGCAAAGGACGGCCAGTTAAAGGCATTTAGGCATGATGGTTTTTGGCAGTGTATGGACACTATGCGTGAGATGGAAAAGCTGGAAGAGTTGCTTCGCGATGGAAAAGCGCCGTGGAAAAAGTGGAGAGATTAATGGATTTTGATTTGAGTTTTTATCAGGGGAAAAAGGTTTTTGTCACAGGTCATACCGGATTTAAGGGTTCGTGGCTTTGTAAAATACTGTCGGGAGTTGGAGCGGTTGTCACCGGTTATGCGCTTGAGCCGGAAGCCGAGCAGTCACTATATCAAATTGCCGGAATCGAACAGGATATCACCTCGGTAATCGGCGATATTCGTGATGCACAAAGCTTAAAAACGGCTTTTGATCAGGCACAGCCGGAGATTGTTTTGCACCTTGCTGCGCAGCCGATCGTACGTACCGGCTATCAAAACCCTGTTTACACATACGAAACCAACGTGATGGGTACGGTCAATATCTTGGAGTGTGTGCGCCAGAGCGATTGTGTCCGATCGTTTTTGAATGTTACGACCGATAAGGTATATAAAAACAAAGAATGGGAATGGGGGTACCGTGAAAACGAGGAGCTCGACGGATACGACCCCTATTCCAATTCAAAATCCTGTTCCGAGCTCGTGACGCACAGCTACCGGAGGAGCTTTTTTGCCGACAGAGCGGTCGCTGTTTCAACGGCTCGTGCAGGAAATGTCATAGGAGGCGGTGATTTTGCCAAAGACAGGATCATCCCGGATTGCGTTCGTGCAGCACAAAGGGGTGATACGATTGTTGTCAGAAATCCGTATTCCACAAGACCGTATCAACACGTTTTGGAACCGCTTTATGCATACCTGATGATAGCCTCGAAGCAGTATGAAAACAAGCGGCTTGCAGGATATTACAATGTCGGCCCGGATGACAGAGACTGCTTTGAAACCGGCGCGCTGGTGGATCTCTTTGTCCAAAAATGGGGAGGCGGTCTGCAGTGGATCAACCAATATGACGGCGGTCCCCATGAAGCCGGATTTTTGAAGCTGGACTGTTCCAAATTAAAGAAAACCTTTGGCTGGCAGCCAAAGTGGGATCTGGAGCAGGCAATTGAAAAAGTGGTCGAATGGAGCAAATGCTGGCTGGCGGACAGAGACGTCAGAGAATGTATGGACAGGCAGATCGGTGAATTCTCGGAAGGTTGACGGGTGAGATGATGGAAAATATATTGATTACCGGAGCGGCAGGCTTTATCGGAACAAAGCTCGCAGAGGAACTGTCCGGGCAGCAGTGCAACATATATGCCCTGATCGAAAAGGGAGATTTCGCGGGCAAGGAGAAGCTGTATGCTTTGAATCATGATATTCATTTGATTGATGATGCTGCATACTTGTTTGAGCATGCAGCATCGTTTCCTGCTTTCAACAAGATCTTTCATCTGGCGACCGTCGGCGTTCGTCCGGATTTTGAGGATATGGATCTTATCTGCGATGTGAATATAAAAATGTCCTGCCGGCTTGTCAGATTCGCTAAAGACAATCACAGCCGGCTGCTTGTCAATTTTGGCTCGTGCTTTGAATACGGAGACCACGGAGGTGTTCTTTTAACGGAGGATATGCATTGTGCTCCGGCTTCTTTTTATGCCATTTCAAAAAACGCGTCTACCGAGCTTGTGACGGCTTATGCCAAAAATTTACAGGTCAATGCCATCACGGTGAGACCCTTTGGCGTGTTCGGAGAAGGAGAAGGACCGGAAAGGTTGGCTCCATCGGTTATCAGAAGCTGTATGGCAGGAAATGTGATCAAAACCACCCCGGGCGAACAGGTCAGAGACTTTGTGAATGTCCGAGATCTTGTCCGTGCTGTGATCCGGCTTTCGCAAAGTGCGTACCGGCCGTATGAAATCTACAACATTTGTTCTGATAATCCGGTCAAGGTTAGGGATTTTATCCTTGAAATTGTCGATGTCTGCGGATTTGACCGGTCGTTGATTGATTTCGGCAGCATTCCTTACCGAAAAAATGAAGCCATGGTGTTCGCAGGAGATAACCAAAAACTCCAAAGTATTATTCATTACCCGTTTCCCGGAGATCACAGGGACGGGATTCTTGAAATATATCATTCTATGAAAACCGAGGAATAAACCATGTCATTTGAATTTCAGCAAACTGAGCTTCCGGGTTTGATCGTTATCCGACCGCATATATATCCGGATGAGCGCGGTCTATACAAAAAATATTATGAAAAACATGTGTTCGCCGAAAATGGCATTACCTGTTCCTTCCATGAATCCAGCGATTTGTATTCCCAAAAAGGCGCCTTAAGAGGGCTGCATTATCAGACAGAACCGTCACAGGCAAAGCTGATCCATGTCATCGCAGGCGTTTTGTTTGATGTGGCGCTGGATTTGAGAGAGGACTCGCCTACTTTCGGAGCGTATCATACAGAGCTTCTGAAATCAGACGAGCAGAAAATTGTGTTTATTCCGGAGGGCTTTGCGCACGGATTTATTGCATTATCCGAGAATACGGTATTTTCTTATCAGTGCTCGGGAGCATATGTTCCCGATGCCTGCGGCGGAATCCGGTGGAACGACCCGGAGCTGCAAATCCCGTGGCCGCTGCAAGAATATGGGATCGAAAAGGTGATTGCTACCGAGAAAGATCGGAGCTGGCCGACACTCGCGGAATATATCAGCGACCGGAAGCACGAATCCGGGGGGTTGTTCCGAAAATAAAAAGCTCCGAAGAGCGGATACTTGTTCGCTTTATCTTGGGTTTGTATAACAATGCCCCGCCAAAAGGAGAGAAAACGGATGGATATATTGTATTCAAGCAGCGACAGCTATGCTTTTTTGACAGGAATATCGGTTTTGTCCTTATTGGATAATAACCAATCCTGTAATCATATTCATATTTATATCATGGATAACCATATTTCGGATGAAAACAAAAATAAGCTAAAGGAAACAGTTGCCGCTTATCACAGGGATATTTCGTTTGTTCCGATGCCGGATATGAAGCAGTTGACCGGTCGGGATATTGATACCCGTCGCTGGAATATCAGTACGTTCGGACGTTTGTTCATGGCAAGCGCCCTGCCCGAAACCGTGCATAAGGTTTTGAATATCGATTGTGATACGATCATTGCGGATTCCATTGAGCCTCTCTGGAATACGGATATGACCGGCAAGGTTTTCGGCGGAATGCCGGAATGTATCAATGACCGTTACCGGAAAAACGTTGGAAAAAACAGCGGCGATTATTATATGAACGGAGGACTGGTATTCCTGAATTTGGATGAAGTGCGCAGGGGCGGATATGAAAAAAGATTTACGGAATATATCGGGCAATACGGCAGCGCGCTGGCTTATCTGGATCAGGATGTTCTGAACAGCGTGGTGGAGCAGGATAAAATGATTCCGCTTCCGATGCGATACAACGTCCTTTCCATCTATTTCTATGCGTCCTACGAACAGGTGCTGCGAATCCGTCGTTCGAAGCCGGAGAACTTTTATTCTAAAGAGGAGTACGAGCAGGCCGTCCGAAATCCGGGTCTGGTCCATTTTACAACCTGTTTTCTTGATGGACTGAGACCGTGGATCAAAAATAATCAGCATCCGTATTTGGAAAAATTTTTACACTATAAATCACTGTCGCTTTGGAAAGATGTTCCCCTGCAGGAAGATAACAGGGGTGCGTTGAAAAAAATGCGTACCCGCATGATCAGACGGGCGCCGCGGAAGCCGTTATTTGCGGTTGCCTCTGTGCTGCACGGTGTGGTGATCCCGACAGAGAATGCAAAAAAAATGCAGAAAGCCAAAACGAAAGGATAGTCCGATGAGCAAGATGAAGGTTCCTGATTTCAGCATAATTGTGCCGGTGTATCATGTGGGAAAATATCTTCCGCAGTGCATGGAGAGCGTCATCGGACAAACTTTTCAAAATTTTGAGCTGATACTGGTGGACGACGGTTCTTCGGATAACAGCGGCGCCGTTTGCGAGACAGCTGCGGAACGTTACAGCTGTGTCCGACTGATCCATAAAAAAAACGGCGGTTTGTCAAGCGCAAGAAACGCGGGTTTGCATATGGCTTCCGGACGTTATGTTATTTTTTTGGACAGTGATGACTTCTGGACAGATTATCATGCGCTGGAAACAATTTTTCGTCATTTAAACGAGACCAATGCAGATGTGCTCGTTTTTTCGGCGAGAAGATATTACGAGGACACCGACAGTTTTACGGATATTCTTTCTGTGGAAGCTGACAGAAATAAAGTAACAGACAATAACGTCAACAGCGCGATACGTTATATGCTCGAAAACAATATTTATCGCGCTGCGGCATGGAATAAGGTGATTCGCAGAGAATTGCTATGCAGCCATGATATGCACTTTCGCGAGGGATATTTGAGTGAAGATATGGACTGGTGCGGCGATTTGCTGCTTTATGCCGCGCGGTTTGATTATTATGCGGAGCCGTTTTATGCTTACCGGCAGCAGCGCGCCGGTTCTATTACACAAAATAGATCCGAAAAGCTGGTTTCGGATAAGCTGTATATGTGCCGAAAAGGGCTCGCGCAGGCGCAGACGCTGGAGGATCGGGAAAAACAAGAACTGTTGGCGTCTTATTATGCGTATGAATATGCGGTAACCCTGGGGGTTTCATCCGGCGTGCGGAACCAAAAGCTTCTGCGTGAAATGAGGGAACTGAGGGGATTGCTCGATTATGATATATGCCGGAAGGTAAAAGACGTCAATCGGCTCAGGCGCGTACTTGGATATGGACTTACCAGAAAAGCACTGTGCTTTTTTGTGAAAATAAAGCATTAGGAGGAATCCATGAAAAAGGTATCCGTTATTACGATGCATCGGATCTATAATTATGGTTCGGTGCTCCAAGCCTATGCCACGCAAAAGCTGTTGGAGAATAAGGGTTTTGTGTGCGAGATTGTGGACTATATCTCTCCCTTTCGGGCAAAAAAGCCATTGTTTCTGGAGTATCCGCCGTCTCTGGAAGGAAAGAAACTGAAAAAGTTTGTTTACTATACAGCAAAAATCCCGTCTTTTGTTCTCAAAGAACATACCTTTGGTTCCTTCATCAAAAAAAATCTTCGTCTGACAAAGCAACAGTATATCACCAATGAAGATATTTTGAAGGCGCCTCCGCAGGCAGATATCTATATTTCCGGGAGTGACCAGGTGTGGAACAGCAAATATAACCACGGTGTGGATAAAAGCTATTACCTCAATTATGCGCCGGAGGGTGCAAAAAAATACGCATTTGTATCCAGCTTTGGTAAAACCGCCCTCTCGCAGGAGGAGATCGACGTCGTCAGACCCATGCTCGCGGAATATCAACGGATCAGTGTGCGCGAGGACAGTGCCGTTCGGTTGCTATCCGATATGGGGCTTCAAAGCGAGTGCCTGATTGATCCGACATTCCAAATTGAGCGATCACACTGGGAAGGTTTGGCAAGCAGGCGTTTGGAAAAAGAAAATTATTTGTTGCTTTTTTTGTTGTATAACGAAGACAACGGCGCAACAGAATTCGCCGGGAAGATCGCAAAGGAAAAGGGGTTGAAGTTGGTTAAGCTTTCGTGGGAACTGAAAAAACCCAACGGGGTCGACCGTTTGTTCACACATCGATCCCCCGGAGATTTTTTGTCGCTGTTTTTTCATGCTGATTTTATTGTCACCAATTCGTTCCATGGTACTGCTTTTTCGATCAATCTGAACCGTCCGTTTATTTTTGTGCCAAGGAGTGAATTTAACGGAAGAATAGAAAGCTTGCTTCGACTGTTCCACCTTGAAAACCGCAGGGTCAGCCAAGAAAATGAGTTGGCTGTTGTCGGGCAGGAGATGGATTATTCTGCGGTAAATGAGATATTGAAAAAAGAGAGGGAGCGGGCAGATACGTTTTTGTCTGCGTTGAGCTGATTGATGGAAAAGAAAGAGAAGAAGGTATATATTGAGATATTGAGAATGGCGGCTACTTTTGCCGTGGTTTTTCTTCATATCAATATGACATTAGTGGAAAACTACACATCGGATGAATTGGGATTTTTTAATTTTGCCGTGTTCAATGACGGCTATATATGCGTCAAGTGGGCTGTGCCCTGTTTTATTATGATTTCGGGCGTTTTGTTGCTGGATCCGGCAAGGCGAATGGACTGGAAAAAAATCAGAAAATACGTTGTGCGCATGCTGCTTGTGCTGGCAACTTTTGGGGTCGGCTACGCGTTGATGGAACTTGTATTTACCCAAAAGAGTTTTTCGGTTCCAATGTTGTTTCAGGCTGTTCTGAACACCCTGCAGGGAGCTTCATGGAGCCATATGTGGTATATTTATATGTTGATTGGACTTTATCTGATCACCATTCCGCTGAGGGCGGTAACAGAAAAAATGAGCGGCAAAGCGCTGGAAATTCTGGTCGTAATTTTGATACTCGGAAATTTTTTCATTCCCAGCATCAACACACTCACCGGACTAAAGCTTGTCAACTTTATGCAAATCGGCGAGTATGTTACGTGGTATCTGACAGGGTATTATTTATCGGTCACTACGCGAAAGCTGTTTGTTCCCGCATGCATCGGAACGGTCGTGTCGCTTGTTTTTATGATCGTCTCCGAAACCGTGTTGGTTTGTCAGACAGGTGAAGCGTTTGCGTTGAATCATCAGACGTCCAATGTTTTCACTTTGGTTTTAGGTGCATCTGTCTTTATTCTCTTTAAGCATATCTTTGAGAGAAAACAGGCGATACATCCGGTGGTTCGCCTGATATGCCGTACCAGCTTCGGTATTTATCTGATCCATCCGTTATTTATTAATTTTATCTATAAAGTATTGCACATTACGCCGCTGAGTTTTCCGATTGCAGCCGGTATTGCAGTGCTTTTTACAGTGGTTTTTACGCTTTCACTGGCGACGGCGTTTGTGCTGAAAAAAATTCCGCTGGTAAAGAACTTACTGTAATAAGGAGCTGATATTTATGCTAAGGGTTCTTCACATTGCTCCGGGTATAGACGGCGGAGGCGTGGGCGGCGTTATCTTCAACTACCTGCATCATATGGATCGATCGGATATGTATATTGAATTATGCGTGAGAGATTATGGACACAGGCATTTGCTGCATGATCGGTTTGACGAAATGGGAATTCCCGTTCGCTATGTCACACAAAGAAAAACAAGCCTGAAAAAACACTTCATGGAAGTAACAACCATTTTGAAAAAGGGTCGGTTTGACGTTGTTCACTGTCATGATCAAAACTGGTCGTTTGCGTATCTAAAAATGGCGGAAAAGGTCGGGGTTCCGGTGAGGATTGCGCATTCTCATTTGACGCAGCAGCCCAATTCAAAATGCAAGATAATGATTCTGAACTGTTTTCGGCCGGTGCTTAAAAAAACTGCCACCGGGTATTTCGCCTGCGGCACGGATGCCGGTCGGTATATGTGGGGCGATAAGATTGTTGACAGAGGACAGTTGTATGTGATGAACAATGCCGTTGATGTAAAGCGGTATGCTTATGACGCCCAAAAAGCGAAACAATTAAAAGAACAATTTGGGTTCACGCCCGAGCGGACAGTGATCGGGCATATCGGTCGTTTCAGTAGGCAAAAGAACCATGCGTTTTTATTGAGGATATTTCAGTCTTATCTGTCCCGTGACAGCAATGCGACGCTGGTTTTGATTGGTACAGGAGAATTGGAGGAGAAAATCAAACAACGGGTGCAGGAATGGGGTTTGACAGACAGAGTCCTGTTTTTGGGTCAAAGAAATGATGTTGCCGATTTGTATAATATGTTCGATTTATTTGTATTACCCTCCTTGTATGAGGGGCTGCCGGTGGTAGGGGTAGAATCGCAGGTCAATGGGTTGCCGTGTCTGTTTTCGGATACTATTTCGTCGGAGGTGTGTATTTTGCCCGGCACCGTCATGATGTCGCTGAAGTGTCCTGCTGAAAAATGGGCGGAACAGCTGCAAAATATGCGCGCTCAGAATACAAACACGCGAAAGGATTCGCTTTTCTATGTGGATCAAAAAGGCTTTAATATCAAAAGGGAAGCAAAACGATTGAAACAGTATTATGAGCAGGAAGTAGGAAAGAGGGTGAAGGTATGAAAAATGTTGTATTTGTCATGAACAATATCGGTGACGGCGGAGCCGAAAGGGTTGGTGTCACCGTGGCTAAATATATGGCTGCACAGGGATACCATGTTTCGATTGCCAGGATGTTTTCCGCCTACAACGATTATTCGGTTACCGGGATTCAAAAAATCATCACACTGCCGAATTCATCCAACAAGTATCTCAAGCATTTTAAACGCTTGCTGGCGTTTCAGAAGTTTTGCCGTGAGGATCATACAGATGTTGTGATTGTGATGGGTGTGGGGGATATGATGATCCATTACTTCAAGAAGCTGCATCCAAAAGTCAGGCTGATTTTGTCGGAAAGGAATGATCCCGGCTCTCAATACAGCGTCGACCGGGTATTGGGAAAAAGAGTCAACCGCTTCCTTGCTTTGGCTGAACGTGTTGTTTTTCAGACTGAGGACGCAAAGAATTATTTTGATCGCAGTGTACAGGAACGTGGTGTGATTATCCCAAATCCCATCCGAAATGATCTGCCCGAACCGTTTTCCGGTGTGCGCAGAAAAGAAATCGTTAATTTCTGCCGGTTGAATAAACAAAAAAATCTTCCGCTGCTTTTTCAGGCTTTTGAAAAGCTTCGGGAGGACTATCCGGATTACACGCTTCGCATCTATGGACGCGGAGAATTAAAGAAAGAATTGACAGAGCTGATGAAAACCCGTCATCTGGAAGGCGCTGTCTTTTTGGAGGATTTTGCCAAGGACATTCATCAAAAAATAAGAGACGCCGCCATGTTTGTCTCGTCTTCGGATTTTGAAGGGATCTCCAATTCCATGCTGGAAGCAATGGCGATTGGGTTGCCGGTGGTTTGTACAGATTGTCCGGCAGGAGGAGCGAGAATGATGATCGAACATGAACGAAACGGGTTGCTGGTGCCGGTCGGGGACGCCGGCGCTTTGTACCGCGGGATGAAATATATGATTGAACATCCTGCTCATGCGAAAAGGATGTCAGAGGAAGCCGTCGGGATCAGACAGCGATTGGCAGAGGATATGATCTGTCAGCAGTGGGTGAATTTGCTATGACATGGAAAATAAAAATCAGTACCATATCCAATATTCTTATATTTTTGTTTTTCTGTAATATCCTCGGAGACGCGTTGAATTTCACGGCGTATAATATTTTAATGTTTTCCTCTATTGGATTTATGTTGTTAAGAGGAGTAGGTGAATTACTAAAAAGTGTAAAATCAGCTTATGGTATATGGCTTCTTTTGTTTGCGGCGTTGATTTACGCCAGCGCTTTTTGGGCGCTGTCACAGTCATTGGCCATGAATTTGGCGAACACCTTTTTCAAGGCAGTGGTCATGCTTTTATTTGTCTATTCGGAAACGAATTCCTTTGATAAGCTGATATTGCGGCTGAAACAGTTTATGGCGGCAACGTTGTTTATGATGGCAAAAATTCTGATTGCCTTTTTTTCCGGACAGAATCGTCTGAATTCTTTTGTGAAGGGCGTCGGTCTATATTTTAATACGGTTGCACAGATATTGGCTTTGGCCATTGTTTTAGCATTGTGGTTTATTTTCAACCGCAGGCAGCACAAAGGAATGGCGGCTTGGGTCTGCTGTTTATATGTGGTGGCGGCATATACCATGATCATCTGGTCCGGTTCCAGAAAAAGCCTTTTGATCCCGCTCGTGGGTTTATTTATCGTGGTTTTGATAGGTCGGTATGATATTCGGGCGCGTTTTAGATGGATCATCTTTGCCCTGTTTGTCATGGTGGTTATTTGGCATTTTGTTATGTCGAATGTGGAACTGTCGGGAAGAATGGATAATCTTTTCAGCACGTTGTTGTCTGATTCCAAAAGTGACGTCAGTGTTCTGGAGCGTCAGTACTACCGAGATACAGCTTGGAAATTATTCCTGCAAAAGCCGTTCTTCGGATGGGGCGCCAACGGGTTTATGGCATACCTAACACAAATTCGGTATGCGCATGTGGCGTATTGTCACAATAACTGGCTGGAGATTATGTCTTCCTTCGGTATCGTCGGCGCTGTGATTTATTATTGGTTTTATGCATATCTGATCGTAAAGCTGTATCAAAACCGGGAGTTGGAATGGAATATGGGCAGCTTTTTCCTGACCATTATACTGATATTCGTTATTTTTGAATATGGTATTGTCACCTATTATTTTACGATTTATCATGTTTTGTTTTGCTTTGCCGCGATTTTCTTGAAATGTGCATCCAAACAACCGGCAGGGAGGTTGAGAAGTGGACAATAAAATATATTCCAAAGTAGGCAACGCTACGAAATGGTCTGCTTTTACCGAGATTATGTCCAAAATCGTGACGCCTCTCAGCAATATGATTTTGGCAAGAATACTGGCTCCCGAAGCGTTTGGTTTGGTTGCGACGATTACAATGATCACAAGCTTTGCGGATGTTTTTACAGATGCAGGTTTTCAGAAATATATTATTCAGCATCAGTTTTGGAATGAAGATGAAAAAGAAAAAAACATCACGGTTGCTTTTTGGACCAATCTGTTTGTATCCCTTTTTATCTGGCTGTTGATCATTGTTTTTATCAAACCGCTGTCGCTTATGGTGGGTACAGCCGGAAATGAAACGGGCGTCATCGTAGCAAGCTTTGTGTTGGTGCTGACGGCATTTTCCAGTATTCAAATGGCCATATATAAAAGTATGTTTGATTTTAAGACACTGTTTATTGTAAAGTGTATTTTGATCACGGTTCCTTTTCTTGTTACCATACCGCTCGCACTGCTGTTGAGATCATATTGGGCGCTGATTATCGGTAATCTGGTTCTTAATTTTGCCAACGCGCTTGTACTGACAGTCAAATCCACGTGGAGGCCGCGTTTTTTTTACAGCATCAGTATTTTGAAAGAAATGTTGTCCTTCAGTTTGTGGAGTTTAATGGATAACATTTTGAACTGGCTTACCGCCTGGGGCGATATGTTTATTATCGGCATCATGCTTTCCGGCTATTATGTCGGACTTTACAAAACATCCATGAATACAGTGAATTCCATTATGGCTATCGTGACAGGGGCAACGACAAGTGTTTTATTGACGGCGCTGTCGAAGCTGCAGAATGACAAACAGGAATTTGATACAATGCTGTTCAAATTTCAGCATCTGACATCCATGTTGTTGTTTCCGGTGGGGGTTGGTGTGTTTTTATTTCGTGATGTTGTTACGGGGATTCTCTTGGGTGATCAGTGGGTGGAAGCGGAGCTTTTTATCGGCATGTGGGGCGTGATGAGTGCCATTGCAGTTCCGATCAACACATACGGCACGTGTGTTTGCGTGGCAAAAGGAAAGCCAAAGCTGTCTGCATTGGCTCAGGTGGCACAGATTGCGGTGTTGTTTCCCGTGGTGTATTTTACGAGCACGCTCGGCTTCCAAGCACTGTATATTTCCAGAACCTTAATCAGATTAGAAGGCATGTTGGTGTTTTTATTGATCATGCGATTATGCTTCAAGATATCTGTCATGGATATGCTCCGGGAAATGTCCGTTCCGCTTTTTTGCAGTCTCATCATGGCGGGTGTTGCGCTGTTGCTGCGGTCGCTGTCAACCTCTTTCATATGGACGATCGCATGCATATTGATTTGTATGGTAACCTATTTTGCTTCCGTGGCGCTGTTCCCGCGGGAAAGAGCCGAAATGAAACAGTATGCCCGTTTGATAAAGAATAAGATCCGTCGAAAGGGTACATGATATGTCAAAACAAGAAGAACTAAAGGTAATCGCAACACTGAAAACATGGATGATGCTGTTGGTGGTGTTGTATCACAGTGCTGCTTTATGGAGTCCTGCGGGATGGTTTAATCAAAAACCGCAAACGCCCAGCTTAGTGTTGCCGGTTTTAACAGAATACCTCAATACAATCCATATTTATGTATTCGCGTTTGCATCCGGATATCTGTTTTATTTCAGTAACTTTATCAAAAAAAATGAATTTGATACCAAAGCAGTGATTCGAAAAAGGGCAGCAAAACTGCTTGTTCCCTATGGGATCGTTACGGTTTTCTGGCTGCTTCCCTTTGAACTGTTTTTTTTTCACGAAGGTGCGCAGGAGCTCATCAGCAAATTCCTTTTGGGAACAGCTCCCAGACAGTTGTGGTTTTTGTTGATGCTCTGGGGAGTGAATGTGGTCTTTTGTTTCTGGATAAAATGGATTAGAAAATCATTATCGCTTATCAAGGGGATGTTGTTTTTATACGGTATCTATATCATGGGAGCGTTCTTCATCAGAACCAATATTCCCAATTATTTTCAGATTTTTACGGTTATGCGTTATTTATTGTTTTTCTTTTTTGGATATGCTGTGTGCAGGGAAGGAATTCAGCTAATCAAAAACATCCATACGGTAGCGTTGACAGTTGGTCATGTTACTTTATTTGTGCTCGTATATTATCTGAATCACGATGCACAGGGACTCTTCAGGACGGCTTCAATTTTTTTGACGCCGATTGTTTCGCTGACGGGTATCATAGTGTTTTACAAGCTGGTCGATTATATGACAAAAAGGAAGGAAAGAAAACACCAAGGAAATACGGGCAGAATCGGTATATTGTTTAGGGAAAATGAATTTGCAGTGTATTTGTTTCACCAGCAATGGATTTGGGTAGTGGTATACGTTATGAATAATCCGCATGTACCGCCTATTCTTATTGTTTTTACCGGTTTTTTCGTTTCGGTTATGATATCCGTGCTCATGGCTGTTGGACTAAAACGGATTCCCAAAGCTGCCAAGCTACTTTCGATATAAGGAGATATAGTATGATTGATAAGATAAAGCAAAAATGGAAACGCTATAAATTTTCACACGCTACGCCATCCGAAAGAGGAATGATGCTGCACCATCATTATATGCCGGGACATTATAAGGTTGGTGTGGGCTGTGAGTTTTTGACAACAACAGTTCCGTTCGGAAGTGAGCCGTATTTGATTGAGATCGGTAATTATGTTCGAATTACCTCCGGAGTGAAATTTTGTACACATGACGGAGGTATGTGGGTTCTGCGCCATAACGGAATGTTGGAGAATGCAGACTATTTTGGCAGAATCAAAATTGAAGACAATGTACATATAGGATGGGATTCCATTATTATGCCGGGTGTGACGATCGGCAAAAACACGGTTATTGGAGTTGGTTCTATTGTTACAAAGGATATTCCGCCCAACAGTGTTGCGGTAGGCTCGCCCGCCAGAGTGATTAAAAGTATAGATGAATACTATGAAAAATATAAGGACAGGGTTGACTTTGTCAAAAATCTCTCTTGTGCGGAAAAAGAGCAGTATTTGCTCCGAAAATTTCATATAAAATAAGGAGACAAGATGTCAAGGAAAGAATACTATTATGGAATAGATCTGGCAAAGCTGATGGGTGCTTTTTTGGTGGTTTCTATACACACGACCCTGTTCATGGATGTGGATCAACAGGTATATACGCTGTACACAGATTATGTTACGCGTTTTGCGGTACCTTTTTTCTTTATCAGCAGCGGATTTTTTTTTGCTCCGCTGATTCTCTGTAAGGAGGACAGAAAAGAAATCAGAGCCAATGCGAAGCGGTATTTTTTGAGATTGCTGCGTCCTTTTGCTGTTTGGGGAATATGTTATTTTGTTTTGGCAATTGCCGAAGAAGTCGTTATTGAAAAAGGCCCGATAAAAGAGGTTTTGCCGGAAAAACTGCATTTATTGGCGGTAGAGTCCCCGGGCGGCGGTTTGTGGTATGTATATGCGGTGCTGTGGATCGTTTTTCTGATGTTTTGTTTTTACAAAAAGAACCGGGAATTTGCTTTTTGGGGCATCAGCTTTGCGCTGTTTTTGCTTCCGGGTATCTGGGGATTCTTTGAGGAACAGTCCGGTTTGATCGGATGGATTCAAAAAGCATATTATACCGTATTTACGAGTGAACGAACCTTTTTGTTTTTCGGAATATATTTTTTTTCGGGCGTTCTGCTGTTTCGCTTCAAGCCGAAAAAACATCCGGTATGGCAATTTCTTTTGTTGCAGGCGGCGCTTTACGGTTTGTTCGTAGGGTTGCACATGTTGCCGAAAAATATCGGAACAGGTATTTTGATGCAGATGGGAAAGTACATGATATCTGTGGTTTGGTTTTTAATCGCCTTGCAGATACCGAATGAGCGCATCCCGAAAGGATGGTTAAGAGATCATGCAAGGCAAATGAGCACGATCATTTATTTTACGCATTTTCTGGCTATCTATCTTGTGAAAATCGCCTTTATGCTTTTGCATATCCGTTTTCAGGAGCATTGTTCTCTGGCGTATATTTGCTGCATGATCATACTGATTGTGTATAGTGTTGTGCTGATCAAACTGGATAAAAATAAAAAAATCTTAAAAAAGCTGTATTAGAAGACCACTCGGAAAGAGAGATGAGATGATTGAAAACAATATGCCCTGAAAACCAATGTACCGGATGCATGGCGTGCAAAGACGTCTGTTCCTGCGGCGCTGTGTCGGTCAGAGATCATGTACAAGCTGTTCAAGCTGTCATTGATGAAAAAGTTTGTGTTGGTTGCAGCGCATGTGAACGGATTTGCCCGGTCAATTGCTCGCCGCAACGAAGAAAACCGGTTCGTTGGCAGCAGGGATGGGCTTTGGATCCGGAAATCAGAAAAAAATCATCCTCCGGAGGGGCAGCAGCCGTTCTTGAACGGGAGTTTGTCCGAACCGGAGGATATGTGTGCAGTTGTGTTTTCAGCAAAGGACGTTTTGAATATCGGATAGGTAAAACAGAAGAGGATATCCGGCTTTTTTCCGGTTCCAAATATGTAAAGAGTGATCCTACCGGCATATACCAACAGGTAAAGGAGTTGCTGAAAAACGGAAAAAAGGTGCTGTTTGTCGGATTGCCCTGCCATGTGGCGGCCATGATCCGTGTGGCTGGCGAAGCGCTTTCCGAGCGGTTGTATACGATCGATCTGATCTGTCACGGCAGCCCGTCACCGCAGATTTTGGATCTTTTTTTCAAACAGCATGGCAGAGATCTTGCCGGTGCGGATCATGTCAGTTTCCGAGATAAGAATCGGTTTTATATTGACAGCGACGGAAAAACCTTTACCGTCAGAAATTGTCAGGATGCTTATTCTATGGGATTTTTGTATTCTCTGTTCTATACGGAGAATTGTTATGCGTGCAGTTATGCGTCCGTTGAGCGGATATCGGATATCACGCTTGGAGATGCATGGGGTTCGGAGCTTCCGGATGCAGAACAGCGAAAGGGAATTTCTTTGATTCTGTGTCAGACTGCAAAAGGAAAAGAACTGCTTTCTGCCGGCGGAATGCATCTGCAGCCGGTGGATATACAAAAAGCTATGGCAGCCAATCGTCAGCTGTGTGCTCCTGCTTCTGTTTCGACTCAACGAGCCTATTTTTTTGATCAGCTGAAAAACGGTGCGCAGATAGATCGTATCGTCAAAAAATGTTATCCGAAGTCCTTCCGCAAGCAGAAGCTCAAGGGGGTTCTCTTGACGCTAAAGCTGAAAAAGTAGCGTTTTTGGCTTACAGTGAATTCAAGTAGTTTTCAAATATCGTCGAGAAATATTGATAGCCTTCATCGATCATGTGGACACTGTCTCCGCTGTAGATGAAGGTGTTTCTTTTTTGAGCAAGAACAGCGGCGTCTACTTCTGTACCGTTATCTCTGCCGTGACCGGATACGAGAGGGATTTTTTCGTCCCCCATGAAATCAAGCGGCGGAATTCCGTATTTTTTGCAGATATTTCTGGTTGCGTTTCGGATTTCCGCAGATGCGCCGTAAGTAACAATAATACCGATTTTGGCAGTTGGGTATTGATGGATCAGATACTGCAAAACTACATTCCATGCTCCGTAAAATGTGGTGACGTCGGAGCTGTCTATCGTTCCGATACCGTTTGTTTTTTCCAGATAAGTGTGATCGTTTAGCCCGAACCATATAGTGATATAATCCAAGTCATTGCCCAACTGTTTGTATCTCGCGTAGTTTCCGCCGTAGGTAAATGCCGCGCCGCCTCCGGTTTCACCTTCCTTAAAGCTTGTCAGCGTAGATCCCGAAACGGCATTGACAGTTAGCTCCATGTGATTCCTTTTGGCGGTGTAATAGGCGTAAGTTTTGCGGATATGGTTTTCATCCTCATCAGCATATGCTCCGAAAGTCAGACTGTCGCCGCAGACACATAGTTTTTTTCCGAACAGCTTGGACACAGTGCTTTCGTTTGTTTCGAGGTTCGATATTCTTTGTTCCATATCGGTCAGGTTGTCTGCTTCTAAATCCGTCGTTCGCGTGTAGATGTATGGCTCATACGGGATATTATCGGTATCGGCAACCATATATTTGGAAACTCTTTCATTTGTGGTGTTGAATCGGATGTACGCGATATTGGAGCCGACAGTGTATTCATTGCTGCTGCCGGTGATTCGTTGAACAAACTCTTTTCGGCTGTTAAAGGTAAAAATATACGTTGGTGTGCTGGACTGACTGTTATGAGAAAAAAACAGCGTCTCTGCCTGATCTACTGCAATATAGTCAGAAAGCGTATAACCGGGGGCATCTGTCAGCACACCACTATAATTGAGCGTTTTATCTCTGGATGCTGCCGACGGATCAAATAGATTCGTTCCGGTATATTCTTCAATGTGATAAAAGCTTTCAATAAATTGATTTGTTGTATCAATAGCGTCAGAATTTTTGGTCAACTGTGTCCTGACGGCACTGCCGGCGCTTGTATAAACCGTTCCGTCTGTGCCGGTTCGGATGTCAATGAGTTCCGTGTTGCCTTCGGTATCGTTGTTATGGGCAATGATCGTATCAATGCGGTGGTTAAGGATTTCTGATGAGGCTTGCAGCTCTTGTTCGGTTACTTCCACAATTTCCTGAACAGTGTTATCTACCCGTGCAATCTCTGTTTCGATGGTATTGTCCGTTTCATGTATCATACTCTCCATACGCTGAACTTCATTTTTCAGTTTAAGGTTCGTTCTGACATAAGCTTCCTCCGCCGTTGTGTTCAGCGGGATATCCGGGTAAGTCTGACCGGTTTCGTCAACGTAGTAGTTTTGGCAATGGTTACAATTCATAGTTCAATTCCTCCTTCAGTATGGCAAGTTTGATGATCGCAGCCGTCGCAAGCTCTCATCACTCTTGGTATTTTTGCATAAATGGTGTTTTTGTTTTCCCAATAATCAATACCGGCACATGGCTTTGACGCAAAAAGAAGCGTGTGCGGTACAATTTGATAATAATCGCCGTTAGCAAACCGAATGAAGGCATAATAGAAATAATCGCCGATCATGGTTTCGGTTACCTTGTGGCTGAGCATAAAAGGATATTTTCCGTTAATCATATCATCTTTTGTCAGCGTCAGTTTAATGGAACTGTCTCCGGGAGTGTTGCCGTAGGCATGTTCTTTTTTTTCAATGAAAAAGAATACTTGTTCGCCTTCGGAAAGGAAATAAGTGTGGTCGTGAATATCTTTAAGAGAAAGACAGCCGTCAAAGGTTGACCCGCTGTACAAGAAAATGTTGTTTGCGGATAAATAATGGTTTGTCAATTTTCAATCCTCCTTTTTAGGATGTTTTTGAATGTGTTTTCGTGTAAAAGTACATCCCTCCTGATTGGTCGCATGGCAAGCTATTACGCTAAAAGCGTAATAGCTTGCCAAAAAAAGAAACGCAACTAGGTGCGTTATAGTGTGCCTGTCCAACCTTTATTATCATTATATCACGCTTTAAGCGTAATGTCAATCCGAAAACGAAATTTTGTTAAAGGTTATTGATTTTACGGCGTTTTTCGTGTATGATATAGTTTATAAGAGAGGTTAGTGATAAAATGGCGACGTTTGAAGCGGATAAAAACAAACAAATTTTTGCGGAAAATCTTCGTTATTATTTGGCGAGAGAAGGGAAAACTCAAAACAGTCTGGTACGCGATTTGGGCTTGACAGCCTCTACGGTGTCTGATTGGGTAAACGGAAAAAAGTATCCGCGCGTGGATAAAATGCAGCGGATTGCCGATTATTTTGGCGTATCAAAAGCAGATTTGACGGAGAAACACGTTGTGCAGAATTTTACGGAAGAAGCGGACTTACAGGAGTATTTGGAAGAACTGAAAAACCGCAAGGAAATGCGTATGCTGTTCAGTCTGGCAAAAGGTGCGTCGAAGGATGATGTCATGCAGGCGGTCAAAATCATTGAAGCGCTGAAAAAGGACTACTAAATGAATCGTATTTTTATCAGAGGATTGTCTCTCCCTGTCAAAATAAAAGGCGTTACGGTTGTGGATGAGGAAAGTGATTATAATGTTTATATCAATACCCGATTGAGCGCTGCAACGCAGCAAAAAACCGTAAAGCATGAAATGACGCACATTTTGAGAGAACACTTTTATGACAACGAGCCCGTCGTTTACAATGAACTGGAAGCAAATGCGGGCGCTTAATCAAAACGCACCCTGCGCCTTAAGCGCAGGGTGCGTTTATTATCAGAACTAAAAGCGAAAGGTATCGCGCAGACAAGCCCATTGTTGATCCTTTTTGGATAAATTCAACGGCGTACCGTCCTGCAGGGCGTAGCCGTCAGCCCGGCAGTTGCCGCAATAAGTGCCGGTGAGCTGCGGCCATTCAATGCCGATTTCCGGATCATTCCACGCGAGTCCTCCCTCGTCGCCGGGATGATAAAAGTCCGTACACTTGTAGCAGAATTCAGCTTTGTTGCTAAGAACCAGAAAACCGTGAGCAAAGCCTTCGGAAATATAAAACTGTTTTTTATTTTCTGCCGTCAGTTCTACGCCGAACCATTTTCCGTATGTAGTGCTGTTTTTTCTGAGATCGACGGCAACATCAAATACGCTGCCTCTGATGACACGGACAAGCTTTCCCTGCGGAAATTGCTTTTGAAAGTGGAGTCCTCTCAAAACGCCTTTTGTGCTCATGCTTTGGTTGTCCTGGACAAATACCATGTCCAGGCCTGCCGCGCGCATGTCATTTTGATTATACGTCTCCATAAAATAGCCGCGGCTGTCGCCGTGAACCGTCGGTTCAATAATATACAGACCGTCGATCGGAGCCCTTGTTACTTTGATCTGTCCCATTATAGCTTTGCTTCCTCCAAATATCTTTTCACAGCGTCCTGCCACGTCGGGAGTGGTGCGAATCCTGATTCAACCAGCTTGCTTCTGTCTAATCGGCTGTTAAACGGTCGGACCGCTTTGCTCAGACCGTATTCAGCGGTTGAAACCGGGATTACCTTGGTTGACAGACCGTATTGCCGATAAAATTCCACACAAAAGTCATACCAACTGATATAGCGCCCCTCATTGGTGGCGTGATAACGTCCGTACTTTTCAGTTTCGATCATATCGACGAGCAGACGCGCCAGATCAAAGGTATAGGTCGGCGTGCCGATTTGGTCGTCCACGACGCGAACGGTATCATATTTTTTCCCGGCATTAATCAGTGTTTTGATAAAATTGCTGCCGTTGTGCCCGAACACCCATGCGGTACGAACGATAAAGAACCGTTCCAGTGCGGCGGCAACCGCTAATTCGCCCTCCAGCTTGCTCTGTCCGTAGACGTTGAGCGGCGCGTAATCTTCACAATCCGCCTGCCACGGTTCCGTGCCTTGTCCGTTAAAAACGTAGTCTGTGCTGACGTACAGCATTTTGCAGCCGAGCTGTCGACACGCTTCGGCGAGATGTTTGGTGCCATCGACATTGACAGCATAGACCTTATCTCGATTTTCTGCATCTTCTGCCGCGTCTACCGCCGTCCATGCCGCGCAGTGAATTACCGCGTCGGGACGGAGTGCATGCAGCGCTGCTTCAACAGCAGCCTGATCGGTGATATCCAGCTGTATATAGTGATCGTCGTTTTTTTCGATTATATCGGAGCCGATGACAATATATCCTCGTTTTTTCAGTTCATTCATGACGTCACAGCCAAGTTGACCGCCGACGCCTGTTACAAAGACATTCATCATGCCGTACCTCTGTTTCCGTACATTTTCTCATAATAATTTTGATATTCACCGCTGACGATTTCCTTCCACCATTCTTTGTTGTTCAGATACCACTGAATGGTTTTTTTGATGCCGTCCTCGAATTTGGTTTCGGGCAGCCAACCGAGTTCCTTGTGGATTTTTGTCGGATCAATGGCATAGCGCAGATCATGACCCTTGCGGTCGGTGACGAAGGTGATCAGACTTTCGGGTTTATTCAGTTCCTTGCAAATCAGTTTGACGATGTCGATGTTTGCCATCTCGTTGTGACCGCCGACATTATATACTTCTCCGACGCGTCCCTTGTGAATAATCAGGTCAATAGCCTTGCAGTGATCCTCTACATACAGCCAGTCGCGCACATTTTCACCTTTGCCGTAAACCGGCAGCGGTTTGTCTGCGAGAGCGTTGGCGATCATCAGCGGGATCAGCTTTTCGGGAAAGTGGTAGGGACCGTAGTTGTTAGAGCATCTGGAAATCGTGACAGGTAGTCCGTAGGTGCGGTGATATGCCAGTACCAGCAGATCTGCTCCCGCTTTCGACGAAGAATAAGGACTGCTTGTATGGATCGGCGTTTGTTCCGTAAAGAACAGGTCGGGTCTGTCAAGCGGCAGGTCGCCGTATACCTCGTCAGTGGAAACCTGATGATACCGCTGAATGCCGTATTGGCGGCAGGCATCCATCAGCACTTGTGTCCCGAGAATATTGGTTGTTAGGAAAATTTCGGGATTTTCGATTGAGCGGTCAACATGACTTTCCGCAGCGAAATTAACGACGACGTCGGGTTTTTCTTCTTCAAAAAGCTTGTAAACCGCTGCTCTGTCTGTGATGCTTTCTTTTACGAAACGAAAATTCGGTTGCTCCATCACGGGTGCGAGTGTCGACAGATTGCCGGCATAGGTCAGGCAATCCAGACAGATGATGCGGTATTTGGGATGTTGTTCGATCATATGGAAAATGAAGTTCGAGCCGATAAATCCCGCTCCGCCTGTTACGATAATCGTCATATTCTACTCCTTAACTGAGTGCATCGAGGTATTTGCCGTCGAGCACGTCCTTGAGATATTGTCCGTATTGATTTTTTTGAAGCTCCAGATAAACCGCAAAGACGTCATCTCGGGAGATCCAGCCGTTGAGATAGGCGATTTCCTCCAGACAGGCGATCTTGCGATGCTGGTGATTTTCGATCGTCTTGACAAAATTGCTTGCGTCTACAAGACTTTCGTGAGTACCCGTGTCCAGCCATGTAAAGCCCTGACCCAACAGCTCTACGTTGAGCGTCCCTTTTTCCAGATAAATACGGTTGAGATCCGTGATTTCCAACTCACCTCTTGCGGAGGGCGTTAGGTTTTTGGCGTATTTCACCACCCGGTTGTCGTAAAAATACAATCCGGTTACGCAGTAATTGGTTTTGGGTTTTTCAGGTTTTTCCTCTATGGAGACCGCTTTGCCGTTTTGATCAAATTCCACTATGCCGAAGCGTTCGGGATCGTCGACATAATAGCCGAATACCGTTGCGCCCTTTCCTTCGACAGCGTTGTTTACAGCGGTGATCAGGCGTTCCTTCAAACCATGACCGGCAAAAATATTGTCGCCCAGAATCATCGCTACACAGTCGTCTCCGATAAAGTCCGCTCCGATAAGGAATGCCTGCGCAAGACCGTCGGGTGAAGGCTGTACGGCATAGGACAATTTTACGCCGAATTGTTTTCCGTTTCCCAAAAGAGCTTCAAAGCGCGGAGTATCCTGCGGTGTAGAGATAATCAGGATTTCCTGTATGCCCGCCTGCATTAAAACAGACAGAGGATAAAAGATCATCGGTTTGTCGTAGACCGGAAGAAGCTGCTTCGAGGTGACGCGCGTCAGCGGATACAGGCGTGTTCCCGAGCCTCCTGCCAATATAATACCTTTCATAGTTTTCTCCAGTAAATATCAGTTTAAGAATTTTATCTGCACCCGTAACGCGCCGGCGCTGCGGAAAATTTTGGCGTGTTGTCCAAAAGGGTGCGATGTTCTGTTAGGGTGCAAAACATTTAGTTCTATTTATAATAACATATTTCTCACGTATTTTCAACTGTATACAAGGCAAAAAATGTAGGATTTATTTTCCGCCATGCACGGTTTATGTTATATTTTGAAAAACTTTTTTATAATTCTATAAAGTAAATATTAAAAACGCGAAATCGGTTAAAATATGATGTTGAAGAAAGATTTCGCGGTGGTGGTCGTTTGAAAAAAACTTTGATGGTTTCGCATTCCGAGCAGAGTGCCGCTTCACTGCTGCAATTGCTGCGCACAGAGGGGTATTCGGACGTTTCTGTTTCTTTTGCCGCCTACAGCGCCAAGGAGCTCGCCGGGGAAGAAGTATATGATTTGATATGTATTAACGCGCCGCTGCCTGACGAAAACGGCATCTCGCTGGCGCGGCATTTTGCCGCGACGACCCGTGCCAGCGTGGTCATTATTGTACCGCAGAAAAATGCTGATGAGGTCAGCGATTTGCTGAATGAACGCGGCGTGTTGGTGATAGCCAGGCCGATTAACAGGCACTTGTTTCACCACTATCTGCAATTTGCCGACTGCTTCCGCACACGGATGCTGCGCGTTGAGCAGGAAAATGAGAAGCTTAAGCATATGGTTGAGGAATTGAAGATCATTGACCGTGCAAAGCTTTTGCTCGTTACCTGCCTGAAAATGAGCGAGGAACAGGCGCATCGCTATCTGGAAAAACAGGCGATGGATCTGCGTGTTTCCAAGCCGGACGTCGCGAAGCAGGTGATCCGGACGTACGAAAACTAAGGAAACGCCGTGTCGCCGTACAAACTGTCGGTTTGTTTCTGTCCGGAAAAGACCGGACACTATGAAGTTTTGTATACCAAACATGAAAGGATTGTTGTTATGAGTCGTGCTGCTTATTTAGTGCTTGAAAACGGGATCGTTTTTGAGGGCGAGGCATTTGGCGCCGAAAAAGAAACGATGGGAGAGCTCGTTTTTACTACCGCGATGACAGGTTATCTTGAGACACTCACCGACCCCAGCTATTACGGTCAGGTGGTTCTTCAAACATTCCCGTTAATCGGCAACTACGGTGTGATTCCGACCGATTTTGAGACAGGTGCAACTGCCCTTAAGGGTTATATTGTCAGAGAATGGTGTCAGGTACCCTCCAATTTTCGCAGTGAGGGCGATCTTGACACCTTTTTAAAAAACAGAGGGATTCCGGGTATCTGTGGTCTCGATACCAGGGCTATCACCAGGATTGTGCGTGAGTACGGCGTGATGAACTGCAAAATTCAGTATACGCCCGAGGTGAGTGAGGAAACTCTGGATGCACTCAAAAAATATGTTATTACAGAGGCGGTTGAAAAAACCACCATTTCGGAAAAAGAGTTTTTCCCTGCAGAACAGTCTGAGTGGGATGTGGTTCTGATGGACTTCGGCGCGAAGCATAACATTGGAAGGCAGCTCAACAAACGCGGCTGTAACCTGACGGTTGTGCCTGCCGACACCTCTGCGGAGGAGATTCTGGCAATGAAGCCTGACGGCATTATGCTTTCCAACGGACCGGGAGATCCTGCCCAAAATACGGATGTGATAAAAGAGTTGAAAAAGCTTTCCGGCAGCGGCGTACCGATGTTCGGTATTTGCCTTGGTCATCAGCTGTTGGCGCTTGCGCGCGGCGCGCAGACCGAAAAGCTCAAATACGGTCACCGCGGCGCCAACCAACCCGTGAAGGAGCTTGCTTCCGGCAAGGTATATATCACCTCGCAGAACCACGGTTACGCGGTTGTTTCCGATAGCTTGCCTGCGGATGCGGTTGTCAGCTATGTCAACGGCAATGATAATACCTGTGAGGGCGTGTCTTACACAGATATTCCCGCTTTTTCGGTACAGTTCCATCCCGAAGCCTGCGGCGGTCCGCTCGACACCTCGTTCCTGTTTGACCGTTTTGTGGATATGATGAAGGAATATAAGAAAAAGCAGTGATTGTCCGTAAAGTCCATAATGACAATTCGTATAGCACAGATGTTTCCTTTGTATAACGGAATTAATTATAATACAGATAAGGATTGATTGTATGCCACTGAAAAAGGATATAAAAAGAGTAATGGTCATTGGTTCAGGTCCCATCGTGATCGGACAGGCTGCCGAATTCGACTATGCAGGTACCCAGGCGTGTCGTGCGCTGAAAGAGGAGGGACTCGAGGTAATTCTCGTCAACTCCAACCCTGCGACCATCATGACCGACAACGCTATGGCGGATAAAATCTACATCGAACCCCTGACACTGCAGGTGGTTAAGCGCATTATTATGAAGGAGCGTCCCGACAGCCTGCTCTCAACGCTCGGAGGTCAGACAGGTCTGACCCTTTCCATGCAGCTCGCCAAGGAGGGCTTCCTCGAAAAGTACGGCGTGCAGCTGCTCGGCGCCAAGCCCGAAACGATTGATAAAGCGGAGGACAGGCAGCTCTTTAAGGATACGATGATGTCCATTCATCAGCCGGTTATTCCCTCTACGGTTGTCAAAGATGTAGAATCAGCCGTTGCGTTTGCGGATGAAATCGGTTATCCCGTCATCATCCGTCCCGCCTTTACCCTCGGCGGCACGGGCGGCGGTATTGTCAACGACGAGAAGGAGCTGCGTGAAATCACCGCCAATGGTCTGGAGCTTTCTCCGATCACACAGGTGCTGGTGGAAAAATGTATTTCGGGCTGGAAAGAAATCGAGTTCGAGGTTATGCGTGACTCCGACGGAAATGTTATCACTATCTGTTCGATGGAAAACTTCGACCCCGTCGGCGTTCACACGGGCGACTCAATTGTTATTGCGCCTGCCGTGACCCTCTCCGATAAGGAGTACCAAATGCTGCGTTCCGCAGCACTCGATATTATTTCTGCGCTCAAGGTAGAGGGCGGCTGTAACTGCCAGTTTGCGCTCGATCCCGAGAGCATGGAATACGCGGTGATTGAGGTCAATCCCCGTGTGTCGCGTTCGTCCGCGCTCGCGTCCAAGGCAACGGGTTATCCGATTGCCAAGGTAGCTTCCAAAATTGCTATCGGCTACACTCTCAATGAAATCAAGAACGCCGTTACGGGTACGACCTATGCTTGTTTTGAGCCTGCGATCGACTATGTGGTCGTTAAGTTCCCGAAATGGCCGTTTGATAAATTTGTTTACGCAAAACGTGACCTCGGTACGCAGATGAAGGCGACGGGTGAGGTTATGGCGATTGCGCCCACCTTTGAACAGGCGATCATGAAAGCTGTCCGAGGCGCAGAGATATCGCATAATACGCTTGACGCCAAGGAGTTTGAGCAGCTTGACGACGCGACGCTTTCCGCGCGTCTCGGCGTTTGCGATGACAAAAGAATCTTTTGCCTTTACGAGGCGCTCAAGCGCGGCGTGAGCGTGGAAAAAATCCACGAAATCACCATGATCGACGAGTGGTTCCTCGAAAAGCTGCGCAATATTATTGCTGTAGGCAATGAGCTGAAAACCGGAGAGTTCAGCGAGAAGTTGTACGTCAAAGCAAAAAAGACGGGATTTCTTGACAAAACCATCGAGGAGTGGAGTGGTCGGAAAATCGCGGAGCCGTTGACACCCGTTTATAAAATGGTGGATACCTGTGCGGCGGAATTTGCTGCGGAGACGCCGTATTTCTATTCTACGTTTGACAAAGAAAACGAGGCGGCGGAATTTATTGCCGAGCGCAAGGGAGACAAAAAGACCGTCATCGTATTTGGCTCGGGTCCGATTCGTATCGGTCAGGGTATCGAATTTGACTATGCTTCCGTTCACTGTGTCTGGGCGCTCAAGAAAGCGGGCTTTGACGTGGTAATCGTCAATAATAACCCCGAAACCGTTTCCACGGATTTCGATACTGCCGACAGACTTTATTTTGAGCCGCTGACCACAGAGGATGTGATGGGTATTATCAAGACTGAGAAGCCCTATGGCGTGGTGGTTGCTTTCGGCGGACAAACGGCGATTAAGCTGACAAAATTCCTCAGCGAGAACAACATCCATATTCTCGGTACCTCCTACGACGCGATTGATATGGCAGAGGACAGAGAGCGTTTTGACGAGCTGCTGGAAAAATATCACATCAAGCGTCCGCGCGGTGTGACGGTCATGACCACGGAGGAGGCGCTTCGGGTTGCGGATACCATTGGCTATCCCGTTCTGCTCCGTCCGTCCTATGTTCTCGGCGGACAGAATATGATTATCGCTTTTAACGACGCCGACGTAAAGGAATATATGGCGATTATCCTCGCGCAAAACATTGAAAACCCGATTTTGATTGATAAATATTTGCAGGGAACCGAGATTGAGGTCGATGCGATCTGTGACGGGGAGGATATCCTCATCCCCGGTATCATGGAGCACGTCGAGCGCGCGGGCGTTCATTCGGGCGACTCCATTGCTGTGTACCCTGCATGGAATATTTCCGACGAAATGACAAAGACCATTGTGGAAAGTTCTCGTAACCTCGCGATTGAGCTGCACACCAAAGGTCTGGTCAATATTCAATATCTGATTTACCACGACGAGCTGTACGTTATCGAGGTCAATCCCCGTTCTTCCCGTACGATTCCCTATATCAGCAAGGTCACGGGCGTGCCGATGGTTGATCTCGCGACCCGAGCCATGCTTGGTGAAAAGCTCAGCGACATGGGTTATGGTACGGGATTGTACAGAAAGAGCCCCTATATCGCGGTTAAGGTGCCGGTATTCAGTTTTGAAAAGCTGATCAACGTTGACAATCACCTCGGACCTGAGATGAAATCCACAGGCGAGGTGCTCGGTATCGCGGGCACTCTTGAGGAAGCGCTTTACAAGGGCTTGATCGCTGCCGGCTATAAGATGAAAAAACACGGTGGCGTGTTTATTACGGTTCGTAATTCCGATAAAGCGGAAATCGGCGAAATTGCAAAGAAGTACGCTGATCTCGGATTTGAGATTTACGCTACGGAAGGCACTACCAAGGTGCTCAACAAGTACGGTATCGACGCCGTAAGCGTGAAAAAAATTCACGAGTCCGACACCAGCAACACGATGACCCTGATTGAATCGGGCAAGATTCAGTATGTGATTTCCACATCGGCGAAGGGTAGAATTCCTTCGCGTGATTCTGTTAAGATTCGCCGCAAAACCGTTGAGAGAAATATCCCCTGTCTGACCTCTCTGGATACGGCGAATGCGCTGGCGGATTGTCTTAAGAGCCGTTATTCACAGCGAAGCACGGAACTGGTGGATATCAACAATATGAGAGAATCCAAAACCAAGCTCCAATTCACCAAAATGCAGGGAATCGGCAACGACTATATCTATTTCTGCACCTTTGGTCAGTGGATCAATAATCCCGAGGCGCTGGCTGTTCGTTTGAGTGACCGCCACTTCGGTATCGGAGCCGACGGTGTGATTTTGGTAGCGCCTTCCAAGGTTGCCGATGCGCAGATGAAGATGTACAACCTCGACGGCACGGAAGGAAAAATGTGCGGCAACGGTATCCGCTGCGTCGGCAAGTATCTCTATGACCATGGTATGGTTGACATCAGAGAAAAGGATGAGATCACCATTGAGACTCTTAGCGGCGTCAAATCGCTCAAGGCGTACGTGACCGACGGAGAAGTTAAGACGCTGCGCGTGGACATGGGTAAGGCGATTTTGGATCCCCGTCAGATCCCCGTTAATCTCAGCGGCGACAAGGTGGTTGACCGCCGCGTAACAATCGGCGGACAGGACTATCATATTACCTGCGTTTCCATGGGAAATCCGCACTGTGTGGTGTTTGTCGACAGCGATATCGACCATATCAGCCTGGAGGAAATCGGCCCCATGTTTGAGAACGATCCGATTTTCCCGGAGCGCGTCAACACGGAGTTTGTGACGGTTATCAATGACCATACCATCAAAATGCGTGTTTGGGAGCGCGGCTCGGGCGAAACATGGGCTTGCGGCACGGGCGCGTGCGCCGTCGCTGTTGCGGCATGCGAAAACGGTTTTTGTCAAAAGGGAGAAGATATCAAGGTCAAGCTCAAGGGCGGCGATTTGATTATCCATTACACCGACGAAACGGTTTATATGACCGGTAACGCTGAAAAGGTATATGAGGGTGAAGTGGAAGTTTAAGACGACTCCTTTTTGTCCGATCATCCGTATTTTTTGTATACGTCGGCAGGCAAGAGGGATGGGTTGCTCACCCCGACAAAAATCTGACTTCGCATTTTTCCGGGGATCGGCATGATGCGGTATTGCCACAGAAATAATCTGTTAGATAAAGGAATGAATGCAAGTGAAAATCAATAGAAATTTTGATAATTTGGTAACGAATTATCTGTTTGCGGATGTGGCGCGGAAAACTGCCGCGTACGCGGCGGCGCATCCCGGCGAAAAAATCATTCGTCTCGGTATCGGCGACGTGACGCTTCCGCTTGCACCGGTCGTGGTGGAAGCGCTGAAGCGCGGTGCGGATGAAATGGGATTGAAAGAAACCTTTAAGGGATATCCCGAATACGAGGGCTACGGTTTTCTCCGCACGGCAATTGCCGATTACTATAAGAGCTTTGGCGTGAAGGTATCTGCAGACGAGATTTTTGTTTCTGACGGAGCAAAGTCCGACTGCGGCAATATCGGTGACATTTTCTCCCGGGACAACACGGTGCTGGTGACGGATCCCGTCTACCCCGTGTATGTGGATTCAAGTATCATGGCGGGCAGAAATATTATTTATGCATCCTGCAATGAGCAAAACGGTTTTGTTGCCATGCCCGACGACAGTGTGAAGGCGGATATCATCTATCTATGCTCTCCCAATAATCCCACGGGAGCGGCGTTTACCTTTGAACAGCTCCGGGAGTGGGTGGATTACGCCAATCGCCATGACGCCGTTATTCTTTATGATGCAGCGTATGAGGCGTTTGTCACGGAGGATTTGCCGCGTTCTATCTTCGCGGTTGAGGGTGCGCGTACCTGTGCGATCGAGTTTTGTTCTCTGTCCAAAACAGCCGGCTTTACGGGTACGCGATGCGGGTATACCGTGATCCCCAAGGAGCTTGAGCGCGACGGTCACAACATGTATGCGACGTGGTACCGCCGTCAGGCGACCAAGTTTAACGGTGTTTCTTATCCTGTTCAGTGTGCCGCAGCGGCTGTATTCAGCGCAGAGGGACAGAGCCAGATTCGTGAAAACCTTGCCTATTATCAGGAAAACGCGCGCATTATCGCATCTGCGCTCGACGAGTTGGGAGTATTTTACACGGGAGGTACCAATTCGCCCTATATCTGGCTGAAATGTCCGAACGGAATGGGCAGCTGGGAATTTTTTGATTATCTGTTGCAGCAGGCGCAGGTGGTCGGAACACCGGGCGAAGGTTTCGGCGAGAACGGAGCGGGCTATTTCCGTTTGACCTCGTTTGGGGATCGGGACAACACGGTTGAAGCGGTTGCACGTATCAAAAGATTATTGTCATAACAAAACGATTACAGACAGTTTTTATGCGTATATGCGTATGCCTTATCAGTAAAAAGCACCTCTATCGGCGGTCGATAGAGGTGCTTTTTATCTTACATACTCGGGCGGTTATTATGAAAATGCGTAGATTTTATGACGCGATAATTATTTGCAGAGCAGTTGCGTCTGTGATATCGACTTTGTTGTCATGATTGACGTCGGCAAGAAGGCGCTGGCTGTCGTTAAGGGTAACAAACTCTGCCAGGTACTGCTGAATTAAGGTGACGTCATTAATATCGATTTTACCATCAAGGTTGACGTCGCCCGTTTCAGGCTTGAGGGTCAGCGCTTTAATAATAAATGTGCCGCCGATGCTATCATGGTTGACGTCATTGTACCAATCCATCAAATCGGTCATTTTGCCGTTTTGATAAATATAGCTCATACCGTATTCGGACTCATTGAGGAAAAGATACCGTAAGTCAGTGCTGCTGTTGAGCCATTCGTCGACGCCGATCGTGATATTGCGGTCATTGGATTTCAGTTTGACGGCAATAGAAGCTGTGGAATCTTCCAGCAATACGTTGTTGATGTCGACGCAGATGTAACCGGCGTAATCCGTTATGCCTTTGTTGAGAAATTTCCATGAGCTTTCGTCATTGGAAGGCGCGCCGCTTTGTTCCGGAACAAGATAGAGCTCATACGAGGCATTCGCTACCCTGGTTTCAAAAATCACCTTGTCAAGCAGAGCGTATGATTTGTTAAAGTGGAAACGATTGACAAAGGTCAGCTCGTTTTCCTGAATGTAATCAAATTCATATGTAGCGCCGTAGATTTCATTTTGTATCAGCTTTTTGTTTTGCGTTACTTTTTCGAGCTGCTCAATGGCGAAAGAGGGTTGGTATTTGGAACTAAAAATATATTTGTCTTCGTAGGAAATCCAGAACAAACCGCCCAACGTGTTATTATTGCCCCAGCTGTTTTTGCACAGCCATGCACCGTTGTTGTTGGGGGTTACGTTAAAATTATTTTTGCTGTAATTATCGTCCCATCCAATGACCTCAATCTGGTGTCCGGAGAGATGATCCGAGTAACTGGAAGGCATAAAATAGGAAATGCTTGACTGCATATAGATGCCGTTATGGGAATATCCCGTGGTGACGCCGCCGTTCTCCATGATGGCACGTTTAATCTCGTCGGGGTTGTTCCGTGATACATAGCGCAGCGAAGTCACGCCAAAGCGCGCACGGTCGGTCGGCATTTCATCACCCTTGATATCCCAGTTCAGAGAGATGTCCTGCGCGTCTCGTTCCCACACGCCGCCCTGCCATGCGGTCAGATAGCCCGGGGCAGTGCTGCAGTAGGCGGGTTCCGAGATCGAACGGATCCAACCCTTGCCGTTGGAACGTGTGGTTGCCCACATATTGATATGTGGGACAGACATATCGTCTGTTGCGATTCCCATGCGCAGCAGTTTGCTTTCAAGTGTTCCCATTGCGGAATATGCCCAACAGTCGTTGAACTGTTGGTTTTTGACAGGTGTGATATAGCCCAATGCTGCGGAGTTGTAGGAAGTGGGCAGATCATTCTGTGTGGCCGTTTCCGCGACAGACTCTGCGGCAATCAACTCGTCGGGATCAATGGTAGCTGCAGAAGCAGAAACACCGACAGTGCCCGCCAGCAGCGTTGCGGCGGAGAGCACAATGAGCATGCGGAAAAATGGTTTGTACTTCATTCGGTTCACCTCATTTTTTATTATTGATATAGTATATCAGAATAAATTCTGTTTGTAAAGAATATTTCCTTGTCAATGGGTGAAAAATAGGTCTCGGGGAGGCGAATGCGATGCAGCTGAGGACAGATTTGGCGGTTGAGGCGCGTGAAATAGCGGGGGAAAATACAGGCGGCGTGGATTATCAGGTTTATCGTGAAAACGGGCTGGAGATTTCACGATTGACAGTACGCACGGAGCGCGCATGTCAGGCATTGGGAAAGGCGCCCGGAACCTATATTACCGTCAGTTTACCCTCTATGACGGAACGGTTTTCTGATACAGACGGACGTCTAAAAACGATCGGAACGGAGATCAGGCGTTTGTTGCCGGTAAACGGACTGCTGTTGGTGGCAGGACTGGGAAACGTAGAGATAACGCCTGATTCGCTCGGCCCGCAGACTGCTGCCAAAGTACTCGCAACACGCCATATGACGGGTGAGATCGCCCGCGCTGCGGGTTTGGATAAACTGCGTCCCGTTGCCGTGGTGAGCACAGGAGTGACTGGACAGACGGGGATTGAAACAGGAGAGTTGATTCTCAGTGTGGTCAGGCGAATCCGTCCGACTGCTGTCATCGTCGTCGACGCGCTGGCTTCGCGGCGGATCGAGCGTCTCGGCTGTACTCTGCAAATCAGCGATACGGGCATTTCGCCGGGAGCGGGGGTGGGAAATCACCGCACGGGTATTAACCACGAGACGGTCGGTGTTCCGGTCATATCTGTCGGTGTGCCGACCGTGGTGGATTTGCGCACCATTGCTTGTGATTTGCTCGGAAACGAGTTGAAACACGAAGCAGCGGAAAAGCTGGTGCCCGAGGGGAGAAGTATGCTGGTGATACCCGGTGAGATCGATCTTCTGATTGAGCGCGCTTCCCGTTTGATCGCATTGTCGCTGAATGCCGCCATGCAGGATAAATTTGAACTGGAGGAACTGGTGGAACTGATGTGATATTTCATAAAGTCTTTCTTGTCCGCATATACTATTCCAAAAAGCAGGTGATGATTTGAAAATACGGATTCGAAAGTATTGTCGGGTATGTTGTGCAGTGTTTATGATCGGCGTTGCCGTGTTTTGTTTAATGCAGCGTTTGCCGGAGTGCATCGGCGGCAGGGATACTGCGCTTGCGGCGGCAGCATTCACACTGTCGGACGGAAAATACCGCATGGAAGCCCTGACGGAAGCGCCGACGGATGTGACGGAGGCAGTCAGAACCGAGGCGACGGCAGCGGCGCGTCCTTCCGAACAGAAAAACGTTTCGCGAGATAAATCCGGATATTATGATTCATATGCTGACCACAGCGGAGAAGAACGGTACGCTGTTTCGGAGAAAACTGTCGGAGCGGACGGCACAGCGATTGAAAACGCCTATGTCAAAAATCGTACAGGACTGGATTTCGATTTTGGCTCTATTTTACATACACCGTTGACTTTTCAAACCAAGCAAAACGCTTCCGAACCGCAGGTATTGATTTATCATACCCATACAAGCGAGGCGTATCTTGACGAGGACGTGGATTATTTTTATGAGAGCTTTTATTCGCGCACGCAGAATGAGGATTTCAGCGTGGTGGGTGTAGGCAATGTCCTCGCCAAAACGCTGGAGGAACACGGCATCTGTACGATTCACGATAAAACTGTGCATGATTCCACGTATAACGGTTCCTATGACCGGAGCGCTGAGACCGTCTGTGCGTATTTGGCAGAGCACGAAGATATTCGGGTTGTGCTTGATATTCATCGCGACGCGCTTGGCACGGAGGACTGCAAGGTCAAGACGGTTTTTGAGCATGACGGGGAAAAGGCAGCGCAGATCATGATTTTGTCTGGATGCGATATTTACGGCGAGCGCGGGTTTGACCACTGGCAGAATAATCTCAGCTTTGCGCTAAAGCTGCAAACGAAGGCGGAGTCCATGTATCCGGGCATGACGCGTCCGATGAGTTTCGATTTTTTTGCCTATAATGAATACATTTGTGACGGTTCGCTCTTGATTGAGGTGGGCACCGATGCGAATTCCGTGGATGAAGTACAGCGCACGGCGGTATATTTGGCCGGCGTGATCGCTGCGGTACTGAATGAAAACGAGGCAACCGTAGGTTGATTCATGACCTGCGGTTGCCCTCATTCTTTAACGGCCAAGGGGTACGCCGGAATTATGTATGCTTTTCGTAATGTTATTATGTGGATCCCGAATGCTTTTGTGTGCTTTTTTTTGCTTGCAAAAATGACTCCCTTTTGTTATAATAAACATATATGTGCCAAATGGGGTATGATTATGAAACATAAAACACTATGGATACGAATAACAGCAGTTGCGTGCGGGCTTTTGTTGACGGTGGTGGGTATAGCCGGCGTTTTTGCCGAGGATGTGCCTGTCGTGACGCAGGAGGAAGTGGTAACGGCAGCTCCGATCGTCACGGATCCCGTGACAGATCCTCCGATTTGGACAGAGTCTCCGACGCAGGCTCCGACATTTCCTCCAACGCAGCCTCCGACACAGCCTCCGGTTGCGACGACTGCGCAGACGGTGATTACGGAGCCTCCTGCACAGCAGGAAACCACGCGGACACAGACGCCGACGGAAAACGCCGGGGGAAATTTGGACGACAATTCATCGCGTCCGCAGGCAACGGAGTTTGTACCGCCTACGATTCCCAAAACTGTCAGCGAAAAAAGCTACACGACTAATTATGCAGCAGGCATCATTTCTTGGATTTGCGTGATTGTGGGATTGATTGTTATTTTCGCGGTTGCTGCCAGTACCAAGCTCAGCGCTTTCCGCACGCGCGGACGTACATGACGCAGCAGAAAATCGGCAGCGTCACATTTCATTCCGTGGCAATGCTTGCCCCGATGGCCGGCGTCAGTGACCGCGCTTACCGTGAGTTGTGTATGCGGCACGGAGCTGCGTACTGCGTCAGCGAGATGGTCAGCTCTAAGGCGCTTTCTTTTCAGAGTAAAAAAAGCGAGGAGCTGATGGTCATTTCCGCGCTCGAGCGTCCGTGCGGTATCCAGATTTTCGGGGACGAGCCTTCCTGTATGGCAGACGCGGCGCGCCGCGCCCTGCAAAACAAGCCGGATATCATTGATATCAATATGGGATGTCCCGCGCCGAAAATCAGCGGCAACGGCAGCGGCAGTGCGTTGATGCGCAAGCCGGAGCTGGTCGGCGATATCGTTCGTGCGGTTACGGCGGTTTGCGACGTGCCTGTGACAGTTAAAATCCGAAAGGGATGGGATAACAGCAGCGTCAATGCCGTGGAAATTGCACAAATCTGTGAGCGTGCCGGTGCGTCGGCGGTGACCGTGCACGGCAGAACACGCATGCAGTTTTACAAGCCGCCCGTCGATTACGAAATCATTCGCCGGGTGCGTCAATCCGTACAAATCCCCGTTATTGCCAACGGCGATATCGACTCCGCACCGAAAGCGCTGGAGGTGATGGAGCGGACAGGCTGCGGACTGGTTATGGTCGGTCGGGCAACTCTCGGCAATCCGTGGCTGTTTGAACAGATCAACGCTTTGCTCGCGGGGGAAGCGCCGTATACACCCTCTCTCTCGGAAAAGCTGGATACAATGGTCGAGCAGGTGGAGCGTATGGCGGTGTACAAGGGTGAATACATCGCCATGCGACAGGCGCGCAAATTGGTGATCGGATATTTTAAGGGAATGAAGGGTGCGGCGACGCTGCGTAAGGAGGCAGGAAAGCTGAGCACGCTTGCGGATCTGTATGCGCTGAAAAAACATATTTTGCACACATAGTGCTGATGCAGTTTTTTGAAATTATCAAGTTATCAAATCAAGATATAAAGGGGAAGTATACTATGAGTGAATTAACGAATATCGCAGCACTGAAATATCTTCAGGAATATGATCCCGTCGTGGGAAACGCAATGGATGACGAACTGAAAAGACAGCGCCGCAATTTGGAGCTGATTGCCAGCGAAAACATTGTGACGCCTGCCGTGATGGCAGCGATGGGAAGCCACCTGACCAACAAATATGCCGAGGGTTACCCGGGCAAGCGCTATTACGGCGGCTGCCAGTGTGTGGACGTAGTGGAGGAGATTGCCCGTCAGCGTGCTTGCGAGCTGTTCGGTGCGGAGCATGCCAATGTGCAGCCTCACTCGGGTGCGCAGGCGAATACTGCCGTATACTTTGCCGTGCTTGAGCCCGGCGACACTGTGATGGGTATGAACCTCAGCGAGGGCGGACACCTGACGCACGGCTCGCCCGTTAACATTTCGGGTAAGTATTTCAACTTCGTTGCTTACGGTGTGGACGGTGTAACACACCGGATCGACTATGACAAGGTTTTGGAAATGGCAAAGGAATGCAAGCCGAAGATGATCGTCGCGGGCGCGTCTGCTTATCCGAGAATCATTGACTTTCCCAGACTCAGAGAGATTGCTGATGAGGTTGGTGCTTATCTGATGGTTGATATGGCGCACATTGCGGGGCTGGTTGCCGCAGGTGTGCATCCCAATCCCGTGCCGTATTGTGAGTTTGTCACTTCCACCACGCACAAGACTCTTCGCGGTCCCAGAGGAGGCTTGATTCTTTGCCGCGAGAAATTTGCCAAGCAAATTGACAAAGCGATTTTTCCCGGCACGCAGGGCGGTCCGCTGATGCACACGATTGCTGCCAAGGCGGTTTGTTTCGGCGAGGCGCTCAAGCCGGAATTCAAGGATTACGGTGTGAAGGTTGTTTCCAACTGTAAGGCGCTTGCAGACGGTTTGATCAAAAGAGGCTGCAAGCTTGTTTCCGGCGGCACGGACAACCATGTGTTACTGCTCGATCTCCGTGATACCGGAGTGACAGGTAAGGAACTCGAGGCGCGTTTGGACGATTGCTATATCACGGTCAACAAGAACACCATTCCCGGAGAACCCCTTTCTCCTTTTGTTACCAGCGGTGTGAGGATTGGTACAGCAGCCGTGACCACGCGTGGTCTCAATGAGAAGGATATGGATTTGATCGCCGAGTACATCACGCTTGTTCTCAACGACTACGAGAACAGCAGGGACAAGATCAGAGTCGGTGTGGAGTCCATGTGTCAAAAATATCCGCTTTACGAATAACGGTGATACCGCTTGATTTTCGGCGTATGCATGGATATACGCATACAAATAGATGATACCGGCGGCAGGGCTTCGGCTTTGCCGCGGCTTTTATTTGAGAGGTGATGCAGCATGAAAAAACCGCTTGCAGACCGATTTCGTCCTCAGTCGCTCGACGATATCGTCGGTCAGAAGCATTTGCTCGGAAAGGACAGGCCGCTGCGCAAAATCATGGAGAGCGGTGATATACCCAACCTGATTTTTTACGGTCCCTCGGGGGTTGGAAAGACGACGGTGGCATCCTACATTGCCCGCCGGACAAACAAAACTCTCAAAAAACTGAACGGTACCACGGCGTCTACCGCCGATATCAAGGAGATTGTTGCGCAGCTCGGTACATTTGAGGGCTTGAACGGCATTTTGCTTTATTTGGACGAGATTCAGTACTTTAATAAGAAGCAGCAGCAAACGCTGCTCGAATATATGGAAAACGGCAGTATTACGCTGATTGCCTCTACCACGGAGAATCCGTATTTCTATGTGTACAACGCGATTCTCAGCCGGTCCACGGTTTTTGAATTCAAGAGTGTCGAACCGGACGAAGTCGCTCGCGCTGTCCGCCGCGCCGCGTCGATGTTGGAACAGGAGCAGGAAATCACCATTACTATGGAGGAGGATTGTGCGGAAAAAATCGCTGTCGGATGCGGAGGCGACGTGCGCAAGGCGATGAACGCGCTGGAGCTCGCTGCCATTGCGACGGACTGTGTTAACGGTGAAAAGCATATTTTGACAGAGACTGCCGAAGCGCTGTCGCAGAAAAGCGCCATGCGCTATGATCGTGACGGCGACGAACACTACGATATCGTTTCGGCTTACCAAAAAAGTATGCGCGGTTCCGATGCGGACGCGGCGCTGCATTATCTCGGAAGATTGTTGGAGGCGGGCGATTTGCCCTCCGCGTGTCGGAGACTGATGGTGTGTGCCTGCGAGGATGTGGGGCTTGCTTATCCGCAGGCGATCCCAATTGTCAAAGCCTGCGTGGATATCGCACAGGCGGTCGGTCTGCCCGAAGCACGGATCCCGCTTGCGGACGCTGTGATTCTTGTTTGCAACGCGCCGAAATCCAATTCGGGTTGTGTTGCTGTCGAAAAGGCGTTGCGTGATATCCGCCGCGGAAACGTCGGACCGATTCCGCGACAGCTTCAAAATATGCACTATGACGGCGAGGATAACCGAAATAAGGGGCAGCATTATCTGTATCCGCACAGTTTTCCCCATCATTATACGCCCCAGCAATATCTTCCCGATGCACTCAGAGATATGCATTATTATGAATACGGAGACAATAAGAACGAGCAGGCGTTCAAAGCGTACTGGGAAAAGGTCAAGGAGACGGAGGTGTAGTGAAACTGCACAAATATTATGATAATATTTCGTCAGTATAAAAGTTGATATATTCCTTATCGGAAAAAAACAAGCTTCAAAATAAGGTATTATATAAAAGAAGTATAGGGTAGTGTAGGCTATCTGTTGCATGTATCATTCAGAAGTTTGGAGGAACATAACTATGGTAAAAAAGCAACACAAATTTCTATGCCTGATTCTGTGTCTTGTTCTTGTTTTGACCACCGTCACCGTCGGAGCGGTCAGCGTTTTTGCAGCAAGCGGCGACACGGTATATGTCAGGGTGAACAATGGATGGAATAATATTCACTGTTACATGTGGAACGGTGATCAGAAAAACGCGGAATGGCCCGGCGTTGCAATGACACAGGTTTCCGGAGATATTTATTCTTATCAGCTTAACGGCAACTATTCAAAAATCATTTTCAACAAAGGTTCGGGCGGCAACGGTAATCAGACAAACGATATGGATTATCCCGGCGCCAACAAGATTTACGACTTGAGCGCGAGCACATGGTCGGACTACAGCGGCGGTGATACGCCTACTTCTCCCGTGCCGACGACGCCTCAGCCGGACGGCGATTATGTGGTATACTTTAAGAACACAGACAACTGGTCGAGCGTCAAGTGTTATATGTGGAATAGCGATTCTGATAATAATGCCGCTTGGTCGGGTGAGGCGATGACCAATCTCGGCGACGGTGTATGGATGTACACGGCAAAGAAAAAGTTTGCCAGTTGTATCTTTAATAACGGAGGCGGTGTCCAGACCGGTAATTTAACTGCCCAGTACGGACAGATTTATGATTACGGCACAAAATCATGGAGCGTGTATGACACCAGCGATTTGCGGATTTCCTCTTTCACGGCAGATCCGGATTCGGATATTTATACCGGCACGGAAGTGACGCTTACTGCTAATGCTGCCAATAAGAAGGGAGCGACGGTTTACTACAAGTTCTCCGTTACCAATGCAGCGGGCTCTTCATCTGTGATTTCCGATTTCAGCTCTGCAAATACCGTTTTCTGGACGCCGACGAATGCGGGTAACTACACCCTGACGCTGGATGTCAAGGATAGCGAAGGCAACGAGAACAGCCGCACACTCAGTCTTTCGGTCGCTTCGGATGCGGGTGTTACGAGTCCAATCATCAAGATGGTTACCCCCAAAAACCTTAATTTGGTGAAGAAGGGTCGAGAAGCAACCGTTTCCGTTTCTGCTGGCGGCGGCAAGACCGGTACACAGTTATTGTTCTATAAGTATATTGTTACCGATCCTAACGGTGTGCCGAATACACCGTATTATACCCGCAACGCCACCTATTCCTTCACACCCAGTAAACTGGGTGATTATACAGTTGAGGTGTTTGTGCAGGCTTCCGATAACTCTACTGTCAGCAAGGTATATCACTACACTTCCACTGACGGAGATGTGACGGAGCCGACGACCCTGAAGCCGCAGGATCCCACGACACAACCCACCACCGCACAGCAGTGGACGAGCGCTCCCACAGATCCGGTGACGGTTCCGGTAGAGTCGACGACCACACCGGATGGTTATCAGCGTGGTGATGCGAACAAGGACCATTTTGTTAACATTAAGGATGCAACGTATGTGCAAAAACACTGCGCAGAGTATCCCGATGCACGTGAGATTGATCTGAAAACAGCGGATATGAATAATGATAATAAGATCACGATTGTTGACGCGACCCTGATTCAGATTTTGATTGCGAGCTAATCAATAAGGAGAACCATTATGACAGGTATCAAAAGAATTTTGGTTTCGATGCTTGTCCTTCTGACTGTTCTTGCGACAGGAATCATAACAGTTAACGCTGCAAAAACCTCGGATTCGTCCGAGGTTTTTGCGTCCAAAACTGCAATTGTCGTTTATGTCAGACAGGATGGATTGACACAGCCGTATGTATATTTATGGAATTCTCTTCCCACCAATAGTGCGATGTCGGAGGCATATCCGGGCGAAAAGATGAACGCTTCGGGCGAATGGTTTCGCTATGTGATCAGAGATGTTACCAAGGTGAATGCAATCGTTACCGGTGCGGACGGCAAGCAGTATTCACGTGAGCAAAAGCTCACAACTTCCGAGGGGGAGAGTGCCGAGTGGTGGTGCTCAAACGGAAAGTGGACAAAGTATAATCCCGACGAGCTCGACCCCGTGGATAGTGTGGACATGCGGGAAGAAAGCATCTACTTTGTATTGACAACACGCTTCTATGACGGTGATAGCGGAAACAATGTGCACTGCTGGGATGACTCCCATGCAGGCAATCCCGATTCCGATCCCGCGTGGCGCGGAGACTTCAGGGGTCTTGCTGAGAAACTGGATTACATCAAAGCGCTCGGGTTTTCCGCCATATGGATCTCGCCTGTTGTGACTAATGCTTCGGGTTATGATTACCACGGCTATCACGCCATGGATTTTACGACGGTCGATAAGCGGTATGAAAGCGATGATTTTGATTTCTCGGATCTGATCCGTGCCGTTCACGAGAAGGGCATGAAAATTGTGCAGGACGTGGTTTTTCAGCATACGGGAAATTTCGGTGAATCGTTCTTTTGTCCGATTTTTGAAAAGGATTATTCCGCCGATCTCGGTAACTTGGAGGAATCCATGGTTCCCACCAAATATCTTCTCGATACCTACAGGCTGCAGTCTCCTGAGGAATATTGGGCGCAGAAGCCTGAGGTACAGTACAGACAGCGTTTGAATTTGCTGAAGAATGTCGATTATGCAGGCAATGTCGGTAATTCCACGGGAAATATTCCCGCGCAGAGCGACTATGAAATGACAAAGATATCCGAAAGCAAGGTCTATAACCCAAAGAACTATTATCACTCTGGCTATTTCCAAAGCCTTAACTGGGATGACTGGACCTGTAAATACTGCCAGATCGCAGGAGACTGTGTGGATCTCAATACGGAAAATCCTGCGGTTGCAGAATATCTGACGGATGCCTATTCTCAATATATTGAAATGGGTGTCGACGGATTCCGCGTCGATACGGTTCGACACATTCCGCGCGTGACGCTGAATCTAATGTTTAATTCACAGATCTATGACGCGGCGAGAGCAGCGGGAAAATCAAACTTTTTGATGTTTGGCGAAATCTGTACGCGTTATACACAGGTTTGGTACCGCGGTCACGCAGAGGAGAGTACGCCTTACTACACTTGGAAAGAAAGCAATGACAAATGGGGGAAAAACTGGTCGTGGGGAACCTCGGCGGCGGATATCAATCATAATATGAATCTCACCTTTGATCATTATGCGGAGGAAGATGATCCGGCCAAACAACCCACCTCGGATAATGCTTTTCTCAAGGGTATTACCTATCATACACCCGATCGTTCACAGGCGTCGGGAATGGAGGCGATTGACTTCCAGATGCACCGTATGTTCGGTAATGCCGAAAGTGCGTTTGGTATCGCCAAGGACGGAGACAAATATTATAATGACGCAACCTATAACGTCACCTATGTCGATTCGCATGACTACGCACCTGAATCTCCGGACGAAAAATCACGTTTCGGAGGCGGCACGCAGGCATGGGCAGAAGATCTTGATTTGATGTTTACTTTCCGCGGCATACCCTGTCTGTATTACGGTTCCGAAGTAGAATTCCAAAAGGGAGCTGTGATCGACGTCGGACCCAATGCACCGTTGGCTACAACGGGGCGTGCTTATTTCGGTGACAGTCTGGAGGGCACGGTAGAAGCGAGCGATTTCAGTGAATACACGGCTTCCGGAAAAGTTAAGGAAACGCTTGCATATCCGCTTGCGCAGCATATTGCCAAGCTGAATGCGATTCGCCGCTCTATTCCGGCGCTGCAAAAGGGTCAGTATACCACATCTTCTTCCAATGTCAGCGGCAAAATGGCGTATATCCGTCGTTACACGGGAGAGGGTGTTGACAGTCTTGCGTGTGTAACCGTCTCGGGCGGTGCAACCTTCAAGGGTTTGCCCAACGGCAAGTATATCGACGCGGTTACAGGTGATGAAAAGACCGTGACAGACGGTACACTCACGGTGCCGTCCATCGGAACAGCCAATATGCGTGTTTACGTTTGTTGTGCCGCCGGTTTTACAGGTATTGACGGCAAAATCGGTTCAACAGGAACATACCTGAAATAAAAATTTTCGGAGAGGTTTGATGTAGATCACACCTCTCCTCTTTTTATGGTTTTCAAAACGCCCGGCGCAACCGGCGCCGGGCGTTTTATTAGGGCAACACCTGAATTATGCGGTATTGCCCTAGATTTCTACATTGTTAATAGAATCAAATTCTTTGACTATTTCATCGGAGGGTTTCTTTGAAATCAGCGAAACCACGATGTTAACAATGAGCGCGAGGAAGAAGCCGACAGCAAGGGAATACAGACCGGTCGCATTACTGAGTGTTTGACCGCCTGCAAAGGGAATGTAGTCCCATGCGATGACAAGCAGAGCGCCAACTGCCATACCGCTGACGGCACCAGAGAGGGTGGAGCGTTTCCAGAACAGGGCAAGTAGTACAACGGGTCCGAAAGCGGAGCCGAAGCCTGCCCATGCGTCGGAAACCAGATTCATAATGCTGGAATTAGGATCAAGCGCAATGAAAAAAGCGATAACCGCTACGACAATAACGGCGATTTTTCCGACGAAAAGCGCATTCTTCTCAGATGTCTCTTTTTTGATGGCGCCTTTGTACATATCCTCCGAAATAGCCGAAGCTGTTACAAGCAGTTGGCTGTCGGCAGTAGACATGATGGCGGCGAGAATACCGCAGAGGAAGATACCGCCAATGAAAATCAGTACGGCATTGTTGGAGAAAATCTCCTGGATGAGTCGAATAAAGGCTGTCTCGCTGGAACCTGCTTCCAGTTGTTCGTTCAGGTAACCTCTGGCAATCATACCGATAAGGCAGGCTGCCGTAAGGGAGAGAACAACCCAGATAATCGCGATTTTGCGGGATTTTTTGACCTCGGTTTCGTTTTTGATCGCCATAAAGCGGATGATAATGTGTGGCATGCCAAAGTAACCGAGTCCCCACGCAAGGCTGGAGATGATCGAAACAGCCTTAACCGGCGTGCCGTCTGTATTTTTGAAAAGATTAAGATAGTTTTCGGGATTGTCAACGCCTTTGGAGATAAGGGCGGTGGAAAAGCCATGATCCCATGTGAGAATGGCGTAGGCGATGATCGGTACAGCTAAGATAGCGACTAACATCAGCAGTCCCTGGATTAGGTCTGTGGTGCAGACCGCCTTGAAACCACCCATAAAAGTGTATATCAGAATGACGACAGAAGCGATGATCAGACCGATCACATATGCTGTTTGATCCATTTCGCCGTTTTGACCGTTGCCAAAAAGGGTGGCAAAAAGCTTTGCGCCTGAGCTAAATGCCGAAGCGGTATAAACGGCAAAGAAAACAGCGATAATGATGGCAGAGACAATTTTGATCACGCCTTTGTTATCGCGGTAGCGGTTCTGAAAAAAGCTGGGGATGGTCAGGGAGTTGCCTGCGACAATCGTATATTTCCTCAGTCGTGAGGACACAATGTACCAGTTGAGGATTGTGCCAAGCAGCAGACCGAAGGCGATCCATATTTCGCCGGTACCGGCAAGATATACGGAACCCGGAAGTCCCATCAGCAGCCAGCCGCTCATATCGGATGCCTGTGCAGAGAGTGCTGCTGTCCAGCCTCCGAGGTTTCTGCCTCCGAGGAAATAATCTTCGTTGTTTTTGGTTTTTCGCGAATAGACAACACCGATAATAATCATCATTACCATATAAAACGCGAAAGCAACCAAAACAATGATGTTGCTTGTTGACATGTTCAGATGTTCCTCCTTATTTTTTCAACATTTTTCATAAGTCTACCATAAAAATGTGAAAAAATCAAGTTATCATGGCACAAAATACTTTGCGTACGTCTGCGGCGCGGATTCATACGCAATTATGTGGTATTGCCTTGATTTTCAATCGGTTTCGTAATATAATAAATTTGTATACATTTCAAGTCAGACTATATGTATGGAAACAGTAAGAAGGTATCATCATGGATTTTGTCAGGAGAACATGGGCGGAAATTTCCCTGGATGCGATTACGCATAATTTTTTGGAAATACGTCGAAAAACAATCGGTGCCAAGCTGTGCTGTGTGATCAAAGCGGATGGATACGGACACGGCGCCGTTGAGCTTGCGCAGTTGTATGAAGAGCTCGGAGCGGATTATTTTGCAGTTTCCAATATGGACGAGGGGATAGAGATCCGCAACGCGGGAATTCAGCTGCCGATTTTGATTCTCGGTTACACTCCCGTTCGCGATGCGGCGAAGCTTTCTGCGCACAGAATCAGTCAGGCGGTTTTTTCTTTGGAATACGCTAAGGCGCTTTCTGCCGCGTGTGAAAAGGCTGCGTGCACTTGTACTATCCACATCAAGACGGATACGGGCATGAGCCGTATTGGGTTTATGTGTCAGGAATTTCCGCGCGACGAGTATTCTGTCACAGAAATATGTCAGGCATGCGAACTGCCCGGATTGGTGCCGGAGGGGATATTTACTCATTTTTGCGTGTCGGACGAGAGCGCGGAAGGGCGCGCATTTACGGAAAAGCAGTACGGCAATTTTCGGCATGTCAGGAACGCGCTTGCGGCCCGCGGCAAAACATTTGCGCTTTGCCACTGTTCCAATAGCGGTGCCATTGAGGATTACCGCGAAACCTACTGTGATATGGTGCGTGCGGGTATTATTCTTTATGGATTGACCCCGTCTCTCAAGCTCAGCGGCAAGCTGGATTTGATTCCCGCCATGACGCTCAAAACCTCCGTTGCCTATGTCAAAGAGCTGAAAAAGGGTGCAACTGTGTCTTACGGACGCACCTTTACGGCAGATAAGGATATGAAAATCGCCACGGTGCCCATCGGATACGCCGACGGATATGTCCGGGCAAATGCTGCGGACGGTTATATGACGGTCAACGGGCAACAAGCTAAAATTGTCGGCAGAATATGTATGGATCAGACCATGCTCGATGTGACAGATATAGACAAAATTGAGCCGGGTGATGAAGTGGTTGTTTTCGGCACGGGAGCCAACGGAGAACCGACGGCAGACACACTTGCCGAAAACACGGATACGATCAACTATGAGGTCGTTTGTCTTGTCGGTAAACGCGTGCCGCGCATTTATTATCGAAACGGTCAGATTACGGAGGTCATGTATAAGCTATGAGAATTCTTGTTGTCGACGGAAACAGTATCGTCAACCGTGCTTTTTACGGGATCCGTCCGCTGACCAATAAGGACGGTCAGTTTACCCACGCTATCTATGGTTTTTTAAATATGCTTGCAAAAATCGAGCGCGACGAATCGCCCGACGCCGTGGCGATTGCCTTTGATTTGAAGGCGCCGACCTTTCGCCACAAGGCATACGACGGCTACAAGGCAACGCGTAAGGGAATGCCGGCGGAGCTTGCCGCGCAGATACCGCTCTTGAAGGAGTTGCTCACACTGTTAGGTTACAAGCTCGTCACTTGCGAGGGTTATGAGGCGGACGATATTCTCGGTACCTTTGCCGATGCCTGTGAGCAAAATAGCGACGTTTGTGTGATTGCCACGGGAGACCGTGACAGTTTGCAGCTTGTTTCCGCGGAAACGGTGGTACGTCTTTGCACCAATAAGGGCGATATTCGCTATACACCCGAAAAAATTATGGAGGAATACGGCGTTACGCCGGCGGAGCTGATTGAGATAAAGGCAATTCAGGGAGACGCTTCCGATAATATTCCCGGAGTCGCGGGCATCGGACCGAAGGGCGCAGGAGATTTGATCCAGCGCTTCCATTCCGTGTCATATATTTTCGACCACCTTGATGAGCTGGATATCAAGGACGGCATGCGCAAAAAGCTTCTCGCCTCCAGGGATAACGCTTTGCTTAGCCGCATGCTGGGAGAAATCTGCCGCGAAGTGCCGGTAGATACCGACGTCAGTCATTACCGTGTTGTATGCACAGAGCCGACCAAGGCGCTTGCGCTGATGCAAAAGCTCGAATTGTTTTCTCTGATCGAAAAATATCATCTGACAGACACGCTTGTGCCCGAACAACAGGCAGATGTACAGCCCCTGACGGTTTGTGAAAAGCCCTTGCCGCTTGATGATCTCGTCGGTGAGGTGTATCTGCAGTTCGATATTTCCGATAAACAGTTAAATTCGTTTTCTGTATTCTATCAGGAAAAAATATATCGCAGTACCGATGCAAATTTGTTTGCCGCTGTACTGCAAAAACCCGAAATCTGTCTGTATACGCGCGGCAGCAAGGCACTTTTTGCTTATGCAGACAGGCACGGGCTGCAGATAGATCATCTGACCTTCGATGTAGAATTGGCGGCATACCTGCTGCAGCCCTCCGAGAAGGACTATGCGGATGAAACGCTCTGCGCGGTCTACGAGGTGGTATTGCCCGTTGCCGACAATGAGGAGGACAAGTCGCTCTGTCCGTTGGCAGTATATGACAGGCTTTGCAAAAAGCTGGAGAAAGAGATCAAGGCGAACGGACAGGAAGAACTGCTCCGTGAAATCGAAATACCTCTTGCGCGTGTACTGGCGAAGATGGAAAACATCGGATTTGCTGTTGATAAAAACGGAATCTCAGCCTACGGCTCCATGCTGTCCGAACAGATCCGGGAGCTGGAGCAGGCGATCTATCTGAACGCCGGACAGGAATTTAATATCAATTCTCCCAAGCAGCTGGGAAAGGTGCTCTTTGAGGATTTGGGACTGCCTGCCAAGAAGAAAACCAAAAGCGGCTACAGCACCGGTGCCGAGGTGCTGGAGGGGCTGCGCTACGACCATCCGATTGTCGACATGGTTCTGAATTACCGTGCACTCACCAAGCTGAATTCTACCTACTGCGAGGGCTTGCTCAAGGTGATCGCCGACGACGGCAGAATCCATTCCAGCTTTAACCAAACTGAAACACGCACCGGCAGAATCAGTTCCACAGAGCCGAATTTGCAGAATATTCCCGTACGCACAGAGTTGGGCAGGGAAATGCGTAAGTTTTTCTGCGCCAAAGAAGGTTGTGTGTTGGTTGACGCGGATTATTCGCAGATCGAGCTGCGTGTGCTTGCACATATCGCCAATGACGAGAATATGATCGCCGCGTTCCGTCATCGGGACGATATACACACGATAACAGCATCTCAGGTGTTTCATATGCCGATCGAGATGGTGACACCGACCATGCGCCGCAACGCCAAGGCGGTTAATTTCGGAATCGTTTATGGGATCGGTGCGTTTTCACTCGGAAAGGATATCGGTGTTACGACCAGAGAAGCGAAACAGTATATCGACAGTTACCTTGCGCACTACAGCGGCGTTGAGTGTTATATGGAGCGTGTGGTGGAGCAGGCAAAACGCGACGGTTATGTGGAGACGATGTTCGGCAGACGGCGGTATCTTCCGGAGCTCAGCTCCGGCAAGCATATGCTAAAAGCCTTTGGCGAGCGTGTGGCGCGGAATATGCCGATTCAGGGCACTGCTGCCGATATCATAAAAATCGCGATGGTGCGGGTCGACGAACGGTTGCAGCGCGAAAAACTGCGCGCACGGTTGATTTTGCAGGTACATGACGAATTGATTGTCGAAGCACCTGCGGAGGAAAGCGCGCAGGTGCAGAAATTGTTACAAGAAGAAATGGAGAACGCCGTATCGCTCAGCGTGCCGCTGACGGCGGACGCGGCAGTCGGAAGGACGTGGTACGATGCCAAAAAATAAGTATATTGCCTTTGTCTGTACGGGGAACACTTGTCGCAGTCCCATGGCAGAAGCGATTTTTAACCGGGAAGCGGAGAAACGCGGACTGGATGTTCGTGCTCGCAGTTTCGGGCTGGCGGCAGTCGGCGGTATGCCGCCCTCGCAGCATACGCTTGAGGTGTGCCGGGAAATCGGCATTGATCTCAGCGGCTTTCAAACACATTTTATATATGATTATGACCTTAGCGAATTTGAAAAATTCTATTGTATGTCGGCGGAGCATGTTCAGATTTTGACGCAGAGCATCGGCATATCCACCGATATGGCGGAATCGCTCGATATTGTCGATCCTTATGGAGGCAGTACGGAGATTTACCGCATGTGCCGCGACATGATACAACTCGCCGTGGAGGAGATACTCCGAAATGTTACGGATTGAGCGCATGACCGCCGCCCGGATCGACGCAGTGGCGGCGTTGGAACAAAGCTGTTTTGTGCATCCGTGGTCACGGCAGAGTCTGGAGGATACGATTTCCGGCAAAAATGCGGTGTTTTTTGCGGCACTGGAGGACGGCGAGGTGATCGGTTATGCGGGTATGGAAGTCATAGTTGACGAGGCATATGTATTTAATATTGCCGTAGATGAGCGTTATCGCAGACGCGGCACAGGATATGCCTTAGTCCGTGAGTTGATCACGTACGGAAAAAAGTATGGTCTCTGTTTCATCACGCTTGAGGTGCGCGAGAGCAACGTGCCCGCCATGTCGCTTTATGAGAAACTCGGTTTTATTAAAGTGGGAGAGAGAAAAGAATACTACTCTGATCCCACTGAATCTGCAGTTTTGATGACAAAATACTTTTAATAATAGGATTGAATGAAATGAAAATTTTAGCAATAGAATCCTCTTGCGATGAAACTGCCGCGGCAGTCGTGGAGGACGGAAGGAAGGTGCTTTCCTCCGTAGTTGCCTCGCAGGTGGAAGAACATAAGCTCTATGGTGGCGTGGTACCCGAAATCGCTTCGCGCCGGCATGCCGAGGCGATTGTGCCGGTGGTAGCGCAGGCGCTGGAGCAGGCAAACGTTACACTGGATGATATGGGAGCCGTTGCCGTCACGCATGCGCCGGGATTGATCGGTGCGCTGTTGGTTGGTGTGAATTTTGCAAAGGGACTTTCCTGCGCGACCGGTTTGCCGCTGGTGCCGACGCATCATCTGCGTTCGCATATTGCCTCCAATTATATCACTCATCCGGAATTAAAGCCGCCGTTTCTCTGTTTGGTGGTGTCGGGCGGACATAGTCACATTGTGATGGTCGAGGACTATACCGCGATGAAAATAATCGGCAGAACGCGCGACGATGCGGCAGGAGAGGCGTTTGACAAGGCAGCGCGCACAATGGGCATGTCCTATCCGGGCGGTATCGCGCTTGACCGGGTTGCCGAGGAAGGAGATCCGTATGCGTTTGTGTTGCCGCGTCCTGTTGTGCACGATGCGCCGTATGACTTCAGTTTTTCCGGATTAAAAACAGCTGTGATCAATTTGATCCATAACGCGGAACAAAAAGGAACCGAGCTAAACAAAGCTGATGTCTGTGCATCCTTCCGCTATGCCGTGGTGGACTGTCTAACCACTAATTTTCTAAAAGCGGCGGAGGATTTGGGCGTAAAAAAGCTTGTGATAGCGGGCGGAGTATCTGCCAATTCTCTTTTGCGTTCAACACTGGAGGCGGAATGTCAAAAACGCGTATATGCGCTCTACATGCCGGATAAAATTTTTTGCGGCGATAATGCTGCGATGGTCGGTGCGCAGGGGTATTATGAGTATCTTGCCGGAAATATCGCCGGTGCGGATTTGAATGCTTTTGCAACTATGTCGATTGAGTAGATTCGAAAAAGTATTTGACAACCGACATATTCTATTCTATAATAATAGCATATTGTTTAAGGAGGTTAGGCGTTATGGATAATAATAACCTTAATCATGATAATGTTCAGCCGAATCAAGGTCCTAATCCTGATCAGACGTCACAGAAAGATACCTTTGCGGATCAGTACGCGCAATATAATCAGCCGCGAAACGACGCGTTTCATCTGCAGCCGGATGCAGATAACGGTCAGCCGCAGCAGTCTGTGCAGCCCGACAATCAGCAGTATCAGCCGCAGCAGCCGGTGCCGTACGACAATCAGCAGTATCAGCCGCAGCAACCGGTGCCGTACGACAATCAGCAGTATCAGCCGCAGCAGCCGGTGCCGTACGGCAATCAGCAGTATCAGCCGCAGCAGCCTGATTCGTACAATCCCTATCAGAACAATGCCGGACAGACATATGATTACAATCAAGGCGGTTATCAGCAACCGCCCTACCGACAGGGAAATGTTTATAACCCCGTTCCGACGAACAGACCGACAGGTGCGGCAAAAGCGTTTAGCATTGTTTCGCTTGTTTGCGGTATTTTGGCTGTTGTTTTCGGATGCTGCGGATTATGGGGATTAATCTTTAGCATTCCCGGTGCTGTATTTGGTATCATTTCCAAGTCTAAGTGTAAATCCAATAATGCGTTTGCGTTGGTCGGTATGATTCTGTCCTTTATCGGATTGGGATTTGCTGTTATCATGACGGTCGTGATTTTTGTCGGTGGGGCGAACTACCGCTTCTCTTCACCGTATTTTTATAATTGGTAATACATTAACGCTGTTCGGGCAGAGCAATCTGCCCGATTCTTCTGTCGGGAGGTTATGTGCGTGAAATACAAACCCTACCAAAAGGTATTAGTGGTTGTTATTCCTCTCGCGGGAATCGCACTGTTGATGGTTGCTGCGCGGTTTATTTTAGCGCATGTGACCTTTTCAACTTGCCCTGCTCTGCAATACCTGCATATATATTGTCCCGGTTGTGGTTCCACAAGGGCGGTTCAGGCATTGCTCAGCGGAGATATTCTTCTTGCGCTGCGTCAGAATATATCCGTTCCGGTTTTATCTGTTATCGCAGCGCTTTATTATCTCGAATTCGCTTTCAAGGTTTTTGGTGTGCGTTTTCGAATCTCGTTACTTCATGATGTAAAATGGATGGTATGTCTGCTGGTTTTGTGGTTTGTGTATTTCTTTTTGCGCAATTTTGTACCGGCGATCGCACCAATTTAACAGAAAGGAAAAGTGATTGTTATGTCTAATCCTATTGTCACATTCGAAATGGACGGGGGAAAGCAGATTAAGGCGGAGCTTTATCCCGAGATTGCCCCAAACACGGTCAACAATTTTGTCAGTCTGGTTAAAAATGGTTTTTATGACGGTTTGACCTTTCACCGAGTCATCTATGGTTTTATGATCCAGGGAGGCTGTCCGGACGGCACGGGTACGGGAGGTCCCGGATACCATATCAAGGGAGAATTTACGATGAATGGTTTCCAAAACGATCTGAAGCATAGCGAAGGTGTGCTGTCGATGGCGCGCGCCATGATGCCGGACTCCGCAGGATCACAGTTTTTTATTATGCACAAAGCGGCTCCGCATCTTGACGGGCAGTATGCTGCTTTTGGAAAAGTCGTTGAGGGAATGGAGATCGTCAATGAAATTGCGGAATGCGATACAGATTATGCCGATAAGCCCCTTGACGGGCAAATCATGCGTAAGGTAACGGTCGAAACCTTCGGAGAAACATATCCCGAGCCGGAAACCTGCTGATTTTCGTATACTATATATAATGTAATAGATGGAGGAAGTTTATGAACGTACTTTTAGCCGGTGGAGCAGGATATATCGGCAGTCACACTTGTGTGGAACTCATCCAGGCGGGACACAGTGTGATTGTTGCCGACAATTATTCAAACTCCTGCCCGGAAGCCATCAGACGTGTGGAGGAAATCACCGGAACGTCTATCAAAACCTATGATGCAGATGTTTGCGCTGCACAGGCGGTAGAGCAAATTTTCAGTGAAAATGAGATCGACGCCGTAATCCATTTTGCCGGACTTAAAGCGGTGGGAGAGAGTTGTGAAAAACCGCTTCTCTATTACCGCAACAATATTGATTCCACCCTGACGCTCCTTGAAGCGATGCATCGCCACCATGTAACACGTTTTATTTTCAGTTCCTCGGCAACGGTTTACGGAACGCCGGAGGAAGTGCCGCTGGTAGAGACCATGCCGACAGGTTCTCCCACCAATCCGTATGGCTGGACGAAACTGATGATGGAGCAGATCCTGACGGATACACAGCGCGCAAATCCGCAGATGTCCATTGTCATTTTGCGTTATTTCAATCCGATCGGCGCGCACAAGAGCGGACGCATCGGTGAAGATCCCAACGGTATCCCCAACAACCTTATGCCCTACATCACGCAGGTGGCAGCGGGCAGACTGCCGGAGCTCGGTGTATTTGGCGATGACTATCCCACTCCGGACGGCACAGGCGTGCGCGATTACATCCATGTGGTCGATCTTGCCAAGGGACATGTTAAGGCAATTGATTATTCTGCCGATCACACCGGCGCCGAGATCATCAACCTCGGTACGGGAACGGGTTACAGCGTGTTGGAAATTGTCAAGACGTTTGAGCGTGTCAACCATCTTACCATACCTTATGTGATTAAGCCGCGTAGAGCGGGAGACATTGCGGAATGCTATGCCAATGCCGAAAAAGCTGCAAAAGTTTTGGGTTGGAAAGCAGAACTGGGACTGGATGAGATGTGTTTTGATTCATGGAACTGGCAGTCAAACAACGTGAATGGCTATAAATAAAAAATTTCTTGTTGAAACCGCCAAATAATCTTTGAATTATTTGTTTGAATAAACAAATAATTGAAAAAAGCAATAAAATGTGATTTCCAATTGCGAAATTTTATTGACTTTTAGGAAGTACTTGTATTATAATAGTATTGCTTATAGAAGCATTATTAAACAAGGAGGAAAAAAAGAAATGTTCAAAAAAGCATTAAGTCTTCTGCTTGCTTTAATGCTCATCGTAACATCGGTTTCTATCACCGCTATCAGCGTTACTGCTGCGGAGGATGATGCGACCGATCCTGCTGCGACATGGTATGTTGTCGGCAGCAGCGCCGATCTCTTTGGCGCTACGTGGTCCGATGCAATGATCGACCGAAACGCGATGACCGCAAACGGAGACGGAACATACACGAAAGTGTATGAGAATGTCGGTCCTATTGACAAGGTTGTTTCCTTGAAGGTAACAAACGGTACCGATTGGATTGGCACAAAGACCGGCAACGATATCGCAATTGAAGTGATCGGCACCGGTAAGATCACCGTAACCTTTGATCCCAAGCTTGTTGATGGAGATCAGGTTAAGGTAACCGGCGATAACGTTAAGCTTCATGAGCTTAATCCAGCTGCTGTTCAGGAGATGCGCGTTGTTGGTTCCGGACAGGGCGGCTTTCTGAACGATCTCTCATGGGACGTTGCTGCAGACGCCAACAAGATGAAAGAGATTGCTACCGGCGTTTACCAGATTGTCTTTGATGATGTTGCTTCCAACGACGCCTATCAGTTCAAGTTTGCTGCAAATGGTTCATGGACTGACAACTTCGGTGCTGCGGGCAATACTGTCGTAGGCAAAGATAATGCTGCCAAATACGATGGTGATAACATCTGCTTTGAGGTTCCCGAGAATGGTTCTACCGTTACAATTACCCTTGACATGTCTAAGTTTGACTTCCGGAAGGGTAATTTTGATGCAAGCTATGAGATCAATGTAGTTGGTTCCGACGGTCAGGAATTCATTCCCGAGAAAGCTACCGCAAAGGCTTCCGCTCAGGATCCCTCAACAGCTCCTGCTGAGGAGACCACGGCTGTTACTCATTCTTCTCCGGAGCCTGTCGGTGATTCTGCGGATGAAAAGCTTGTGGTAATCGCTAAGTCTAATATTACCCCCACTTATACACAGACGTTTGATCCCACTACCAATCAGGTTACGGTTACCTACTGGATTGAGATGACAGAGAAGTGGATGATTAATGCTCAGTGGACAATGACCTACGACAAGGAATTCCTTACAGTCGACATGACTGATGGTGTGAACGGCAAGACTAAGAAGGGTAAATTTATTCCTTCCGTATTCTATGTTACCGAGGGTAACGGTACAATCGTTAACTTTGAGCCCGAGTCCTTGCCTAACGGCGGTATCAAGGCAAACGCGTCCGATCTGAATGGTTTTGACCTTTGCACTGAGAAAGGCGGAAGAATTCCTTTCGTATCTGTTACATTCAATCCTACCGGAAAGGCCGGCAACACGGAGGTTAATCTCGATGTTGAAATCATGAACGTACAGGGTGAGGGTGAATCCAGAGAGAGTTATTTCATCAACAATTCTGTTATTGTTCAGGAAATTCCGTACCTTCCTAAGGAGACCCCCGTTGCAGTATATGCGGGTGTAACCGATCCGGATTATGTTGCTCCTGTACAGCCGACAACCGTACAGCCGACAACCGTACAGCCGACAACCGTACAGCCGACAACTGTACAGCCGACAACTGTACAGCCGACAACTGTACAGCCGACAACTGTACAGCCGACAACGGCACCCGCCGGCAAGAATCTGAATGTACACGCATTTTCCAACTCTAAATATTATAAAGAAACAACGCAGTCTTATGCTGAGCCTAACATTCCTCAGAAGGTCACTGTTAATTTCTATATTGATACAGATGCGTATCAAATGATTAACGGTCAGTTTGAGCTCCATTATGATCCTGCTGTTCTTTCTCTGAAAGAAGAGAATAACAAGTCCGGCAGAACGACTACATTGTCTCCCGCAGCAGTAGCTTCCGGTGCCGGTGTTGTATCATACTGGGATAATCTGAAGAAAGAACCCATTCTTCCGATCAATTTCTCGTCCATCACTGACGGCGGTATCTATCTGACAGATGAGAAGGGTAAAGCTCTTCCCGTTATCAGTGCTGTATTTGAGGTTATCGGAGAAGGTAACACTGATGTTTATCTGGATACTCAGATTATAACCCTCAATGACTACGGTCAGCCTGCTGATCCCGACACATGGCATGAGGCAAACAAGAATAGTGATAAATACGAAGCTACTCTTGCAGAATTCGATAAAAAGGCAGATATGCGCTTCGAGATACTTCCCGAAGGCACACCTGTACAGCCGACGACCGTACAGCCTACAACGGTAGCGCCTACAACGGTAGCGCCTACAACAGTTGCGCCTACAACGGTAGCGCCCACAACGGTAGCTCCCACAACAGTTGCGCCTACAACGATAGCGCCCACAACAGTTGCGCCTACAACGGTAGCGCCCACAACAGTTGCACCTACAACAGTTGCGCCCACAACAGTTGCACCTACAACAGTTGCACCTACAACAGTTGCGCCCACAACAGTTGCACCTACAACAGTTGCACCTACAACGGTAGCGCCCACAACAGTTGCGCCCACAACAGTTGCGCCTACAACGGTAGCGCCCACAACACTTGAGCAGACTCTCTCTGTTGCGGTTAATACACAGATTAATGCTGCTCACATCCCGACTGTTCCCTCCAGCTTTGCACTTCAGGGTGCGAACCCCGTTGTTTCCAAGGTTGGCGATGAGTTCACTATGATTTGGAAGCTCGACACGGATGGTAATGATGTTGAGTCCCTGCAGTGGATCTTCGAATACAACCCGAACGTTATGCAGCTTGTGAAGGCTGAGATGCCTCAGATCACAACTGGCGCCATGATCAATTCCCAAACACCCGGCGTTATCAAGGCAAGTGCTTCTAATATTAATGGTTACACAATTGATAAGCAGGCTTCCTTCATCACTTTGGTATTTAAGGCTACCGGTGTTGAATTTGATGTAAAAGCTAACATGCTTCTTGATGAGCTTGCTTATGTACCTGTTGTAGAACCTACAACGGTTGAGCCTACAACGGTTGAGCCCACAACGGTTGAGCCCACAACAGTTGAGCCTACAACAGTAGCGCCCACAACGGTTGAGCCTACAACAGTAGCGCCTACAACGGTTGAGCCTACAACAGTAGCGCCCACAACAGTTGAGCCCACAACAGTTGAGCCTACAACAGTAGCGCCCACAACGGTTGAGCCTACAACAGTAGCGCCCACAACGGTTGAGCCCACAACGGTTGAGCCCACAACGGTTGAGCCTACAACAGTGGCGCCCACAACGGTTGAGCCTACAACAGTAGCACCTACAACGGTTGAGCCTACAACAGTAGCACCTACAACCGAGCCTACTTCTGAGCCTGTATCTGTAGAGCCTACTACAACACCTGATGCGACATCTGAGACTGTAGCTCCGACAACTACCTCCGGTTCTACATCTGATTCTGCAACAAAGGATAGTAGTGGTACCAATTCCAACGGATCCGGTACAGTTAAGACAGGTAGTGCATCTATGGCCGTTATTATCCTCCTCGTACTTGTATCAGCAACTGTTGCTGTCTACTTTGTACGCAGAAGAGATAGGAAATAATGTGAGCTAAGATTCACAAAAAAACATTAAAGTTTTGTGCCCTCCGATCATTCGGAGGGCTTTTTTATGTATACGTTTATTAGATAAAAAATGTTTTTCTGTTTTATCGAGTATCATATATGCATTTCTAAAAAAATATAATCGCATCTATTGCATATTATTCCGCAGAGTGTCCTTATCGTCGTCTTTGCCGGACGTCGGCGAGGCAGAGAACGCAGCCTCGCGCTGTAAAATTCACCTCGAATGTCATTTTAACCGTTATATTTAAAATTAGTATGAGATTGATAAATAAAATAATAATTTTTTTTAAACCAGTTGAAATCTTTTGGAATGTATGTTATAATAACAAAGATGTGGTTCGACAGAATTAACAAAAAATATCAATGATTAGTGATTCTTACAAGTATGACGCTATATTGTAAAGATTGTGAGCAATAACAAATCATATTATAGGTTGTTAATCGAAAAAACCACAAATAATTAATTTTTATAGAAAAGGAAAGATAGTATGAAAAAGGTTTTCTCGATTGTAAGTGCATTAGTTTTGGTTTTAGCTATTTCTGTTTCATCGATTATATCTGTTTTTGCGGCAGATGACATGGCGCTGACAATTAACGGCGAGGGTATAGTGAATGTAGGCGATACTGTAAAATTCACTCTTTATCTTGACGATACAACAGAGGATATTTATGCTTTTGAGTTTAGTTTATTTTATGACAGCGAATTTCTCAGTCTTGACAAAAAATCACTGACCTCTGATAAATTCAGTAATCTCATCTATAACACGAACCTTGAGGACAAAATTCCGGTGAATTGGACGGACATCAGTAATCCGGTTGTGTTTTCCGGTAAAGAAGAATTTCTTTCCTGTGATTTTGAAGTTATCAAAGGCGGAGAAACCAACATTTCTCAGTTGATCACCGAAATTATAGGAAAAGATCTGTCCAATATCGAAACCTGCAAATGGACATACGATCTTACTGTTAACGGAGAAATAGTGGTATCCGGCGCTTCGGTTCCGACTAAATAATAATTTCCCGGATGTTACACGGCTGATTCACGGCGAAATGAGTGACACAGGATAATGATTTATTTCATGAGCTTCGTTTAACTATTGAATGCTCCCTCCGATTTATTCGGAGGTTTTTTGATATATTGAAGTGTACTGATAGATGTCATACTAGGGCTGGTTTAATTCATGATATCCCCCAAAAAGCAACTCTTTTTCCGCAAATATCTTTTTTAAGTGTTTTATCCAAAATTTGTATAATATGAAAAATTCGTGAAAATACATTCAATTTCGTTGAAAAAATACGGTTTATATTATATAATAGAAAAGAAATGTGTTTGTTATGTTCCGAATGGCTTTCGCACCCAAACGCTGGTCTTTTTATGATGGATGTATAGCCTGTAGCTGAATGCATGACAAAAAAATCAACAATGAAAAAGGGTAGGAAATTATGAGAAGAATTTTTTCGATTGTAAGTGCTGTGGCTTTGACTGCTTTCATTTCTGTTTCGTCACTTTTATCGGCATTTGCTGCTGATGACGATGTTCTTACGATTAACGGCGACGCGGAGGTACATGTAGGCGATACTGTAAAATTTACGCTGTATCTAGACGAAACCAAGGAAGAAATTTATGGATTTGAGCTTCGGTTGTTTTATGACAGTGACTATCTTAGCTTTGAAAAAAAATCATTGACGTCCGAAAAATTTAACAGTTTATTTTATAACGGAGATATCGACGGCAAAATCCCTATGAACTGGACGGATATCGGAAATCCGGTCGATTTTTCCAGCAAGGCGGAGTTCTTTTCCTGCGATTTTGAGGTTAAAAAACCGGGAGATGCTACGATCTCGTACTTTGTGACGGAAATGTACGGCGAGGATTTGACTTATCTAAAATCTTATAAATGGACATATGACCTTTCCGTCAAAGGAAAAAAAGTGATCTCCGACGGTGTGCTTCCGATTACAGACGATGAAGAAACGCTCCGGGAGCGTCAAAGTAGTTTTATCAACTATGCGGATGGTATGGGTGAGGAAAATTCACCGAACAAGGACAATCATGAAGCAGTGGAAGGCGTTCATCACGCTACTTATAACGTCTATGAAAATGATGTCATAGAGGTGACACGGTATGAGGAGGCGAATAACAAAATCACGAGAAGCAGTAATTTTTGGGTTCTAATTATTGGTATACCTGTCGTGATTATACTGGTTGTTGCGGCGATCGTGATAGTAGTTAAAAATAAGAAAAAACCGATTTCGGAAGAAAATTCTGAAGAAATTAGTAAAAATGATAAAATATAAGGCAATACCTTTGTAAATATATCCAATTGTTTCTCGAATCTATGTCTTGATTTTTTATATTTTTTGTTATATAATAAAGCTAACCGAGAATCGGAATATTATTGGAGGAATGAACAATGAGAAAGAGAATTTTAAGCGTCATTCTCGCAGGTACCCTTTCTGTGGGTGTGGCTGCGGCAGGTGCTGTTTCTGTTTCAGCAACAAAGAATTCGGATGATACGTATACACCCAGTCCGAATGTCGATGCAAAGACCTACAAGTTTGCACTCCCCGGAGCATGGACAAGTGATTATTGGAAAAATAACGAGAACTGTGTCGGTATCTACTGGTGGGACTGCGTTGATGAGCCTAAAAATGTGTTTACACACGACTGGCCCGGTTACAAGGTTCTGACAGAGAAAGAGGCGGGCGTAGAGAACCTCTATAGCACACCTGTTCCGGCAGAAGCCAACCAGATTATTTTCAGTAATCACATTGACGGCGGCATGCCCAGCCAGCCGGACTTCAACAAGGATCGTTTCGACGCCGCCTGCCAGATCAAGGATACCGGCGCTCAGTACTATTCTTTCATGGAGTCTGACTACTACACCAAGGCTATCTGGAAGTATGTATGGGATAAGGCTGCTGATGCAGCGGAAATGGATCGCGTACAATGGGGAACTGACGAAAGCGATATGACCGATGCGGAGAAGAATCAGGTTGCAGCGATCTATGAAGTTCTTTTGGAAGAGGAAATCGAGCTCGAAATTCCTGAGTTTGGAAAATATGCCAAGAATTTCTTCGTAGAGACCGAGAACGGTGACGGCATTGCCCAGAGCTTTGACAACATGGTTTATGTTGTTAACCTCGATCCCAATACCATGACCATTTCTACCACAATCGTTCCCGAAGGTAAAATCACTTATGGTGGCGACTGGTTCTACTATTATGGCAATGGCGAATACGGTGTATGGCCGACCAAGGATCTTTTGAAGGCGAATACAGGTGTCACCTTTGATGAAAAGGGTAATCCTGTGCTTCCCGAAGGCAGCGAGTTGGTGGTTGATAAATACGGCACTGTCAATCAGGTTAAGACTATGAAGGACGGAACCAAGCAGAATTTCATGGTTGCCGGTAATTTCACCGGAAAATATTTCAGTGATACCACGGCTCCCGAAGCACCCTCGCTTCCTCCCGCTGAAACTACTACCGGCAGCGGCACTACCGGAACTCCCACGGCTTCTCCCGATCCCACTTCTGCTACCGGAGCAACCAAAACCGCTTCGAACAGCACTTCTTCCAACAGCGCCAACGGATCTGTTGCAACAGGCGATTTCTCCTTTGCGGTTGTGATCTTTGTGGTTGTTGCAGGTGCAGCCGGTGTGTTCTACTTCTCGCGCAGGAAATTTAACAAATAATTCAATCAATGCTTTTAACGCTCCCTTTTTTAAGGGAGCGTTTGTTTTTGCCAATACTTGATTTTTTATGTTTTTTGCGCTATAATATATACGAATAATACAAAGAATTTCGTTAAAAATTCGTATCATACTAACTTTTTCAATAAAATGTTATTAACGGATATCAGTGGGAAAGTTTCACAGAACAAGGCGAAGAACGCCGTGGGGCGATTCCTGCAGTGTTCACAATGAGCCTTGCGTAACGGCAAGCGGTTGCTATGAATATATTTTTGAAATGTTGGTTATATATTGTTCGGAGGTTTTTAGGATGTCAAAATGGACGCTTTGTCTTTTTATGACACTCGTTTTAGTTTACTGTTCTGTTTTCAGTGTTTATGCTGAGGACGAGCCGGCAGAACAACAGCTGAATATCTACGATGAAGAATATACAGACGAAGTTTGGGAAGAATTGACAACAGAGATGTCCACAACGAAGGTGCAGCCGACATCGGAGACGGTCATTCCGGCAGATTATCCCGCCCTTACGGTTAACGCGATCTCCAACTTCTTCCCCAATGCGACGGCGGAATATTCTGCCGGCAAGAAGCAGGTTGAGGTAACATATTCGATGCGTTGCTCGATGAACATGATGTGTGTGCAGTGGTACTTGTATTATGACAAAAATATTTTTTCGGTGTCCAAGGAGCTGAATATGCCTGCGGATATTTGTTCTGTGATCGGTGACAAGGCGGCGGTGACTTTTAACGAGGGAGAAATTTCGTATTGCTCCTCCAATATCAATCTGTATGATTTTTCCACGAAGGAAGTCCCGTTTGTCAAAATGATATTTGATGTAAAAGAAATCAACCCCGAAGAACCGGTGATCACCAAGTTTGATTTGACTGTTGATGTTTTATGTGCTTCTGAGCTTGACCCGACAACGCGCAAGAGCGACGTGGAGAAGGAAAAGTTTTTTGTATCACATTCGGAGCTGCGTCAGACGGCGATTGATTCTGTGCGTTTGTCGCGAAACACCATACTGACGCATTCCAATTTTGTTCAGGCGACCACCGCTCCGCAGGAGACGGTTCCACCCGTAACGGATGAGCACGGCAACATCATTCCGGCTACTACGGATGAAGCGAAAGAGAAGCGATCGCAGCCATCGACTTCCGCCCCCGGAGAGGTGCAGAGCACCGGACCGATCGATCCGGCAGAACCGCCGACAGAACCACTGGAGCCTCCTCCTCTCGGAACGGGAAGCGCAGGATATGCTTGCATATGTTTAGGCGCGCTGCTTGTTGCCACTACCATTCTGTTTTTGATGCGAAAAAAGGAAATACTATACTAAAAAGGTCGGGATGTCCGACCTTTTCTCATAACATATCCAATGTACCGGGAGCACAAAGTAGGAAAGAAACATACCGATACAAATGAAAAAGGGCTGTTCATCATGAACAGCCCATCAAATTCTTAGTTGGCACGGGTAACTTTACCGGAACGCAAACAACGGGTGCAAGCATATACACGCTTGGGAGATCCGTCAACAATAGCCTTTACGCGCTGAACGTTGGGCTTCCAAGTTCTGTTGGAACGTCTGTGTGAGTGAGAAACCTTGATACCGAACTTTACATCTTTACCGCAGAATTCACATTTTGCCATGCGTCTGCACCTCCTTAGACATAGTAAAATAGTATTTCTAACTTTGTTATAATAACAGAAAACAGGAAAAAAAGCAAGTCTTTTTCGAAATTTTTTCAACTTGTTTTTTTATCTTGTAATTTTTGTTACGATATTGTATAATAAATATAATTATCATTCTATGATGGAGGATTGTATGCTTTCTCAATTACTTAGCGGAAATTTTACTATTCAAAGCGTTATCGCCGAAATATTTGCCGTTTTGGTTATCATCTTTTTGGTGTTGCCCTTTCATGAATGGGCGCACGCCGAAACAGCGTATCTGCTCGGTGACAAAGGTATCAAACAGCGCGGCAGACTGTCGTTGAATCCTCTCAGCCATATTGACCCTATGGGTGCGCTGGCGATGCTTTTGATCGGCTTCGGCTGGGCGAGGCCGGTTCCGGTTGATGCGCGCTATTTCAAAAATCCGAAGGTCGGCATGGCGATTACGGCGCTGATGGGACCGGTTGCCAACCTTGTGGCGGCGCTGGCAGGTTTGTTCACGTTCCACTTGTTGTGGTGCATTGTACCGTCATTCTTTACCACTGCCGGGTTCGGCAGCTATGTTTTGGTGTTTTTACAATTTTATATCATTGTCAATATTAACCTCGCCGTGTTCAATTTGTTGCCCATACCGCCGCTCGACGGTTCTAAAATTTTATTCGTGTTTTTGCCCGATACAGCGGTTCAGTTTTTCTATCGTTACCAGATGTTTTTTATGATGGGTTTGATCGTGCTGCTTTGGACAGGTCCTTTGAGTTATCTGCTTAGTTTTCTGTCACGCGGCGCGCTGTTTGGTGTGTATCAGCTCTCAGCACTGCCGTTCCAACTGTTCGGACAACAAACCGTGCCGTTTAATATGGTCTTTTGAGGCTCGGTATGGAAGCCCGTTTGGAATACAAGCTCGACGTTTTTGAGGGGCCGCTGGATCTGTTGCTTTCGCTGATTGCGAAAAATAAGATCGATATTTACGATATCCGCATTTCGGAACTGCTCGACCAGTATATGGAGCAGATTGCACAGATGCGTGAAAATCAGATGGATATTGCCTCAGAGTTTTTGACCATGGCGTCGCGTCTTGTTTATATCAAATCCGTGATGCTTTTGCCTAAATACGAGGAGGAAGCAGAGGAGCTGAAAAAGGAGCTGACAGGACAGCTTCTGGAGTATGCGGTCTGCCGAGAGATTGCGGCAAAGCTCGGAGAAATCTATGACTTCGATACCTTCTTCCGTGATGCATCGCCCGTAGAATACGATATGACCTATAACCGACGGCACCCGGGCACAGATATTGTCAAAGGATATATCGGTGCTGTGGGCAGAGGCAAGCGAAAGCTGCCGCCCTCCGAACAGGCGTTTTCGGGTATCGTTTCCCGAAAAGTTGTTTCGGTCAACAGCAGGATCATTCATCTTATGCGCCGGCTGCGTCACGGACAAAGTCTGGAGTATCATGAGATCTTTGAGGCGTGCGACGGCAAAAGCGAGCTTGTTGCAACTTTTTTGGCAACACTGGAATTGGTCAAGGGTAAGCGTGTGCGCATTGAAGGAGAGGGCGAGTTCGCCGTTGTGAGAATGATTGAAGACCGATCCTAAAATCCGGTTGCTGCCCATACCCACCAATCTTTCTCGTTTTTTCGCTATGGCTCCCCGTTATACGTTCGTATGACGTTGCTGTTTGGACAAAAACTACTAAACTACTATATATTATATTATCCGCACCTTTGAACAACAGGAGTTTTTGGGGTGTACTGAAGGGAATATGGAAAATGAGTGATATCAATATCGCCGCTGCGATCGAGGCGATACTTTTTGCGAACGGAGCGTCTGTAGAGGTTTCGCGCATTGCGGAGGCGCTTGCTGTCAGTGATGATGAGGTTATCCGGCACGCCGAAGCGCTGACGGAGGAGTATAAGTCCGCCGATAGGGGAATAACAATTATACGCTTGGATCAAGCGTTTCAAATGGTGTCCAATAAGATGTACGCTTCACAGATCCGTACAGTCATGGATCTGCGCCGCAATACGCCGTTGTCGCAGGCGGCTTTGGAGGTGCTGGCGGTCGTTGCCTATAATCAGCCTGTCACCAAGGCGTTTGTCGAACAGGTGAGGGGTGTGGATTGCAGCGGTGTGCTGGGAAGTTTGACAGCCAAGAATCTGATTGAAGAAAAGGGTAGGCTGGAGCTTCCCGGCCGTCCGTTGTTATACGGTACGACGGAGAACTTTTTGCTCTGTTTTAATTTGCAAAGTCTGGATGATTTGCCGCCGCTTCCTGAGGATGACAAAACGGATGATTTGGAAACGGAGACGGAGACAAGCGACAAAACAGATGCGCCCGAGACGGAGACGGCAATGGAATAAACGCAGCACTGCACGGTGAGCGGCGCGTCTTGCGCGCAATTTACGCATCGTCAGTGTGCGGTATTGGCTAAATACAGGGGAGGGTTAGGTTGCTCTGGCTGAATATTTTAATCGGAATAATCCTCTTGCTCCTGCTGCTTTTGCTGATTCCCGTTGGAGTGCACGTGAGCTATCACGAGGATTTGCTCGCAGAGCTGAAAATCGGTTTTATCAGCGTCCGGCTGTATCCGCCCAAACCGAAAAAGCCAAAAAAGAAACAGATAAAAAAGAAGAAGGATACAAAAAAGCAGGAAGAAAAACAGAAGAAGCAGAGTTTGATCAAGGAGAAGGGAATTAGTTGGTTTGTCGATTTGATTCGGCAGCTTGCCGTTCTCGCGGCAGGCATTATGCACGATTTTTTCAGGCATCTCGTTATTCGCACGCTTCAGGTGAGCATTACCTATGTCGGAGAGGACGCGCAGGACACTGCTGTTAAATACGGATATTTTTGTCTGTCTGTTTACCCTGCGGTCAGTATTTTGGCGGACGTTGCCCATTGCCGCCGCTATGGTGTGGACATTGCGCCAAACTTTAATGAAAAAGAAAAGTCCGTATATTATGCCGAAATCGACGTCAGAATTCGTGTGATTTGGGTCGTCGGTTTAGTGTTTAAATACGGATTTCGCGTGATAAAGCTCCTGCTCGCCTTAAGACAAGGAAAAACGGAGGAGCTCGAACAATTGGTGAATGAACAAATGAACAAACAAATATCAACGTATAAAGGAGAGAGTGATATGGAACATCCCATCGGCAATTTGATGAATACAACCATGGAAAAAATCAAGGAAATGATTGACGTTAACACCATCGTCGGCAATCCGATTACGGCAGCAGACGGAACACTGATCATCCCGGTTTCCAAGGTCAGTTACGGATTTGCTTCGGGCGGCTCCGACTTGCCTACCAAAAAGGAGAACAAGGATTGCTTCGGCGGCGGTTCCGGCGCCGGGGTAACGATCCAGCCGGTTGCTTTTCTCGCGGTGTATCAGGGCAACGTGCGCTTGATTTCTGTCAACGGAGAGAATTCTGCGCTCGACAGCGTTATGAATATGATTCCCGAGGTTGTGACCAAGGTGAAGAATATGGTGAGCGACCGAAAGCAAAAAAAAGAGAACGAGCTTGCGCCAGCCGATGATTTTTCCGAGATCACGATGGACGATATGGATATTTAAGGCAATTTCCGTATCATTTGCGTGTGCGGACAGCGCAGCAAAATGGTTGTCGGGGTGTGAAATAATCGGCATGCATACCGGCGTATGTCTGTATTGTCCGAAGCTCAAACCCGGTTTGTTTTTGCTTTCATATTTTTCCCTCTCTACGCGTAAGATGATGCAGGAGGGGTTTTGATGAAAAAGCTTGTTGCCGTTCTGCTAGGAATGATTTGCGCGTTGATACCGGCGTCCGTTGGCGCTGCCGCGGTATCTGTACCCGAAACCGGTGCGCAGGCGTATATTCTGTATTGTCCCGAAAACGGAGAAATACTCGCGTCGCATAACGAGCATGAACGCATGAAGCCTGCCAGCACGACCAAGCTGATGACAACGCTTGTTACGCTGGAGCAGGCGGCAAGGGGAAATGCAATCCTTACGTTTACCAACGATATGGTCGCCGAGGGAAGTTCGATGTACCTCAAGGTCGGCGAGCAGCTCACGCTGCGTGATTTAGCCGTCGGTATGATGATGTCTTCGGGCAACGATGCGGCGAATGCCGCTGCCCTCACCATCAGCGGAAGCGCCGGGAGCTTTGCGGAACTGATGAATAAACGAGCGGCGGAAATCGGCATGAAGCAGACCCATTTTGTCACTCCCAGCGGATTGGATGACGACGATCATTACAGCACAGCGTACGACCTTGCGCTGCTGATGGCGGAGGGACTGCAGAACGCTGATTTTGCTCGGCTCACTTCGCTCAAAAGCGCGCAGGTTGTGTTTCGGGAGCCGCACAACAAACGTGTGACCTATTCCAACCACAACCGTCTGCTGTCTCTCTATGAATACTGTATCGGCGGCAAAACGGGTTATACACAAGCTGCAGGAAGATGTCTGGTTTCTGCAGCTCAAAGGGATGGATTGACACTGATTTGTGTCACACTCCATGACCCAAGCGACTGGAACGACCACGCCGCGCTCTATGAGTACGGCTTTACACAGCTGAAAACCGTGCTCGCGGACGACAGCGCTTTTCGCCTGGCGGTGCCGGTTGTCGGTGCGGATACGGAATCTGTTCCGGTGGTAGGCGAGAAGGCATTTTCCGCCGTTACAGGCACGGAAACAAAGGTGGAGCGCAGGGTACTGCTCCCGAATTTTTTGTACGTTCCGATTGAGAAAGGCAGGCAGGTTGGCGTTGTGGAATATCGGGCGAACGGGAAGCTGCTCGGTGCGACAGCCCTGCTCGCGGCGGATGATGTGCCGGAGCAGCAGTCGTCCGGAGGATTTTTTGATTGGATAAAGGATTTGTTTGGATATGGATAAAAAAGAACCTGTAAGATTACAAAAATACATTTCACAGTGCGGAGTGGCTTCGCGGCGAAAGGCGGAGGAGCTGATTCTGAGCGGTAAGGTCAAGGTAAACGGAAAGCCTGCTGTTCTCGGCGATAAGGTGACGGAAAAGGACAAGGTTTTTGTTAACGGCAAACGAATTATCATGCCGCGCACCAAATACCGGTACATCATGCTCAACAAGCCGCGTGGTTTCGTCACGACCATGCGCGACGAAAAGGGAAGAAAATGCGTTGCGGAGCTGGTGGCGAATGTGGGAGAAAGAGTATATCCCGTCGGCAGACTGGACAAGGATTCAGAGGGACTGCTGATTTTTACCAACGACGGAGATTTTGCGAATAAGGTGATGCATCCGCGCAACAGCGTGTACAAGTTCTACCGTGTGACGGTTCGTCCTGCTATCACAGAGGAGCAAATCGTCAAGCTGGAAACCGGTGTGGCGATAGACGGAAAAAAAACAGCGCCCGCGATCGTTCACGTTCTTGTTCAGGACAAGGAGTCGCACAGAGTGGTTCTGGAGATGATTTTACATGAAGGCAAAAACCGTGAAATCCGAAAAATGTGTCAGGCAGTCGGATTGGAAGTGGCGCGGCTAAAGCGTACGCAGATCGGCGGCGTCAAAATGGGTATGTTGAAGCAGGGAGACTGGCGCGATCTCACAGAAAAAGAGGTCAAGAATCTTCTGGCCAATCCCATTGTAAACGGCAGAATTATTTAGGAAAAATAATATTGTATTTTTTTGACGAATATAGTATAATGTGATTAAATGACTTGAGTTTTTCAATGGAGGGATCTTGAATATGAGTATGGACTTAATCAATGCCGCAAAAGCTGAGATGGCGGCTACCTCTGCCTATCAAACGGTAACGTCGTTTTTTGACGCGGACAGCTTTTGTGAAATTGACGCTTTCGCAAAATCGGGGGAGGGTTTTGCTGAGGTTGTGGCCGGTTATGGTACAGTTGAGGGCTTGCCCGTGTACGCGTTTGCGCAAAACAGTGATATCAGCGGCGGCGCAATGAGCAAGGCACAGGCATTGAAGCTGAAAAAGCTGTATGGACTCGCTCTCAAAACCGGTGCTCCCGTTGTCGGTTTTTATGACAGCATCGGCGGCAGACTTGTGCAGGGCACGGAGCTGCTCGCGGGCGCGGGAGAGGTGCTGAAATATGCTTCCAAAATCTCGGGAGCAGTACCGCAGATCTCTGTTGTGTTGGGCACTTGTTTGGGAACCAACGCGCTGGCAGCGGCAAGCGCGGATTTTGTGATCATGAACAAGGATGCGCAGCTATCTCTCGATGTGACAGGAAAGGATGCCGACGCGCGGACAAATGCCGAAAAGGGCAACGCTTCCTTCATTGCCGTGGATACAGCCGATGCTGTCAAGCAGGCGCGGGAGCTGCTGACATATCTTCCTTCCAATAATCTGACAATGGCACCGCAGACAGACAGCAATGAGCCTGACGGCGGGAACGGCACATGTATTGTCAGCAAGCTGGTCGACGGCGCTTCCAAGCTGCGCATTGCGGATGCTTGGGGAGACAGCGCCCGTATTCGTCTGGCGCGTCTCGGGGGACAGGTTGTCGGCGTGGTGCGCACGACGGGCGGTAAGCTCGACTGTCAGTCGGCAAACAAGGCGGCGAAATTTGTGCGTTTCTGCGACGCGTTCTCGATTCCCGTGATCACCTTTGCGGACTGTGACGGTTTTTCGTGCCTGAAAGCGGCGGAGAAGCTAACGGCGGCGTATGCTGAAGCGACCACGGCGAAGATCTCCGTGGTGGTGGGTAAAGCAATCGGCTCCGCGTATATCGCCCTCGCCGGAACAGGTGCAAATGCCGATGTTGTTTATGCGCTCCCCGGGGCAGTGATTTCTCCCGTCAATGCGGAGGCGGCAGCCTTTATCATGGCGCCGGATAAAATGAAGGTGCCTGTAGTTGAGCAGGCAGCTATTGCCGAGGCGTTTGCGACGGAGCAGTTCAGCGCTTTTTATGCCGCGCAGAACGGTTATGTAGACGGTGTTGTGCAGGTACATGAGATAAGAAACGTTTTGCTTTCCGCTCTGGATATGCTCTCGGGCAAGAGAGTGCCGACCGTTGCCAAAAAGCATAGTACGATTTAATAAGTTTTTACATAGAAGGGAAAATCATTATGAAAAATCTCAGAATTACCGTAAACGGTACCGCTTATGATGTTCAGGTTGAAGAACTCGGCGAAGCAGCAGCTCAGGTATCTGCTCCTGCGGCTGCCGCCGCACCTGCTCCCGCCGCCAAGCCCGCCGCTCCCGCAGGCGCTGCCGGCAGTATTGTCGTAAAAGCTCCTATGCCCGGTACAGTCGTCAATGTTGTTGTGTCTGCAGGTCAGGCTGTTAAATCGGGCGACGATTTGGTGTTTATCGAGGCAATGAAAATGGAAACCCCCGTTAAAGCGCCTCAGGACGGCACTGTTGTGACTATTGACGTCGCCAAGGGCGAGGCTGTTGATTCCGGCAAGGTGCTGGTAACACTGAACTAAAGGGGAGAATCAGCATATGGCAAAGAAAATCAAGGTGACAGAGACTGCGTTGCGCGACGCGCATCAGTCTTTGATTGCAACCAGAATGACAACAGAGGATATGTTGCCGATTCTGGACAAACTCGATCAGATCGGTTACTATTCTCTCGAATGCTGGGGCGGCGCGACCTATGACGCCTGTCTGCGTTTCCTCAATGAGGATCCGTGGGTTAGACTGCGCACGATCAAGGATCACTGTCCCAATACCAAACTGCAAATGTTGTTCCGCGGTCAGAATATGCTCGGATACCGCCACTACGCAGATGACTGCGTCGAGTATCTGGTGCAGCGCTCTATCGCCAACGGCATCGACATTATTCGTATTTTTGATGCGCTGAACGATATCAAGAATCTGCAAACCGCGATAAAAGCGGCAAACCGCGAGGGTGGTCATGCGCAGGTTGCCATCAGCTATACCACAGGTCCTGTCTTTAACGATGAATATTACGTAGAGTACGCCAAGCGCATTGCAGACGCCGGTGCGAATTCGATTTGTATTAAAGATATGGCGGCACTGCTTACGCCTGCGAGAACCGAGAGTCTTGTCAAAGCGCTCAAAAAGGAGCTTCCGGAGATGCCTGTACAGTTGCATACGCACTACACCTCGGGACTCGCCTCCATGTGCTTGCTCAAGGCAGTCGAAGCAGGTGCGGACGGCATTGATACCGCCATCAGTCCGCTGGCATTGGGCACGTCTCATGCTCCGACAGAATCCATGGTTGCTTCGCTGCAGGGTACGGAATATGACACAGGTCTGGATATCCGTCAACTGGCGGAGATTCGTGCATATTTTATGACGCTTCGCGACAAATATATTGAAAGCGGATTGCTTGACCATAAAATGCTCGCTACCGACGCAAAGGCTTTGATTTATCAGGTGCCGGGCGGTATGCTTTCCAACCTGTTGTCACAGCTCAAACAGGCGGGCAAGGAAGATCAGCTGGATCAGGTGTTGGAGGAAGTGCCGCGTGTGCGTGAGGATTCCGGTTATCCGCCGCTGGTGACCCCGACTTCGCAGATTGTCGGTACGCAGGCAGTTTTCAACGTCATTACGGGGGAACGCTACAGTATGTGCACCCGTGAATTTAAGGGCATGGTTGCAGGTGAATACGGCACGACGCCGATGCCGATTGATCCTGCGTTCCAAAAGAAAATCTGCGGCGATATGGAGATTATTCACGGCAGACCTGCCGACCGTCTTGCACCTGAGCTGGATAAGCTCAGGGCGGAAATTGCCGAGTGGATGGAGCAGGAAGAGGATGTTCTTTCCTATGCGCAGTTCCCGAAAGTGGCGCTCGACTTCTTTGAGAAGCGCAGAAACGCTAAGGCGGGTATTAACGGCGACTTGCTTGACAAAGAAAATATGATTCATCCTGTTTGATGACAGAACAAAAGGGGCAGCCGAGGCTGTCCCTTTCATTTGTTTTCAAGCGTTTCATCAACCGTTAATACTAGGGCTTGTTGAGTAAATGACAAAACGCATAAAAAAGATATTCGCGGAGAATTTCGCAGAGCAAGGACGAAACGAAGCTATGCGGAATAATATTCAAGCAAGGTGTGCATCTTGAATTGTGCGGTGTTACCCTAAGTATGCTGATAGAGAAAATCAAGCGCGTACTGTGTCGCTTCATCGTGATATTCACCGGAAAAACCATGATCCGCGCCCTCAATGATATGATAGGTGGCGTCGGGATACAGCTCGCTTGCTTCCCGTGTGAGGGATGGAGAAACGATGCTGTCCTCGCTGCCCTGCAAGATCAGCACGGGTTTGTCAAAACCGGCGATATCATCGTATTTGTCATAGTCTTTGAGATCCTCAAAAAACTTTTTGCTGACAGTTATGCCCGAGATGGTCACTTCATCAGGCATATCCTTACTGTATCGGTACTTCGCGAAATCGGGCATGCCGAATGCAGGGTAGAGAAGAATGAGTCCGGCGACCTCGTCCTCGTGGCGTGCGCCCGAGATAGCGCTGACCAGACCTCCCTGACTCCCGCCTTGCAGAAAAATGCGGTCGGTATCAACAAAATCCCATGTTTTGGCGGTTTCAAGCACGACGTCGACGTCGGATACCTCGGTCATGACGGACATGTCAAGGCTAGAGCCGTCGCTCTTGTTTGCGTTATTGATATTGCTGCCTCCGCGGAAGTCAAAGGTGTAGACCGCAAAGCCCTTCGGCGCGTATTTTTTTGCGTAAGAAGCGCCGGATTCGAAATTGGCTCCCAGACCGTGGGAGGTGATGATCAGCGGCGATCTGCCGTTGGTTTTCGGAACGAATGCCTGGCCGTAAATTTTTTGACCGTTGTTGTCGCACCAAATTTCACGTACCTCATAGTCGTAGGTTTTGTTTTGATCAATGACAGTGGCGGGCGCGGTTGAAGGGGTGTCTGTTTGTCCTGCAGTTGCTTGAGATGCAGCGGCAGCTGTCGTGGTGGCGGACGGTTGTTCTCCGTTGCAGGCGGTGAATGCGACGATCAAGGCAGCCGCTGTGCAGGCAGAAAAAATGACTTTGGCAATGTTCATGAAAAACCTCCGTTTGTTTGTGTTAAAAGTATCCTATCACATCTCTGTGAAGTCTGTGTGAAGGCACCTTTGGCGCTGTTTCCGCCTTTGGAACCCATCCTGTTGCAGCGCCGGCTAAAAAATCCGGTGTTCTGTCAAGTGAAAAGAGGTCTGACGTGACATCAAACCTCTTTCGTGAATTCATGTTTATTCTGCCTGGATATTGACGAACTGCTCCTGCATGTATTCGTAGAGCTCCGGATCCAGATTCCCGAAAACATAGCATTTATCAAGGTATTCTTCGCTTGGGAGGGTTAGCTCGTTATTTCTGATTTCATCATCCAGTAGTTTGATGGCCTCGTCGTTCGGGCAGCCGTAGCGGAGATATTTGCAGTTTTCCGCTGCGATTTCCGGTTTTTGCATGAAGTTGATAAATTTTTCGGCATTTTCCTTGTTTTTGCTGCAGGTGGGGATGCACATGGCGTCGTAGAACAGATTGGAGCCGTAATCAGGCAGGCAGTAATCCAAATCTTCGTTTTCTTCCATCATCATTGCGATATCGCCTGCATAATAGGGGGCGATAGTGGATTGAGAAGTTTCCATTTCGGTGAAAACCTGATCCATGACGTATTTTTTCAGCAGGGGCTTTTGCACGCGCAGCTTTTCGCTCGCTTTGTCGATATCCTCTTTCGTACAGGTAGAGGGGGTGATGCCGAGGGTCTGCATAGCAATTGCCATGGCGTCGCGGCTGTTGTTAAACATCAGGATATCGCCTTTCAGGTTTTCGTCCCAGAGTACATCCCAGTTTGTCGGCTTGTTTTTTACTTTGGTTTTGTCGTAGACCAGTGCAGTTACTCCCCACTGGTAAACCACAGTGTATTTATTCTCGGGATCGCAGTCGAGGTGCTTGAAGCGGTTGTTGATGTATTGGTAGTTTGGGATGTTGTCGTAATTGATCTCGAGCAGCATGCCTTCTTTGATCATTTTGGAGATCATGTAATCTGAGGGAACGACGACGTCATAGCTGACATTGCTGTTTTTCAGCATATTGTAGAGATCCTCGTTGGTTTCGTAAGAGGTATAGTTGACCTTGATTCCCGTTTCTTTTTCAAATTCATCAATCACGTTCATCAGTCCATACTGTCCCTCCGCAGCGTAATCGCCCCAGTTATACACATTGACTTCTCCTGCGTCTGTTTTGCTGCATCCGGCAAACAGAGAAGCAAAGGAACCAAGCATGGAGATGCAGAGAACGACGGTTAAAGCTTTTTTCATTTTTCAATCCTCCTAAAATATTGAAATTATATTCAGTCAACTTGAGACCGGTAAAACGATTAACGCACGCTTATTTTTTCCTTTCCGCTCTGCGGTCACGGATGTTGATCAATACCATAATAAGGATGATAACAACAAAGAGCAGGGTAGAGAGCGCATTGATAGTCGGCGGAATTTTACGGTGAAGCAGGCTGTAAATCTCGGTGCTGAGATTTTGAAACCGCGCGCCCTGTGTGAAATGCGTAATGACAAAATCATCGAGCGAGTAGGTGAAGCTGATCAGCGCGCCCGAGAAGATGCCCGGCATCAGCTCGTGAATCACTACCTTACGGAATGCCTGAAACGGCGTGCAGCCGAGGTCGAGCGCAGCGTCGTAAAGACTGTCGTCCATGCGGCGGATACGCGGCATGACATTGAGTACCACAAAGGGAACACAGAAGCAAATATGCGAGAGCAGCACGGTGGAAAATCCCATTTCAAAGTTAAATATTATGCCGAGAAAAGTAAACAGCAGCATTAGCGATACGCCCATGACGATATCGGGACTGATAATCGGGATGTTTGAGATGTTTTGCACGAACAAACGCGTTTTGCCCCGGAGATTACTGATGCCGATTGCTGCCGCTGTGCCGAGTATCGTCGCGAAAAGAGAGGCGAGTACGGCGATCAGCAGCGTATTGGTGAGGGCATTCATGATACTGTGACTTTTAAACAGCTCAAGGTACCATTCAAAAGTAAAACCGCCCCAGGCAGCCGAACGGCTTTTGTTGAACGAATAGAATACCAAAACAGCGATAGGAGCGTACATGAACACCATGATTAGTGCGATATAGATTTTGGTGAGGACGCCTGTTTTTTTCATTACACAATCGCCTCCTCATCGCCGAACCGGTTCATCAGAACGAGGAAAATAAGAATAAAGATCATCAGAATGAGTGAGATTGCCGCACCGACATGATTGTTGGTAAAGAAGATTCTGTCAATAATGTCACCGATCATAATGTCGTCTGTGCCGCCGAGATACTGCGCGACAACAAAGGTGCTGGCACTCGGCACGAATACCATGGTGATTCCCGAGATGATGCCGGGAATGCTCAGCGGAAAGATAACCTTGCGGAATACCTCCGATTTGTTGGAGCCCAGATCCTGTGCCGCTTCTACCAGACCCTTATCAATTTTGCCCATAACGGTATAAATCGGCAGGAACATGAACGGCAAGTATTCGTAGATCATGCCTACGATCACGGCGGCGGTATTGTTGGTGTAGGAGCCGTGGATGCCGATGGCGGAGAGCAAGGTATCCAGCGGACCGCCGCTTTGCAGCAGCAGTACCCACGCGTAGATACGCAGAAGGAAGTTCATCCACATCGGAATCATCAGCAGCATAACAACGACGTTTTGGGTGGATTCACGCATTTGACTGACCATGTACGCCATCGGATAGGCGATGACCAGGCAAAGAACAGTGGAGAGCAGCGCGATCCAGAGCGATTTCAGGAACACATGGGTATATGGAAATGCAGAGGCAAGTGCTTCGAGCGAAAAATGACCGTTGTTATCCGAAAATGCGGTCACGGCGATCATGACCAGCGGGATCATTGTGAAAACAAGCATCCAAATAAGATAGGGAACGGAGAGCAGCTTGGATTTCATCGCCCGGCCTCCTTGTCCTTATGTTCGGATCCGAGAGGCTCGAAGGAAGCTTTGGAAAAGTCAAAGCTGAGCGGCACATAGGTTGCCACCTGTTCATCGGTGTCGCTGAGCATCAGCCATTTCCGTTCGTCGGACTCCAAAATGATTTCATTGTGCTCGCCCTTGTAGACGACGGACTCGATATAAACATCCTGTAAATGCCCCATGCCGTCGCCCGCGAGTGACAGAGCCTCGGGGGGAAGGGTGATCCGGAGCTGCGTTGCTTCGGGAAAGTAATGTCCGTCTACGCGGACGGTTTCGTCCTCCAGCGGAAACTCAAAGTAGTTTTCGTCCGCGTTGGCGCAGCTGACAGTGGTTTCGATAATATTATTGTAAAATGGCAGGAGCTTGTTCATGATTTGGATATTGAAAGGAACCACGCTCATGCCGACGGTGGTGCCGGTGGCGGCGCTTTTGGTAGAATGTACCAGAATTTCACATTTGCCGCAGCGGATGCTCATTTCGTAATGAACACCCTTGAAGGTGACCTTTTCCACAACGCCGGTCAGTTGTCCGGCGTTGGGTTCGGTAATATCAATGTCCTCAGGGCGGATCACCACGTCGACGGGCGTATTGGTGCCGAATCCCTTGTCTACGCACGGCAGTTCTTTTTCAAGGATGCGGATGCGGCAGTCGTCGATCATGGTTCCGTTGAGGATATTTGCCTCGCCGATGAAGTCTGCGACAAAGGCGTTGACAGGTTCGTTGTAGATGTCCTCGGGCGTGCCGATCTGCTCGATCACACCGTTATTCATCACGACGACGCGGTCGCTCATGGTGAGCGCTTCCTCCTGATCATGGGTGACGTAGATAAAGGTTTTCTGGGTGTTCTTTTGAATTTCCTTGAGCTCCAGCTGCATATCTTTGAGCAGCTGCAAATCAAGTGCGCCGAGCGGTTCGTCGAGGAGAACGACGTCGGGGTCGCATACCAGCGCACGGGCGATCGCCACACGTTGCTGCTGTCCGCCCGAGAGCTTTTGCACGGGACGTTTTTCATAACCCTTGAGGTCGACAACGGCGAGCATTTTGGTGACTTTTCTTATTATTTCATTTTTCGGCAGCTTTTTGAGCTTCAGACCAAAGGCGACGTTATCATAAACATTTAAATGAGGGAACAGCGCGTATTTTTGAAACACCGTATTTACGTTTCGCTTGTGCGGAGGCAGTCCGTTAATGCGTGCGCCGTCAAAAATGACGTCTCCGCTCTCGGGGTCCACAAAGCCGCCGATAATGCGCAGCGTTGTGGTTTTGCCGCAGCCGCTGGGACCGAGAATCGTTACAAATTCCTTTTCGTGAATATCAAGATTTATATGGTTGAGTATGACTTCTCCGTCAAATCTGACGAAAATGTCCTTTAAGGATACAATCGCTTTTTTTGATATCTGTTCCATTTATGCACCCCTGTTCTGTCAGTGTGATAGGCGGTTTTGTGCACATTCGTCTACATAACCATTTTAGATTATATGCGAAGAACAGGGAAATGTCAAGAGTTTACAAGGAGCGTCCGCGTTGCGGAAAAAACATGGTGATGATGTGGGATAACATGGAGAATAATGCACAATAATTGCGATCAAAGATCAGCAAAAAATGAAACAAATAAAAAATCAACAAAATATGTATCATTTATTTGTAATAAAAACTTATATACATTTGTTTGTTGATTTGGTATAATAAAAATGAATTATTATAATGAAAGGATGATTTTCGGATGAAAATGTTCAGAAAACTCGTAAGCATCGTTACCGCGGCGACAGTGCTCACTTCTTCCATGGCATTTACCTTATCTTCCAATGCGGCGCGTGTTTCCGCTGATTCGGAGGTGGCGGCAGACGCCGCTTTACAGGAAAATGTTCAGGACGGCGTGATCCTGCACGCGTTCAACTGGTCTTACAACGCAATTAAGGATAATCTGCCTGCTATTGCCGCGGCGGGTTATTCGACTGTGCAGACCTCTCCTGTGCAGCAGCCAAAAGATTATTCCGCGTCGACGGATATCGGCGGACAGTGGTGGAAGCTTTACCAGCCTGTCAGCATGCAGATCGCAGAGCAGACATGGCTGGGCACCAAGGCCGATTTGACCGCTCTCTGCGCAGAGGCGGACAAGTACGGTATTAAGATTATCTGTGATATTGTTTCCAATCATTTCGGCAATGAGAAAATGGGCGGTAAAAACGCTGTCAGCGTTCAGACGCAAACGTACCAGCCCGATTTTTATAATAACCGCACTACCTATTTTCGCAATAATAATTTGGATGCGGACAGCGATAGTGATACGCAGAAAATCGTTCAGGGACATGTTACGGGATGCCCCGATCTCAATACCAACAACACAGACGTACAGCAGGCTGTGCTGAATTTGCTCAAGGATTGCATTGACTGCGGTGTTGACGGTTTTCGGTTTGATGCGGCTAAGCATATTGAAACGCCCGCCGACGGCAGTTATGCGTCTCAGTACTGGCCTACGGTCGCCAACGGTGCAAAAGCCTACTATTCTCAGCAGAATCCCGGAAAGGATCTCTACATCTACGGAGAAATTCTGAATACTCCCGGTAACAGCAGAAGCTTCTCCGATTATACATCTTATATCCATGTTACAGACAACAAGACCGGAGATGCAGTTCTCAAGGCGGTCGACGACACGAATGCGGCAACAGCGGCGAACAGTTCGTACAAGTCGGGCGTTTCCGCTTCCAAGCTTGTGCTTTGGGCAGAGTCTCACGATACCTTTGAGGGCGATTCCGGATCGGCAGGTATTGCCAACACAGCGAATATCTCCGACGAAACAATTGCCAAGGCATGGGCGATTGTTGCGGCGAGAAAAGATGCGACGGCTCTCTACTTTGCACGTCCCGGCACCGGTCGTATGGGCGAAGCAGGTACGGACGTAACTTACAAAAGCACGGCGGTTTCCGCAGTCAATAAGTTCCATAACCTCTTTGTTAATCAGGATGAGAAGCTCGGTTCCTCGGGCAGTATCGCGTATGTACAGAGAGGCGGCAAGGGTATTGTTCTTGCTAACGTCAGCGGCGGCGCCGCTTCTGTTGATATCAGCAATACGGGTATGAATAACGGCACCTATACCGATATGGTGACGGGTAACACCTTCACTGTATCGAACGGTACGCTATCCGGTTCTATCGGCTCCACGGGTATTGCGGTTGTGTACGACGGCAGACCGACGCCCACTGCGACGGCATCGGTTGAAAGCGGCGTCTTTAAGGGTGATACCCTCACGGTAACGCTCAGTCTTGCGAATGCCGTTCGGGGCACGTACTGTCTCGATGGTTCTTCTCCCGTTACGTTTACTGACGGCACCACCATTAAGATCGGTTCCGATTATCAGTACGGTGATACCATCCATCTGACACTGGCTGCAACCGATCAATACGGTGCTACAGAGACATTGACTTATCATTACGATAAGCAGGAGGATACCAGCTCCGATATCTATATCTGGTTTGACAAGAAAAAGCGTTCAGCTTGGAAAGAGCCGCTCAATTGCTATATGTATGATGAAGATTCTGCCGGCGACGGCAAAAAGACCGTCTACACCAACGGCGCTTCATGGCCGGGTGAAACCATGACCTATGACGCCGATCAGGATATGTGGTACTACAAGGTACCTACCGCCAGCTATCTCAATGGCGAGCCTAACGATTTTGACCTTACAAAGTCCCAAAACGCTTACTTTATTGTCAGCGGCAGCGGCAATCAGCAGCAGTATCCTGCCTCGGGCGCGCACAGTCCAAAGCTTAACGCACAGTCGTGGGAATATGTTGGCGGATCGACCTTCGTCGCTTCTACACGCGTTCCCACTCCCGTTGAAATTCCTGCAACAGAAGTAACCAAAGGTACAATTCCTACCACGGCAGCACCCACGACAGTTGCACTTTCGACGGATCCGGAGCCCGGAGCGGTTTATCATTACGGTGATGTGGATAACAGCGGTGTAATTGACATCAAAGACGTCAGCCTGACGCAGCTCCATATTACGGGAGCGAGACCGCTCACCGGTATTTTGCTTAAAATGGCGGATGTAGACGGAAACGGTGAAGTGAACATCACGGATGCTACCTATATTCAGCTTTATATAGCAAAGAATCCCAAGCATGCAAAGGTCGGCGAGGCTTACACGGTGCCGACTCCTCCGACAGAACCTCCGACAGAACCTCCGACAGAGCCTCCGACAGAGCCCCCGACTGAACACACAAACCCTACTAAGCCTGCGTCTGATCCGTTGACGGTAACGGCTAAATCTAACATCTTTCCGCAGGCGACAACCACTTTCAACCCTATCTCTAATCAAATCACCGTCACCTATTGGATCAACATTCAGGAAGCGCCCATGATTAATGCGCAGTGGACGCTTTCCTACGATAAAAGCGTTCTCACGATAGACGAGACCGAAGGCGTCAATAAGCAGGGAAGAAACAATCTGATTTTTCGTGCGACAGGTGGAAAGGGTACCGTGATCAATACGAATCCCGAGTCCATGCCGGGCGGTGGTATCAAGGCGAATGCCAGCGATCTCGGAGGCTTTGATCTCACAACCGAAGCAGGCGGCAAGATTCCGTTTGTTTCTGTGACGTTCAATCCGATTGAGGGACAGACAGGGCACACCTATGTCAACCTTAACGTAGAGATTATTCAGCTCGCAGACGGAAAAGATTCGCAGTACTATTTTGTTGAAGATTCCCAAATCGTTCGTCCGGATATCCGTTATCTGCCTTCCGATACGGCAACGGCAGTTTATGAGGGTCCGTTTAACAACAATGCACAGCAGGATCCGGATGAGACGGTTCCGGTGCCCACCGAGCCGACGGATCCCACCAAACCGACGGATCCCACCAAACCGACGGATCCCACGGAGTCGACAACCGAGGTACAGCAGGGAAGTCTGACTGTCAAAGCAACCTCCAATATTTTCCCGCAGGCGACAACCACCTTTGATCCCGTTGCCAATCGGATTACGGTCACTTATTGGATTAATGTAAAAGATTCGTTGATGATCAACGGTCAGTGGACACTTTCCTATGATAAAAAATTTCTGATGCTCGACGAGACGGACGGTGTCAACCGAAACGGAAGAACCTATCTGCTTTTCCGTGCGACGAACGGCAAGGGTACCGTCACCAATGTTAATGTCGACACGATGCCAAACGGTGGTATCAAGGCAAATGCCAGTGACATCAACGGTTTTGATCTCACAGCCGATGACGGCGGCAGAGTTCCTTTTGTATCGGTTACTTTCAATCCTGTTGCGGGTGTGACGCAGGGAGAAACCACCGTTCATCTCGATGTGGAATATCTCCAGCTCGGCGACGGTACAAATCCGCAGTACTACTTTGTAAATGATTCCAAGATAGTCCGCCCGGATATCCGTTATCTGCCTTCCGATACTGCGACAGCGGTATATGCAGGGCCTTTTGACAACAGCAAGCAGCAAAAGCCCGATGACGTGCAGCCTACGGAAATGACTGTAGCTCCGGAGACGACGCAAATGCCTACCGCTCCGACTACGAACCCTCCGACACAGCCGCTCACCAATCCTCCGACAGAGCCCCCGACAAATCCACCTACAGAACCTCTGACAGAGCCCCCGACAAATCCACCTACAGAACCTCCGACAGAACCCCCCGTTCAAAACATTACTGTGAAATTCACCAACAATCAGCGTTGGCAAAACGTCTATGTTCACGCATGGAATGCCGGCGGTGATCTTACCTCGTGGCCGGGTATTCAGATGACGAATATCGGAGACAACGGCATGAACGAGGGCGTCAATAACTTCGAG
>JAFRGI010000011.1 GCA_017433905.1 Ruminococcus sp. | reverse complement strand
TGCAGAGGTGCGGATATTTTATAGTAGATTATTGTCAAAACGACGATGTCATACTGACGTATAACGAGGAGTTTTGGCAAGAATATGCTGTGAAAGATTTGTGCCTATGGGCAGCCTGATATTTTTAGAGGTGCCCTTAAGCAAACCCGACGCTGAAAAGCGCCGGGTTTTGTTATGCCCTTTTTCTTCCTTTTATCTGTTGATACAACCCCGGAACTGTTGCCGTTACCGGAAAAGGAATTGTTATCACCGGATTTACAGAACAGCTGTTCTAATGAATTTTTTCATCTGTTTGTCAATATATTTTCAATATATTTTCACTGCGAAATTCAGCAAATTCACTTGGGTTCCATATTACACAAAAAAAGAGTTCATTTGATGGTTTAAATTTCTTTATTTACCAATTTATTTTTAGAGAAATATATTGTAGAATAATAATATGAAGTGGTGAGCAATTTTTTCATTTTAAGTATTTGCGGCTTTTGATACAGAGGTGCATGATGAACAACTTGGATAAAAATCGTGATAACGAATATATAGATATTTCTTCCGGTACTCCTGTCGGTACGCATACAGGCGGTGCGCACAGCACAGCGAAGCATGCCGGCGCCGGCGGCGGAAAGAAAAAAGTGATTATCCTTGTTTCTGTTGCCGTAGCTTTTGTTGCAGCGCTTGGAACGGCGGGCTTTTTTCTGTTTCGAAATCAGCCGAAAGAAACCGAGACTATTCCCGAAAACACGACGGAGCCCGAGTTTGTTTTTACAGACAACACCGTGGTGTCCGGCGTAGATATCTCGGGAAAAACGATGGATCAGGCAAAAAAGCTTCTCGAGCAAAACTCAAAAAACTTTGCCAAGCCGATCTCCTTTCATATTGATGTTAACGGCAAAGATTATCAGCTCAAGGAAAGTGATTTCAATTACACCTATGATATTGACGATGTGCTCACACAGGTAAAGAATGACAGCGGTAACGGCGGTATTATAAAAGACTATACGATCAAGGCAACGGTTCAGGAAGATTCCATTACCTCGAATGTCGAAAAAATCTGTGAGGAAAACAACAAGGACTCCAAAAACGCCCGTGTGACGGAGTTTCATCCGTATTCGGATGACCGTTTCACCTTTGCCGATGCGGAAGACGGCAAAAAAGTTGACGAAAAATCACTGACAAAACAAATTAAGGAGTCCTTTGCCGATAATATTGACGAGAGCAACATCAAGGCGGATGTAGAGACTAAAAAAGCTGACGTCAATGCTTCTGCATTGAAAGACAAACTGGTCAAGCTGTCCACCTACGAAACATATTCCACCAATACGGAAAACGGCACCAGTAATATGCGTGTTTCGATGGAGGCGTGCAACGGCTCTATTATCGAGCCGGGCGATGTTTGGTCATTCAACGAATGTACGGGAGATTCCAATCAGGAATCTCGGGGGTACAAACCAGCAAGCGTTATTTCCGAAGGCAAAATCATCGACGGTATCGGCGGCGGTATCTGCCAGTCCAGTTCCACGATTTACAACGCCGGCGTTCGCTCGAATATGACAATAGAAGAACGCCATGAACATCAGTGGGCGTCGTCTTATGTGCCCACCGGTCTGGATGCAACGATCGACTTTCCCGGACTGGATCTTAAAATGAAAAATTCCACGGATTTTCAGATGTTTTTGGAGTGCAAGGTTGTCGGCAATACACTGTATGCTTCTTTTTGGGGCGTGAAATCCGACAAATGGGACGAAATCCATACGCAAAATGAAATTTCCGATACAGGCAGCAAAACCTACACGGTTCGCGCATGGCGTGTTTACTTCAAAGACGGACAAGAAGTAGGCAGCGAAGAACTGTTCAAATCCACGTATGATATGGATAACGGCGTGATTTTCTACCAGGCAGATAACGATGCGCGGGCTATTGATTCCAACGCAAGCAGCAATCAAAGCTCCAATGATCAGGAAAGCCTGTATGACGAACAAAATGAGTCCGTGATAAATGATAATTTGCAGATCGACGATCCAACAGAGTACAGGGGAGAGAATCCCGTTTACAGCGATTACGATATGTCAGAAAACGACGTATGACAGACAAAAATAAACATGATAAAGGGTTCGGCATGGTTGCCGAACCCTTTTACTGCACTCTTTTCAAACTACCCTTGCATTTGCCGCATCGGTATTGTTCCGGATTCCGCACCAGCGGCGATTGCTTTTGTCTGAGATATTCCGTGCCGCAGCTTTCACAGCGGACAATATAACGCGCCGGCGGCAAAAGCTCCGCGGGAATCTTTCTATCCCCGTTTGCGGTGGCGCGGCGGATACAGGCGCCGCAGGATGCATTAACCTTTTCCGCATATTTTTTCCATAATCCCGTGTGCTTCATACAGCCGCGGCATGTGTGAAGCAACTCATGCCAAAGCGTATCTCTGAGACTGTCTGCAGGCGTGCGTTCGTCGAGCAGTAGGCTAGATATTTCGATTTCATAACATTCTCCTCGCTTACGGCAGAGTCCCAGGCGCGTGCTTGCACGAGTGTTGACAGAAAAACGGATGATTGGAGCATAGCGAATGCCCAAATCATCAAGTACGGACATACATTCTGCAGCGTATTTTTTCAGATCACGCATATTTTACCTTCTTCCGGCGTATAATTTAAAAAATCCCTTGACACAATCTGTGATCGATGATATAATAAGTTTGTTACGGCGACATAGCCAAGTGGTAAGGCACGAGTCTGCAAAACTCTGATGCGGCGGTTCAAATCCGCCTGTCGCCTCCAGTTTTCGATTGGGTATCTCTCGTTATGGGAAGATACCCAATCGGAGAGATTATTATGAAACACGCTTACAGTTGTCAATGATTACATTTTGATAATAACTAAAACTGAAATAGATGGGTTCCAGTTTTACTTTTCATATCACATTCTATAGATAATTGTAATTATTGACAGGATGCTTACTGAAAGGAAATAGCAACGAAAGTGCAATTTCGTTGGTTCGCTCATATCGTGGCGTAACTATTATCTTAAAAGCAAGGTAGCTCACATAAAAGCGCCCCGTGTTTTCTGTTTCCTTGTTCCTTTTAAACAAGAATGGGCACCACAATTATATAAAAGCTATCTTGGCAAGCACGTTTCGAGACTAGAGACTAATAATAAAATATAGCCATATTTTCTGCAAATAGCCTTTTACAAGAGTGTCAGTCTTGTAAAAAAAGTGATGAAGCTCCAGTTTCCGCTGGGGCTTTTTGTGGTGCCTGCTTTCGCATAACGCATGATTTATTATAACCGTGTTTCTATCATTTGTCAAGACCTAATTGGCTGGGTTTTAGCTTTCTGTTAAAAAGTGCCAAAAAGCCAGTGTTTAAGCCATTTTGTTCTTTGAATTGAGTTTTTGCCAAGTAAAAACTTTTTGGTCGCAAATTGCAATAGCAAGTTGCGAAAGATATATTTTTTAAAGAGGTAAAAAATGAAAAAATTGTAGCAACCGTTCTTCCCGTACTGTTAGTATTTTTGTTATCTGCATGCAGCGCATTGCCGAGCAAACAACCGATACGAATTAACTTTATACGCGTACCCGGTCAAGCAGACTGCTCTCGATCTCAAAAGTTTTCAGGCAAATAAATACATCCATCATTTTTTCAGCGCGCAGCGAATGGTTACCCGTTCTGTTCCTGAGTAGTTACAAGTAAACATTGTCAAATTCCAGTCGTTCTCATGTTGCTTTTGCGTTAATTCTTCGTTTTGATTTGGCTTTAATGATTCTGCGTTTACCACCTCGTATTGGAAGCTGTGGCGCTCCGTGTCGGTAAAAATCACGGTTGCACCGATATGCAGATTTCCTATCCTGCCGAAATGCGCGTCGTAATTATGCGCACCTATAACCATATTGTTTTGATATACCGTTCCGCTGTACAGACACGGCGTGATTTGAAGCGCGTCGTAATCAAAGTCACCCAGAACCGGCAGTTCCAAATCCAATTCGGGAACGGAGAGTATTCCGATATATCCCAAATCGTCAACCATCATCTCAGGCATGATTCTGTCGGGATTATCTGTCGGAAAATCCTCTGAAACAACAGCGTTTGCGACGTCCATTTGCCGATTCAGCTCATGGATTATACTTTCGGAGGCATTCTCCGCCTGCTGCGATTCCATTATATTATTTATCAAAAAAGCCAGCGCTGCCATTATACAAATGAAACCCGCAATCAGGCTAACTAATCCTTTTTTATTCATCTTTTTTATTCCTTATGACGAGAATACCTATCAGGCACAGCACTGTGCCGATAAATCCGAGAACCGGTACCGGCCAATTGAGCTGCCCGGTTTGCGGAATATCCGTCGTAGGCGACGGATACGGAGTAGTGGAATACTGCGCGGCAGGCTCCGTCGGCAATGTCGGTTCCGTCGGCAACGTCGGCTTCGTTGATGATGTTGGTTCCGTTGGCTCCGTCGGCGGAGGCTCTGTGAACGTGTTCGTAAGGATGAACACCTCACCGTCACAGCTTATGTCAACCTGATAATCCGATCCCGGTGTTTCCTCCGTCACTGTCCACTGATAATCTGCATCCAGATTCTCCCACGTATACTTCCAGTTGTTACTTTGGTTCAGCCTGACGGTATCAAACACCTTGAAATTACGTAAAAGCTGTACGTGGACGTCGGGATGCACATTTTCTCCGCAGTTTTTCCACACCTTAAGACAACTGATCTCCGTTACTTTTTTTGTGGATTTCTCAAATTTTGCCTCTGCCCGCAAATCCCAATATTCATTGCCTTCAGACAAAAACGGCACACTGATTATCGAAGGCATTACCGTATAGGTTGTTTCCTCATATACAGAGCTTTCTCCGATGATGAGATAAACACCCTTTGGAAGCTTATTGAAAACGACAACTCCATCCGTGTCGGTGCGCACGGAATCCAAAGACGGAAGATCATCTCTCTGAATATAGGCTGCAAGTGTCTGAGCCGCGTTTTCACTTTCCATATTGACATTATATGACGCATACGGCTCTATCAATGAAACTCCCGCGTCCGAAAATGTTCCGACCCGGTAAATCTGAAACAATACGTCGCTCAATTCGTAGGTCATGCTGATCGAGCCGTGCGGCTCCGCTCCGTTGATTACAAAAACGGAATTTACGAGCAGTATCAGCGTGGTCAATAGCGCTGCCAGCACCCATTTTTTTCTGTTTGGTTTCATTTACCCCGCACCCTCCTACTCATTCTATTCCCTCCGCTTGCGTGTACGTGTATATGTAATTACAATCACAAACAGGATAACAAGCACCGGAACTCCCAAAAACGGAGCAATCATCAGCGGATCAATTTGAAGAGCATCTGCTGTCACCCTGATTTCCGTGCTGTTTTCGTTGTAGATTCTGCGTCCTCTTACAAGAAGTCTATGCGTATTGATACCATATGGAGTACAAGTCATCAAAGTACACAGATCCTCCCCTTTAATTATTTGCAGCTTGCCAGTTTCTTCCGGAAGCACAACGCTGATTTCATCCACCTCATAGATAAGCGTTTCATCCAGCGTACGTATGGAAAACGTATCACCCACATTTAGCTGATCCAAACCGGAAAACAACTTTGCCGACGGAAGACCTCTGTGTCCGGATAAAACACAGTGCGTGCTTTTACCGCCGACCGGCAGAGACGTTCCCTCGAGATGCCCTATCGCGATTTGCAGCACTCCCGCTTCTGTTCCGTGATATACGGGCAACGAACAACGGAGTTTGGGAATTTCGATGTACGACATAATTCCGCGCCCCGAAATGTCAAGCTGACTTTCATAGTCAGCAATCTCCGATTCGGATAAATTCCAGTGGGCAGGTTTTTTTGCAAGACGGGCGTTGTAGTCGACAGCACTGTCCCAAATCCGTCGGTACTCATTTTCATTAATTTCTGCCACCGATGCGGCGTATGTGTTTATATCCTTGGCTCTGCTTACGCTGTTAAAGAAATCGCTGATTGTCGGAAAAAACAGCAAGGACAGCCCTGAAAACATGATGATAAAAATCAGTATGGTCAATATCCTTTTTTTCATTCTCTCAAGGTTCTCCTTGCTGTTTGACAGCCTGAAAAAATTTCAGACTGTCAAACAAAATTTGCAGTACGGTTTATTTTTTTGCTTTGATCTTAACAACGATCAGCACAATTGCCGCAGCGATCAGCACTCCGCCCGCAATGTAAAACACAGTTGTACCCATACCGCCGGTTCCGGGAAGGTCATAAACCTTCGTATTGACGATATCAAGATAAACCGTAGCGTCTCCCACAGAAGAAACGCTGATGGTAGCTGCGTTATCCTCGTTCGAGATAAGTCTTGCGGCAAAATCGGTCAGCGCATCCTGAGCGGTAGTTGTCCATTTCTGCGCAGCGTCGTTGCTGATATCGGGAAGAATAATCGCTTCCACAGAAATTTCGATGTCATTCTCCAGAACCTTAAAGCCGGAGGGAGCGTTAACCTCACGGAGCTTATAGGTGCCCTTGTCAAGACCTAAAATAACAAAGTTACCGTTTCTGTCGGACTTGAGAATTTCTGCATCGGCCTCTGTGGTTACCCAGTATGAATCGGTGCCTGCTGTTGGGGAATAATACTCATTGTCGGCGTTCAAAAGAACAAACTCGGCGTTCTCGAGCGCATTGTTCTCGGTGTCATATTTGGTAACATCTACCTTATAAGTGAAAACAATCACTTTATCGGTTGGAGTTTTGCCCTTTGCAGTGGGCGTCTGAGGGTTGTTGGAATACTCAAGGTATACTTCGTTGATGTTACCGTCATAACCGATAACAGCATTGTCATTCAGCGTCGCGTTGTAGTTTACCACCAGAAGGCTATCCATGCTCAACTCGGGAATAGCGGAGATAATATCGTTACATACGACACTGAGGTAGGTTTCGCCGGTTCTTTGCTTATTGAAAGAAATGTCAAACTTGTCGGTAACATCCTTAACAAGCGTGTATTTGCCGCTGCTGACGTCATACAGAGAAACGGTGGCGTTCGCCTTGTCGTTGTTGGTGAAAGTAAGCCCCTTGGAAAGAGTATCCTCGAAAGCATAGTAATATGTAGAATACTCCTCAAAGTTGTCCGGAATGGTACCGATCAACTCAAAGGGAATGGAGTCGCCTATGCAATAGTCAGCCGCATCGTTGTAGCCTGCACCGTAATAAAACGGAATAACCGAACTGTTCTGCTCTGCGTAGATAGTGTCGCTCGCGTAGTTGTAGTTGTAGGTATTTTCCTTAACCTTCTTCTCAACCTGAGGAACGGAAGCCTTTACCTCAATGTGTATCTTGCTGTCGGCCGCCATCTTAAGGATAACAGGGTTGATAACACTGCCGGCAGAAACATCTTCAAATAGGTAATAACCTGCCTCGGAAAGTGTGTCGCCGTTCCCATAGGTTTTGGTGCTGCCTCCAAAGGGAACGCTGGCATAATCATACGCGTGTGTCGCAAACGCTTTAGCAATATCGCTGTAATCGTTAAAATCGGTGAGCGCTCTGGCTACGTCGTCAGCGGTAGAAGCGTTAGCGAAGATGTTTGTTCCGTTTACTTTGAAATCGGAACTGTTTTTGATGTCGTTGAGAAAAGAGTTGATTAATCTTTGAGAACCAAACATGTTACCCCACTCAACCTCGGTCAGATACTGGTTGTCTACGCCTGTGGCGGAGAATATCTGATACGCTTTGAAATCATGTGACAGAACTTCCTGTTCAACGTCGGAATTCGCCGCGAACGCAGACATGGTTGACAAAAGAACAACAGCTAATGCCATCATAATTCCGCCGATTTTTTTCATCATTTTCATTTTTTTCATCCTTTCTTTATATGTGTATTTAAAGTTGAACTATGTTGAACTATTCTAAGGCAATGCCTCTGCTCTCATTTTTTTAGCTTACATCTGACAATGATGCAGCCAACGGAGATAAGAAGTAAAACCGCACCCGCTGCAAAGTACCACAGCGCTCCTCCTCCGGTTTCGGGAAGAACAAAGCTTTTTTCATCCGTCACATTCATATGGAGAACATATTCCTGTTCTTTCACCGGAGCGACGAATGTTATATGGATTCCCGGATACTTCCGTTCCATGCGCTGCTCCTGAGCAATGTCGCGTTCTTCACCGAAATAGAACCAGTAGCAAACGGTGTTCAGGTCGTAGTTCGGAGGCGGAGATATCTCTTTGATGTAATACATCGTGTTTATGTTAAAAATCAAACCCTCCAACACGTCCGTCTCGAACCGGCATTTGCCGTTTTCATCTGTCGTCCGTTCTGCTATCAGCGTATCGTCTGCGGAATACAAACCAAAAACTGCACCGGGAAGAGAAACCGTGTTGTCCTCATAGTCAACCTTGAGCACATTGACCTCATATTTGAGATAATCCCACTTCTCGTCATAGGCGAAGCGTCTGGAATAATGATACTCCGGATTGGCTCCCTCTCCGCCGTCCTCATAAAGACTGAGCAGAACGCTGTTTTGGATTTCGACGGTGGTTTCCGACGAATCCTGAAACACCTGTGCGCTGTAATCAACATAATACGTATATGCCCCGAGCTTTGACAGACTGATTTCAAGCGAGGTTCCCTTGTCCGTCTGCGTTATTTTAACCTCAAAGTCGCTTCCGGAAACCAGCTCATAAACATTTCCTTCGGCGTCTTCCGCCGAGATGACGATGGAGCCTGTAATAAACCTCAGGTTATTCATAACGTCGTTTATCACAAAGCGCTTGTCATATACGCCGTCACCGTTTTTGTCCATCTTTGAAAAATCCGCCTTTTGCGGGTTGATGGTAACGCGGAAGCTGCTTTGATAACCGTTATCCGGCGTTGCATTAACCGTCTCCTGCTTATCCGTCAGGTACGAATATTCAACCACAGCGGTAGCTTTATGGGTTTCCGTTACCAATTTGCCCGACGAATTGCGTCCGGAGCCTGTCAGCGTCACCCTGTTCTCATAAGTCGGCGATTTTTTTAGACTGTTCTGATCCTTCAAAATATATGTCCCGTCAGCGCCGTTCACGGCGTTTTTGTACACAATGTCAACCGTCGCATTTTCATCGAGGCACCAGCAGGTACACCAGCCCGGATAGGAACTGAGCAAATCGCATTTGCAGTGGCCATTATTACCGCTGACGCACAGCGTACTGTCCGTGCATTCACATCGGTTAACAAGATACAGCTCCTTAGTTGCATCGTCCGTGTAGTAGGCTATTTTTACACTTGGATCATCGCATACGTCCCTGATGTTATGCAGCTCATAATTGCTGACCTGATGATAGGAAATATAAACGTGGGTGTTGGCGGCGTTTTTCGGATCCGCGAAATCCTGATACCACTGGTCAGTGATTTCAGAGCGGTCAAGGAACTTCCATTCCTTCTCCGGCAAGCCCTCTCTGTCCGCGGGAATCTTTGCAGATATTTTAAAGTGGAAATAACCGTCAAAAGCCCCGTCGGGAGCAATCAGCCATCCCGTTTTGGAAACAGAAGCGTCTATGCGTTCTTCAAACGATACCGACAAAGTGATTTGACCGGTAATGTTTTGATAGTGCGTTGTATTCTCGTCGAAGTTGAACAAAACGAAAGCGGAGTCGTCTGAAATTCTATAGGTACCGATCACGGAGTTTCCGTTGGAGATGGCGCCCGTTTTGGATGCAAATTCCACATCCATTCCCTTTGGCAGGTAATAGTAGTAAGAATCCGGTACGATATACGGAGAATACAGCTTTAGAATATAAATGTAACCCTGACCCGACGCCTCGTAGATATTGTCGATGAGATTATTTCCCGAGTCATACAGCAAACTGTCAATTTTGCCGCCTGCAGTCGCGAGAAATTCTTCAAAGTCCTTATAGGCACTGAGATCCGTCGTCTCAAGAGAAACCTCTTCTCCCGAGGGAGATCCGGCTGGAAGTCCGGTTTTTTTCCGGCTGTCTGTTTCTTCTTCCTTCGATTTTTCGTAACACTCATCGGAATGCGTATGCTGTTCTTTTTCGCACATCAGTGTTTTTTGTTCCGCATAGCACTCGTCGGTGTGTGTGTGATTCTCCTCCGTGTTTTGACAAATAAGCTTCCGCTCCATGCGGTAACACTCGTCCGTATGCGTGTGTTCTTCAATACCACAGTTGGATACTGAAATGGTGATAGCAGGCAAAACCATTGCATAGGTTGTAGCAAAAACAATTAATGCCGCGACAAAAATGAATGTTCGCTTTAGAATTCTGCTCCGCATCGCATAGCGGTATCGAATCGGCTGTTTCTCCCGCATGCGGCTCTGCTTCCGGTGCTTTGCCCTCGGCAGAAATTTCATGCCATGCTTCATTTATACACCTCCTCTCAAAAAGTCATGCGTATTCTATGTCAGAGCCATCCCATCCGGGTAATAGGCCAAACCCGCATGATTATTTTTCCGACGATTTGCTCCTCGGAAACGCAACCCATAACACTGCTTCTGCTGTCCACAGATGTATCACGGTGATCTCCGAGTACGAAAATCTTTCCCGCAGGAATCTGATAAGGCAGCTTCAGATCGCATTCTCCAAATGCTTTTCCAATCAAATACGGCTCTTCTATTGCTTTATTATTGATATAAACCGTTCCGTCTTCTCCAATATTGACATACTCTCCTTCGAAGGCGATAACCCGTTTAACCAATATTTTGTTGTTATAATAAAAGGAAATTACATCTCCTCTTTCAAACTGCGCCCCTTTTACCGAAACAACAATATCTCCCTCTGTAAGAGTCGGCGTCATGGATGTGCCATAGATTTGAAGAATCGGTAAAAACAGCGTCGCTACAAGCACCGCTGCCGCCGATACCGTAATGAGTGCAAAGATGATGTTTCGCACTAATCGGTTTCCCTCTTTTTTTGTCCGTTCGCGTTTCAATTCCTCTTCCAGCTGCTCGGTAGTTGGAAGATTCTCCGCCATGGTAAGCGAGTTTTCGTTCCTGCGTCTCTTCGCTTTTCCGGGTTTCAGCCACTGCGCTTCCTCACGGGACTGCGTTGTCTCGTTCTTCGGCTTCGAAGGAATTTTCTTTTGCCGCTCGCGAAAAGAGATAATATTGCCGTTACCCCGGTATCCGTATTTGGATCGGTAACGTTCTCTGTTCGGCATAAGCGACAACAGCTTTCCAATTGTTTTTTGGCGCGCCGATAAAGGCGCGTGTTCCGCCCTGCCCGGAACACGGGAAGAACGGAAAGAATAGCGCGGAGTCTTTTGTTGTATTGTTCGATATCGTTTTCCACCAGCGGACTGTCTTTTTAACCCGGTGTTCCTTAAATATTTTGCCACAAAGCAAGCTACCCTTCCAAATCGGTTGTAATAATATTACGCCGAAAAATGACATCTGACGCTGCTGACATACTGATCGGCAGCTTTCTGAGCAGCCTCAAATACATGATTGATTCTCAACGAGGCTTCGGCAATCGAGCCGGATTGGCTCATCATGATCTCCCGATTCTCCAGTTTTTTCTTCAGCAAGGCGTTTTCCGCTTTCAATCGATCCATCTCCCGGCTCTGCGTGACCAGAACCTCCAGAAGACCGGCTCTGGAAAGTTTTTTTAGTTCATTATCAGTCATGTAATCCCCTCCAACCACAATATATTGTGCTTTATCAGATAGCTGCGTTTATAAAGCACAAGATATCATTTTTTTATTTATGTCAAAAGCCACTAAATTGTGCCGAGCTATTACTTTATTGTAACAAATATATCACAAAGCGTCTGGCAACTCCACTATTTTTTTGCGTATTTTATTTCCATTTTTTGCTATTTTGTAATTCATCTTCTGTTCGATTACAACTTTGCGACAAAATTGTCATTTTTTCGTCAAAAAGCAACATTATACTACAAATCCGAGTATGGCATAACAAAGATTCTTTTGTAGCAGGTGTTTGCGTGTGAGAAACTGTTTCGTTGTCAACAAATTTTTATTTACCTGTTGAAATCTACACTCGAAAAAAGTATAATAGTAGTATATACATTCATTCTAAAAATCTGAAACGTGAACTCAGAGGATTGCTTATGAATATTTTAATTTTCACTGCCTCCACCGGCGGCGGTCACAAACGCGCCGCTGCGGCAATCGAGGCAAAAATCCGCGCTCTCAGCCCGGAAACCACGGTCAACGTTGTCGACGGCATGAAGGCAATCGGCAAGTTTTACAATACGACTGTCTGCAAGGGCTATCACATCATGGCAACCAAAACGCCCGCCGTTTACGGAAAACTCTATCGCTTGAGTGACAAAAAAAAGCCCATCACCAAAGCTATCGTCAAATCCAATGAAATCATGGCTGATAAGCTGTGGGAAGTCATTGACACGTACAACCCCGACATTATTATCATCTGTCATCCCTTCATTACCAATATGGTCTCCCATCTCAGGGGCAAAGGGAAAATTCGGGCCAAGGTCATCACCCTGATTACCGACTACGACACCCATCGCACCTACATATCGCCTCATATCGACGCATTCGTGCTTCCCGAGCCGCAAATGAAGCGCAAGCTCTGCGAGGAGTATGACGTACCCGAAAACAAGATCTATCCGCTCGGTATTCCTACCTTCGACTGCTTCTCCGTCAGCGAAACCAAGGAAGAGATCTGCCGGCGCGAAAGGCTTCGACCCGACAAGCCGATCATCCTGATGATGGCAGGCTCTTTCGGAGTGACAGACGTGCTCGATTTTTATGAACAGCTCGCCCAAAACAGCCACGAACTGCAAATCGTTGTGATCACGGGCAGAAATATCCGCCTATTTGATCATCTCGACAAAAAAATACAGGAACTCAACACCTCCAAAACAACCAAGCTGCTTTACTTTGTCGACAATGTGGACGACTATATGCACATCGCCGACCTGATCGTCACAAAGCCCGGCGGTCTGACTGTCACGGAAAGTATCGCCTGTCATCTGCCGATGGCCATCTACAGTGCGTTTCCCGGTCAGGAAAAAGATAACGTTGATTTTCTGCTGCAACATAACGCCGCTTTTTTTGTAGATAAAAAACACGGCGCGAAACAGATTCTCGATTTGCTCCACTCACCTGAGCAACTCAACGCTATGCGGGACAGCTGCCGCCGCCTTGCTCACCCCAATGCGGCGGAAGATATCTTCTGTCTCGCCAAACAGCTCTATGAAGAGGCGTAACGATACATGAAAAAACTAAAGATTATTTTTGCGGCAGCGCTCTGCGCAATCATGACTGCATGCACAGTAACAAACGATTTTTCCAACAAAGAACTGCTCTCCCGCGATGTCAAACGCCGTACGGACAGCACCGTCACCTATAATTATGCCGACGGTGCACACACCCCCCCATCCTCCTACAATAACTTTGCCAATACAGCCACGGCGTTTTCTCTCAAGTTACTCCGCCGCTCTTATAACAGCGAAGCGTTCTCACTGGCGCCCATGAACTGCCTTCTCCAACTTGGACTGCTCGCCAACGGCGCCAAAAACGATACCCGCTCCGAAATTCTGCTGGCACTCGGCTCAGAGCTTGGCATGGATGCTTTCAACACCTGTTGCTCTTACTTCAAGAGCCGCATGAACAACGTCGGAAAGATTTTTCAGTTTGAACAAGATCATACCAAAGAGTCTGCACAAACGCTCACCATGAGCGGCGCGCTCCTGATCAATGACCAAACGGATGTACGCAGCTCGTTTCTGCAAACAAACGCTGATTTTTATGGGGACGACGTGATCTGCTACAACTTCTCAAGTGGGGCAGACAAACTGAAATCCTATCTTAGCAGCGATAAAATGACACTCGACGGCGATGACTTCATGGCCTCCTATTCTTTCCTCACCCTGTCCGACAGCTGGCTCAATCGTTCGCTGAACGCGGAAGAAATGTACATGCGCTCCGATACGGCGCACGGTATCATCAAATACACGTCTGCCAATCCGATCAAGGCTCTGTTCATTATGCCTGACGTCAATTTTGACAAATTTGTCAAAGCCTTTGACAGCGTGGTGTATAACAAACTGCTGGACAGCGTGGACGTCACCCGCCGCCGCGCAGCGAGTATTCCGGAATTTCGGACGTGTGCAGCTGAAAACGAGCTCTCCCCCGTTCTTCAAACGCTCGGACTACACACTATTTGGGATGAAAACAACGCTGCCTTTACCAATTTGACATACGACGAAAGCCCGGCGCTCAGTCTGTTTTACGACAGCACCCCTCCTTTTTCTGTGACAGCACAGGGATTGGATACATCCGCCGCAGACGCCGTCTACACAGCAACAGACAACAACACAGATGCGGAATGGCACTTTGACAAACCATTTATATTTATGCTTGTCGATAACGAAACAAACATTCCGATTTATATTTCCACTATCCAATAATCCTACCCTCCGGCGGCCGTACAGCCGCCGGTTTTCATTTTCCTTTACATTTCCGAGAAGATGATGTATAATACAGTCGTTAACAAAATTTTCACATGCTAATCCTCCGTGAAAACCTTCGGTTGATATAAGAATTCGCATAAGATGTGGTGCTATATATGATTTACAACAATATTCTGGAGGCGACGGGTCATACGCCGCTGATTCAACTAACAAAAATGCACGAGGAGGGCGGCGCGGATATTCTCGTCAAATTTGAAGCGCTCAACGTCGGTGGATCCATCAAAACCCGGACTGCACTCAATATGATCGAACAGGCGGAAAAGGACGGGCTGATTGGCGAAAATTCGATTATCGTGGAACCGACCAGCGGCAATCAGGGCATTGGACTCGCCCTTGTCGGCGCGATCAAGGGTTATCGCACGATCATCATTATGCCGGACTCCGTCAGCGAAGAACGCCGCAAGCTGATCCGCCATTACGGCGCGGAAGTCATGCTGATTCACGACGCGGGCGACATCGGCGCATGCATCGAGGAATGCCTGCAAACCGCACTCAAGCTCAAGGCGAAAAACCCCACCGTCTTTGTGCCGCAGCAGTTTGAAAACATCAACAACGTCATGGCGCACAAAAACTATACTGCGCGCGAAATTTTGCATGAATGCGACCGGCCAATTGACGGCTTTTGCTCCGGAATCGGTACAGGCGGCACCATCACGGGTATCGGAGAGGCGCTCCGGGAACAGTACCCTAATATAGAAATCTGGGTGGTAGAACCGGAAAATGCCGCTATTCTTGCAGGCGGCACCATCGGTACCCACCTGCAAATGGGTATCGGCGACGGTATTATCCCGCAAATTCTCAACCGTGATATATATGACGAGATCTACGTCGTCACGGACGAAGAAGCCCTCCATACTGCCAAACGCCTCGCACGTGAAGAAGGTCTGATGTGCGGTATCTCGGGAGGAACCAACGTTGCGGCAGCGCTAAAGCTCGCCAAAAAGCTCGGCAAGGGAAAGACGGTTGTTACCATCCTCCCCGACACCGCTGAACGGTATTTTTCTACTCCGTTGTTCGGAGAATAACGAAACATCAAGAGACCGGCACTGCCGGTCTCTTGATGTTTTGATTATCGCTTTTCATACTAATTTCTGATAAAATGCTAAAAAGATATTCGCGGAGAATTTCGCACAAGCGCATCCTTCGTCTTGTACGGGAAATTTTTCCGCTGACACTTGTTCCCAACGGAGGCATTATCGGCTTACTGGGACTCCTCATTTTCCACCACCCGCATAGCGACGGCAGTGATATCGTCGTCCTTTGTTTCTGCACGCCGGCGAATCGCCTCCTCCACCACCGCCTGCGCCAATTCCTGTGCGCTGCCCCGGCGCCATGTTCTGATCAGCTGCTCGAGCCATTTTTCATCTCCTGTTACTACGCCGTCCGAAATCATAACCACCATGTCTCCTGCCGACAAATGCAAATATTCTGTCGAAAATTTAATGTTATTCAGTATACCTGCGGGCAGTGACGGCATCTCACGCCGGATAACCCTGCCGCCGCGTCGAATATATGTTGCCGCAGCTCCCGCTTTTTTGAGTGTTAGCTCACCGCTGTACAAATCTATCAACGCCAAGTCAACGGTCGACAAGCTTTCATCCTCACTCTTAATCATCAGCGCGGTATTGACGATTTGCAGCGCGCTGTCCGCGCTCAGTCCCGCGCGCAGCAGTCTGCCCATTGCGGACACCGCCATATTACCGTCCACCGCCGCTCTGCCGCCCGTTCCCATCCCGTCGCAGACAAGCGCGCACGTTTTGCCCGTACCGTCGTTAAAATAGTCGATACAGTCTCCGCAGAGCTTACCGCCGCGCGCAATATGCTGGTCGGAGCCGATTTCCACGTCGTACATCGGCAGCTCGCAAAGCGCCGCGCGGATAACGCCGCCCTCCTCCGTTACCGTCGGCAGGTCAAAGCATCTGCCGCAGGCACGCGACACCTCTCGGCGCATCTGACCTTCACGAATCGGTTCGCCTTTTGCGCTGAGCGCCAGTTCGGCACGCATACGCCCGTTTTCGCCAACCAGACAAACAACTTTTTCGGGAATTGCCCCCAAGCCTGCCAGTGCTTCTGTAATGCGGTCAGCCGACGCACTGTCACAGCGCAGCGCATCCTCAAATTCATGGCTGAGATCGGCAAGAAGATCACTCACACCGGCAAACTGCCCTGCTACTGCTCCACGGATCTCTGCAATTCTTCTTTCCGCTTCCCGCCCCGCCGTCAAAAGGCGGTAATGCTTTGTCATCGCTTCGGCAATCTCTCCCTTTTTGCAACAATTCTTGACAAATACCTGTGCCACACTGTTTTCATCGAGGGTTCCTTTTTCAGAAAGCACTTCCTCCAGACGGAAAAAATCGTCTCGCGTTACACCGCCCTCGTGCTCATAACAATACATTTTCAGACCGCAGCCTGCGCAAACGTCCTTCGCCACATTGTCGCATACCGTCTCAAAACGAGGCGCATATATCTCATCCAATCGCTTCGACACATTTTCTATGTCGCCTCTTACGTTTCGGATCGCACGTGCCGCTGCAGCAAGACGCATAACAACACTGTTTTTGACGGTTTCTCCCAGGTTCGCCGACGGCTCGCGCACAAAAATCGGGGTGATGATATTTGCCGCGTCCCTCGGTACAAAAAGAAAGATCGCCGTGGCAACCGCGCACTCGAGCATGACGGAAACAGGCAGGATTCCGCTGCCGAACGCCATGCTCATCATCACGCTCGTCACCGCGAAAACCGCCGCACAGCCAATCTTGCGCAAACCCGAGAACAGACCTGCCATCAGTCCGCCGAAGGCATAGGCGCCGCAGAGAAAGCCCTGCTGAAAATTCGCCAGACTGAATACCGCACCTGTCGCAATCCCGCTGACCGCACCGCCCTGTACGCCTCCGTAGCGCGCACAGAGAAGCACAACGACAACGGCAAGAATCCTGCCGACCGATACGCCCTCGATTTCCAAGGCGCCGAGAGAAAGAATGAGCACACAACCGGTCATCACCAGACAGGCAGTTTCCTGCCCCGTGCAGGCAATCACGGAACGCCTGTCATCCACCATGCGAACGGACACAGACATAAAGTACGCTGCAGCAGCAGCCAATAGCCCTTCCAACAAACACGCCGTAAATTCCGATACCGTACTGGTGCTGCCGAACAGCAGCGCGATACCCGTGGCGATAATCGGAACAAACACCGCCAGAGGAGCAAACAGACGGCTCCGTGTAAGATTTCCGAGATCGCTAAACAGCCAGCGCACGCCGCCAATCGCCATCATAACGGCAATATAGCGAAAGCTGTCGGTCGGACTGAGAATGATATAACCCATTGTCGCACCTAGAAGCGAGGCAAGCAGCCCCTCCCTCGGCACTGCCGCCGCGTAGGACGCTCCGAACGGCGCGAGCGTACCAAGTACGGCTCCGCGCGACGCCAGCAGTCCGCAGCCAAAATACACCGCCTGCCGCACACCGCTTTTGATCCAACTTTCCTGTGCCGCACGCCGGCGGCGGACTGTTTTTGCGCTTTCCATACTTTCAACTTCCTTTTTGTTTGATGTTATTATTATACATACCTGTCGGCAAAGGTTTTGTCAGAGCCTGCATGAAAATTTTTCATTTCTTTTCTTGTATCCGGGTCGGAAATGGATTATAATGTAGCTACACATCAGAAAGGATTTGAGTTTATGATTATCATGTCGGTTGATTTGGGAAAGGCGAGAACAGGGATTGCGGTCTGCGATAAAACGGAGTTTTTGGCATCTCCGTACACGGTCATTTTTGAGAAATCGCCGCGCAAGCTGCCCGAAAAGGTCGCGCAGACAGCACAGGAGGTCAAAGCAGAGCTGATCGTCGTCGGTTTGCCGAAAAACATGGATGGAAGCGAGGGCGAAAGCGCTCAAAACGCCCGCGCCTTCGCGGAGACGCTCCGTGAACTGACGGGTATGGATATCGTTATGCAGGATGAGCGCGGCACAACGGTCACGGCGCATCATTTTCTCAACGATACCAATGCCCGGGGCAAAAAAAGAAAAAACGTCGTCGACGAGGTCGCCGCGACGATCATTTTACAGGATTTTTTGGATAAAAGGAAAGCATAAAGAATCGCATCATTCACACGCATGCCATATCCGTCAACCATTCGCCCGCCGCAAAACTGCAAACTGCAGCGGGTGAATTTCTTTTTTTCGGAACACACGCATAAACAGAAAGCGTTCCCGTGGTATCATCACAACTCATTAATATACGAGGGCAGGTTATCAAAAACCAACCCCCGTATACCATACGTTCGTATCTTGATTTTCCCCGCCCAAGCCTCGTGGCTGCCGCAAATCGAAAGATTTGGCGTCAGCCCCTCGATGTTTGATTGGATCTTGATGAAATGAAACGATCAGTTCCAGTTGAGCGTATCACTGTAAACGTTGATATAGTCCTGTGCGGAACGATCCCAACCGTTGTCGCTCATCATCGCACGCCACATGAGTTGGTGCCAGCCCTGATCATCCCGGATGCCCCAGAGTGCACGACGAACGGCAAGCTGCATGTCGGCGGTATAATAATTCTTAAAGGTGAAACCGTTACCGTAACCATCGGCAGAATCAAATACCGTATCCTTCAATCCGCCAACCTCGCGGACGACGGGAATCGTACCGTAACGCATAGCGATCATCTGCGATACACCGCAGGGCTCCTGTGCGGAGGGCATCAGGAAGATATCGGCGCCTGAGTAAATCTTTCTCGCCAGCTCGGGGACAAAGCCGTAGCAGAAGCAGAGTCTGCCCGGATACTTCGACTGCATATAGTTAAAGAAGTCCTCGTATTCCTTGTCTCCGGAACCGAGAATGACAAACTGCATATCCTCGGTATTCATGAGCTCTTCAAGACCCATCCGAACAAGGTCAAGACCCTTATGTGCCACAAGGCGGGTCACCATTCCCACGAGAGGCGTCTGCCAACGCTGCTCCATGCAGAGACGCTCCTGCAGGCGCTGCTTACAGATACCCTTTCCGCTCATATCCTCCTTGGTATAGTTGCAATAGAGCTGATAGTCCGTAGCAGGATCGTAACTCACAAGGTCAATACCGTTTTTGATGCCGCAGAGCTTGTAGTGGCGGAGGTTGAGCTCGTCATGCAGCCCCCAGCTGTACCACGGGTCTTTGATTTCAGCGGCATAACTCGGCGAAACTGTCGAAACACGGGTTGAGGTTTCGATCGCGCCCTTCATCATGTTAAGCTTACCGTTCATTTCGAGGATGTTGCATTTATGCGCAGGAATACCAACGCACTCGGTGTTAACCTCCCAACCATACTCGCCCTGGTACTGGATATTGTGAATAGTAAAAAGACTCTTGATATTATAATACCACGGTCTGTGCGAATAGAACAGATAATAATAAACCGGAACGAGAGCTGTCTGCCAATCATTTGCATGGATGATATCGGGATGGAAGTCAATATAGGGTAACATCTCGAGAATCGCACGAGAGAAAAATGCAAATCTCTCGGCATCATCATAGTGACCGTAGAGCGTGCCGCGCTTAAAATAGTACTCATTATCAATGAAATAGTAAGTGCAATCATTCCAGCGCGCCCAGAACAAACCGCAGTACTGGTGTCTCCATGCTACAGGAACAGTAAAGTTAGTAATAAAATTCAACTGGTTTTTCAGATCCTGCGGAATCGTACCGTAGAGCGGAACAACGATACGGCAATCCTGCCCTTTTCTGCACAGAGTGTGGGGCAAACTGCCTGCAACCTCAGCAAGTCCTCCGCTGCCGCTGAATGGATTCGCTTCTGATGCACAATATAATATTCTCATGTTGTTTTCCTCCTATAATGAACTCTATTAGACAACAGATTTTTTGGCAATATAGCTGGGGTATGACTCGAATCCCATCAAGGAACGACCATCCTTAATCTGCACATCCTTATCAATAATAACATAATTCAAATTAGTATCTGCACCGATATGGCTGTCCTGCATGACGATACAGTTCGACAATCTTGCCCCTTTGCCGACATAAACGCCTTTGGAAATGACGCAGTTCTCCACCTCACCGTCAATCACACAACCCTGCGCAATGATAGAATTCTTCACCTTGCTCTCCAGACCGTAACGCGAGGGCGCGTCGTCGCGCACCTTGGTGTAGATGGGACGCTTAGGGTCGAACAATTCGTCGCGCACCTCTTTTTTCATCAGATCCATATTGAAGCTAAAGTAGGCGTTAATGGAACTGACAAACGAGGTATATCCTTTGTTCTCAAAGGCGAATGCGCGGAATTTGCCGACCGTTTCCTGAAATACGCGCTTGATATCGAGCTGATTGCGGCTCAGCGCCTCGCGAATTTCATTCATCAGCACCTCCTTGCGAAGCAAGAGCGCACCGTACATAAAATTGCTCTCCTCCGCCATGTTATCGGGCTTCACATAAATTTGGTTCACCTTGCCCGACTCATCTATTTCAAGGGTAACCGGGCGATCATACCCCGCAGGCACGACGCACTTTTTATAGATAAACGTGATGTCGGAATTATTTTTGGAATGAAAATCAAACAGCGCATTGTAATCAAAATTGGTAATAACATTACCCTGTTCGATCAGCACGTATTCCTCGCGGCAATGCTCCAGATAACCGTGAATATTATAAATCGTCTCCACTGCATTGGAAAAGGAATTACCGCCGTAGGGCGTCAACAGCGTCAGATTACTTCTTCTTTTGGAAAGATCATAGGCGCTGCCCGAACCGACATGATCGGTCAGGGAAAGAAAGTTGCTCTGCGCAACAATGCCCACGTTATTGATACCGGAATTTGTCATATTGGAAAGCACAAAGTCAATAACACGGTACTTTCCGCCGATGGGCACGCTCGCCGTCGTACGGGAAACGGCAAGCTCCGGGATTTTCTCATCTAAAGTGCCGGCAAAGATAAAGCCGAGTACATCGTTACTTCTCATTCTGCTGTTACCTCCGTATCTGTGTCAATCATCCGGTTTGCGGGAATAACCACGCCGTCGGCGATAACCGTATTCTCACCAACAACCGTAATGCCCCATTCATCGCGGTTTTCCATAGTCTCGGGACTCTGACCAACCTTGGCATTCTTGCCGATCACCGTGTTCTCGGCAACAATGGCAAACTGCACGTTGGCGCCTTCCTCAATGACTGCGCCGGGCATAATGATGGAAGAATTGACGACCGCGCCTTTGCCGACGGTGACTCCCGCAAAAAGAATCGAAAACTCCAAATCACCCTCCACGTTGCAGCCGTCCGCGATCATAGAATTCTGAATATTCGCGTCGGCAGACACATAATGCGGCGGCATCATGGGATTGCGGGAATAAATATCCTTAAGGTCAAGAGTCACTTTGGGGTCGAGCAAATCCATATTTGCCTCCCAAAGGCTGTCGATCGTACCGACGTCCTTCCAGTAACCCTCAAAAGGATAGGCAAACATTTTCTCGCCTGCGGCGAGCATGGCAGGGAGCACATCCTTGCCGAAGTCATGGCTGGAATTTTCATTTTTCTCATCCTCTGTAAGGTATTTGCGCAGCTCCTTCCAGCTGAATATATAAATACCCATAGATGCGTTGGTGCTCTTGGGGCACTCCGGCTTTTCGTCAAATTCATAGATTTCGCCGTCCTCACGGGTGTTGAGAATACCGAAACGCGAAGCCTCCTCCAGCGGAACGTCGATGACCGCAATCGTGCAGGCGGCATTCTTCTCCTTGTGAAACTCCAGCATCTTGTTGTAATCCATCTTGTAAATATGATCGCCCGAAAGAATGACCACATAGTCGGGATCATAGCGCTCAATATAGGTAATATTCTGATAAATGGCATTGGCTGTACCCGAATACCAGTTGGCGCCCTGGATCGCCTGATACGGACTCAGACAGTTGACTCCCGAGTGCATGCCGTCAAGATCCCACGGCTGTCCGTTGCCAATATATTCCGTCAGAATCAGCGGCTGATACTGTGTCAGGATACCAACAGCCTCAACACCCGAGTTCACACAGTTAGACAGCGGAAAATCGATAATACGATACTTTCCGCCAAAAGGTACGGCGGGCTTTGCGAGCTTCTTTGTCAGAACCCCCAGACGCGACCCCTGACCACCCGCAAGAAGCATCGCAACTACTTCTTGTTTTGGAAACATTTGCATTGAAATAACCTCCGATATGATAGTTTAATATGATTACACAACAAACCAAAATGAATGAACAAATACGCCCGTGTTATCCGGATTCGCTCATATAGCGCAGATACACCACACCGATCGGCGGAATCGTCAAGGTAACCCCCTGCTGACAGCCGTGAATCTTCATTGGCTCCGTATGCAGCGGTTCGCTGTTAACCACGCCGCTGCCGCCGTAGCGTTCGTCATCGGAGTTAAACACCTCTTTGTAAACACCCGGAAGCGGCACACCGATGCTGTATTTTTCATGGCTGACAGGCTGGAAATTGCAGATCGCGATAATCTCGTTGCCGCTTTCATCCGTGCGCTTGAAGGCGATTACGGAGTTGGTATAGTCGTCGTGATGAATCCAGTCGAAACCCTTCCAGATGGCGTCCATCTCATAGAGCGGCGGATTTTCGATATAGAAGCGGTTGAGTTCGCGGTAAAATACCTGTAACTGAGCGTGATTCCTGCTTTCGAGAAACTCCCAGTCTATGCTTCCGTTCGCATTCCACTCCTCCAGCTGGCCGATCTCCGAGCCCATAAATATCAGCTTTTTGCCGGGATGCGCAAACATATACGTCAAAAACGCCCGCAAACCCGCCAGTCTGTCGCCGCCGTTACCATGCACTTTGCTGAGAATGGAACCCTTGCCGTTGGAAACCTCGTCGTGCGAAACGGGGAGGACAAAATGCTCGGAAAAGGCATAGAAAAAGCTGAATGTAAGGTTATCATGATTAAAGGGACGCCACTTGGGATCCAGCGTCATGTAGTGGAGCATATCATTCATCCAACCGCGGTTCCACTTATAGTCGAAACCGAGACCGCCCTCCTCGACCTTGTGTGTGATCCTCGGCCACGCTGCCGTTTCCTGAGCAAACATCAGGGCATGCGGACAAAACAGATGAACCGCTGTATTCAGACGCTTGATAAAATCGACGGATTCCAGGTTTTCCTTACCGCCGAAACGGTTCGGCTCCCATTCGCCGTCCTTTTTGCCGTAGTCCAGATAGAGCATGGACGACAGCGCACCGACGCGCAACCCGTCAATGTGAAACACCTTAAACCAAAATACAGCGGACGATATCAGAAAACTGACAACCTCCGGACGAGTAAAATCAAACAAACAGGTATCCCACGACGGTCGTTCCCCCAGCTTGGGATCCTCGCTTTCATAAAGAGCCGTGCCGTCAAACTGGGCAAGTGCAAAACTGTCCTTCGGAAAATTAGAGGGTACCCAGTCCATAATGACACCGATATGGTGGCGATGGAGGGTATCAATCAGATACATCAGATCGGCAGGCGTACCAAAGCGCGAGGTAGCAGCAAAATAGCCTGTGGTCTGATATCCCCAGCTCAAATCGAAGGGATGCTCCATCAGCGGCATGAACTGGACATGCGTAAAATGCATATCCACCAAATACCCGGTCAGCTCGTCCGCCAACTGACGGTATGTATAAAAACTACCGTCCGGATTGCGCTTCCACGAGCCCGCATGGATCTCATATATACTCATCGGCAGCTTGAGTGAATCTGCCGATTCACGGTGCGCTGCCCAGTCTCCGTCTCCCCATTCGTAAGACGAAAGGTCAAACACTACGGATGCGTTGCCCGGCCGAACTTCCGCGTAAAATGCAAACGGATCTGCTTTCAGGATTTTTTCAGACCGCATTGTACCAATACAAAATTTGTAAATATCCCCTGATCGCACTCCCGGGACGAACAGCTCCCATATGCCGTCACTGTTACGATTCATAAAATTGGCAGCGTCATTCCAGTCGTTAAAGGTTCCTATCACAGATACATACTGCGCGTTCGGAGCCCAAACCCTAAATACAGCGCCTTTTTTTTCATCCTTTTGCGTAAGATGTACACCGAAATATTCATAACTGAACGCGCCGTCTCCGCCTGCAAACATCGCAGGCGCAGAGCGCTCCTCGCTCAGACTGTAATTCATATATGCAATTCCTCCATCCGTGTTTGCATGGTATAATAATGCCTAACTATATCATACCAAAAAATTATGGTAATTTCAAGCAAATTGAAAAATTCACAAACGAATTTTTCGTGTATTTTTTATAAAAAATATACAAATTTTTGTTGTACTTGAAAAAAAGCAGACGATAAACATCGGATTTTGTCAATCCACAAAAAAGAAAAACGGAAGAGCTCGAAATTCATCAAGCCCTTCCGTTGTGTTCTTGTTTCAACAGGAACCGCGCAAATACTTTGCGCACTCCCTTACGCTGAAAAATCAGCCCAACTCAGCAAAATATTTAATAGTTCTGACCATCTGGCTGGTGTAGGAGTTCTCGTTGTCATACCATGAAACAACCTGAACCTCATAGAGGTCGTCGCCAACCTTGGAAACCATTGTCTGGGTTGCGTCGAACAAGGAGCCGTAACGCATGCCGATAACATCGGAGGAAACAATGGGATCCTCATTGTAGCCGAAAGAATCGGAAGCAGCTGCCTTCATTGCAGCGTTTATACCCTCAACAGTAACGTCCTTTCCTTTGACAACAGCGGTCAAAATGGTAGTAGAACCTGTGGGAACCGGCACACGCTGTGCGGAACCGATAAGCTTGCCGTCGAGCTCGGGAATAACGAGACCGATCGCCTTTGCAGCTCCGGTGGAGTTGGGGACAATATTAGCTGCACCCGCTCTGGCTCTTCTGAGGTCACCCTTTCTGTGAGGACCATCGAGGATCATCTGATCGCCTGTGTAAGCATGGATGGTGCTCATGATTCCGCTCTGGATGGGCGCATACTTGTTGAGCGTATCCGCCATGGGAGCAAGACAGTTAGTGGTGCATGAAGCCGCGGAGATAATCTTGTCATCTGCGGTAAGAACATTTTCATTTACGCTGAATACAACCGTGGGAAGATCCTTACCTGCGGGAGCGGAGATAACCACCTTCTTTGCGCCGGCATCAATGTGTGCCTGACTCTTTGCCTTGGAGCAATAAAAACCTGTGCACTCCAGAACAACATCTACACCAATCTCGCCCCAAGGCAGCTCAGCAGCGTTTGCCTTTGCATAGATAGTGATTTCCTTTCCGTCAACAACAATGGAGTTCTCCTTGGCCTCTACCGTGTGAAGATTCTCACCGATAACGCCGCAGTAACCCTTTTGTGCTGTATCATACTTAAGCAGATTTGCGAGCATTTTGGGATCAGTCAGGTCGTTGATTGCGACAACCTCATAACCCTCTGCTCCGAACATCTGTCTGAAAGCAAGACGTCCGATACGACCAAAGCCGTTAATTGCAACTTTTACTGACATAATTCAATTCCTCCTAAATTTAAGATTACGTATATTATATTACATTTTTTTCATTTATTCAATAGTTTGATGAAAAATTAACAAATTTTTAAGAAATTTTCACACGCTCTTCCCTTAAACGCCGCGCGCGAAGAGAGGCGCTTCGCATTTTTTACATACTTTATCCTGTATTATAGTGAATTTTCTGCAGAATATGTTGTCCCCATCTTGACAATATCTTGATTTTATATTAAAATTAATATAAAATACGGTTTTTCGCGTATTTTTAGGAGCGGTTTTCACTGCCGCCCCTGTCTTTTGAATCAGACTCTTATGAAAGGGCCGTTTATTATAGATATTTTTTATACCTTTTCATAGCCAATTTGTTACTTGGATATAAAAAGCGCTAAGGACGCTCTTTCCCGCACGCTGAGACGATGCCGTTATCCGCGATTATCTTCAGCGGCGAGGCAGATAATTTCCTGTTAATAGTAAAAATATTGCATGAAAACTGAATATAACTGAATATCTTGATTAACGGCACCTTCGGAGTCTTTTTGACGGAGAATAAAAACTTTGAAAAAGTACTAATGAAAAGGAGGTGTCATGCGAATGCAGTTATTTGTTGCGATCATTTTGATCGTTGTCGCATTGCTGGCAGGCGGAGCTATCGGCGTTGTTATCGGTATCAACGTGCGCAAGAACACAGCCGAAAAAGAAATCGGCAGCGCCGAGGAAGAAGCAAAACGCATCGTTGCAGATGCCATCAAGACTGCCGAGGCGAAAAAGAAGGAGTATGTCCTTGAGGGTAAGGACGAGGTTCACCGTTTCCGTAACGAGAGCGAGAAAGAAATCTCCGACAGACGCAAGGAAGTACAGCGTCAGGAACGCCGCATCCAGCAAAAGGAAGAAACGCTCGACCGCAAGCTTGATAACTTGGAGAAAAAGGACGAGCGCGTCAATAAAAAACTCAAGGAAGCCGACGCAAAACTGGAAGAGATTGAGACTCTCAAGAAAAGCCAGTTTGAAATGCTCGAGAAAATTTCGGGCTATACGGCAGAACAGGCAAAAGGTTACTTGCTTTCCCAACTGGAATACGAGCTCGCACACGAGAAATCCGTTAAGATCATGGAGTATCAGGCGCAGCTCAAGGAAGAAGCGGACGAAAAAGCCCGCAATATCATTTCACTGTCTATTCAGCGACTTGCCGCCGAGCAGGTCACAGAGGCGACAATTTCTGTCGTGCCTCTCCCCAATGACGAGATGAAGGGAAGAATCATCGGAAGGGAAGGACGCAACATCCGGACGATCGAAACGCTGACGGGCGTTGATTTAATCATCGATGACACGCCTGAAGCGATCACGCTCTCCTGCTTCGAGCCCGTACGGCGCGAGGTGGCGAGATTGGCGCTTGAACGTCTCATTTCCGACGGACGCATTCATCCTGCACGCATTGAAGAAACCGTGGAAAAAGCCAAACGCGAGGTAGATTCTACCATCAAGCGCGAAGGCGAACGTGCCGTGCTCGAACTCGGCATCCACAACATCCATCCCGAGCTGATCAAAATGCTCGGCAGACTGCGTTACCGCACCAGCTACGGTCAAAACGTACTCGATCACTCCCGTGAGGTCGCTTATCTCGCCGGCATGATGGCAAGCGAGCTGGGCATTGATCCCATCCTCGCCAAGCGCGCGGGCTTGTTGCATGATATCGGCAAGGCGATCGACCACGAGGTAGAGGGAACACATATCCAGATCGGCGTTGATCTTGCCAGAAGATACAAGGAAAGCGACGCGGTAATCCACGCCATCCACGCGCACCACGGTGATGTGGAGGCAAAAACCATCGTCGCATGTCTGGTACAGGCAGCAGATGCACTCTCCGCAGCCAGACCCGGCGCAAGGCGCGAAAATGTGGAAAATTACATCAAGCGTCTGCAAAAGCTCGAAGAGGTTGCTGCCTCTTTCAACGGCGTTGAGCGTTCCTTTGCTATTCAGGCAGGACGCGAGGTGCGCGTCATGGTCAAGCCCGAGGTCGTCAAGGATGACCGCATGGTACCGCTTGCCAGAGAAATTTGCCAAAAAATTGAAGATGAGCTTGATTACCCCGGACAAATCAAGGTCAATATCATTCGCGAAAGCCGCGCGTCAGAATTCGCCAAATAAACCAAATAAACTGTATAAAACAAATACAGGCAGCGAAAAGCGTGAGGCTTTTAACGAAAAAATGACAATCGAATAGGATAAAACCAACACTATGGAGACAATCTTCTTCATAGTGTTGGTTTTTGTTAATAAGATTATTTAATGCAATGCCGCATAATTCAGACGTGTGGATTGCACCGTAAAATTTTTCGTCAGATTGAATAAATAATCAGTGCGCATACTGACGTATGGGCGCTGATTTGGGGATAATATGCCGGAATAATATTCCGGCAAGGCGTGCACCGTGAATTGTGCGATGTTGCCGTGAATAGAAGCACGATTTTTATTGCATTTTTTTTGAGAAATATGGTAAAATATTTGGGATTGTAATTTTGCAAATTATTGAAAAGAAAAGGGGAATCATTTAATAAAAAAATCAAAAAGAGCTGTCAGCTTGCTTTTGTCATTTCTGATTATCTTCTCGTGCTTCACGAGCTTGACAACAGTAACGGCTTTTGCTGCTGATGACACTGACGTGGTGGTAGGCGACTACTCCGTTTTCACGGTCGGCAACGGCGATGGATCATGGCTCAACAGAGCAAGTTGGGCTCCCGCTTATGCGGAAAATAAGATGACCGAGGTTGAGTCCGACGTTTGGGAAATTGAGTACAAAAATGTAGACTTCGGCTACGACCGTAGGCTTAATTTCGCTATCGACGGCGATTGGACACACAGCTTCAACGGCGTGTTCGAGGGAAGCGGTGTTGAGAGCGATGCTGTTTACGACCATTCGGGCTTTTCGGGCCACATCACCTTCGACACCGAGAACGATTCCCAGACTGTTAAGCTTCGCCTTGATCTGAGAAACTTTGACTTTGCCACAAAGGTAGGAGCAAAGTTCACAGTCACCATTATCCCCGATGCTACCGCCTACGCGGTATATAACGGTACAGACACGCTCACCTTTAAATGCGACGCGTATATGCCGTCTGAAAACGCGTGGGATGTTTCCAATACGAATTATACAAGTAACACATCCGTGCCTTGGTATAGTAATAGAAACAATATAACAAAGGTTGTATTTGACCCAAGCTTTGCGGACGCGAGACCCACAAGCACGGCAATGTGGTTTAACAAATGTTATAATCTTACCGCAATTGAAGGTATTAGCAATTTGAACACAAGCGAAGTAACAAATATGGCTAATATGTTCGAATATTGCTCTGCTCTTACCACTCTTAACGTCAGCAATTTTAACACAAGCAATGTAACCAATATGTCTTACATGTTTTATGGTTGCGCTTCTCTTGAAACAATCCGGGTTGCGTCCGAAGCCACAGACTGGTCAACAGGCGCTGTCACCGACAGCGGCAATATGTTTTCCGGTTGTACTTCTATTGAGGGTAAGACAGGCGGTATTGCGTATGACAGCGGCAAAACCGACGTTAACTATGCCAAAGTAAACGGCGGTTACTTCACCGTGAAGCTGCAGCTCATCGCCGGTCACAGCCTCACCCTTGAAGGCGACATCGGTGTTAACTTCTATATCGACCCGTCAGCGGCAGGCTTAACTCCTGCAGACGTTGAGTCTGAGCCCAAAACTCTCACGGTAGATTTTGAATGGGCGCAGGAAGATCCTCTCTATGAAGTTTCCGATTACAGCACTACTGTTACTGTTGACGGCACAAACTACCAAGCGGTCGGTGATTTGATCAAGGTGACAGCCTATGTCTGCGCAGCGGAAATGTCAGCCGGTATCCGTGTGACCGCAGCCCTGAACGGCAAAACCGAAACAGAGGTTTACAGTGTCCGCAAATACGCCGAAACTATTCTTGACCCGGAATCCAAATCCAGCGTTCAATATAAGACCGAAAACGATGAGGATAAATACAACGGTCTTGTTTACCTTGTCCAGACAATGCTCGACTACGGCGCAAAGGCTCAAACAGTATTTAATATTCTTCCCGGCGACCTCGCCAACAGCATTGTAACCGGTTACACTATGGCGGATGTTACTTCGGATATGTTCACCGACGCGGTTAAGGCGGCTAACGGAAATGCCGAAGCCGACGATATGGCGGCTGTCACGGAGCAGCTCGGAATGAAATACTACTCGACGAGCCTGATTTTCCTCTCAAAGAACACTCTCAGACACATATTTGCGAAGAACAGCGCAAGCGATACCGTTGACGCGTCAAAGTTTGACGGACAGCAATCCAATTTCTATTATTATAAGGATTATGCCGATATCCCGGCGGCTGAACTTGATACTCTGCAAACCTTCACAATAGGCGACGTAAGCTTCAAATACTCCGCGCTCGATTACGCGAAAAATTTGGTTAAAAGCTCCAATACAAGCCAGGCAAACCTTGCAAAGGCGCTCTATTGGTACAATCAGGCGACGAACGCGTTCTTCACCTGATCAGCGTGTGATAATAACTAACCTGCAATTATGCATATATGATGAAAGAAACATATGCATATCTGGAAATGGATGTAACGCAGTTTGTCATTGAGGACGCTATCACCATATCGGGCATTTGACCCGACCCCGGCGGCTATGATACCGATCCCGACTACAACCCCATTGGTTAGTTATGAGCTGCCGTTCCGATTATTAAAATTATAAAAAAACAGCGCCGCCGTTTTAAGCGTTAGCACTTGAAACGGCGGCGCGCGTGTTAAGGAAGGTTTTTCAGAAAAGACAAGCAACAAGCCAAACCCGGCGCTTGGAGAAATTAAGGCAACACCGCACAATTCATGGCGCACGCCTTGCTTTAATATTATTCTCCGTCAGCTTGCTCCGAAATCAGCCCCCATACGGCAGTATGAGAACGGATTATTTGTCCAACCTGACGAAAAATCTTACTGCGCAATCCGTACACCAACATTATGCGGTATTGCCTTAACAAGGATCTTATATTATAAGCAATGTAAAAGCAACCCCCTGTTCAATTCGGGAGGTTGCTTTTCAATTTTTAGCTTTATTTAACAGGTTCAATTATTCGCTAAAATCCTACTAAAAAAATAATGCAAACTGAACAATCCAAAATCTCAGACAAACACTGACAAAACAAGCGAAATATGATTGTGACAAGATGGAGGAAACAACTTGCCACAGCATCTCTATGTCCGCCCTGCTCCTCAATCTGAGAAGAATTGAGAAGTTGAGGACGGAGTTATTTGCGGCTCTTTTTAAAAACGAGAGAATATGCGCCCGCTGACACATTTCCCCTCGTTTCCATGAAAACAAAGTTACCCGCAGAAACACGTCTGTCAGGCAATGCTGCTTTTGCCGCCAACCAGCCTCCGCGCCAACAACGTAACGGGCTTGCTCAGAGCAAACAGCACCAGAATTTCCGGTACGCACTTGATCGCCAAACTGATGACGCGCGCAGAAAGATAAAACATGTACGACGGCTGCTGCGCGTACAGAACGTACAGCCAGTATGCCGAAAGAAAGCTGCTGACAAACAACGCGTCGGCAGCCCACGCCACCGCAATACGCGGTAAGCTGAGCCTTTCGCCGTAAAGCACCACACCGTAGATCAACCCTGCCAGCATACCGCTGACGGTAAAGCCGGGGAAGTACGCGCCTCCCGTCGGAGCGAAAACAAACGACAAAATATCGCCCAGCGCTCCCACCAATGCAGCGGGAACGGGGCCAAACATCGCGCCCGTAACAAAAGTGGGAATAAACGCCGCAGAAATTTTGACCGTGTTGCCAAACAACGGCAGGGTAGCATTGGCAAAAATACCCAGCACAACCCTCAGCGCAAGCAACATGGCAATTGCCGCGAGAGAACGGACGTCCCGCAGCGATGCAAATGAATCCGGGATTTTTTTCAAATAACGCATAGATCTCAACCTCCTAAGAATGTACCGCTTCCCCCTTTTGGGAAAATACGGCTTTTTCATACTCTACTCCGGCAACAACGTGTAAACCATCTGTTTTTTGTTTGAGCCGAGTGTTTTTTTCAAGACAGATTCAAACCCGCACAGCCCCTCAAAAACAGAAAAAGGCAGGTAAAAAACCCGCCTGAAATATAAGATGAATCATGGACAGCGGGATGCGAAATCTGTACCGCAGGCATGCCTTTCGTCTCCGCGACAACTCCCCGTTCGCAGAACACTTCACGCACAGATTTCTACTCTGTTTTCGTTCTTATTATATCATATTTTATCGTATTGTCAAGAAGCCGTGACACCCCGCATAATCGTACGGCGGTATCTATATGATACCCGCAAAAATCAGCAGTACCAACAACAACGTCATGACGGCGACAGCGGAAACGACAACCGCGATCACCGTGTTGGTTTTTTTATGCGCACCGTCGTTGTTCTCCCGCGCGGAAATGAGACCGGACTTGCGCAACGCGGTAACCACACCCTTATAGAGCAACAGCACCACCGCCGTATTGAGCAGCGCCTTGAGTCCGTTAAAAGGAATGAGCACCGGCAAAAACATTTCGAGCACCGCCTCGCGCGGAACCCCCATAAACACCGGTGTTATGATATAGTTCCAGAGCAGCATCACAACGAGCATGGCAGCGGAACCGGAAAACAATCCAATGATCGCACGGCTCATGGTTTTTTTTCGCTGATAAATCACCGCTGCGACACCGACAAAGGACGCCGAGGCGAAGAAATTCATCAACAGGCCGATGGGTCCCGTGGTACTAACCGTCATCATCTCGATCAGGCAGACAATCAGCGACATTACCAACCCCGGCACAGCACCAAAAATAAACGCACCGATAGTAAGGATCACATCCTTTGGCTCATAAGTGAGAAATCCGCCGATATTGGGAATCCTGAGAAAAATATCCGCGGCAACGGCGAGTGCCGTGAGCATCGCCATGGCGGAAATCGACTTGATACGTTCGCTTGTTTTGTTTTTCATACAACAACCTCCTTCATCTAACTCCCCATCCAGTCCATTTATATCTGATAGCGGAGCTTATTTAATAAATAGCGGAATGCAACCTCTTGGGGGCGTTTTATCATTTATTAAACAAGCCCTCATTTCTGATAGAAAAGGGTTTTCATGATGAACCGGAAAACGTACGTTTGCAAAAAAAGAAAGCCCGACGATCTCCGTCGGGTAGCATAGCGCGTGATTCGCGCGCGTTTTCTGCCATCCGGACTGTAACCGTCGGCGCCTGAATCGCACAGGCTCGGCAGGCTTGCGCCTGTTCGCGGGCTTTTACCGCCGGTGGAGAATTTCACTCCGCCCCGAAAACGATCTGTATTATATTATATATTATATACACCTGCCGTCATTTGTCAAGCGCTTCGCAGCGCGCGCAGGACTTTTTTTGTCTCATCGTCGATCCTGCGGCTTTCCAACGCCTTTTGAATAGCCTTGTTCTGCGTATAGGAATCGAGCGAATTACTGCAGTAATACGCAAGCGTCGGTGCAGGACATTTGGCAAGTGCCGTGGCGAGCAGCCACGCCTGCGCCATCTGCACATAATACGCCTCCGCACGCACGCTGTCGACGCGCGCGAGCACGCGGTCAATGTACATTTCATCAAGGTAATAACTGAGCATCATCACCATCGAAACACGCTGCGCCCACATATCACCGCTGAGGTAGGCGCCGATATGCTCAAAAAAAGCCGCTCTGTATTTCTTCACCTGCTTGAGCCCGGCGCAAAAGCAGTCGCAAACCGCCCAACAGTTCACGTAGGGCAAAAAACCGTCGGCAAGCGCACACAACTCCGCGCAGTCTGACGGCACAATCATACCGGTCACGATCGCACGAAGAATCCTCTCTTCGTAAGTATCGTCGCCGCATATTTCAAGAAAACCGCGCGGATCATCCTTCCCCGCCGCCCGGGCAATTTTACGAAGCCGGGGCATCCGCACGCCGAGAATCCGCCCCTTGTCCTCATTCGGTACCAGCGAGGCGTGAAAATCGCGGTACTTTGGATCCGCCGCCTTTTGCAGTTCCTCCGTCAGCAACGCGTAATTATCTTTTGTCAGTTTTTCTGTGAACATTATCATAAACCTCGCAGGGCGTGTGTAAATCCAGATAGGCAATATCGTGGTGCGGCTTCTGCTTATCCGCCGGAGGACGCTGCATATAGTCGCCAAACACACATGTAAGATATTCATCGTACCCGGTCATGCAGGGCATGCGCAACCCCTCGAAGGTGACGTACGTCACATCCTCGTAAATGTGCTTGGGATACTCGAATTTCATCCAGTACGGCCCCGAGCAAAGCTCCGTCACACATTTGTTTTCACTCATTTTGTACTGCTTCATATGTTTTTCACAAATACGCCAGATCTTGTTGCGAATCCGTTTGCCGTGAAAAATCCCCAGCAACACACGACTGCCGAAGCCGAGGATACCGCCGTGGTTTTCGGGCACTATCTGTGCCAAAAACAGCGAGTACAGCATCGTCCAGACAAGTTGCCTTCTGCGTGCAAAGCGTCCGTCGGGCGCGGCGTCGAGCGGAAACACATCGAGCACCAGTCCGTGCGGGATGTCTACATCAACCTGATTGGTCTTGACCATCGTGTAGTCGGTATCGGTAATCGTGATAAAAATATTACCCGTAAACATCTCGTCATCGGTTTTGAGCAAACGAAAACGTCCGTCCATCCCCTGTTCACGCCAAAGTACGGGAAGCCTTTCGTAATCCTCGCGCGGCAGCATGACGTCGATATCGTCATCCCACGGCACAAAACCGCCTTCGCGCAACGCGCCGATCAAACCGCCGCCGATCAGCCAAAAGGTGAGGCTGTTCTTTTCGCAGAAGTCGCGAAAATACACCAGCATATCGAGCTGTTTGAGCTGCAGCTCCCGCAGAAGCTCGGGTGTTAATTCTACCTTGTCCATATTTGCACCTTATTTTCTCGTATTCTGCTTCACCCTGCGGCGCACCTTTTCAATGTGCTCCTTTGCGTGGCTGTGTTCAATTCTATGCCGCCAAAAGGGAATCTGCAGCAACCCGATCATCGTTCCGACGCCGTAGGCGACGTGCAACAGCGGAAAAATCAGCGGCAGCATCACAAACTGCGGCTGAACATTTTTGAGAGTAAAACAGCCGACCGTATTGACCACGTCAAACATGCTGTAAACAAGGAGCAGCATATAGAGCATCAGCGGCTGTCCTGCCGCCGCCAAACCAGACAAACCCAACAGCATCGTCACAAAGATAAAGGGTGCAAAGTGAAAATAACTCAGACAACCCGGACACTCCGAAAGCGTGAGACCAATCCATCTGCCGTTGGAATATTTTTGACGAATCATATTTTTGAGCGTATTGCGCGAATGCTGATAGGAAATGATGTCGGGACAGCAGCACAGTCTGTAACCGGCCATACGGATACGGTAGTGAAACTCGTTATCCTCCGTCCGCCCGAGGTTTTCGTTAAATCCGCCGACTGCTTCAATCACCTCGCGGCGGTACGCGGCATGGAAGAGGCTATCCATATATTCCTTTTCGGTCGCCGGACGCCGGTAGGAGGCAATGGAACTGCCGAACAGAGAATCCTCCGCCGCCAGCAACGTCAGCTTCCACGGGCTGACGTCGGAACTGATGTTGGGTCTTCCGCCGCCGACTACATTCTCTCCCTGTTTGAGATTATAGACATTGCGCGAAATAAAGTTGCGCGGAATACGCGCGTGTGCGTCCACACGGATAATGACGTCACCCGTCGCTGTCATCAACGCAGCGTTCCATGAAAACGCCTGGTTACGCTTGGCGCACTGCACGATTTTAACGTCTAAAAAACCGTAGTCGGTATTCCTAAACGCCACCATGCGCTCAAACGTCGCATCGGTAGACATACTGTCCACAAATACGATTTCTATTTTTTCATGCGGGTACTCCTGCAGCGAAATATCGCTGAAAAGGCCCTCGATTGCCTCCGCTTCGTTGTAAGCAATCATACAGAGTGAAACGATCATGGTATCAATCCTAAACTTTTTGATTCACGGCAAGCAGCCAACGCGCCGAGTTCATCAGAACTACGGCGAGGTACGGCACAACATATACGGCAGGTACCACAAAGAAGCAAAGCGCGATCCAACCCGCCATGGTCAGCAGCAGCTTGATCAGCGCACCGCAGTGCCGAAACGAAAATCCTATGTATCCGAAAAGATAGTGCGGCAAAGCGCGGCTGTCATTGAGCGTGTAGGCGGCAAGCGGATAATGGATCAGGAAAATATAAACGATTATGCGCCACAACACCAGTCCGACCGTGAGCGCCGGCGCAAACCAAAGATCATCAAAAGAGTCGCAAACCACTCCAACCGGCTCTGTCAGCACCACAAAAATGCAGCAAAGCGCCATATTGATCAAAACCGTCTTAAAAAAACGTACCGGATTTCCGAAATAGTAGAACATATCCGTAATCCCGCAGCTTTTCTGCACCGCCGTATTGGCTGCAAGCTTCAAAAATCCATTGAACAGCGGAGAAGCAAGCACCGACAGTATCGCCGCGGCGACAGCCAGCAGCACATAATTAAGCTGCATGCCGTCCTTCACCAGTCCGGTCTCGGTATCAACGAGATGCAGCATGATCGCGGGTATCTGCAGCACCAGATCCAACATCAGTACCATAACGGCAACCGCCCCCATACCTGCAATCAGTACAGATAGGTTGCCCTTCAGCGCCTGCCGCGCCTGTTGTTTGATAATTCTTTCATTACTCATAAGTTTCTCCTTTGGGATGCATCTGCGCAAACGGAACGGCTATTCACCGTCACTGCCTGCGCTGCTTTCACCGGGTGCGCTACTGCGGCTCGCCGTAGCAGCCTGCGTTTCCGGTGCATTCGTTACACCGGAAACGGACGTGATTTCCCAGTAATGGCTCAGGTCACCAATACGGTTATCTCTCACAACGACCGTACAATTAACCGTCTTGTCAACATATTGCGATAAGTCGTTTTTTGAAACGGCATAATATCCGATCGTCATTTCAGCCGACTTCTTCATCTTGATCATATACATCCCGTTATTTTTATCCAGCGTTAAGCCAACGCCGTTGAATTTCAGTATGGTATTGGCATACAAATCTTCCGCATGGTACTCATAATAATGATCCGCCGTCGCGATGCTGTCTACAGTCACGGTTTTGCTCGCGGGATCGCGCAGCATGGCGATTTTTTCATCCTTCTCCTTAACCGAAAAATGGATCACATTGTCATATCCCCCACCCTCAAAGGAATGCTCTATTAAAAGCCGATAATATCCGGACGGAATCTCCTTTCTAAGATACACGGTAAAGCGCTTTGTTTCCAGATCGGAAGATACGTCCAGCAAGTCTTCCCTGTCAACGGAGCCCTCACCGAAGCGTTTGTACAATATTTCGCTGTTGCTCGCTCCCGGAACGCTTTTGTTATACAGCCAGCCGCCGCATTTATAGGTATCCGGATCGTACTTTTGGCTTTTTTCCGTCATGATGATGCTGCCCGTGATGACATAAACAGAATTTTCATAATCCGACTCCACGGCGGTCAGGCGAAAATCCTGATAATTGTCAATTTTCTCCACATTAACCGTCTTGGAAGGCTTCGGTTCTGTCGTCGGCTCGGCAGTCGTCGGAATCGGTTTTGTTGTCCAATCCGTATTTTGTCCGTAGTTTTTCAAATTCGGAGACGTGCAGATGCATCCCGCTGTCGCGGTTGCGTACATCAGTACCATGCATAATACGGCGCAAATTATCCGTTTCATGTTATTCGGTTCTCTCCTTTGTATCTATCGGCCAACTCGGTCACTCCGTTGTATAAAGTCGGTACATCGCTTCAAAACAAATCTGCATATGCCTGAGAAAACTCTCTTTGTCAACACTCTCATCGGCATTGTGCATACGAATATTGTCATGCGGAAAGTTGGGTCCGAAGGCAACGCCTCTGCCGCCGAGCATACGGGCATAAGTACCCCCTCCCGTTGCATACAGATCAGGCTCCTCCCCCATTACGGCACGGTACGCGTCGCTGAGCAAACGAACCAGCTCAGAATCCTTTTCAACGTAGAGCGGCTTGGCGTGATGAAGCAGCTTGACGCGCAGACCGCTGTTTTCCGCAACCTTGCGGAACTGGCGTGCCACATCGTCACCGTTGACCGTCACCGGGTAACGGATGTCAAAACGGGCATATGCCTCATCGCCCTCAATGTGTATGCTGCCGAGATTGACTGTCAGCGCACCCGAAACAGCATCGCTCATTTTCAGTCCCATCGACCTTCCGTTGGTCTCTCGGTGGAGAGTATAGTCGATAAAGGAAACAACCGCGCCGATCTCATGCGATTCGAATACGTTTGCAATCAAATCAACGAGCGCCGCAGCAGCGTTCACTCCCTTTTCGGGCTCGCAGGCATGCGCCGCTCTGCCGCGGCTTATAATCATCAACCCGTCGATGGTATAGTTAAACTCAAACATTTCCTCCCGCGCATCGGCAAGGCGCAGCAGCTGCTGCTCGTCGTAATCCGAGGAATCGAGCATCACATAAGCGAGGTCGGGTACGGCGTTGACCGCCTTGCCCGCATGAAACTGGGACAGCACGGTTGCCTCATTGGCAGGCATACTGACTTCGAGCTGCAAAATGCCTTTTTCGGCATAGCAAACGCCGTAATTGCTGTCGGGCGTGAAAGCAAGATCGGGCAGCGGCTTTTTTTCAAAATAACCCGTCATATCCTTCATACCGGTTTCCTCGGCGGTACCGAAAATGGCACGCAAAGTGTTTTTTCCCTCGACACCCATCTCCTTGAGCGCACGCATGCAGTAGAGCACCGTCATCGCCGCGCCCTTGTCGTCGGCAATTCCTCTGCCGAAGAGCCTTCCGTCACGCTCCGTGAGGGCATAGGGATTGCAGCTCCAGTGGTTGCCGGCAGGTACTACATCAAGGTGCGTGAGCACGCCGCAAAGCCTGCCGCCGCTCCCCAAATCGACCTGGCCGCTTTGATCGGTCACGCACTCGGCAGTCAAGCCGAAATCGCGCGCGCGCCCGAGCATAAACTCCAGCGCCTTACGGCAGTCCTCGTCACGGGAACCGTCGACAGACTCAATAGACATAAGAGTGTTGAGATCCTCCCATAATTCATCCCGGTAGGCTAAAATCTTTTCTGAAAGCATAACGTTCTCTCCTTATCCATCGAATGATAACAACCGCCGCAAGATACACGGCAAATGCGATTCCCGCGCCTGCGCTGACGAGCAGCCCCGTCTGCAGCCCGGGAGTACGGTAATGAAATACAATATCGCTTGTTTTTTCGGCGGGCACTCTGACTGCCATCAAACCGAAGTCAACCTTTTCCACATCAACAGACTCTCCGTTAACCGCTGCGGTAAAACCCTCGCTGTATGGAACGCTGAAAAACAACAGCTTTTCGTCTCCGTCGTTTTGATAAGTCGCACAAAAGCCGTCCTGCGTATAGGCAAAGCTCTCGCAGGCGTCCGCCGCAAGCCTGCGGCACGCTTCACGGTACTGCGGCACACCGTAAGAAAAAGTGTCCGCCGCACTGTTAAAAGTATCCGGCTCCATGCCGTAGAGCGCACTGTAGCGACGCTCCGTATAACCTGTGATATCAGCGTATTTCGCCATCTGCTCACGTGTGAGCACCATAGCATAGAGCAGCGCCTGCGGTTTGTTGTTCTCCGCGACACGCTCAAACTCCTCCTGTGTGATGTAGTTGTCGAAGGCAAATCCCATGGGAATATAGCATTCGTTTTCGTATATATCAAATCCATTGCAGTTCTTGAGAAATTTCCAGCAAGGCATTTTTGTTTTGCCGTCCGCGTCCATGAAGCACTCGTCGCGGGAACGGTCGCCGTTGTCACCGTCATAGTCAAAATAGTATTTCGTACTCAACAGCGGGCGGATACCGTAGTCGCTGAAATCGGGACGGGACGCCACGTCGCGCGCCACGCCGATCGCCTTGTAAAACTGCATAATCGAAGGCGAGACAGAACTTTGGAAGCAATTGATGCTCGGAACCTTCCAAAACATCGCCGTATTGTCGGTCGCCTTGTAGAAATCGCTGCGCACGTCCTCCAGATCGTCAAGCTCGATCTTGTCTCGCTGATTGAGGATACATTTTCGAATGGCAGGCGTCGAACCGCTCTCGAGCACGCCCGTTGCCACCGAGTAATATGATGCGATCATCGCCACCCCCATCACACCGACCGCCGAAGCAACAAACCACTTTCGCTGATCGACGCCGAACTTGCGGTACAACAACATGAAGGCAAGCAAGCTCACAAGGGCAAAAATCGCGTAGATCCAAAAGCGCACACGATCCGCTTCCACGCCGATGAGGAACATCTCCTTACCATCCTCTTCTTTCACCAGAGGCATTGCACCGATCAGCAGCGTCATACCCACCGTGATACCAGCCGACCACACAAAAGCACGGTTCCAGTCGGTTTTCACGTCCTCCATCGCGCGCAGGGTTGCGAGAATAAACATCAGCACGGGAATGTAAAACCACCGGGTATAAAAAATCGTCATGTTGAACAACTGGAACATGCTGTTGAGCGCGGGCACCGCCGCAAAGAGAATTAACAGCAGCATGATTTTTTTCAGCCAGCTTTTTTTGCGGAGCTGCAAATAGGCAATGACACCCGTCATACCGAAAAACGGCAGCCAACCTGCCACACTCGCCCATTTGCAGTTGGAATCGGGCGTAAAGGTCGGAAGCGCGGGAATGTCCGCGGGAAAGAAAAACGCCAAAAGCATCAGCCAGTACCGCTGCGGACGGTCATGCACCAACGCATTCCAACCCTTGGGGTAGCTGTCCAACCGCGGATTTCCGAGGATGCCAAGCACGCTGGGCAGCAGCATAAACATCGCACCGGCAAAACCGATCAGTGTTTCTAACGCAAGAAGCAGCATCTCTGTCCATTGGAACTTCCACGTTTTGGTGCAGGCGAGGGTGATAAAGTACATTGTCACAAACAACGCCTGACCGACAAAGAAATAGTAATTCACAACGCAAGCGCCGCAAACCGCCACAGCAAAGATTCCGCGCCGCTTGTCATACAAGAAACAATCCAGCGCCGCGATCAGCAGCGGAAAAGCGATCATCGGCTCGTGAAAGTGAAAGAAAAACACATTGTAAAGCGAAAAACCCGAAAAAGCGTATAAAATACCTCCCACGGCAGCATAACCCTTAAAACGCACATATCGCTGCAGCCACAGATACGCCGCGACTGCCGCACAGGCAAACTTGAGGATTAGCAGCGGTCCGATCAAATACGGAACAAACTCGTTGGGAAAAGGGATCGTCATCCAAAAAAACGGACTTCCCATCAAATAAAAGCTGTAACTCGCCAGCGTATCGGTACCGAGATCAGTCAGGTGATTCCAACCGAGAGTGCCGTCGCGCACCATCCCGTGAATCAACTGATAAAAAGGGATCTCCTGCACATTGAAATCACCGAAATAGTAAAAGATGCCGTTGTTCCAGACAATAAACGGCACAAATAACAGCAGCGCCATGCACATAGCCACAGCAAAAGTCAGCCCCGCCCAATGTCTGCTTTTGACGGTATACGGTTTGAGTCGGTTGCCCATTGTGATAACTTTCCTTTGACTTTTTAGTTGAGAAATACTATACTGAAATCCGTAAGGATCGGCGGCGCCTAAGCGCCCCCATGATACACTATCGCTTTATTATAACACAAATTGTTAACAATTGCACTAATTATTTGTATTTTTTGAAATTTTTTTACTGAGGTAACCCGTTATGCCCGAATCCCATTTCTACGCCATGCTCTCACGCATGAAATACATAAACCGCTGGGGGTTGATGAACAACACACGATACGAAAATATCAGCGAACACAGCCAACAGGTCGCCGTGCTGGCGCATTGTCTGGTGCTGATCCATAACAAACGCTTTGGCGGCAGTCTGAATCCCGAGCGCGCGGCGCTGCTGGCAGTTTTCCACGATGCAACAGAAATCATCACGGGCGACATGCCCACCCCCGTCAAATACGCTAACCGCGATATCCGCGATATCTACCGCGAAATTGAGGAAAAAGCCGCGGACAGGCTGACAAACATGCTTCCAGACGATTTTCGCGAGGACTATCGCCGGATCCTCCGACAAAACGGCGAAGGTGACGAACAGCTGCGCATCTTTGTCAAGGCGGCGGACCGCTTCTCCGCACTGATCAAATGTATGGACGAAATTCGCATGGGCAACAACGAATTCAAAAAAGCACAGGAAACCATCGCCGCGTCCATACGCGACATGCACTTGCCTGAAGCGAACGTATTTGAAAAGGAGTTTTTGCCCGCCTTCTCCCTGCCGCTCGACGAACTTTCGTAAATATCATTACCCCACATGTGAATAACATGTGAAAAATTGAGAAAAATATGCAATAACCTCCTTTTCCGGCAGTCAAATTTCGTCATGCGGCGACTTTATTTTTCTTTTAAGTAATTATTTATCAGAATCATTATGCTATAATACATAAAAGTTTATACGAAAAACATCCATGCAAATGCGCAACCAGAGCAGATTTGGAGGCAGATTATGGCTAACAAAGACAGTGTTGTTGATATCAGCTCCAATAGGCAGGTATTAAAACTATACAACAAAAAGGGAAAGATGCGCAGAATTATCTGCCTTATACTATCCATCATTTTCCTCATCGGAGGCAGCGGACTGATGTACTATTATGCCGTCCTCAACTCGATGAACTTTAAGGATATTTCCAATCCCGGCTCCGGCACTAAAACACAACAGTCGGGCGCCACAACCCCCACCTCTGACAATCTGACCGGAAACGGTACACAGCTGATGGTCGGACAGGGACAGCTGCTGCAGGATCCCAAGGTACTCAACGTTATGTTGTTCGGCGAAGACAACAAGGGCGAGGACGAGCACGGCAGAACCGACTCCATGATTATGCTGTCGATTGACAGCCGCCATAAAAAGATTAAAATCACATCCTTCCAGCGCGACTCTTACGTATATATTCCCGGGCACGGTCAAAACAAACTCAACGCCGCCTACAGTATAGACGGTCCCAAGCTAACCATTGAGACTATCGAAACCAACTTCGGCGTCAAGGTTGACCGCTATGCCGTTGTCGATTACGACAGCTTTATTAAGATTATCGACACTCTCGACGGCATTGACATGGAAGTCACAGAGGACGAAATTGAATATATCAATTACCAGATGTATAAAAACGAGGAGACCACGGATCGCTACACCATAAAGTCCGCTCCGGGCATTGTCCATCTTAACGGTCAGGAGGCTCTTTGGTACGCTCGTAACCGCGGTTTGAGTATAGGCGAGGACGGCAACGAAATCGGTCTGGACGGCAACGACTGGGAGAGAACCTCCCGTCAGCGTAAAATGCTGGAAACGATGTTTAACCGCTTCAAAAACGCCGATCTCGGACAAATCATCTCGATCGTCAGCTCGATCGGTCCGATGATCACCACCAACCTCAAAAAAGAGGAAATCACTACGCTCCTTCCCAATGCGCCCACCTACCTCAAATATGATGTGGAACAGTACTACGTTCCCTCCGACAACTGGCAATACAATGACAATGTGATCATCAACGGCGAACGCAGTTCCGTCATCCAAATTCTTAATTTGGATACTGCACGCCTTGCTTTTGCGCAGTTCCTGTATGAGGACTCACTGACCACCGGCGGAGGAGCCACACTGCCGGCAAGCACACAAAAGCAGACACAAACACAGCGCCAACAGTAAGTACCCTCAACCACAGCCGGAGTTATTATCCATCAATAACCGTAACCCTATTCATCAGAAAAAACATGAACAGAAGGATATAGACAAACGTGAGCTTTTCAGCGCGCAGCGAGGTCGTTGCGCGTTGATTTTTTCGCGCCGTGTCAAACGCCCTGTTTCAACTGCAAAACCCGTTTTCTCCATAATATTCTTTTTTGAGAAATAATCTGACAAAAGTGTCATTAAGTCTTGACATTTTTGTCACAAAAAGGTATCCTTATAATAGGGTATATTTAGGGTATATTAAGGTTTGTTAACTTAGCGGAAACTCTGTCATTTCCGCTTATTCAAATGTTTGGTCACGATGAAAAAACTCCCCGGTATATCCGAAAAAACATGTCCGAATTTTTTATTTTTTCGTAGTAACCCCGAAAGGAGAAAGATAATGAATAAAACATCAAAAATAATTGCGTCTGCTTTGGGTGCTGCCATGCTGCTCGGCACTGTGGGCTTCGCCGTCGCAAGCGCGGCAGAAACGAAGGCAACCGTTGCGGCTCCTGCCACGAAAACTGTTGCAGCCCCCGGCAAAGAGGAAGTTGGTCTGTTGCCGACGCCGCAGATTTCCCGTACACAAAATATCGACGGCGGCGTACGTATCTACTGGGATCCTGTGGAGGGTGCGGAAGCCTACCGCGTATTTTACCTTGGCAGAACCGGCTGGAAAGGTATGGGAAATACCACGGGTAATTCCTTTGTGGATGACGACGTCAACTCCGGATCGACTTACACCTACACCGTCCGCTGCATCACAAAAGACGGCAGCGAGTTCACCAGCGACTACGACCGCAACGGTTTTCAGGCAACCTATATTGAAAAACCACAGCTCGAATATGCCGAGAGCGTCTACGGGGGTGTAGAAATCAACTGGAAGCCCTCCGCAGGCGCTACCAACTACCGCGTCTTTTACAAAGGTGCAAACGGTTGGAGAAGCATGGGCGATACCAAGGAAACCACCTTCCTGGACGACGTTGTTACCTCCGGAAATACATATCTGTACACCGTGCGCTGCATATCCGACGACGGAAGCCAGTACGTCAGCGCCTATGACGAAAAAGGTATCTACGGCACCTACGTCGCCGCTCCTGAAATCGTGAATACCGAAAGCACGACCCTCGGCGTCAAACTCACATGGAATCCGGTCGACGGCGCTGACAAATACAGAGTTTACTACATGGGCAGAGACGGTTGGGTTCGCTTTGGTGAGACAACCGGCAACTCCTACACGGATGACGATGTCCATTCCGGCTCCACCTACACCTACACGGTGCGCGCACTCGACAATCAGGATAATTTTGTCAGCGGCTACTACAAGGAAGGTTGGAAGGCCACCTACATCGCAACACCCGGCATCACGGATCTGGACAGCACCATGGACGGCACCCAAATCACATGGACTGCGTGCAAGGGCGCAGATCGGTACCGCATTTTCTATAAGAACAATAACAACTGGGTCGGTCTGAAAACCACCGACGCTAATACATATCTGGATACAGATGTTTCCTCAGGCAAGGAACGCGTTTATACAGTACGCTGCGTGGATGCAGACGGCAACTACATCAGCGACTACAATCGCTCCGGTTGGTCGCATACGTTTTATTCCACACCGCTCATCTATCGCTACACTACTGATTCCGACACCAACGTTACCATCTATTGGGACGCGAACAGCGGCGCGGCTGCGTACCGAGTATTCTACTACACCAACGGCAGCTGGAAGGGCCTGGGCAATACCACTGCCACGGAATTCAAAATTAAACAAAACCCTGCCGCAACGATTTATACAGTGCGCGCACTGGACAAATACGGGGAATTCGTCAGCGACTATGACCATGTCGGCGTCACTGTCAGACGTAACGGCTTAAATCAGGATGTATACACCTTCATCCCGAGATTCCTTTCCGGCAAAATCAGCGAAAACCATAATATTGTCCTGACCTGGGATGCCATTCCCAGCACCGCGCTATACTACGTGTATCTTGAAACCGAAGACGGAAGCTTGAAAAAAATCGCCGAATCCGAGGAACGCTCCTGCACGATTCCCCATTCTATTCTCGGCGACTTTCTCGCCGGCCAAACCTTTACCTTCCGCATCCGAGCCGTGAACAGCAAGGGACGCTTTATTACAGAGTATTCCCCCGAGGGTTATCACGTCACCTATCCACGTGCAATCAATATCTCCGGCAAATTCACCACAGCCGCCATGGACGCGGTAAATCTCAGTTGGGAGGAGATCGAGGGCGCAGAAACCTACAAGATTTTTATGATGCATAACGGCGCCCTTGACAAAGAAATCGAAACCTCCAAACTCAGCTACAACATTCGTCTGGAAAAGCCGGAGGACAATTATCGGTTCGAGGTACAGGCATACGACAAGGAAGGCAATATTCTCGCCATTCCGGGCAATGCCTTTGAGGTTAACCCTTAATTCCCGATACACAGAAAACAGGCTGTCGCTCAATCGCGACAGCCTTACTTTTTTATATTGAAATTCAAATAAAAATATGCTATGATGAATCCAAGCTACTCTCTTACCTCGAGGTGATAATATGTTAACAGGAAAAAACATCCTGCTGGGTGTTACCGGCAGCATATCGGCATACAAAATCCCCAATCTTGCAAGTGCTTTGGTCAAACTGCATGCCTGTGTGGAGGTCATCATGACAAAAAACGCTGCCCGGTTTATCACACCCGTCACATTTGAGACTCTGACCAAAACCCCCTGCATTACCGACACCTTCGACCGCAGCGACGTCAGTGAGGTCAAGCATATCGCCATGGCAGAACGCGCCGACGTGATTCTGATTGCACCCGCCTCTGCCAATATGATCGCCAAGATGGCGCACGGTTTAGCGGACGATATGCTCAGCTCTACCCTGCTTGCCGCACGGTGCCCTGTTCTGGTTTCTCCGGCAATGAACGTCCATATGTTCATGCACCCTGCCGTACAGGAAAATCTGAAAAAACTGGAAAACCGCGGCGTAACCGTCATTCCGCCCGAAGAAGGATATTTGGCATGCGGCAGCACCGGCGCAGGCAAGCTGCCTGATGAACAAACACTGCTCCGGTACATTCTGCGCGAAACAGCGCGAAAAAAGGATTTGGCAGGAAAAAAAGTGTTGGTCACTGCGGGACCGACTCAAGAGATCATTGATCCCGTCCGCTTCATCACCAATCATTCCACGGGAAAAATGGGCTACGCAGTCGCCGCGCAGGCTATGCTGCGCGGCGCAGACGTCACCCTAATCAGCGGTCCCGTTCATATCGCGCCACCGCCTTTTGTTCGCATTCTGTCTATTCAGAGCGCGCACGAACTGTTTGATGCAGTACAAACCTGCTACAGTGACCAGGATATGATCATCATGACCGCCGCTGTGGCAGACTATACCCCTGCGGAGCCCAAATGGGAAAAAATCAAAAAATCTGCCTCTGACTCCGGGCTGTCGCTGTCTCTGAAACCGACGACCGACGTGTTGCAATGGCTCGGCGCACACAAGCACAGCGGACAACTCCTCTGCGGTTTCTCGATGGAAACGGAAAACTTGCTCGCAAATTCACAGACAAAGCTCCGCAAAAAAAATGCCGATATGATAGCAGCGAATTCTCTCAAGGATCCCGGCTCCGGATTTGGCACGGACACCAATCACTTGATTTTCATCACCAAAGACAAAGTGACAGATCTGCCGCTGCTGTCAAAGGAAGCGGCTGCCGATCAATTGCTGGACGCTTTATTAGACCTGCAAAACAAAAAAGTCTGACCGAAATCACAGGAGAAACAGCCGACCGAGAGCCTGCATCCAGACACCGCACAGAACGATGGTGACGTCTGCGCGGTGTTTTTCTATTGCCTCTATGGTTCAATCACTTTTCTTGTGGACATATCTACTCCGCATCTATATCTATTGTATGGTTCTTGTAGTAATACTCGTCGTCTCTTTCGCTGATCTCTCTGACAACTCTACACGGATTTCCACGCACAACAGAATTGGCGGGTATATCCTTGGACACCACGCTTCCGGCACCGATTACGGAATTATCTCCGACAGTTACGCCCGGAAGAATCGTAACGTTAGCGCCTATCCAGACATTATTGCCGATGGTGACCGGTAAAGCGAAATTATGCACGATCCCTTTGGGAGCGTCACGATACTTGGTTGAAATCGTGTGCCCGGCGGTGGAGATCACTGTATTGGGACCAATTAAAACGCCGTCGCCAATAAAAATATCGTTATCGTCCAGAAAGGTTACACCTTGGTTACAGTAAACACCGTTTCCGAGGTGTATATTTTTACATCCCCACGAAGAATAAACAGGGGATTCGATCAAACACCTGTGACCGACTTCAGCAAAAAGCTCCTTCAGCATAGCCATCCTCTTTTCGACTTCTATGCACGGGATCCTATTGTACTCGCTGAGCTTGTCGCGCAATTTGCATTGTTCTAAATAAAATTCCGTTGGATTATAAATCAAACCCTTTTTTCTGCGTTCCGAATGATTCATCTGAATCCTCACTCTATTAATAAATTTTAAGGCAACACCGCATCATTCAGATGTGCGTATTGCGCAGTAAGATTTTTCGTCAGGGTGTACCAATCATCGTTAAACATAACGGACGTATGGGCTCCGATTGGGGACAGCCTGAACGGTTCCGCCTACACGTATAGGTTATTTTTTATCTTAACCAATACCCAAGCATAGGCAGTGCAACGAAAAAAATGGATTAATCGGAGGATTTGCGTTTTTTCATAAAGTTGAACACCACAGCAAGGCAGGAAGAGAGCAATACCGGCCGTAAAATGTTTTTGGTAAACTCAAATGTGAATGTCGTGTGTGTGATAAATGTCTTATCAAACAGTACATACAAATTAAAGAAAATAATAGACAGAACGATAAATGCAATAGTCTTTAAAATTCTGGCTGCCATACGATCTCCTACTCCCCTATTTTGTTGTAATCATTCTCTCCGCCGTTAATGATATTTGCACTCCGGGGTATTGTTTTGACAAACAAAAAATTGTCCGCCGGTTTGTCTTAATTATAATGCCAAGATGTGACAGAATTGTGACGAAACGGAGATATTTGTTTATAATTTGTAATTTTTTTCATTATATCACATCGGTACAATATCGTCAAGTTCCTTCAAAAACTTTTCAAAAATGACTTTTTCTTTTTCTCCGGATACGTTATAATAGATATGGATTATCAAATATTCACAGGGGGCATATTATGAAAGAGCTATCGCAAATAGACAACGCTGAACTGGAATACTTCTCTTTCGGCACGGGAAAGCACACGTTGGTAATACTTCCCGGTTTGGGTACGCGAAGCATCTTGTTTGCGCAAATGATGATTACCGCTGCCTACAAAACCTTTTCCACAGACTTTACAATATACGTATTTGACCGACGCAAAAACATCCCGTCCCCTTACACCGTACGGGAGATGGCGCGCGACACAGCAAATGTCATGCGACATCTGGGGCTCCGAAACGCCGATGTATTCGGCACGTCGCTCGGTGGTATGGTAGCACAGTATCTCGCGATTGATCATCCCGATCTGGTACATTCTCTAATACTCGCCTCTACCACTTCACACGCAAACGAACGAATTCTGACAATTTCCGAACGTTGGGCCTCCGCCGCAGACTGCGGGGATTTGGCAAGCTTGACCGAGCAGTTTACGAAGCTCCTATATTCCGCTTCCACGGTGGAAAAATTCGGCAGTATGCTCGCTCACATGAACGACGGTCTGACAGAACAGGACTTACGCCGCTTTAGCGTGCAGGCAAGAGCTATCCAAACCTTTGACGCCTACGGCGATCTGGAATGTATTACCTGCCCGGTTCTTGTGATCGGCGTTAAAGACGACAAGGTGCTCACAGGAGAAGCATCCGAGGAAATCGCAGCAAAGCTGGGCTGTGAGCTGTACATGTATCCCAACACCTACGGGCACTGCGTTTTTGACGAAGCGCCCGACTACAAAGACAGAATCATGCATTTTTTCAAATCCAACCAGTCGATTGAATGAGGTGATCACCATGATAAACACATCATATTACAAAGAAGCATTCAAACTTGGTCAAAAGGAAGCACGCACCTGCACCTCACGGGGACAGTCGCCGTGTCTGCCTGTTCTCGAAGACTTTTTGTCTCTTGTTCAGATCAACAACGGCATTGACCTTGGTCTGGTACAAATCCCTGCCGAATGGATCGTCGGAACCAAAACACGCGCCAGAGTCAATGCTTTTGCGCCAAACTTTATGCCCGTTCTCGAAGAAACAAGCGAATTTGCCGACAAATGGGATCAGCTTTGCCGGGCACATCTCTCGGAGGGTATCCGTGAGCCCATCAAAGCATATGAATACATGAACCGCTATTATGTGGAGGAGGGCAACAAACGTGTCAGCGTACTGAAATTTTTTGACGCCATCGCCATTCCCGGACATGTGATCCGCATTCTTCCCACAGGTTCGGGAGAAGAAGTGGAACTGTACAACGAATTTCTCGACTTCTACAAGCTGAGCAAAATCAACTTTATTGAATTCAGTAAAAAAGGCAGTTACGCACGGCTGCAAAAAGCGCTTGGCAAGGCAGTCGGAGAAGAATGGACAGAAGAAGACCAAAACGCATTTGCCGGAACCTATTATTACTTCAAAACCGCCTATCTGCAAAGCGGCGGCGAAAAGCTGCAGTCAACAGTCGGCGACGCTCTGCTCAGCTATGTCATCATTTACGGATACCCCGAGCTGCGCACCACCAGTCAGTCGGACATCAAAAAGAATCTCGGTAAAATGTGGAAAGAAGTAACGCTACATGACGAGGAAAAACCCATTGAGGTCAAAACCGATCCGCCCGAGGAAAAGAAAAAAGGTGTCATATCCAAAATGATCTCCGGCGCATCCTCTCCCTCCGAGATGACCACGGCATTCATCCACGACGGCATGCCGGAAACTTCGGGCTGGATTCATGACCACGAAAAGGGCAGGCGCTATGTTGAGCGCATCTTCGAGGGCAAGCTGAAAACAAAAGCGTACTACAACGCTATGGCAGATGATCCGCTCAAAGTTATCGAGCAGGCGATCGACGAGGGTGCGAATCTGATTTTCACCACCTCTCCGCGTTTGATGCAGGCAAGTCTGCGCGCCGCAATCGACCATCCCGAAATCCAGATTATGAACTGCTCTCTCAACAAATCCCACCGCTACATCTCTTCCTATTACACGCGCATGTACGAGGCAAAATTTATTCTCGGTGCACTTGCCGGCTCTCTTACAACCATTGATAAACTGGGATATGTATGCGATTATCCGATTTTCGGACAGATCGCCGGCATCAACGCCTTTGCGCTTGGTGCGCAAATGGTTAATCCACGCGCGAAGGTGTATCTTGAATGGTCGGGAACCGACAGCGCCAGCGCTGCCAATACGAAGCTGATAGAAAAGGGCATACACTATATTTCCGCTCAGGATACGGCGCGGTTCCGATATGACGACCGCGATATCTACGGTCTCTCTTATATCAACAGCGACCAAACTGAATTGATTGCCAATCCCGTCTGGAAATGGGGTGTTTACTATGAACAGCTTTTACGCCGCTTCTTAAACAAAGCCATGCAAAACGAATTTGAAGAAAGCCATAAGGCGCTGAACTACTACTGGGGTATGTCTGCCGGCGTTGTTGACGTGGCTTACTCTCCTCGTCTGGAGCGCGCTTCCAAGCGCTTTGGATTTTTCCTGCGTGAAAGCATCATTCGTAATGTTTGCGCACCGTTTGTTACACCGCTGTACGGACAGAACGGCGAAAAAATCGGCGAAGGTCAGACATCTCTCAGTCTGGAACAAATTATCAATATGGACTATCTGGTAGAAAACGTCATCGGCACCATTCCACAGTATGACGAACTGAATCCGATGGGAAAAGCAACGGTTGACACAGCAGGAATTGAACCTGCCCGGGAGCCTGCGCTGGATCCTGCGAAAACAGCGACGCAAAACAACAAAGAAACGGAGGAGAACAGATGAAAATTCTTGCCGTTTCCGACATTGTCTCGAAGTCGCTGTACGACTTCTTTTCTCCTGAAAAAGTGAAGGGCGTTGACTTGATTGTCAGCTGTGGAGATCTTCCTGTGTATTATCTCGAATTTCTGGTAACCATGCTCAACGTTCCTCTCATCTACATACACGGTAATCACGACGACCGGTTTGAACACGAGCCCGAGGGATGTATTTGCATTGATGATAATTTTTTTGAGTACAAGGGCATTCGTTTTGTTGGTTTGGGCGGCGCATACCGCTACCGCGAAGGCAAATATCTGTACACAGAAAGAGAAATGCGCCGTAAGATTTTTAGGCTTTGGGGAAAAATACGTTATCATCACGGCTTTGACGTGCTGGTCACACACGCGCCCGCACGAAACATCAATGACTTTGACTCACTAACACACCGCGGCTTTCAATGCTTCCACTACCTGCTCAACAAGTTCAAACCCAAATTATTTTTTCACGGTCACATCCACCGCAACTACGGCGCACGGATTCCGCAAAAAACACTACATAACGGTACATTGATCCTGAATGTTTCGGATTACTGCATTCTCGATTTCACTCTATAACTTATACTAAGGCTTGTTTAATAAATAGCGAAATGGTTCGGTCTTTCCCGTTTTTTGGGGTACTATGACCTCTGCGGACTTTCACTACAAAGCATGGACAAGCCCGTCATACAACAAAGAGGCTTGACAGTTCGTCAAGCCTCTTATTTTATGCGGTTATATTTACTTCAGATAGGTACCTACATCGCCGATTCTGCCGCTGATGCCCTCGAAACCGGGGGCACAGCATACATAGACGCGCATGTTTGCACTGCCGACAGAAGGAACACTGAGCGTTCCGTTGCTGACATTTTTAACGTCACCCGTTACGGCGTCGATATATTTTCCGTTGGGGAGATTATTGAATGTCGCGCCGCCGGAAATCGTCACACAGGCAAGGCTGTCTAATCCGTTCGCTGTATAGCGTCTGGTAAATGCCATATTGCTGTTGCTGACGTTAGAGGTAGTATACTGACCCTTCTGGAGAGCCGTGACCGCGCGGCGAATCAGGTTCAGCTTTCTAATGTGCTGCGCGAGCGGATAGTTCAGAGATTCATTCGCTTTTCCGCTGGCTGTATACTTACCGAAGTCACTCGCAGATACATTTCCTGTAATATTATCGCCGAAGTAGGCGCGTCCGGTCGTGGCCAGCGGCGCGTTGGGACCAACGTCAATGGGCTGAGCTTTTTGGAATTCCACCTCGGAACCGTAGTAGAGACACGGAATACCTCTCCATGTAAAGATCAGATCCAGGTTCTCTGCCCACGCCTGTGTACCGCCGCTGTAACGGTTTTTCTCGTCGGTATCCTCGGGACCGTAGTCATGCGAGTCAACGTAAGTGACGTTCCATGTGGAATCGTTCATATACTGATCCTCGGCGAGTCCCGCTCCCCATGCCTGCGAAGCCGTACCGAAGTTTCTGTGCATCGAGAAGTCGATTACACCGGTACCATTCCACTGACTGTAGTCGGGCGTGTGATAGCTGGTACCATTGAGAAACGTATTCTGGGAGGTCGGAGCACCTTCACTGCTTGAGTGCGCCCTGTAGTGCTTCTTGGAGTTCTCCAGATTTTGCTCCCACTTGGAGGTATCCCCTGACCAGTTGCTCTTCCATTCGCTCTCGGTTTCCTTCCATGTGTAGAAGGGCGGCGATGAGGACGGGATATTATGGTTCCAAACCTCGCGAACACGGGAACAAACCTCACCAAAGATGAAGAAATTCTCTTGTTTGTTGTTGATGAATTCGGGGAAATACGCACTGTTGAGCGTCCAGCGATTGATGTGCTTTTCGGTATCGAGACGGAAAGCATCCACACCCATGTCTACATACTGCTTGTATGCATCGGTAATGTACTTGGCAACCTCCGGGTTCTCTGTGTTGAGGTCCACACAGTCGCCTGCCATAGAACCGGTCTGCTCAATCTCGGATTCATATCCCATGTTGCGCTCCCGGTGATAGTGCTCCTTGCTGTCACCATAAGAAGTACCCCTCAGATCCTTCAAGATGTCAAGACGCGCCTGGAACTGATCGCCGGGCTGGAGACTGTTATAGTTCGGGTATGCCTTCTCCATGTTGCTGCCGGGAGCTACCTTCATGCAGTCGGCACTGCCCAAATCCTGAATGGACGAATACTGCTTGGTGAACATCTTCTCCAAAAACTCCTCGCCGAAGTTTCCCGTATGATTCCAAACAATGTCCTGAATAATCTTCATATCCTTTTCATGCGCCGCATCAATCAGATCCTGAAAAGTCGCACCGGGGCTTTCGTAACGCACGTCGACTGTATTAAAGTCCATGGCATGATAACCGTGATAGTCATAACCCGAAGCATTGGTGACAACGGGCGTAATCCAAATCGCGGAGAAGCCGAGCGCCTTGATGTAATCGAGTTTTTCGATCAGACCCTTAAAATCGCCGCGCCACGCGGGATCGTCATCGGGGTTATTTGCCTGCTTGTCATCCCAGCAATGGACATTGTTGCCCGTATCGCCGTCATAGAAACGTGTTGTGATGACGAAATAGATAGAGTCCTCTCGCAAATCCGATCTGTCCCAATCTCTTTCCTGCGGGAACTTGTCTGTCCATCTATTCTTTTTATACCACCACTCGCCCGACTCCCGAGTCAACTCAGCAGACTGCTTGCCGTTGACAACAAACAGCATGTTGATTTTCGTAACCGTGCTGAAACTATACTTGTACCAGTTACCGCCCTCGGACGTCATAGCCGGGCCGGGATATTGGGTATCCAAATTCTGCGGTAAGCTGTTCCAGTAATAAATTGTCGGAGCGCCTTCCTCACAGTAATAGTGAACGGTGATACCGCCTGCGCCGACTTCCTCACCCTCCGTGTCGGCCTCCGCTGCTGTCGCAGCAACAACGCCAACCGTGCAAATAATGCACAGTGCCAACATCAGGGCAAGAGCTTTTTTGATATGTGCCATACATTCTCCTCCTTATTATGAAAGATGACTATACATATATATTATAATTTACCTTGCCGCCTATATTTTTCTTTCATGGAATTATTCGATTTATATACTTCCAAATTTTCATCACATAATTTGTACATTATACACTAATTTCTGATAAAACGCTAAAAAAAGATATTCTCGGAAAATTTCGCAGAGCAAGGCGGAGGACAACAACGAAGCTATACGGAATAACCCGCAATAGATCTTTACGTGTTTTGTCAGAAATTTAGTATGCAAAAAAACAACGATTAAAAAAATTCTAACACAAAAACCTGACCAAAAGTCAGGCTTTTTTAAGGATCATCTGTTCAATTGTTTTCGCCACGCCGTCCTCGTCGTTGCTGTCGCAAATATGGTTGGCAATCTTTTTGAGCTCCGGTTCCGCATTTGCCATCGCCACGCCCATACCGGCATAACCGATCATGGTCATGTCGTTGTAATTGTCGCCGAACGCTATCAGCTCCTCACGTCTGAATCCGAGTTTGTCGAGCAAAATCGGCAGCATAGAGCCTTTCGATACGCCGAGCGGCATGATTTCCAGAAAATACGGCGCGCTCTTGTAGATATCCAACAAACCGTCATAGCGGGCGCGAAGAATCTCCTGATAACGATCAAGCTCATCCGGCTCTCCGGCAAGCAGCAGCTTATTGAAGGGAAACTTTATCTCTGCCACAAAATCCTCGCACACCACCATCTCGGTAAAGGTAATCTCGGGCTCGAGATAGGTGTAATCGTTAACCTTTGTATTCGCATAAATCTTTTTATCATCAGAGATGCTGACGGTAATATTGGAATCATTCAATACGCTCACAATATCATTGAGATATTCTCGCGGAAAAAGCTTTGCCGTTACGGTTTCATCATTGGCGCAGCGAATAATTTTGCCGCCGTTATAGCTCATCATAAATCCGTCGTAACGATCCAGCATAAGGTCGCGCGCAAACGAGTACACGCCCATGGGGTGTCTGCCCGAGGCAATGATTACGCGCTTCCCCAGTCGCTGCGCCTCCAGCAACGCGTAACGCGTGCGCGGCGTAAGCTCTCCGCGCGAATTTGTCAGTGTGCCGTCAATATCGACTGCAATCAATTTGTAGTCCATGTTTATCCCCCGTACTTGGTGAACCTGTTTTTCATCCTTCCGAATATATGTGATTATAACACGTTTCAACCAAAAAAGCAAACGACACTTTTTCAAAGCAGCCAGTCATACAGCAGGCAACATTTAGTTTTGCTTTCGAACAATCTTATACTCGTCATACAACTGAAAATAATGACAGCTTTTGACACTTTGGGTAAGAAACCGTTCCATTTCATCCTCATCGAGGTTAACGCCGCAGTAATCGCCGAATTCTTCATCAACGATATAGTGCGCACACTGTTCACAGCAATCCGCCATGATTAGCCTCCGTCTTTATGATAGATATTTCTTCTCTGCCGGTCGTCAATATACGCAAATACTTCCGCCTCCGTAGCGGCAACTGCGTACAGACCGCGCGACGTCTGCGCAAGAAATCTGCCGCGTATCAGTTCTTCGAGCATAGCGATGAGCGAATCATGGCAGCCGTTGCGGTTGTAGATCACAATGGGCTTTTTGTGCTGACCAAGCTGCTTGAGCGTCAGCGTTTCGAAAAATTCATCAAATGTACCGATTCCGCCTGCGCAGACAATAAACGCATCGGCAAAATCCTCCAGATATGCCTTGCGTGCACGCATGGTATCGGTAAAAACCAGCTCGCACTCTTCCATCAACACGCCGGCATCCCGGAAAAACTCCGGTGTAACGCCGAGCGCCGTGCCGCCGTTTTCCAGCACTCCGCGCGCTACGGCGCCCATCACGCCGTATTTTCCGCCGCCAAACAGCAGTCTGTCGCCGCGCCGAGCAATTGTTTCTCCGACAGAATAAGCCGATGTCAGTAAATCTTGATCAATCATTTCGCTCGATGCGCCGTAAACACAGATAGTACACATAGTTTTTTCCTCTAATAATTTCTAATCAGCGAGACAACCTTGCCCAGCAGAACAACCTCGTCAACCATAATCGGCTCAAAGGCATCATTCTCGGGTTGTAAACGAAAATGACCGTTTTCCCTGTAAAAACGCTTGACGGTGGCGGAATCCTCTACCATCGCAACCACAATTTCACCGTTTTCCGCAACAGGCGTACGATGAACGATTACAATGTCTCCGTCAAAAATGCCCGCGTTTATCATGCTCTCGCCCTGAACACGCAGAGCGAACAACTCCCTGCCCCGCTTGAGCTGTTCGGGAACGGGAACATAGCACTCGATATCCTGAATCGCCGTGATTGGTATACCCGCAGCAACCTTACCGAGCAGAGGTACGCTGGAACTTTTTTCCTCTCCGGCTATCCGGATGCAACGGTTGACACCGTGCTCACGGATAATCAGTCCCTTTTCTTCGAGCGCCTTGAGGTGGTGGTGCACGGTCGAAGTGGAACTGAGTCCCGTATAATCGCACATCTCGCGCACAGACGGCACTCTGCCGCTGTCGGAGCATTCACGGAGAAATTCCATGATTTTCGTTTGGCTTTTACTGAGAGTTTTCATAGTGCACACACCCTTCTGACTATATTGTAGCATATGTCCGAAAAAAAATCAAACATTTGTTTCGAAAATTTTCCGAATTTTTTTCAGTAGGGTTTCATACGAAATTCACACAATTTTCATATTCATATAGTTTAATATAAGCGTACTCAAAAGACGGAACCGCAACCGTCAGAGAGTATATTGTTCTACCCTCCTCAATGCGCGCTAAAAGCAGAGGCGCGTAATTGTACCCCTCATTTTTTACAGACAGGAAACGCCCGACCGGTAGTCGGGCGTTTCACGTTTGAGGCAAAATTACCGGAAATAACCATGTAAAAAAACAGAGGCTGCCGCAAATCGAAAGATTTGGCGGAAACCTCTGTTTTCCGCTTTTTTATGTATGCAAAATGCGGATAACATCTGTTAAACCGTCCGCAACGTCATAAAGAAGCGGACGGATATCCGCCGGCGGCTCGTCGAGATCCGGCACAAATACAGTTTTGCAACCTGCTGCACACGCAGAACGCGCACCGTTGGGCGAATCCTCCAGCGCAAGACATTCCGCAGGAGATAACGCCAGCCTGTCCGCAGCATAGAGATAGATATCGGGAGCAGGCTTGCCGTGCGCAACGTTTTTTGCGCTGGCAACCACGTCGAAATACCGCAGCAACCCCACCTGTGCAAGATACCGCTCCGCGACCAGTATTGCGGAGGCTGTCGCAAGTGCAACGCGGCAGCCGTTTTCTTTTAAGTACACAAGCAGCTCCTCCGCGCCCGGTTTGGCTTCTATGCCGCAGCGCGCCACATATGCGTTCATCAGCTCTACGCGCTTGTTACGCACTGTATCGTAATCAAACGACGAACCAAACCAGCCCTGCAGCTTCTCTATTGCGTAAGAACGCGCCATCGAACGAATACCGAGGGCATGTCTGCGTTCCATCGGGAACCCGCACGCCTGTCCTGCCTCGCACCAGAAACGCACATAGAGCTTCTCGCTGTCGAGTATAACCCCATCCATATCGGATATCACGCCTTTAATCATCCCCGTCTCCTTTCGAAACTTCGCTCGTGACCGTCTTTTCTTTTGGAGAAATATTGACCAGCAAAATACCTGCCGCAATCAGAATGAGTGAAAAAAGAGTCTCTGTTTTCCAGATATTTTCGTCCAAAAGCACTCCCGACAACGCCGTACCGAACACGGGCACCAGCAGGATAAAAACAGAAACGCGGCTAGCAGGATGATATTTCAGCAGCGACGTCCAGATCGCAAACGCCGCCGCTGAAACAAACGCCAGCCACAGCAAAATCAAAATACCTTTCGAATTCCAAAAATTGATCCTGCCGCCGCACGCCAAACCGACAAAAACGAGCAGTCCGCCTCCGAAGAGCAGCTGATACGCGGTAACCAAAACAGGATTTCTGTCGGACGCGATCCTTTTGGTAAGCAAATTACCTGCCGCGGCACAAATCGTGGACAACAAAACCATCAGATCACCAAAGACCGTATCCTGCGTCATACCGCCGCCGTTATTCATCAGCAGCACACCGCCGATACCAAGAGCACAGCCGCACACTTTCAGCCATGTCAGCTTATCTCCGCGAAAAAAAAACGGTGCAGCCAGAACCGTAAAAAATGACGCGCAGGCCGTGATAATCGAGGTATTTGCACCGCTTGTAAACCCAAGACCGATGTAAATAAACAGATACTGTGCCGCCGTCATTACCAAGCCAAGCAGGGCAATGGGCAGCATATCCGCGCGCTGCGGCAATATTCGTCCGTGGCATCGAACAGCCATGAAGGGTAAAATAACCAGTCCCGCAAGGAAAAAACGGCAGCCCGCAAAGAGCAACATGGCGCCGAGATCGCCAAAACGGATGTCAAACGCCGAATACCCCAGCTTGATGAAAGGAAACGCCGTGCCCCACAGCAACGTACAGATGATCGCAAGAAACACAGCGGCGGATTTCATGTGCCAAAACCGCTTCATATCAAAAGTTACGCAGAATGATCGGCTTGCCGTTACAACTGATCATACCGCGGCAAACCTCAACCGCCTCGCCGCTGATCAGGTTTTCATACACGCCGTCAGGAAAATCGACATGCAACGGGGCGCCGGCGCCCTTGAACGGAAAAATGCCGATCATTTCCTGATCCTCATGCGTGCGCAAAGCAACGAGCGTATCCTTGTTCGGCGCGGTCACGTGATAGGTGCAGTCCGTGAAAAGCGGGTCGTGCTTCATGGAGGAGAGCCGCGCTATCAGATGCGTCAAGTCCACGCGCTCGGGAGCATCCCAACGCACGGGATCACGATCAAAATGAGACGGATTGTGTGCCACACCGTATTCCTGTCCGTTATAAATCAACGTAGCTCCCTTCTGGAAAAAGAGGAACGCCGTCCAGCATTTCAGCTGCTCCGTATCCGGGATCAAAAAATGCGCGCGGGGCTGATCGTGATTCTCCAGGAAGCGCAGCTTGACATAGTTATCGGGAAAAGTGTATTCCTGGCGGTTCAGCGTTTCGGCATATGCATCCAAACTGCCGCTGCCATTGAGATACGCGCGCAGCGCTCCGTACGCGTCATACTCATACGCCATATCGAAAGCCTGATAAATCTCGGAATCCGAAAGAGCTGTCATACCGCGTCCGCGCATATATGTGATAAAGTCCGGCTCAATAGACTCGCTCAGCCAGATGCAGTTTTCACGCACCTTCTCTACTTCAGCGCGAGCCTTAAGCCAAAACGCAAGCGGAAGCAGCGGCGCAACGTCGCAACGGAAACCGTCCACAATTTCCGCCCAGAATTTAAGGGTTTCGATCTGGTAATCCCAGAGCTCCCGATGGCTGTAGTCCAGATCGTTCACGTCCGTCCATTCACCGACACGGTTACCGAAATTACCGTCGGGACGACGGTAGAACCACTCCGGGTGCTCGGAGCGAAGAACAGAATCGGGCGCGGTATGGTTATATGCTACATCAATGATGCACTTCATGCCTTTTTCGTGAATGGTCTCCACAAGACCCTTAAAATCCGACATCGTGCCGAATTCGGGATTGACCGCACGAAAATCGCTGGCAGCATAGGGTGAGCCAAGGGTACCCTTGCGGTTAATTTTGCCAATGGGATGAATCGGCATAAACCAAATAATATCCGTACCGAGCGCTTTGATATCGTCAAGACGGCTGCGCACTTCTCCGAAGCTGCCTGTTTCGCTGAAATTTCGGGTAAAAACTTGATAGATCACTTGATTGCGCAAACTTTTGGGGGTTGATACTGCCATATGATGTATACTCCTTTCAAATTGTACCGGCAAGTGTCGGCAGATGCCGGTGGACACCTGCTTCTCCTTCTGACCCTTGTCTCACACACTAAGCTTTTCTGCAACAGAGGAAACAAAGCCATACGGAAAACTCCTGTACCGGATATAATGGTAAAAAGGCGTGCCGAAGCACGCCCCCTGCCTTATTTTTCGTTCACGACGTCTCGGATAACCTGCGCGATATGCGGCCGGGTGAGCTTGAACGCATCAAGCAGCTCCCATGCGGGGCCGCTGTAGCCGAACTCATCCTGTACGCCGATGCGCGTCACCCTGACAGGACAAGCGTCCGTAATAACCTCACATACCGCGTCTGCAAGACCGCCAACAACGTTATGCTCCTCCACCGTGATGATCCTGCCCGTTTCACGCGCTGCCTTAATGATGATGTCGCGGTCGATGGGCTTGATGGTGTGAATATTGATCAAACGCACGGAAATGCCCTCCGCTTCCAGCTCTCTGACCGCCTTGAGGGACTCGTTGACGACCAAACCCGTCGCAACAACAGTCACATCCGTACCCTCGTGCAGCGTAATACCCCTGCCCCACTCAAAGGAATAGGTCTCGGGATCGTTAAAGCTGTCGATCGCCAGTCTGCCGAGACGGATATAGACGGGACCGTCATACGCAATCGCCGCCTTTGTCGCCTCTTTCATCTCCCAGTGATCGGCAGGATTGAGCACCACCATGTTGGGGATCGCGCGCATAATAGCGATATCCTCGATACACTGGTGGGTTGCACCGTCCTCACCCGTGGAAATACCCGCGTGCGAGCCGGCAATCTTGACATTGAGGCGCGGATAAGCAATGGAATTGCGAATCTGCTCAAAGGCTCTGCCTGTGGCAAACATCGCAAACGAAGCCGCCACCGGAATTTTGCCGGAAGCCGCCATGCCTGCCGCAACACCCATCATATTTTCCTCTGCGATACCACAGTCAAAAAAGCGCTCGGGAAAAGCTTTTTTGAAAACACCCGTTTTGGTCGCCGCCGCAAGGTCAGCGTCAAACACAACGATATCCTTATTTTCCTTGGCGAGCTCGCAAAGCGCTTCGCCGAAGCTCTCGCGCGTCGCCTTCAATACTGTTTCCGCCATCAGCATTCACCCTCCAATCTCTTTATTTCTGCCTCAAGCTCGGCAACCGCCAACTCATACTGCTCCTTGTTAGGCGCCACGCCGTGCCAGCCGACTTGATTTTCCATAAAGGAAACGCCCTTACCCTTAACGGTTTTCATCAAAACTGCCGTGGGCTTATCCTTAACGGCTTTCGCTTTGTCAAGAGCATCTGCGATCTGCTCAAAGTCATGACCGTCAATTTTGAATACTTCAAAACCAAATGCCTCAAACTTTTGGTCGAGGGGCTCGATGCCCGCCACTTCGTCAACCGTTCCGTCAATTTGCAAACCGTTCTGATCCACCATAACCACAAGGTTGTCCAGTTTGTGGTGCGCAGCAAACATCGCCGCCTCCCAAACCTGACCCTCCTCTACCTCTCCGTCGCCGAGGAGCGTGTAGGTACGATAGCCTTTGCCGTCCAGCTTTGCCGCCAGCGCCATGCCGCACGCCGCGGAAATACCCTGTCCGAGCGAACCGGTACTCATATCAATGCCGGGCGTTTTTTTCATATCCGGGTGACCCTGCAACATCGCACCGATATGGCGGAGAACACAAAGCTCTTCCCAATCAAAAAAGCCCTTGAGCGCCAGCGTCGCATACAGGCTGGGACAGCAGTGTCCCTTGGAGAGCACAAAGCGGTCGCGGTCCTCCCAATCGGGATGGGCGGGATCAACCTTCATCTCCTTAAAGTACAGATAAGTATAAAGATCCGCTGCCGAAAGAGAACCGCCGGGATGACCCGACTTGGCGTGGTAAGTGCCAATAACCGCACCTAACCGCGATTTGGCGGCAAGAATCCGAAGCTGTGTGAGTTCTGAACGATCCATAAAATTATCCATCCTTTCTCAAAAATCCCCCTTGGATTTTCAATGCAAGACACGGCGGTTTTCGACAAAATGCGACGAAAACTCACCATTACGTAACTATCAATATTATACACCATCCCGGTAAAAATTCAACAATGAATTGCGGACTTTTTCAAATTGTATGAAAATACCTAATATGCACCTTGAAACTGTAAGAAAATGTGTTATAATTATGAATGTAAAGTCCCCGAAGGGAGAATCGTTCTATGCTGCTGACCGCCGACGTCGGAAATACCAATATCAAATTCGGCCTATATGAAGGCGATTTGCTGAAATATAAATTGCGTATCGCCACAGACACACGCAAAACCTGCGACGAAATTGCCGTATCGCTGTTTACGTTTTTTCAGATCCACCACATTGACCGAAAAACGATCAGCGCCGCCATCATCAGCTCCGTCGTTCCCAAAATCACCCAACCCCTGCGCGATGCGATTCTAATCGCCACCAACGCAAAAAGTCTCGTCGTCGGTCCCGGTCTGAAAACCGGTATGGAGCTACGCATCGACCGACCCGAAACTCTCGGAGGCGATATCGTATGCGGCTGCGTCGGCGCGCTGGAAAAGTACGGCGCTCCGCTGATAATGATTTTCATGGGTACAGCAACGGTCATCGGCTATGTGGATAGTCACCGCGCCTACCGCGGCGGCGCGATTGCCCCCGGTGTGGGGATTTCTCTTGACGCGCTGACCAACAACGGTGCTCTGCTGCCCGCGGTTGAGCTGCGCGCGCCCAAAACCGTCATACGCACCAACACGGTTGACTGTATCCGCTCGGGCGTTATGTTCGGCACCGCCTGCATGATCGACGGCATGATTGATCAATTTGCCCGGGAAGCCGGCGAAAACTGTACCGTCATTGCAACGGGAGGCTTGGCGCCCCAGATGATCCAAAACTGCGCGCACAAAATTATATATGACGAAAACATCATTCTGGACGGTCTGCGGAACATTTATTACAGAAACAAACCCAAACGCCCGAAATAAAAACAGCCATACCGAAGGCAAATATTGGGATACATACAAAACGCGTTTCACCTGTACAAAACAGAACAGGGAAACAGCAGGAGGTATTTTTATGGCAAACCCCAACAAGAACGCGCTTCCCCATTTTTTTAAGCCCGTATTCACAGCTCTGCTCGCGGCTTTCATTGTACTGCTCACCTTTACCGTCGGCAGCCTGCGTATCGGACCGATTACCATAACGCTGAACTGTCTGCCTGTCGCAATCGGCGCCGTACTCATGGGACCGCTGTACGGCGCGATACTGGGTCTTGTATTTGGTCTCTCCAGCTTTTTTGCAAGCTTCACTTCCGCGTCGCTCACCACCATTTTGGTGAGCGTCAATCCGTTTCTCACTTTTTTGATGTGCGTTGTTCCCCGTGTGATTTGCGGCTGGGTTCCGGGACTTTTGTTTCAAAAACTCCCCCAAAAAACCGCGCTCGGGCGTTTCGCCGGCTCCTCGCTTTGCTGTGCGCTCGTCACCGCACTCAACACCATCGGCTTTCTCGGCTGGATGTGGATATTTTTTCACGACGCATTCACCAGCAACAGCGACGTGATCGCTAAGATCGGCAGCCAGCCGACAGGCAGCATCTTCCTGTTTATTTTTGCATTGGCAGGCTTCAACGCGCTCATAGAGATCATTGTCAATCTTGTACTCGGCACCGCGATCTGCAAAGCACTGTTTGCCGTAACAAAAAACAAAGGCAATACCGCATAACAACGAACCCGTTCCGTATCCCGGCGCAACCGGTATCTCCTGCCAAACCGGGTCAACGAACGAATTCTATCATAGGTAAGAGGGCTGATATGAAAAACAAATTATTACACATACTTACAGACGCCAATCAGTACATCTCCGGCCAGTCACTCGCAAAATCGCTCGGCATCTCGCGGCAGGCGGTTTGGAAGTGTGTCAATACGCTGCGCCAAGAAGGCTGCGTAATCGAATCTGCGCCCAACAAGGGGTACCTTCTCGTTTCACTGCCGCCGCATATCAACGAGTTCGCCATCAAACAGCACCTGAAAACATCGGTCATCGGCAAAAAACTGATCGTACTCGACACAGTCGGCTCCACCAATGATTATCTTAAAAGTCTCGGCGGAGACGGCTGTCCCAACGGCACCGTTGTCACAACGCGCGAACAGAACCGCGGCAAGGGCAGGCTCGGCAGAAGCTGGATCGGCAACCGCGACGAAAACATCGCTTTCTCCGTGCTCCTTCGTCCGCAGCTGGCGCTTCGGGACGTCATGCCGATCACACCGCTTGCAGGTCTGGCAATCTGCAAGGCGCTGCGGAAAACCACAGGTTTGGACTGCCGCATCAAATGGCCAAACGATATCATTGTCGGAAAAAAAAAGCTCGTCGGCATTCTGACGGAAATGAGCGCAGAATTTGACGCTGTGGAATACATTGTCATCGGTATCGGCGTAAACGTTGACCAAACCGAATTCCCCGAGGATATTGCCCACAAGGCAACCTCCATCCTGCTGCAAACCGGCATGTATTACGAAAAAAGCCGTCTGCTTGCCACTCTACTCGGCGAGATAGAACGGGTATTCACACGCAACCGTCTGGAATTGCCTCCCGACACACTGAAGGAATATGTCGCTCTCTGCGCCACAATCGGCAAAAGCGTCGCTTTCCAAAGAAACGGACACGCTGTCAGCGGCACGGCAGTCGACGTAACGGCATCAGGCGGACTGCGCGTCATGCTTTCGGACGGTACGGTACTCACGGTCAGTTCCGGCGAGGTGACGGTGCAGGGAATCTATTAAAACGACAGCGCGCGTTCCGACGCACAGGGCAGTGCATGATGATGCGCCTGCAAAAAATAACGCTTGTCTATTTGGCACAGTTGTGATATGATAGAGGGCAAAGGAGTGATTTCATCCATGAAAAAACACATGATGACCGCCGCCGCTTTACTGCTTGTCGGAGCGTTCGTTGCTTCCGTCTGCACCCTTACAGGATGCAGCTGCACGGGCAAAAACCAAAAAGCTGCGTCCTCAACTGCCGCTGCATCCACCCTCACGGGCAAAACCTATCAGACAAGCAACGTTCTGAGCTGCGAAAGCTGGATCGGAAAACTGACCACGCAGGTGGGTATGGGAGACTATGTCTCCACGACCACGGGTGAAAAACGTATTGAAATTGAGGGAAAGCTGTTCGACACCGACGCTTCCGGCTATGCGCATGTCGACAAAAACGGTGATGTGATTGCTTCTGTAACGCTTAACGCCGAATCGCTCGCATATGATACCGCTAAATCCGAGCTGCAAAAGCTCTACGGCGATCCTCTCAAAAGCGAGGATACGTCCTGTGAATTCCGCGCGGGGAGCAATACGGCAATCCTCACACAAAAGGACAGCGGCGTTTCGCTGACGATCCGCTGATTTCCGACAGATCCCTTTGACAGGATACCAGTATTTTTCGACGGCGCGGATAAAACCGCGCTTTTTTGTATCTGCTACTTGCTTCCAACCGAAAAATTCGGCTCAAAACCCTTTCGAGTTTTGAGCCGAATTTTTTATTATTTATTCATCTCTGCCGCAACACTTCTTATACTTTTTGCCGCTGCCGCAGGGACAAGGATCGTTTCTGCCAACCTTTTTGCCTTTGCGAACCGTCTTGCCGGCGGTATCCGTACCGTCACCGGAGGTTGTCACGGGATGCGCCACCTGCTCGCGCTTGAGCGCTTCCGCAACAACGCCGGACTGCTGCTTTTCCCCGCCGTTCTCGATCGCTTCCTGATGCGCTGCCGCCGAAGCCTCTTCCGCCGCCTTACGCGCCGCTTCAATCGCTTCCTGGCGCTTCTGGATCTCTGCAACACGCTTGGGCATAATCAACATCATCTTCATGGTATCCTCGCGGATGTTTTCGATCATCTCATCGAACATATCGAAGCCTTCGAGACGATACTCCACGACAGGATCATGCTGTCCGTAAGAGCGCAGACGGATACCCGACTTGAGCTGATCCATCGCATCGATGTGCGCCATCCAGTGCGTGTCGACTGCTTTGAGCAGGTACACGCGCTCCATCTCACGGATTGTTTCGGCAGGAAGCAGTTCTTCGTTCTCCTTGAAGATTTCGAGTGCATCCTGTTTGATCATCTCGCCGACCTCGGAGGCATCCATATCCTCAAGCTCATCCTTGTCAATAGCGTACTTTTTATCGTCGGAAATAATCCAACCCTTGTAATACTCGATCAGACTCGGATAATTCCAGTTCTCATGCGGTCCCTCGGGGAGATAGTGCACAATGGAGGTATCGACCGAATCCGAAACCATCTTGAGCACGGTTTCGTGCAGATCTTCACCGTTAAGCACCTGATCGCGCTGACCGTAAACAATTTCGCGCTGGCGGTTAAGCACGTCGTCGTACTGTAACACATCTTTACGAATGCCGAAATTGCGCAGCTCAACCTTCTCCTGTGAGCTTTCGATGATATTGGTGAGCATTTTGTTCTCAATCGGCGTGTCCTCATCGACATTCATGCGCTCCATCATCGCGCGCATTCGATCGCCTCCGAACAAACGCATCAGATCGTCCTCTGTGGACAGAAAGAAACGGCTGACGCCGGGATCTCCCTGACGACCCGAACGGCCGCGCAGCTGGTTGTCAATACGACGGGACTCGTGACGTTCGGTACCGATAATCATCAGACCGCCCGCTTCTCTGACGCGTTCCGCCTCGTCCTTGATTTTTTCCTTGTACTGATCGTTGAGCTCCCGAAAGGTCTTGCGCGCCTCGAGGATCTCTTCGTTATCCGTCTCCGCGTAACCCGTTGCTTCCTCAATCATCTCCTCTGAATAACCCTTCTTACGCATGGACGCCTTTGCCATATACTCTGCGTTACCACCAAGGATAATATCGGTACCGCGTCCTGCCATGTTGGTGGCAATGGTGACCGCACCGTATTTACCTGCCTGCGCAACGATCTCCGCTTCCTTGTCATGCTGTTTCGCATTAAGAACATTGTGCTTCACACCGCGTTTTTTAAGCATATGAGAAAGCAGCTCGGATTTTTCAATAGAAATCGTACCGACCAGTACGGGCTGACCCTTTTCGTTGGCCTCAACAATCTGATTGATAACGGCGTTAAACTTACCGTTCTCGGTCTTAAAGACGGAGTCAGGCAAATCCTTGCGGATAACGGGCTTGTTTGTTGGAATCTCAACAACGTCGAGCTTATAGATTTCTTGGAATTCCTCGCTCTCGGTCTGTCCGGTACCCGTCATACCCGAAAGCTTTCCGTAAAGTCGGAAATAGTTCTGAAAAGTGATGGTCGCAAGGGTTTTGCTCTCGCTCTGTACCTCAACGCCTTCCTTCGCTTCGATTGCCTGGTGCAGACCCTCGTTAAAGCGTCTGCCGTACATCAGACGACCGGTGAATTCATCGACGATAATAACTTCGCCGTCCTTGACAACATAATCCACATCCAGCTTCATAACGCCGTTCGCCTTGATCGCCTGATTGATATGGTGCGAAAGAGCGAGGTTTTCGGGATCCGTAAGGTTGTCGATTCCGAAATGCTCCTCCGCCTTCTTCACGCCCAACTGCGTAAGCGTGGCGGTCTTTTGCTTTTCATCCACAACATAATCAATGCTGTTTTCGGCGTAATATGCCTCCATATCCTCTTTGGAATCCAGTTCGGTAAAGCGTTCCAGCTTCAGCGACTTGGCAAACACATCTGCCTTTTCATATAAATCGGTGGACTTATCGCCTTTACCGGAAATAATCAACGGTGTACGCGCCTCGTCGATCAGAATGGAGTCAACCTCATCGACGATAGCAAAGGCGTGTCCGCGCTGCACCTTCATCTCCTTGTAAACCACCATGTTATCGCGCAGATAGTCAAATCCCAACTCATTGTTGGTGCCGTAGGTAATATCGGCGGCGTACGCCTTCTGGCGTTCTTCGTTATCGAGATTCTGCGCGATCAGTCCGACCGTGAGACCCATATACTTATAGAGCTTGCCCATCCACTCGGAGTCACGGCGCGCAAGATAGTCATTGACGGTAACGATGTGCACGCCATTACCGGTGAGAGCATTCAGATAGGCAGGCAAAGTCGCCACAAGGGTTTTACCTTCACCGGTTTTCATCTCGGCGATACGTCCCTGGTGCAGCACAATGCCACCGATAACCTGTACGGGGAAGTGCTTCATGCCCAACACACGCCACCCCGCCTCACGGCAGACGGCAAAAGCATCCGGGAGAATATCATCTGTGGTCTCTCCGTTCGCGAGACGTTCCTTCAAGACCACGGTCTGATTTTTGAGCTCATCCTCGCTCATAGCTGCATACTTTTCTTCAAGTGCAAGCACTTTGTCAACAAGCGGCTGAATTCGCTTTATCTCGCGCTTGCTGTAATTACCAAACATTGATTTTAAGAAATTCATAATATATTATCATCCTTTCCGGTTCTTTTTTCGGTTTTATTTTCCGCGCAGCGAGTCTGCCGTTGCCTGCACAGCTGCCTCCAACACAGGGCGGGCATACTGGTTTCCAAAGCCGGAATCCTCTACCACACAGGCAAACGCCACCGGACAATCCGCGTCCGTGGAAAATCCCACCATCCACGCATTGTTACCTTTTCCGTTGCCTACCTCGGCGGTACCCGTCTTGGCGCGAACATTCACGCTGCCGAAGGTGTATGTCGGCATCACCTGCGTCAGTGTTGCGGCAGTATTGGGATTTACCAACTGAAGGCTCTTGGTATCGTGGAGACCGATCATTTTGAGCAAATCTCCCGTACCGCTCTTGATATATGTCGGTGTTACGGAATTGCCGCCGTTGGCAATCGCACCGCACATGACAGCCATCTGCATGGGATTGACCTCGTCATTGAACTGACCGACACCCGACCACGCCAACTCGTTAAGCGACGCCTGTTTAACATCGTAATGCCCTTTTGCAGTGCTGACGTCATCAATTTCATAGCTGAGATTGATACCCATTTTTTCGGCAGTCGCCATCATGATGTCAGGCCCCAGCTCCGCTGCAAGCTCGGCAAAAACGATGTTGCAGGACTGCTGCATCGCGCTGTTGAAATCCATCGTGCCGTGCGCCTCTCCGTCGACACAGCGCACCTCGCTTCCGCCGATCTGCTCGCTGCCTGCGCAGTACCACGTACGGCTAAAGAGATCCGGTAAATTTTCGATCGCTGCCACTGCCGTAACGAGCTTGAAGATCGACCCCGGCATATACGTTGAGGAAATCACGTGGTCAAGATAAACGCCTTCATATTGCTTCTCGTTGGTCTCGTTGATTTCCGGAGGTGATTCGGGGTCGTAGGTAGGGGTGCTGACCGCGCCGAGCACCTCGCCCGTCTTATAGTTAAACACCACGCACGCACCCGGTTTACCGTAGCTGCTCAGTACATCATAGGCAGCAACAGAAACGTTGGCGTCGACCGTAAGCGTCAGATCATGGGAAGTGCGCAGAGACTGCGGCATATTCAATCCCCAAATCAGGCTGTACCCTGTGAGCAGCGAACGATATTTACTCTGAATCGCCGTAGAAATATTAAGGCTGTTATCGCCGACCGTATGCAGCAACGCCGTTCGGATACTCTGATTTTCATTATATACACGGCGGTTGTCTTCAGTTTTAGCGAGCACCACGCCGTTGCGGTCATAGATTGCGCCTGCCTGCTCCAAACCGCCGTTGCCCGAGATGTGGGCATTATAGGGCTGGTTGGCCCAGCTGTCGGCATTCACCACCAGCTCGACGCAAAAAAAAGATGCACCGCCGATAAACAAAAGCGTAAAAAGCAAAATCAGCGTACTGCGCTTCAAAATACGTTTCATAATGGTTTTCACCCCTTTAGAGAGTGGTATCGACTGCGGCCGGCAGCAGAACATTTTGCCCGCCGGTCCGTGCCGGATTATCGTTTCATGGAATAAGTGCGCTCATCTGCCGCCTTGATAAACGCAATCAAGCCCCAACATGCAATGACGCTTGAGCCTCCCGCACTGATAAACGGGAAGGTTACGCCCGTCAGCGGGAGCAGATCGGTTGCACCAAAGGTATTGAGCGTGAGCTGAACGACAAGCAGTCCTGCCGCACAACAGGCAGAAATGGAATAGAAGGTGCTGCGACTTCGGGTTGTAATCGCACGCGCATACACCACCAGCAACGCTATGGCAACCGCGAGCGTGATTGCAACGATAATACCCATTTCCTCGGCAACCAGTCCGAAAACCAGATCGCTTTCGGAGGCGGCGACCTGCTTGAGGAAACCGTTGCCGATACCTACGCCGAACAAGCCGCCGCTGGCGATAAAGGTCAGCACGTGCGTCTGCTGATACCCCTCATTCTGGGCATACTCCCAAACGTGGCGATACGCCTTGAAGCGGTCGGCAACGTAGGGCATGAATCGGATGGCAAAAATCGCACCGAACACCGCCGCGGCAACCGCGAGGATAATCGTCTTGAAGTCACCCGAACGCATAAACGCAATCAGCAGGAACGTGATAAAAAAGATCAGCGCCGTACCAAGGTCGCGCATAACCGCAAGCAGTCCCACACAAACCACAGAAAACCCGATAAATACTAACAAATCTTTTTTTGTATTCAATTTATCAAGCGCGCCTGCGCCGATCAAAATATAAATAACCTTAACCAATTCGGACGGCTGAAAAGACAGCGGACCAATATAGATCCAGTTCGCTGCGCCGTTGGTAACCTTACCGAACACAATACTGATACCAAGCAGGCCGACCGCGGCGATCATCAGCGGAAAGCGGAAGCGGTATAGCTTGTCGGGATCTTCGATCAGCTTGATGATCAAACAAAAAATCACAAAGCCGATAACCGTGGAAACCGCCTGCATATATGCCGACCGTTCATATTGCCGCGCAAGCAGTATGGTGCCGATCCCCGACAAAAAGAGCGCCAGCGCCTCCAGTTCAAAGGTCGTGCGCCGCAATCCGAAATAACTGACAATGAACAGCCCCCACTCAACCAACGCCGTCACGCCGAAAATCAACAGCGGCGACATGGGGTTTTTCCCGTCATTCCAGTAGACCGCCTCAACCGTCATAAAAAAGTGGAAAAGCGTAATCATCAACATGAGCTTCCACGATTTGACGGCAGGCTTCCGGCTGGGATTTTTAAAGAACCAACTCGAACGCAGTTCCTCGTTGTATTCTTCGCCGCGCAGAAATTGAAAATCCGTATTTCCGACGCGGATAATATCGTCGATATACACCTGTGTCCTGCCCTCGACACGTTTACCGTTAACAAATGTTCCGTGCAGGCTCTCCGTATCGTTGATAAACCATCCCTCATCGCGCCGCAGCAAGACGGCGTGAACCTTGGAGACGGCAGCATCTTCCACAACGACATCGTTGGATTTTTTTCGGCCGATGGCATTTTCCCAAAACAGCACGGGGATTTTTTCAAATGTTCGGGTGTTCATAAGGGTGACAAGCGGTTTTTCGGGACGTCTGCGGCGACGCATCGCGGCATAGCACTGATAAACGATAAAGATAGCATAAAGCGGCAGCAGTATGCGCAAGGCGACCACACCGATATCAATCACAACGGAAAAATCAAACACCTGCCTCAACCCCTTTCTTTTGATAATTATACATGATAAATAATACCGCAAAAACAACAAAAAGTCAAGGTAATACCGCACAATTCCCACGGCAACAGCATTTACTTTTTTTGAAAACGAAGTATAATAACCATATGGGATATGAAAAGACGGAAATAATAAGCACAGAACATATCATGTTGTCAGCGCGTTTGTAGCTGACAACCAAATAACGCTCGGCGAAATCACCGTTGAAGAAAAGACAAATGAGATTACGGCAGTGCCACAGCTTCTTGATTTGATTGATGTCGAAGGAGCGATTGTAACCGCCAACGCTATGAGTTGTCAAAAAACGATCGTAGAGAAGATTATCGAATGCAAAGCTGAATATAAGATAGGTTTACTTATGTGTTACTTGTTTGTTGCTTATCTAACACTTTTAAGCACATCTCAAACCGTCTGAATACGCCAAAACTCCTGTAATCAGTAGCATGGACGCGTACTGAAAAGCGCTCTGATTATCTCTTCGAGAACTGTCGGTGCGTTAAACAGTGCGACACACTGTTTCTAGCGACGACCACAGGAGCTGTGCTCCGAGGACGCCGCAGTGGGTTTAAAGAAACAAGACTCTCCATATCGGAAAGCCTTGATAAAAATACAAAGATAAAATTTTATCTCTTCGAGAACTGCGGTGCGCGACGTGCGGCTTTGAGACCGTACTTCTTACGCTCTTTCATTCTCGGGTCACGCGTGAGGAAGCCCGCCTTTTTGAGCTTGCCGCGGAGATTTTCGGTATCGTACTGGAGCAGCGCTCTGGAGATACCGTGACGGATCGCACCAGCCTGACCGGTTACGCCGCCGCCGGATACTCGGCAAACAACGTCGAATTTCTCATCCGTTTCCGTCAGCGCAAGAGGCTGTCTGACGATGAGCTTAAGAGTGTCAAGACCGAAATAATCGTCGATATCGCGGTCGTTGATGGTGATTTTGCCGGTGCCCTGATACAATCTTACGCGGGCAACGGAGCTTTTTCTTCTACCTGTACCGTAGAAATAAGGTGTCTTATCGTACATTCTGTTCCGCCTCCTTCTTATGCTTCAAACGGCTGGGGCTTCTGAGCCTCATGCTTGTGCTCTGCGCCCTCGAACAGTCTGAGTCTTAACAGAGCATTTCTGCCGAGTGTATTCTTGGGAAGCATGCCCTTAACTGCGAGCTCCATTGCCTTGGTGGGTCTGGACGCCATGAGGGTATCGTAACGGGTTTCCTTGAGGTGACCGATATAACCGGTATGACGCTGCCACTTTTTCTGTGTGAGCTTATTGCCCGTGAGCACCGCGTCCTTGCAGTTGATGATAATAACATGGTCGCCGCAGTCTACGTTAGGCGTAAAGGTAGGCTTGTGCTTTCCTCTGAGGAGCACAGCCGCCTGCACTGCCACTCTGCCGAGGGGCTTGCCTGCCGCGTCGATGACATACCAGCTGCGTTCAACTTCGCTTTTCTTAGCCAAATATGTTGACATATTTATTCCTCCTAATCATTTACTTTGTGCCCTATGATTATATCTCATTCATATGGCGTTGTCAACTCTTTTTTTTAAAAAAATCATTTATGCCCCAAACACCTCCTGTATTCTTCTTTTTTCTCTTATATGCTCTTGTTTTCTCGCATGCGATTTTCAGATTTTTTTCACGGATACTTCACACAGGCAATAAGTTTTAAACATATTGGACTTGTATGATATAGACACGATAAAGAAAGGAGGTGCACAAAAATGAACAACAAGCCGTCTATCCTCGCTTGCGTTACCGGTCAATATGACTGTGACCGTATTATTCAAACCGCGGCAGCACTTGCGGAAGAACATGCATGTGCGCTTCGTGTACTCAGCGTTCTTCATCCGACAGATGACTATACAAAAGTTTCCCAAGAGCTCGAATATCTTTACAAGGTATCCAAAGAAAACGGAGCAGACATGACTGTCATTTTCAACAATTATGCGCCTGCAGCAACAGCACAGTTCGTCCATGACAACGGAATCAACCGAATTGTTACGGGAATGCACGACGGCGGTGGCTCCAGCTTTTTGGTCATGTTTAACCAATTTGCCCCTCATGTGTCTATTACGATGGTTGCCAAGGACAATGCAGTCTACAGCATGGATGTTGCCAAGGCATACACTCGTTAGTTTTTTGAACTTTATATATATTCTTCTTGTTTATACTTTTTATAGGATGTATCACATCCGTTATAATAGATAAGTTCCTTTTTTACATGTTATCTCTCTAAAACAGAAACAGCTCCATGCATAAACGGCTCGGAGCTGTTTCTGTTTTTCGGTATTACACATCACCGACGTGTTCCTGACCGGCAGCAGAAGCGAAACTTGACGCTGAATCCGCTCTATCTGCCCAAAAATAATTGATCCGAAGACGGCATATTTTCTGTTTTAACAACGCTGATTTCAAACCAGAAGGTACTGCCCTTTCCCGGAGTCGAACGAACACCGTAGTGCGCGTTGTGCGCGTCGAGAATATTCTTGACAATGGATAAACCAAGTCCTGAACCAATGACTCCGCGCTTGTGCTCTTTGTCAACCTTGTAATAGCGTTCCCAGATATACTCGAGCTTGTCTGCCGAAATACCTTCTCCGTGGTCGGTCACCTCAATGCGCACCTTGCCCTTGGAGACCATCTGCGTCACGATGACAGTTTTATCCTCGCCGACATGGTTGACCGCGTTGTTGACAAGATTGTAGACCACCTGCGATATACGCAGCTCGTCCGCATTGATATATACATTCCGACGCGCCTCAAAGACAATATTATAACCATCCTGCTCAACAAGCTTTGCGTACCTCGAAAAGATTTCGCGTATGCTGTCTGTCAGGCAAAAAACTTTTTTCTCCGCCTGCAAGGCGCCCGACTGCAGCTTCGAAAGATCGAGCAGATCGTTGACCAGCGTGGACAGACGCGTCGCTTCGTCAATGATTATCTGAATATTTTCGGGAGTGTTTTCACCGGGAAGATCCCGCATCACTTCGCCGTATCCCGTAATCATGGTCAACGGCGTTCGCAAATCATGCGAAATGTTCGCAATCAGCTCTTGCTGCAGTTTTTCCGTCGCCGCCAATTCGGTTTTGGCATAGTTGAGCGTATCGTTCAACTCCTCAACCTCCAGATATCCGCACGCATTAAACTCCGTTTCGTAGTTTTTCTTTGCAAGCTCCTTTGCGGCGATGTTGGTCTTGGAAATCGGCTTGGCGATCCGGCGGCTCGCGTAGAGCGAAAAAATCAGCGCGAGAATAACAAACACCGCCGAAACCCACAGCAGCTGTCCTTTGATGATATCGAGAGTGTTACTCAGCGGCGTAATGGAGGAAGTGACGATCACAAACATTTCTTCACCGTCGGGCTTCACCGCAACAACGGCATAGACCATGTTTTCCACTTTCCCTGCCGCATTGGATCTATAATGCACCTCGGGCGCAGCGCTGTCGGTCGTCGCGCCGGCAAACGCCTTGCGCAGCATGTCGACCTTTTGCCGTGCGATATCCACGACAGAGTTGGAATCAACCGTCATATAAGTACCGCCGTTCTGCTTGGCGAGACGGTAATACGAATTCACCTCATGCGTCTCAATCGCCAGCTGCGCCGCGGGATTGTCGTAATTAATCTCATAAATCGGAGAGGTAAAACCCAATACGGATTCCGTGCCGTAAACGCAAACATTAAGCGAATTGTAGCTCGCGGCGCTGTCAATGGTCGTCCAAATATTTTTGTTTTGCTCAATCGCTTTCACAATAACCGTCGCACTTTGCTTCACATTTTTTGATTTTTTAAACGTGTAATAGGGCTCCAGCAAAAAACTCTGAAAAATCCAGAGAACCGCCAAAATAATCACGCCAAACAGCAAAAAATATGCCAAAAGCTTGGCATGCAGGGTCGGACGCTTACTCAATCTCTTCAAAGCGATACCCCACTCCTCTCAGGGTCACAATACACTTGCTGTACGCGCCGAGACTTTTGCGCAAAAGCTTGATATGTGTATCGAGCGTGCGCTCGTCACCAAAGAAATCATAGCCCCAAACCTCAGAAATCAAGCTTTCGCGGGTAAGGGCAAGCCCCTTGTTGCGCACCATGTAAAACAAAAGCTCATACTCCTTGGGGGTCATATCGACACGCTCTCCGTCAACCGTAACGATACGCGCGGAAAAATCGATCACCAATCCCTTGAAAGTATAGACGTCGCGCTCCTGTTCCTCTCCTGCGCCACCCGAACGCTTGATCACCGCCGCAACGCGCATCATCAGTTCCTTGGGAGAGAAGGGCTTGACGACATAATCATCCGACCCCAGCTCAAAACCGTGGATCTTATCGTATTCCTCGCCGCGTGCGGAGAGCATGATAATCGGGGTCGAACAGAATTTGCGAATCTCGCGGCAGGCAGAAAACCCGTCCAGCTCGGGCATCATCACATCCATGATGATCAGGTCGAAGCGGTTATGGCGACAAACCTCGATCGCCTGCATACCGTCGACCGCCTCGTCCACCTCATAGCCCTCAAACTCGGCATATTTGCGGATAATCTGACGAATACGGTATTCGTCGTCGACAACTAAAATTTTCGGCATATGCGGTCCTCCCTGTATTGTAAACTCCAAATTTTTTCGTTTTGTCTGTGATCGTCTGTCATCTTATTTTTACCACATAAATGTGACAGAAATATGGATGTTTTAAATGATTATATCATAAAATTATCCGTATTGAAATAGTTAGCAAAATATTTTATAATAATGAAAGACATTTGAAAGGGAGGATTTCATGGAATTCCGTACCATATCCGCCGAAACCGTTACGGCGGCAGTGAAAAAGCTTTTTATGGATTGTAATTATTTTATCGGCGGAGATATTCTTTGCGCCCTGCAAAAAGCGCGCGAAAACGAAGCGTCGCCCGTGGGCAAAAGCGTGCTCTCGCAGATCATCGAAAACAACCGTATCGCCGCCGAGGAAGAGATTCCGATTTGTCAGGACACCGGCATGGCTGTGCTCTTTGTCGAGTACGGCGACAAAATCTGCATCGACGGCGACTTTGATGAAGCGGTCAACGAAGGCGTGCGACAGGCGTACCGCGACGGCTTTCTGCGCAAAAGCGTGGTCAGCGATCCCGTCTTTGACCGCGTTAACACCCGCGACAACACGCCTGCGGTAATCCACACCAAAATCGTCAGCGGCGACAAAATCCGCCTTACCGCCGGCGGCAAGGGATTTGGCAGCGAAAATATGTCTGCTGTCAAAATGCTCGCACCGTCCTACGGCGTAGACGGCGTCAGGCGCTTTATCCTCGACACCGTCTTTCGGGCGGGTCCCAACCCCTGTCCTCCCATTGTGGTGGGCGTAGGGATCGGCGGTACATTTGAGCGCGCTGCCCAGCTCGCCAAAAAAGCGACCTTCCGCCCGGTAGATACCTGCCATGCCGATCCGCGTTATGCCGCTCTCGAGGATGAGCTGCTGGCAGAGATCAACAAAATGGGCTTTGGTCCCGCCGGCCTCGGCGGAAGCACCACTGCTCTCGCAGTCAATATCGAAACCGCTCCCACCCACATTGCCGGCATGCCTGTGGCGGTCAACATTTGCTGCCACGCCGCGCGCCACGCCGGCACGGAAATATAAACGCTTGATAAAGCGCCCCCCATAACAAAACACCCAAAGGAGACCCTCATGATCAAACGAATCACACTGCCGATAACCAAGGACAGCGTAGCGGATCTGAACGCAGGCGACAGCGTCCTGCTGACCGGCACGATCCTGACCGGCCGCGACGCCGCGCACAAACGACTTTTTGCATTACTGGAACAGGGCGAGCCTCTGCCCGTTGATATCAGGGGCGAACTGATCTATTATGTCGGTCCCGCACCTGCCAAGACGGGCTATGCCGTCGGCCCGGCGGGTCCGACTTCGAGCTATCGTATGGATATGTATACGCCCGCGCTTCTCGACCGGGGGCTCAAGGGCATGATCGGCAAAGGCGCACGCAGCCGCGAGGTAATTGACGCAATGGTGCGTAACAAATGCGTGTATTTCGCTGCGATCGGCGGCGCTGCAGCACTGATTGCCAAAAGCATTAAGCGCGAGGAAATACTCTGCTATGCCGATTTGGGCACCGAAGCTGTGCGCCGCTACACTGTCGAAGATTTTCCCTGCATCGTGGCAATCGACAGCCGCGGCAACAACGTTTACGAAACCGAACCTCTCCGGTACAGAGATGAAAGCATACTGCCCTGTGATGTGCCGAAGCCGTGAGCGCAATGAAACGCGGCACAGCGCCCGCGCACGGGAAAAAGACGCTTTGCAATGTTATTAAAAAAGTTCTTGATTTCAAAGCGAAAAAATATTATAATAGAATTTAATATTGTCATAAGAATGTATTCATTTGACACCGAAACTGCGGAGGGGATTAACTATGAGAATTGTCGTTCTTGCAGGCGGCACCAGTACAGAGCGCGACGTTTCCATCTCGTCGGGTCTTTTGATTGCGGCGGCACTCAGAGAAAAAGGGCATGAGGTCGTATTGCTCGATGTATTCAGAGGATACGAATGCGATATCTGCGACGTGTACGCCCTGTTTAAACAAAACTACAGCTTCACCGATTTTATTCAGGTAGGCGATACGATTTCCGATATTTCCGAAGTGATGGAACAGCGGCGCGACAAATCCGCCCGCTTTCTCGGAGAAAACGTTATTGATATCTGCAGCTATGCTGATATCACCTTTCTCGCTTTACACGGCGGCGCAGGTGAAAACGGTCAGATTCAGGCAACTCTGGATTTGCTGGGACTGAAATACACAGGTTCCGGCTATCTTGGCTCCGCTCTCGCCATGAACAAAGGCATCACCAAAAGCGTGTTGATCCAAAAGCACGTCCTCACGCCGCGCGGCGAGATTTTCAAAACCGCCGCAGACGCACAGGCATGGACGGAATTCCCCTGTGTTGTCAAGCCTTGTTCCGGCGGTTCGAGCGTTGGAATCACTGTTGTCGAAAACGCAGAGGAGTATATGGGCTCCGTCCAAGAAGCGTTTGGATACGGTGAGAACGAGATCGTCGTCGAAGAATATATCAAAGGTAGAGAATTTTCTGTCGGACTGCTCGGCGGCAAGGCACTTCCGCCGATTGAGATTATTCCCAACGAGGGCTTTTACGACTATAAAACCAAATATCAGGCAGGCGCAGCCCGCGACATCTGTCCGGCAGACATCACCGCAGAAGAAAACACGACCCTGCGCGAGGCAGCAATCGCTACCTACAAGGCGCTCCATCTGGAAAGCTACGCGCGTGTAGACTTCATTTTGACCGACGACGGTCAGGCATACTGTCTGGAAGCGAACACGCTGCCCGGCATGACGCCCACCAGCCTGCTGCCGCAGGAAGCAAAGGTTGCAGGCATATCCTATGCCGACCTCTGCGAATTAATCATTGACATCTCCATGCAAAAATATCAGAAAAAGAAGTATTGATATGATGAAACCGTTTACTTTACAGGAAATTGCCGCCGCATGCGGCGGCACGTATGTGGGTGACGAAGCGTCCAAAACGCTGACCGTCAGCTCCGTGGAACGTGACAGCCGACAAATCAGAGAAGGCTCGCTCTTTCTCGCAATCAGAGGCAACCGCGTCGACGGTCATGATTTTATCCAAGCATGCTGCGACGCGGGCGCAGTTTGCACCATCTGCGAAACAGCGCCTGTCAACCCGACCAAGCCCTATATTCTTGTTCCGTCAACATTAGCGGCTGTCAAAAAGATCGCAAAGGCATACCGTGAAAAATTTGATATCCCTGTTGTCGGCGTATCGGGCAGCGTGGGAAAAACATCCACAAAGGAAATGCTGTACGCGGTACTTTCGCAAAAATTTAAGACCCACAAGACACAAGGTAACCTCAACAACGAATTGGGTGTACCGCTAACACTGCTCTCCATGCCGGAGGACGCAGAGGCGGCTGTTATCGAGATGGGTATTTCGGATTTTGGTGAAATGACACGTCTTTCTGAGATGGTGCAGCCGAATTTCTGCGTACTGACCGTAATCGGATGCTGCCACCTCGAAAATCTCGGTGACCGTGACGGTGTGCTCCGTGCAAAAACAGAAATGTTTTTGCATGCACATACAAACGCAGCATACATCCTCAACGGCGACGACGATAAGCTGGCGACCGTCACAGAGGTCAACGGAACCGCCCCGATATTTTTCGGTTCGGGTTTACATAACCCTTACCACGCGGAGGATATCATCAACAACGGTGAGGGCGGCGTAAGCTGCAAGCTTTGCTTTGACAACAAAAAGCTTTCGGTTGTGATTCCCGCAATCGGCACCTATATGGTATCCAATGCACTTGCAGCCGCAGCGGTCGGTCATCTGCTCGGACTGAACGACGAAGAAATCATTCACGGCGTACAGGCATTCCAAACAGTCGGCAGCCGCGCCAATGTGGTACAAACGGAATCCTTCAAGATCATCGACGACTGCTACAATGCAAACCCCAACTCCGTGCAGGCATCCATTGACACGCTCGTCAACCTGACAGGCAGAAAAGTGGCTATCCTCGGAGATATGAAAGAGCTAGGCAGCCGGGAGCTTACGCTCCACTACGATACAGGCACATACGCAAAGGAAAAAGGCGTCGATCTTGTACTCTGCGTCGGACCGCTTGCCAAGGAACTGGCAAAGGGCGCAAACGGAAAATGGTTTGACAGCATCGAATCGCTGTGTCACGCGCTGCCCGGATTGCTGCAAAAAGGAGACACGGTACTGGTCAAAGCATCGCATTCCATGCATTTTGAAAAGATCACGGCATTTTTGAAAGAGATGTAAGCCAACACCGTCCTGTCCTCCGCTCCAACCAACAATTTCTAATCCAACAAAGCGCCGCAGCTTAGTGAACTGCCCCAAATTGTGCGGACAGTACAAAAAAGCGCCCCTAGGGTAGAGTATTAAGTTTTAAGCAGCATACTGGCACCGATATTCCATCGGTGTCAGTTTTGTTTTGAGTTGAATGCGTTGGTTATTGTAGAAGTAGA
>JAFRGI010000010.1 GCA_017433905.1 Ruminococcus sp. | reverse complement strand
TCCGCTGTTTTTAAGGAAAACTCCCGATTTTTGGGGTTCTCCGGATGGTTTCTATTATACCATATATTGAGTGGAAATGGAAGAGTATGACAAATATATTGTGGGTTTTGGGGTTGGTTTGCTTTTTTCAGGAGACTCTAAAGTAGCTCTATTTCACGTTCATGCCACAAAACCTCTTGCAATCATTATAATTCTGTATTATAATCAAACCGGTGATACAAATTGTATAAAAACTACCTGTTTGATCTTGACGGCACCTTGCTGCCGATGGATATGAAACATTTTATAGAGCTTTTTTCAGCGGCATTTAGTCACTACATGGCTCCGATTACCAAGATGGACGCCAAACTTCTCATGAATGCGGTTTGGGCAAGCGTATCGGAAATGTCGCGCAATGACGGCCTCTGCCCCAATATCCATATTTTTTGGCGCACAATGAACCTCATCTGCAAGCGTGATATGCGCGTCTACTCCGATCAAATCGACGCATTTTACCGCACGGATTTTTCGGTTTGCCGTACGGCGACAAAGGTACAGCCTCTGGCGAACACTCTTGTCCGATTGATCAAGCAAAACGGCGGCAATTTGATTGTTGCCACCAATCCGATTTTTCCCAAATCTGCAACGTACAGCCGCCTGGAGTGGGCAGGATTAAACGTCCATGACTTTTCCTATATCACGACCTACGACAACTCCTCTGCCTGCAAACCGAATCTCAACTATTTTGAGGAAATCTGTTCGGTCTGCGATATTCTCCCCGAGGAGAGTCTGATGATCGGCAACGACACGGCTGAGGACATGGTTTCCTCGCGCCTCGGCTTCGACACCTTCCTGGTGACGGACTGTCTTATCAACCGCTGCAACAAAAATCTTCGGCTCTTTCACCACGGCAGCTTTGAGGAATTATTCCATTATTTTCAAAACTTTTTTTAATCGGGTTTGGCGTGTGCCAAACCTATTATTTTTCCCCTTCCGAAACAAAATTTGTGCAGGATATGATAGAATAAATTGTAATTTGATGCAGGAGGCTGATGTGATGTCAGACGTAATCAGAATTTTTGTTGAAAAACGCGAAGGTTTTAACGTTGTCGCCAAACAAACGCTGTGGGATATCCGCCACAACCTCGGCATGCGTTCGGTCACGGATCTGCGCTATATCGTGCGCTACGACATTGAGGGACTGACGCGCAGCGAATACGACAAGGCAAAGGGCATCGTCCTGTCTGAGCCAAACGCCGACGTGATTTACGAAGAAACACTGCCTGTCGAGAACGGCTGGCGTATTTTCGCCATGGAATATCTCCCCGGTCAGTACGATCAACGCGGCGACTCCGCCGAACAGTGCGTGCAGCTGCTGACGCAGGGCGAACGCTGCAAGGTACTGACCGCACGCGTGATTGCCCTCAAGGGCGACCTCACGGACGAGGAACAAAAAAAGGTAGAAAACTATCTGATCAATCCCGTCGAAAGTCGTCTGGCTTCCCTCGAAAAGCCCGATACGCTCGACCTGGAAACGCCTGTTCCCGAGGACGTAAAGCGCGTCGTTGGTTTCATCGGCTGGAACGATGCTGAAATGGCGGCATACTACGGCTCGATGGGCTTTGCCATGACGCTTGACGATCTGAAATTCTGCCGCGACTACTTCCGCGACGAGGAACACCGCGACCCGAGCGTCACAGAACTGCGCGTGATTGATACCTATTGGTCTGATCACTGCCGACACACCACTTTTCTCACCCGCCTCAGCGAAATAGAAATTGAAAAAGCTGCCCTCGGCGGCGTGATTGAGGACGCGCTGCAGGAATATTATACCACACGCGACGAGGTGTACGGAAAGAATACGGATCGCATTGTATCGCTGATGGATATGGCGCTGATGGGCATGAAATCCCTGAAAAAGAAAGGCTTGATCCCCAACCTCGACGAAAGCGACGAAATCAACGCCTGCTCCATCGAGGTGCCCGTGACCATCGACGGTAAAACCGAAAAGTGGCTCGTGCAGTTCAAAAATGAAACGCACAACCACCCCACGGAAATCGAGCCCTTCGGCGGCGCAGCAACCTGTCTCGGGGGCGCCATCCGCGATCCGCTTTCGGGACGCGCCTATGTCTATCAGGCGATGCGCGTCACGGGAAGCGGCGACCCGACCGTTCCCTTTAAGGACACCATGCACGGCAAGCTGCCCTCGCGCAAAATCACCACCGGCGCAGCAAACGGCTACTCCTCCTACGGCAACCAGATCGGTCTTGCCACAGGTCAGGTTGTGGAACTGTATGACCAGGGATATGTCGCCAAAAGAATGGAAATCGGCGCGGTTATCGGCGCCTCCCCCAAGGAAAACGTTATTCGCGAGGTTCCCATGCCCGAGGATGTTATCGTACTCCTCGGCGGCAGAACGGGACGCGACGGCTGCGGCGGCGCAACAGGTTCCTCCAAGGCGCACACAGAAAGCTCCATTGAAACCTGCGGCGCGGAAGTCCAAAAGGGAAATCCGCCTACAGAACGCAAAATTCAGCGCCTGTTCCGCAACCCCAGGGTCGCCAAGCTGATCAAGCGCTGCAACGACTTCGGCGCAGGCGGCGTCTGCGTTGCCATCGGTGAACTGGCAGACGGCCTGACCATAGAGCTTGACAAGGTAACCAAAAAATACGACGGTCTCGACGGAACAGAGCTTGCCATCTCCGAGTCGCAGGAAAGAATGGCTGTCGTTCTCCGCAAAAATGACGTCGATACCTTTATTCAATATGCGGAAGCAGAAAATCTGGAAGCAACGGCTGTCGCCGTTGTCACGGAAAATCCGCGCCTGACCATGCATTGGAGAGGCGATACTATTGTCGATCTCAGCCGCGCCTTCCTCAACACCAACGGCGTCACGCAGGTTGCAAAGGCGTATATCACCGCACCCAGAGCAGAGGACTGCTATCGCACTGCATGCCCCGCAGCACTAGCCGATTTGCCCTTTGAAAAGGCAATCGAAGAAAACATGGCAAGGCTGGAGGTCTGTTCGCAGATCGGTTTGAGCGAGCGTTTTGACGCATCCATCGGCGCGGCAACGGTCATCATGCCCTTCGGCGGCAAAACACAGCGCACTCCTCAGGAGGCAATGGCGGCAAAAATACCGCTGGAACAAGGAGATACCGACGATGCCACCGCGATGAGTTACGGATTCATTCCCGGTGTCTCCCGCTGGAGCCCGTTCCACGGCTCGGCATACGCCGTGGTGGAATCCACCTCCAAGCTGCTCGCAATCGGCGCCGATCCTTTGACCGCGCGCCTGACCTTCCAGGAATATTTTGAAAGACTCAACGATGTGCCCTCCCGTTGGGGCAAACCCGCAGCCGCTCTTCTCGGCGCCATGCAGGCGCAGCTAAAGCTCGGTCTTCCCTCTATCGGCGGCAAAGACAGCATGTCCGGTTCCTTTGAGGATATCGACGTGCCGCCTACCCTCGTCAGTTTTGCCGTTGCCATGACAAAGGCCAGCAAAACCGTTTCCGCTGAATTTAAGCAGGCAGGCAGCAAGGTACTCTATGTGCCTGTTCCCGAAAATAACGAAACGCTCATGCCTGACTGGGACAAGCTGATTGCCATGTATCGGACGGTTTACGCACTAATCGAGAGCGGTCATTTGCTTTCCGCCTCCGTCGTCAAGGAAGGCGGCACAGCAGCCGGCATCTGCAAGGCATGCTTTGGCAATCAACTCGGCTTCCGCTTTGCCAGGGAGCTGACCAACCGGGAGCTGTTTGCTCCGTTGTCCGGATCGCTGATTCTTGAGCTGGCAAACGGCGCAGCGCTCGACGGTGATGTTCTCGCCTACGAGCTCGGTACCGTGACCGCTAACGCTGCCATCACCATGGGCGGGTGCTCCGTACCACTCGACAGTATTCTTGAAAAGTGGACAGCGCCGCTGGAAAAGGTATTCCCTACGCAGGCGGAATGTCCTTCCATCATAGTCAATACGCCGCTCTTTACCGAGAGAAACACAACTTCTCCCGTCATCAAAACAGCAAATCCGCAGGTATTTATTCCTGTGTTCCCCGGCACCAACTGCGAGGTTGACACGGCGCGCGCTTTCGAAAAAGCCGGCGCGAAGGTGGAAATGCTGATTGTCAAAAACCTCACGCAGAGCGGCATTGAAGAAACCATCGAACGCATGGAACAGATCATCCGTCAGTCACAGATGATTATGCTGCCCGGCGGCTTCTCCGGCGGCGACGAGCCCGACGGTTCCGGCAAGTTTATCGCCACCACGTTCCGCAATCCGCGTATCTCGGAAGCGGTCAGCGACTTGCTGCAAAGCCGCGACGGTCTGATGCTCGGTATCTGCAACGGATTTCAGGCGCTGATCAAGTTGGGACTGGTTCCCTACGGCACAATCCGTGAACTGAAACTCACCGATCCGACGCTGACCTTCAACACCGTCGGCAGACATATCTCGCACATGGCATACACGCGTGTCACCTCCGTAAAGTCTCCGTGGTTCAGCGGCATAAACGCCGGCGACGTATTTGCCGTTCCTGTCTCGCATGGTGAAGGCCGCTTTATGGCTGACGAAGAAACCGTCAGACAACTCGCGGCAAACGGTCAGATTGCAACGCAGTACGTAGATCTCAGCGGCAATCCCTCCGATGACATCGCTTTCAACCTCAACGGTTCGGTCTGCGCGATTGAGGGCATCACCTCGCCTGACGGCAGAATCCTCGGAAAAATGGGTCACAGCGAGAGAAAAGGCGAAAATCTTTACAAAAATGTTCCGTTTGAAAAAGACCAAAAAATCTTTGAAAGCGGTGTGAATTACTTCCAATAAGCTTATCCGACGAAACGCTTCGTTTGCGAACCGGTCAACTGACTTAACATGTAAAAGGAGAATCATCACATGTCATTCTGTAAAAAATACAGAAGATTAGTAAAGGTAACCTCTAAAAATTCACGTTTTCTTCTCTACGATTGCGCTTAATTCTCATTTGGAACAATATCAGTTCAATGGCAGGTACCCCTCAGCGTTATCGTTCGATATTATTTGGTTTTTGCTCATTTTGGGCGCAGTTATCCTATGCTGTTTGCGCTTTGCGCTTTATGGTTGAGTATCTGCACATATTATAAATCAGGTTTGTCAGCCCGATGTTGAATGCTGCGCGCTCGATTCCGATTGTACGCACAGTGATTCCGTTCATGGATCCGGTCATAAATCCGAATACATGTTCAATGCGGCATCTGATTTTTGATTTTCTTCTGTTGTTCTGCTTTTGCTCCTCTGTCAACGGATGATTTCTGTATCCTTTTTCGCAGATTTGCGCCTCGATGTGTTCGGGGATATCCTGACCGACATAAGCACTGTCGGCAAATGCGACCTTGTCTTTTTCGTTAAAGAAGCCGGTAAACCTTTGGCTGTCATGAACCGATGCGTCTGTTACCGAATAATCCGTAATGATTTTTGAGTCAACATCGACCTTCGCGTGATTCTTGTAACCGTAGTGAGTCTCGTTGTTTTTCTTTGTCTAGCGGGCGTCTGTATCCTTCTGCGCCAGCTTATGCTTGGCTTTGGGAGTTTCTTCTGTCCATTCTTCCGGCACTTTTCCGGATTTGATCGTCTTGTTTTCCTCGCGCGTATTTCTCTGACGTGGCGCGTCTACGAATGTTGCGTCAATGATTGTACCGGTATGTGTGATAATTCCGTTTCTTTCCAACTCCTTGCAGTAGTCGATAAACAACTGATCAATAACGCCTGCTTTGGTCAGATTCTCACGATAAAGCCAAATCGTTTTTGCGTCAGGTACTCTGTCACCGAGGGACAACCCAAGAAACCGCATGAAGCTCATACGGTCGTTGATCTGGTATTCCGTTTGATCGTCTGACAGATTGAACAAACGCTGTAAAACAAGAATTTTGAACATCATTACTACATCAAACGGGTGTCTGCCGGCGTTGCTCTTTCTCTCTTTAGGGCACCTCTAAAAATATAAAGTTGTGCAGAGGTGCGGATATTTTATAGTAGATTATTGTCAAAACGACGATGTCATACTGACGTATAACGAGGAGTTTTGGCAAGAATATGCTGTGAAAGATTTGTGCCTATGGGCAG
>JAFRGI010000001.1 GCA_017433905.1 Ruminococcus sp. | reverse complement strand
GTCCGGGGCTCGGACCCGGTCCCGGACCCGGACCGGGTCCCGGTCCTACGCCCGAGGTCGTGATGACATCCTCTGTATCAAACTGCGTAACGTCCATCTCCAAACGCTCATAGATTTCAGGAATATGCATGTTCATAAATTTATTTCCTTTCATTAGCCAAAATATGTGTTTGCCGCGTGATTGTACAGATACAGCGCTTTTGCAAGCGTCTTCTGTGCATCTTTGTTCGAGCTGCTTTCTACCACAGCCTTAGCGTAGTCAAGCGCGGAATAATAGAAGGTTACCGAGCCGACGGTGAAGGCTTGCAGTTTATCCAGATCAGCTGCAGAAATATTGGGCGCCTGAACATAGTAGTAGTCACCCTTATTTCCGTCGTAATCAGGTAGATTCAGATTCCGCAAAGAAAAAACGATCCCAAGACGAGGTATCATCCCCAGTGATTTGTACGATTTTTCCATTAGAAACATGAAAGTACCATCTTGCATTGTCGCAATAAATCGTAGGAAAAGGGATGGATAAACTATCAGCATTAGTTATGTTTGATTCCGAAAGCTCCCTAACGAGTGTTGTGCCGTCATAAACAACAAATTTTCCGTCTTCGATCTTGCAGGTATATCCGTCAAAAGATCTTTCATCACCTTCAAACACCGCGTCGCCCATCAGGGCAACAAGATCGTTGAAATCCTCAACACCGTACCTCGCACCGGCGGCGGTGATCGACTTGAACTGATAGCCCTCAGCGGGAGCAACAGTCAAAAGTACGTCAGCATCCGGCGCTGCCTCATTTACACGTCAGTGTCGTTCACGCTTGCGGTAACAGTGCCGTTCACGGACGCGTCAGTGATAGTGTAAGCGAAGAAATCCGCCGTATTATAATCTCCGACAACAAGGGAAGCGTTTCCCGGGGTGAGCGCTTCATATTGCTCTTCTCTCATTACATAATCCGTACCTTCCACAAGACCGGAATGCCTATCCCAGAAAACCCATTCATCCCCAGATTGTACGAGTCGATCATATTCATTTTGTAAAGATGAATCCGTGAACTGAGGTGCTGCGGGAATATAGACCTGGCAACTTGCGGGAAACGTCACTGTCATATCTCGATACGGTTCGGTAAGCGCGCTCTTTTTGAACATAAATAGGCTGCTGTACATTGTAAATCAAATTCACAGGGCTGATATAGTTGCTGATCGGGCTGGAAGAAACAGTCGCAAGCTTCACCGCATTAATTGTCATCGTGACGGGACTGTCCTTTTCATAGAAAATCGATTCTCCCTCAATATTCAACGGCGCAGAGGAAGTAGATGTAATCTCAACATCCTCCAGCACACAGCCGCCTGTATATGCCATAAATGCGTTGCGTTTTATGACGATCATATCCGTAGCGTCAATGATCAAATGCTTGACCAGATTGCTCTGTGTAAACGCAGCATCATCATAGTCATCTGTTGTATGCGCAAAACGAAGCGGAAGAACGCCTCTTCCGCCAATAGACAGCGTTCCTGTAGTTTCATCGAAACTATATGTGATGTTCTGCACGCCGAATGTAACCATATGGGTGCTCGCATCATAGTCGGTGACCAGCAGACCGCCCGGAGAGACGCTTGTGGGCAAAATCTTGGTGGCGCCAAAGCTGTAATAACCGTCGGTTGTAGACAGTTCTACCCATCCGTACTCGAAATCGGAGCTTTTCACCTCATGAGTGATTGTTGGATCGTTATAGTCCGCGAACTTAAAAAAGTCAATCCCACCGAATGCAAAAATATTCCCCGACTGGATAAGGGTTCCCGGTGTTAATTCATTGTACCAAATATGCCGCGCTCGCGGTGAAAGGTACGATTGTAAACAAACTGAAAACCATGATAACGGAAAGCAGAATGCTCACAGGCTTTTTGATTTTTTTCATTTAATTTCCTCCTCTTAGATTTGCGTAAGGAAACGCCGCATCACTCACGGCGCTTACCTTACAATCCGCATTAAAGCATGCGGTGTTGTCTTATATATAATATTGCTTCGTTTGGATCTACCCGCTGACCGCTTATTCTTTAATAACGGGTATTGGCATCATGCCGAACCAATAAAACAAACAATTACCAGAGCACCAAAAAGCCGCGGGTGCAGTTTAAAAACTACATCCGCAGCTTATTATCTAAATTAATTGAATTGAAAATGGGAAAATCCGGTATGTCTGTCTATCAAAATATATCTCATCTTGCACCTTTTATCATAATGATTGATTTGCAAATGTTATTTTATCATAATTTTCTGCAAAATGCAATAGATTCTGTTAAGTTTATCACATCCTGTAATGATAACCAAAGACGTCATCCTGCGCGGTATCCGAAGGGCAAAACACAAAATACACAGTAGCAAAAAAGCACTACTCCGGCACCCGGTCGGACTTCTCTCGATATAATGCAAAATAGAGCTATATTATAAGTACAATTTTGACTGCGGAGAGGTTCTTGATGAAAACCGAACAAATCCTGCCGACGCTTTCAATTGCCCGTGTTATGCTTTTTTGTGGTGAAAGGTCGGCACTAACTCACTGAGCATCACGACCGTTTCTTCCGACTGATTGGATTCCGCCGCTGCGCGGAGACTGTCGAGCTTACGGTTCAAATCATCGGGATCAATTTGGATTTGATTGCCGATGAAAATTTTCTTATTATTGGTTGACTGCAAGCCTTCTTCATTCATCAGCAGCTCCTCAAAGAGCTTCTCACCGGGACGCAGCCCCGTGAAAACAATCGGAACATCCTTGTAGGGCACTTTGCCGTACATGCGAATCAAATTCTCGGCAAGGGTGGTAATTTTAACCGGCGCGCCCATATCGAGAACAAAAATCTCGCCGCCTTTCGCCATTGCGCCTGCCTCCAGCACCAGCGAGACCGCCTCGGGAATCGTCATGAAGTAGCGGATAATATCGGGATGCGTGACCGTAACAGGCTTGCCGCTCTCGATCTGCTTGCGAAACAGCGGAATCACGGATCCGTTGGAGCCGAGCACGTTGCCGAACCGCGTGGTAACATACTCCGTTTGGGCGGCGCTCTGCGCCATATACTGAATGATCATCTCGCACGCACGCTTGGTCGCTCCCATCACATTGGTGGGGTTGACCGCCTTATCCGTCGAAATCATCACAAACTTCTTCACACCGTAATCCTGCGCCAGCTTGGCTACATTGTAGGTGCCGAAAATATTATTTTTGACCGCCTCTTCCGGCACCGTTTCCATCAGCGGAACATGCTTGTGCGCCGCCGCATGAAACACCAGATCGGGACGGTATTGGCGGAAAATCTCCTCCATCTTGTCATAATCACGGATCGAAGAAATCAGCGTGACGAGATCGAGCGAGGAGCCGTACTCGAGCACCAGCTCCTGCTGAATATCGTAGGCATTATTCTCATAGATATCAACAATAATCACACGGCTCGGCTCATACGACGCAATCTGGCGCACCAGCTCACTGCCGATAGAACCGCCGCCGCCCGTAACCATACAGACCTTTCCCTTGATAAAATCCTGTACTTTGCCGCTGTCAAATTCAATGGGCTTTCTGCCGAGCAGATCCTCAATTTTAATCTCCTGCGCCTGTGCAATCAGCTTTGTGTCCTCGCCGAACAGCAGCTCGCTCAGATAGGGAACCACCTTGATGTCACAGTCGGTTTCGGAGCAATAGTTGAGAATTTTGCGCTTTTCCTCCTCCTCGCAGGAGGGGATGGCCACAACGATCGTCTGAATCTCTTGTTCACGGCAAATCCTGGGGATTTCCGGGGATGCTCCCAACACAGGAACCTGTTCAATATGCTTTCCCTGCTTGAGAATATCATCGTCAATAAATCCCACTGCAAGCAGATTTTTTGACGGATTATTTTCATCAAAATCCGCATTTTTGATTTCGCGGGCAATCAGCCTTCCCGCCTGACCTGCTCCGACAATCAGGGTGCGCGAAGCGTTCTCGCGATACCCCACCTCGGTCAGTTCGAGGAAGGTGCGCTTGAATAGAAAGCGAAACAGTAATACCCCTGTTACCGCCGTCAAAAAAAACAGCCCCCAAAATAACAACCGCGGTCGTTTGCCGAATAGGAGCAGCAAGCCGAAGCCCAGCGCAAAACCCGATGCCGTTGCCGCACCGCAGATGATGTAATCCTTAATATTAAAGTATCGCCACAGCCGTGTATACGCACCGCTGACAACCAACGTCAGCACGCATGTGAGGATTGTGACGATGATATAATACAGCAGCTCTTTACTGCCCTCCGGTCCAATCCATCCAATCAGCGAAAGCGCATAATTCAGCATCACGCCGCTGGTAACAATAATAAAAATATCTGCAAAAAGAAGTATTACTTTGCGATAACCAAAATTTTTCAATCCGTGTTACCCCTCTTTCGGATAGAATCGCCGTTATTTATGTATTTTATATTATACTTATATTTGCATAAATTGTCAATTAGGTTTTGTGCATATTCTTTGTCCTGCACTCCGACAATCTTCTTGCAATTATCCAAAGAATATGATAAAATGAAACCATGGAGGGGATTTGTATGAAAACTCACAAAAAATTTTTAAAATTTAGTGTAACTTTAATAACCGCCGCCTTATTGCTCACCTCTTTCGGTAACGTCGCGCTGGCTGCGGAACGAACACCGTTTGGATTCATTGACGAGCGGGAGGCAAACGCGGATAAAAATTTTGTCGCCGAACACCGGGACGTCCTCGAAACCCTGTATCAGGGCGCAATGAATCACAAAACCGAAATCAACATTTCCGCCTATGCGGTGCCGCGCGGGGAGGCACAACCGCTTTTTGAGGCTCTGATCGGCGTATATCCTGAACTCTTTTTTCTGGAACACGCTTTCAGCTTTAGGCGCGCCGGCAATAACATTTACTCGTTATATCTTGAATACCTTTATACGGCTGCCGAAACAGCGACCATGCTACAGGCATTCTATGACAAAGCAGATGAATATCTGGCGCTGGTTAACGACAGCATGGATGATTTTACCAAGGCGCTGATCCTGCATGACGCGCTGGCAGAAAACTGCTTTTACCGCATCACCACGAATCCTGACCCGTCCGTCATCAACAGCACCAACTACACCTTCATGGTAGAGGGCTGGGGCAGGTGCGAAAACTACGCCGAGGTCTATGCCTATCTGCTTGCGCAGCTCGGTATCAAAAGCGAGATTATCAATTCCGAAGAGATGGTCCATGAATGGATGAAAATTAAGCTCGACGGCGACGAATATTATTACAACGTCGACCTTACCTGGGACGACCCGGTATACGGATCCTCGCCGAAGGACAGACCGTATACCGTTCCACACACCTTCTTTCTGCTCAGCGACGAGTACATCCGCAACATGGCCGATCCGCACACGGGTTACGACAGCAAATATCCCTCGGACAACCGCTACGACGATTACAACAACCTCCACAGCATTGACAACCCGTTCTGCTATACGAACAACAACCTCTATACCATCGTTAGCACTCCGGGAGACCAAAAAGGATACCTGTCTGTCTACAACCACAGCGACGACTCGCTGGAATATGTGCTGACCATCGACGACTTCTGGTATGTCAACGGTCAGAGCGGCGCCTATTGGACGCGCAATTTCTCCGGTATCGGCATGTATGACGGTTTGCTGTATTTTAACGGTCCGAACACCATCTATACCTACAATCCCGTTACAGGCGAAAAAAGCACTTATCTCGACAACCTTTTCGACGACGGACGCTCGCTCTACGATATGTATGTGCGCGACGGTGAGATCTACGGCGTCGTCTCCGACCATCCGAGCCATGCCTCGGAAATCATCAATCTCGGTCCGTGCGCGCCAAGCGTGCTGGTCGGCGACGTGGATCAAGACGGAGAGATTGATATTGTCGACGCAACACAGATTCAATACGCCCTTGCCGGCATTATTACTCCGGATGAACGCGCTGTCCGGACGGCAGACTTCAACAATGACGGCTCCGTTACGGTGGACGACGTAACCGACCTCCAACACGCACTCTGTCAGTAACATATGCGCGATATGCGCGTGCCGGTTCTGCAAACCGGCATATATTCATTAAAGACAACACCGCACTATTCGCGGTATTGCCCCCAAAAAAGGAGTCATCGACATGAAATTCGGTAAACATTTCCACAAGATCGGAGCGCTTCTGTTGAGCGTGATACTGCTAACCTCCCTGTGTACAACTGCTTTCGCAGCAGAAAAAACACCGAACGGTATGATTGACAAGCGCGTCTCCGCCGACACCGCCTTTGTCCGCACACACGTTGATGCTATGGATGCGATCCGCACAGGTGCACTGCAGTTAAGAGAGGAAATCAACCTCTCGTCTTTTCTCATCCCCGCAGCGGACGCTAAAACATTGCTCAGCGCAGTCAAAAGCTGCTATGCCGAACTGTTCTTCGTCGGCAAAAATTTCAGCTACAGCACCACCTTCCGCGACGGTACGCAATATATATATAACCTGTTTCCGCAGTATGAGGCGAGCTCTGTCTCCGAATTAAACAATATGCTTTCGGCATTCTTTGAAAAAGCAGACGCCTACCTCGCACTGCTCGACGACAGTATGAATGATTTTACCAAAGCCATCGTGCTGCATGACGCGATCGTTCTCAACGCAGAATACTTCATTACCAAAAACGGCAGACAGGGAACCCCCTACACACTGATGGTGGAGGGCTGGGGCAAATGCGAGGACTACACGCGTTGCTACGCCTATCTGCTCGCCCAAGCCGGAATAAAAAGCGAGATCGTCGATTCCGACAGCATGGCGCACGAGTGGATCAAAATACAGCTGGAAGGCAGATATTACGAGGTTGATATCACATGGGACGATCCAACCTCACCCGACCGGAGCACAGACTATCCCGGCAGAGTTTCTCACGATTTCTTCCTGTTCAGTGACAGCGCCTTCACGGATCACTACGACTACAGCACCGTTAATCCATCTGCCGACACGACCTATGACCATTACTACCTCCATCACATGGACTCGCAGCTTTGCATGGTGAACGGCACACTCTACGGCATTTACAGTTACAGCAGCGGCGGCGTACAAATCAAGCTTGTCGCCTATACCGCTGCAAACGAATTGACCACCGTACTCGACATCGGAGCGGCAGTCGGGCAAGCCGAAGGCTTCCGGGCATATCGCTGGAGCGCAGGCGGCAACAGCTACTATCTGAGCAGTTACGCAAATCTCGGCGCATATGACGGGCTGCTCTATTACAATATGCCGAAGTCAATCTATGTTTACGATCCCGCCTCCGGCGTTAACCTCAAGCTAGCGGACTACAGCAATGACAACCAATTGTTTGGGATGAAAATTTCAAACGGTACGATTTACGGCAACGATTCGGAAAACGCCACCGTTTCCGGCTCTTTGATCAAGGTTTCTGCCTGCCTGCAAATAGGAGACGTCAACAACGACGGTGCGGTTAACATTTTGGACGCGACGCACATTCAGCGACACATCGCGAACTTCTTCACGCTGGTTGATGCAGATGCCATGAAAGCGGATTTTGACCGAAACGGCAGCATCAATATTAACGACGTCACTTCCATTCAATACGCGATCGCACAATAGGTTTTAACATAAAGCAAGGCGCCCACACAAGGTGAGCGTCTTGCTTTATATTTATGAAAAAGTCAATCCATCAGCTGATTCTTACTTGTTAGCGTCGAGCTCCCAGCCCTGAATGCTGTAGGAGTTTCCGAGGTTGCTGATCTTGAGGTCAGACGTCTTGTTCCATGCCTGATCGAAGCTGTTGCCGGCGTCCTTGGGCAGACGAACGAAAATGACGTGTGTGTAGTCTCCGGGAACCGTTACACCCTGTGTGGTGGAACCGGGACGATACTGTGTCAAGCTCTTCCACTCGCTCTGGTTGTTTGCATCATTGTAGAAGTAAGCTGCGACACGCGCGCCATCCTGCAACCACTCATCGCTGACATATACCTGGATGAACTTGTTCATGTTCGTTGCTACAGTCTTTGCCTCATTCTTTTTCTCGGATACTGCGCCGCTCTCGAGCTCCCAGCCCTGAATGCTGTAGGTGTTTCCGAGGTCGCTGATTCTGAGGTCAGACGTCTTGTTCCATGCCTGATCGAAGCTGTTGCCGGCGTCCTTGGGCAGACGAACGAAGATGACGTGTGTGTAGTCTCCGGGAACCGTTACACCCTGTGTTTTGGAACCGGGACGATACTGTGTCAAGTTCTTCCACTCTTTCTGGTTGTTTACTTCGTTGTAGAAGTAAGCTGCGACACGCGCGCCATCCTGCAACCACTCATCGCTGACATATACCTGAATGAACTTGTTGGTATAGTTAGCGGTTGCAACGCTTGCATCTGCGGTTGCTGCGGAAGCAGTAGCCATGCTGACAGCTGCAGTGGAGCAAGCCATGACGGCTGCAGCTACGATGCTCATGATTCTGGTTTTGATAGAGGTCTTTTTCATTGTTCTTTTCTCCTTTTGTTTTGTTTAATGTTTTGTTTTTGTTTTTGCTTTGATATTTGTTTTTGTTTTGTTGTCCTCTCGTTGAGTACGTGCTTATGATACACCGCAAATCCGTAAAAGTCAATGGATTTTTTCAATATTTTTTCGAATCAGAGCATTGTTTATAATATACAATCCAGCGCACTATAAATTGTGCAGTACGACGAGCGATACGTACATCTATCCAAACAGACACGGTGATCCTCGTTCAAAATGACGGTTCCGGTGCCTCGGGTGCTTTCTCCGGCGCCGTGGGCGCCTACGTTGGATATCCGTAAAACAAAAGCTCGCCCGGAGAAACGTTCATCGCGTTTCTCCGGGTGAGCTTTAGGGGGTTATCTTACTTTTCTCCAAACAAGACTTCGGTATGCATGTTTGCGTTTCCCGGAACGGGGCACAGACACCTATCCGGAAGCCGCTCAAAGAGAAGCGCAGACACGCCTCTCAGAGTGCAGCAAAGGTTATTTCTCTCATCCACAGCCGGGTACGGGACACCGAGGTATGACCACACACCGCGCTGTCTGCCCGGAGAAAATGAAGATAAAAACTTACATAACGTTCGTTTCATCAAAAACGGTATCTTCATCGGGCGTCTCCGTATTCTCCAGCTCTACTCTGGAGTATCGGGGCATACCGGTTCCGGCGGGAATCAGCTTACCGATAATGACATTTTCTTTCAGACCAACCAGCGGATCCGCCTTTCCTTTGATGGCAGCCTCCGTGAGAACACGAGTAGTCTCTTGGAAAGACGCCGCGGACATAAAGCTGTCTGTGGCAAGCGCCGCCTTGGTAATACCGAGAAGAAGCTGGGTAAAGGTTGCTTCTCTGAGCCCCTCTTCACCCGCTGCTACGCGCTTTTTGATCTGCTCGTTCTCGTAAAGCACGTCGTTCTTATCGTAAGTCTGACCCGAAAGGAATTCCGTATCGCCTGCATCGTCCACTTTAACCTTGCGCATCATCTGACGAACAATAACCTCAATGTGCTTATCGTTGATTTCAACACCCTGCAGGCGGTAGGTCATCTGTACCTCTGAAATCAGGTAATTCATGACCGCCTCGGGTCCGAGAATATCTAAAATATCGTGAGGATTGACCGCACCGTCCGTGATTTTGTCACCCTTGCGGATCTGATCGCCTTCCATGACCTTGACGCGGAAGCCGAAAGGAATCAAATATGTTCTCTCGTCTCCGGTTTCCTTGTTATAAATGACCGCATGGCGCGCATTCTTGATTTCTTCAAAACGCACCTCACCGTCGATTTCACTGATAATAGCGAGACTCTTGGGGCGTCTTGCCTCAAAAAGCTCCTCAACACGCGGAAGACCCTGTGTGATATCTTCGCCGCCGGCAACGCCGCCCGTATGGAATGTACGCATGGTCAGCTGTGTACCGGGCTCACCGATCGACTGCGCAGCAATAATGCCGACCGCTTCACCGACCGTAACGGGCATGCGGTTTGCCAGGTTGGCGCCGTAGCACTTGCGACATGCGCCGTGCTTGGCGCGGCAGGACAGAACAGAACGGATCTTGACGCTCTTGACGCCGGATTCCTCGATGATGTCCGCCTCGCGGTCTCCCATCATCACATCCTTGGATACAAGAACATTGCCGTTGGCATCGCAAAAATCGTCGAGCAGATATCTGCCGATCAAGCGCTCACGCATCGGCTCAATCACATTGGAGCCGCCTGCCACGATGTCAAAGACCTCCACACCCTCGGTGGTACCGCAGTCCTCGTCGCGGATAATAACCTCCTGCGAAACATCGACCAAACGACGGGTCAGATAACCCGAGTCAGCGGTACGGAGCGCGGTATCGGCAAGACCCTTACGCGCACCGCGCGAGGAGATAAAGTATTCCAAAATGTTCAGACCCTCACGATAGTTCGCTCGAATCGGAATCTCAATTGTTTTACCCGAGGTATTCGCGATCAGTCCGCGCATACCTGCAAGCTGACGAATCTGGCTCATACTACCACGCGCGCCGGAATCCGCCATCATAAAGATGGGGTTGTAGCGGTCAAGATTACCCTGCAGCTTGTTGGTGACATCCTCTGTCGCCTGATTCCAGATTTTAAGGATCTCCTCATAACGCTCCTCCTCGGAACGCAGACCGATCATATATTCCTCACGAATCTCGTCGACCTCTTTTTCGGCTGCGGCAATAATCTCTTTCTTCTCGGGCGGAATGACCGCGTCACAAACCGCAACGGTGATCGCACCCTTGGTGGAGTACTTGTAGCCCTGCGCCTTGATTTCGTCGAGCAGGATACTGGTACGCGCCGTGCCGTGCTTCTTGATGCACGCGTCGATAATCTTCTTCAGACCGCTTTTGCCGACCAAAAAGTCCACTTCAAATTTCAACATATCTTCGGGCTTGTTTCTGTCGACAAAGCCCAGATCCTGCGGGATGGGATTGTTAAAGATGATTTTGCCGATCGTGGTGTCCACGATACCCGAGATCATCTCGCCGTCCACTTCCATCTCGCGGCGTACGCGGATCTTGGAATGCAACTCGATCACGCCTGTCTGATACGCCATCATAACCTCTTCGACATTGCGGAACACCTTACCTTCTCCGCGTTCGCCGTCCTTGTCGAGGGTAAGATAGTAGGAGCCGAGGATCATATCCTGTGTCGGCACCGCAACAGGCTGACCGTCGGAGGGCTTGAGCAGGTTGCCCGCCGCCAGCATGAGGAAACGCGCCTCTGCCTGCGCCTCGGCGGAAAGCGGTACGTGAACCGCCATCTGGTCGCCGTCGAAGTCGGCGTTGAACGCGGTACATACCAGCGGATGAAGCTTGATTGCCCTGCCCTCTACGAGAACGGGCTCAAATGCCTGAATACCCAGACGGTGGAGCGTAGGCGCACGGTTGAGCATGACGGGATGACCCTTGATGACCACCTCGAGCGCATCCCAAACGTTATCCTTGGCTCTTTCGACCGCCTTGCGCGCAGATTTGATATTCTGTTCCGCCTTGGTCTCCACCAAACGCTTCATAACGAAGGGCTTGAACAGCTCAAGCGCCATCTCCTTGGGCAGTCCGCACTGATAAATTTTCAGTTCCGGACCGACGACAATAACGGAACGTCCCGAGTAATCGACACGTTTGCCGAGAAGGTTCTGACGGAAGCGTCCCTGCTTGCCCTTAAGCATATCGGAAAGAGACTTGAGCGCGCGGTTATTGGGACCCGTAACGGGTCTGCCGCGTCTGCCGTTATCGATAAGCGCATCCACGGACTCCTGCAGCATACGCTTCTCGTTGCGAATGATAATCTCGGGAGCGCTGAGCTCTAGGAGCTTTTTGAGACGGTTGTTGCGGTTAATCACGCGGCGGTAAAGATCGTTGAGGTCGGAGGTCGCAAAGCGACCGCCGTCGAGCTGTACCATTGGACGAATGTCAGGCGGAATGACGGGAACAACGTCCATAATCATCCACTCGGGGCGGTTGCCCGAGATGCGGAAACTCTCCACCACGTCGAGTCTCTTGAGAATACGGATACGCTTTTGACCGGTGACGCTCTCCAGCTCCTCGCGGAGCTCTGCGGAGAGCTTTTCCAGGTCAATTTCGGAGAGGAGCTTCTGGATGGACTCCGCACCCATGCCTGCCTCAAAATCATCCTCATATTTTTCGCGCATATCATTGTACTCCGCTTCGGAAAGCACCTGATACTTCGCGAGATCGCGGCAGTCGCCGGGATCGGTGACGATGTACTGCGAGAAGTAGAGCACGTTCTCGAGCACCTTTGGGGAAATATCCAACATCAGGGCAATGCGCGAGGGCGTGCCCTTAAAATACCAGATATGGGAGACGGGCGCAGCAAGCTCGATGTGACCCATGCGCTCGCGTCTGACTTTGGAACGGGTGACCTCAACGCCGCAGCGATCGCAGATCTTACCCTTAAAACGAATTCGTTTATATTTGCCGCAGTGACACTCCCAGTCCTTGGTGGGTCCGAAAATTCTTTCGCAGAACAGACCCTCCCGTTCGGGCTTGAGGGTGCGGTAATTGATGGTTTCGGGCTTGGTTACCTCGCCGTATGACCATTCTCTGATCTGATCCGGGGAAGCAAGACCGATTTTTATGGAATCAAAAACATTGTTGTCAATCATTTATTCAGCCTCCCTAATTAAAGCTCGTCTGTGCCGAAGTCGTCGAAATCAAAATAGCCGTCGTCATCGCTCTCCTCGTCAGCGAGAGAATCGTCAAACATATTGCCTTCTTCTCCGCCCTCATCGAGGGTATAGCCGTCCATAGAGGTCATCACGCTGTCCTCGTCGAAATCGGTATTTGCCGCCTCGGCAATGTCCTCATCCTCTTCGAACTTCTGCTTGATGTCGATTTCCTCACCCTGCTCGTCGAGCACACGGACGTCGAGCGACAGGGACTGCAGCTCCTTGATCAGTACGCGGAAGGACTCCGGAATACCCGGCGCAGGGATATTCTGACCCTTGACGATCGCCTCGTAGGTCTTGACACGACCGACTACGTCGTCCGACTTAACCGTCAGGATCTCCTGCAGGGTATATGCCGCGCCGTATGCCTCGAGCGCCCAAACCTCCATTTCACCGAAGCGCTGACCGCCGAACTGTGCCTTACCGCCGAGCGGCTGCTGGGTAACCAGGGAGTAGGGACCCGTGGAACGCGCGTGGATCTTCTCATCAACGAGGTGATGAAGCTTGAGATAGTACATGTATCCGACTGTAACGGGGTTGTCAAACGGCTCACCCGTTCTGCCGTCGATGAGGGTGGTTTTGCCGTCCTCACTGTAGCCGGCATCGCGCAGCGCCTCAAAGATATCGCCTTCGTGCGCACCGTCAAAGACGGGCGTCATAATTTTCCAGCCGAGTGCCTTAGCGGCGTAGCCGAGGTGAACCTCAAGTACCTGACCAATGTTCATACGGGAAGGTACGCCGAGCGGATTGAGCACGATATCAAGCGGCGTACCGTCGGGCAGGAAGGGCATATCCTCCACCGGGAGAATACGCGACACAACACCCTTGTTTCCGTGGCGTCCTGCCATCTTATCGCCAACGCTGATCTTACGCTTAAGCGCCAGATAAACTCGGACGACTTCCTTGACGCCGGGCTGCAGCTCGTTGCGGCTGTCGGCACGGGTAAAGACCTTGACGTCGACAACGGTGCCCTGTTCGCCGTGGGGAACGCGCAGGGAGGTATCTCTGACCTCACGCGCCTTTTCGCCGAAGATGGCACGGAGCAGTCTTTCCTCGGCAGTCAGCTCGGTTTCGCCCTTGGGCGTCACCTTTCCGACAAGAATATCGCCTGCCTTTACCTCGGAGCCGATCTGGATAATACCGTTTTCATCGAGATATTTGAGCACGTCGTCTCCGACATTGGGAATATCTCGTGTGATCTCCTCAGGACCGAGCTTGGTATCTCTTGCCTCTGTATCGTATTCTTCAATATGAATCGAGGTGTAAACGTCATCGCGGACGATCTTTTCATTGAGAAGAACTGCGTCCTCGTAGTTATAGCCTTCCCATGTCATAAAGCCGATCAAGGCGTTCTTGCCGAGGGCAATCTCGCCGTTTTCCGTGGCGGGACCGTCTGCAAGCACGTCGCCTGCCTTGACGCGCTGACCTCTGTCCACGATCGGGCGCTGGTTAAAGCAGGTTCCCTGATTGGAGCGGAGGAACTTAATGACCTCATAGTCCTTGACGCTGCCATCGTCGTACTGCACACGGATATTGCGCGCGTCGACGCTCATAACGGTACCGTCGCCCTCCGCAAGAATGCAGACGCCCGAGTCGGTGCCTGCCTTGTACTCCATACCCGTGCCGACAATCGGCGCTTCGGCACGAAGAAGCGGAACAGCCTGACGCTGCATGTTGGCGCCCATAAGCGCGCGGTTTGCGTCGTCGTTTTCCAGGAAGGGGATCATCGCCGTCGCAACGGAAACAACCATCTTCGGCGAAACATCCATATAGTCAAACTGGGCGGCGGGCAGCTCCACGAATTCATCGCGGTAACGTCCGACGACCTTGGCGTGAACAAATCTGCCGTTCTCATCGAGCGGCTCGTTCGCCTGCGCAACGTAGTAGTTATCCTCCACGTCGGCTGTCATATAGACGACCTCGTCCGTAACGACGCCCGTTTCCTTGTCGATCTTGCGGAAGGGCGCCTCCACGAAGCCGTATTTATTGATTTTTGCAAAGGACGCGAGGTAAGAAATCAAGCCGATGTTCGGACCTTCCGGGGTCTCTATCGGGCACATGCGTCCGTAGTGGGTGTAGTGAACGTCGCGCACCTCAAAGCTCGCTCTGTCTCGCGAAAGGCCACCGGGACCGAGGGCGGACAAACGGCGCTTGTGGGTCAGCTCCGCCAGCGGATTTGTCTGATCCATAAACTGAGACAGCGGTGAGGACCCGAAGAATTCCTTGATCGCCGCGGTCACGGGACGAATATTGATCAGGGAGTTGGGAGAGAGGTTCTCCATATCCTGCGACTGGGTAGTCATGCGCTCGCGCACCACGCGCTCCAAACGGGAAAAGCCGATGCGGAACTGGTTTTGCAGCAGCTCGCCGACGCAGCGGATACGGCGGTTGCCGAGGTTATCAATATCATCCGTATTGCCGATACCCTTGGCAACGCAGTTGAGGTAGTTGACGGTCGCAAAAATATCCTCGACCGTGATGTAATTGGGCACCAGCTCGCTTACACGCTCGCGGAGCATGACCTTGAGTTCGTCCTCGTTTCCGGCGGCGTCGAGGATTTCGCAGAGCACGTCGAAGCGGACGTTTTCTCTGACGCCGCATTCCGCCTCCGCGTCAAAATCAACATAGCAGCCGATATCGACCATACCGTTGGAGATGACCTTGACAACCTCGTCCTCGGCGTTTTTGACGTAGGCAACGGTCACGCCTGCATTCTCGATCTCCAGTGCCTTTTCCTTGCTGATTTTCTCGTCTCTGAGCGCCAGCACCTCGCCCGTACGGGGATTTGCCAGCGGCTCGGCAAGAACGTTGTCCTCCAGACGGTTGGCAATACCGAGCTTCTTGTTATATTTATATCTGCCGACGCGCGACATATCGTAGCGGTTCTCGTCGAAAAACAGACCGTTGATGTGCGACTGGGCGCTCTCGACGGTGGGCGGCTCGGAGGGACGCAGCTTTTTGTAGACCTCGATCAGACCTTCTTCGATATTGTGCGCCTGATCCTTTTCGATAGTCGCCTTGATCCTCTCGTCGTCACCGAAATACTCCAGGATCTCCGCATCGGTTCCGAGACCGAGCGCACGGATAAAGGAGGTGACGGGCAGCTTTCTGTTTTTGTCGATACGAACGTAAAACACGTCGTTCACGTCGGTTTCATATTCCAGCCATGCACCGCGGTTGGGGATGACGGTGGTGGTATAGAGCTTTTTACCGGTTTTGTCGTGATCCATTTTGTAGTACACGCCCGGAGAACGGACAAGCTGTGAAACGATGACGCGCTCCGCGCCGTTGATCACAAACGTTCCGCTGGGAGTCATCAGCGGAAAATCACCCATAAACACATTGCTCTCTTTGATTTCACCTGTCGATTTGTTGAGCAGACGCGCTGTTACTCTGAGCGCGGCGGAAAATGTTGCATCACGCACCTTGCATTCAATGACGCTGTAGTTGGGATGGTCGACGTCGAGTTTGTAGTCAATAAAGTCGAGCACAAGGTTGTCCTGGTAATCGGTAATACCCGAAACGTCCTTGAATACCTCCCTGAGACCTTCCTCCAGGAACCACCGGTAGGAAGCCTTTTGAACCTCGATCAGGTTCGGCATATCGATTACTTCATCAATTTTACCGAAGCTCATGCGCTTGGTATTGCCCAGCTTTACGGGTTTGACATTCACCATATGCGTATCCACACTCCTTCTTTTTACTCGTCACAACAGGGTCGCACCGGCTGTCAAAAAAGATACAAAAAGTCACTTGACAGATTGGATTTTTTGTGATAACATCCCTTTGTTAAAAGGTTTTTTTCAGAAAAAATCTGCGGTTTTCGGTACATAAACCCATTATGGTACATTTTACTATTCTACTCTCCCAAAGGGTCGTTGTCAAGGGGTTTTTACAACTTTTCGATACATTTTTAATATGTTTTTAGCGATTAGTGCTCCGGAAGAAACAAATGCTTCCGGAGCCGTTTTTTATCCGGAAAGATACGCCCGATACCGTGTGTGGTTTTGTGCGCCCGTTCTGCGACCACGGCTTCCACAGCGCCCCGGCTCTCACCGACGAACATTTGTGAGAATCTAACAAAAAAATTCCATAATTTCCATCACTTCGTCCAATGACATTATAAAAACAATCATGTATAATAAATAGGCTATATAATCATCACTATTGTCATTCCTAATCAAAAACATGAGGTGAAAAATAAATGGATCGAAAAACAATGTTAAAATGCGCCCTGAAGCTGGCGATACCAATGATGATCCAGAACGGGATTACCAACGCTGTCGGTCTGGTGGATCACGTAATGGTCGGAACCCTCGGCACGGAACAAATGACCGCTGTTTCGATTATCAGTCAGCTTTTATATGTATTTTCGCTGGCGCTGTTCGGCGGATTATCGGGACCGGGTATTTATACAGCACAATTCCACGGTCAGGGAAACACAGAGGGCGTGCGCAATTCCACACGCATGAAGGCACACATTTGCATTGTGTGCCTTGTTGTGAGTTTTTCGGTTTTGCTCATCGGCGAAACCTTTTTGATCCATCAATATCTGCACGGAGAAAGCGGAACTATCGACACGGCTCTCACCATGCAGTACGCCAAAAACTATTTGCATATCATGATCGCGGGTCTGCCCGCCATGGCAGTGACGCAAATCTACGCAAGCACTCTGCGCGAAACGGGCGACAGCTTTAAGCCGATGATAACGGGGATCATCTCTGTTTTCTCCGACATTTTTTTCAATTATCTGCTGATTTACGGCAGCCTCGGATTTCCCAGGCTGGGCGTTGCCGGCGCCGCCATCGCCACCGTCGCCGCACGATATCTGGAAATGATCCTCCTGATCGTGTGGACATATGCACAAAAGAAACGCTACCCCTTTATTCAGGGGCTATGGCGCACCCTGCTGGTTCCGCGTGCGCTCTGCCTTGAGATCTGGGCAAAAACCGCGCCGCTCTTCATCAACGAATTTCTCTGGTCTGCCAGCGTCGCCGTCTTGACCCAGTGCTACGCGATACGCGGCGTAACAGTCGTGGCGAGCCTCAACATTTCAAACATACTCGGCAACCTGTTCAGCGTCATTTTCTTTTCACTCGGTCAGTCCGTCGGCATTTTGGTGGGGCAATCATTGGGACTGGGAAAGTTCGAGCGCGCCAAAAAAGAAGCTTTTACGCTCACCTGCTTCAGCGGTATGCTCTGCGTCATACTGGCGGCAATCCTGATCTCACTGTCGGGCGTTTTCCCCTCTTTTTACGCAACCACGGAAGACGTCACATCGCTTGCAACAGGCTTCATCATCGTAACAGCGGTGTTTTTCCCGGCACAGGGCGTACTGAACGGTGTTTACTTCACCCTGCGCTCGGGCGGCAAAACCATGATCACCTTTCTCTTTGACAGCGTATATTCCCTGGCAGTTTCCCTGCCGCTGGCATTTGCTCTCTGTTCCCGGACAAATGCGTCGATCCTTGTCATATTCGCCATCATACAAATGACAGACGTGCTAAAAATCCTTATCGGCGCCATCCTGATCAAAAAGGGTATCTGGATCCACAATCTCGCAAAAGAAATTGCGTGACGGTTAATGCACCCCTTATACAAACACAAAACACCGCCGCACGGGATATACGCCCGCACGGCGGTGTTTTCGGTTATGTCGGGATATCTTCTAAACAGACGACAAAATACAATCAGTTCAATCGAAATAGGCTTTGATACACGCGGACACATATGCCGCCGTACCGTCGCCGTGCCGGTCAATGCTGGTTCGGAAGCGTTCGTCGGCAACGTACAGCTGACCCAGACCGGCTAAAATTTCGTCGGTGCAGGTATAAAAGTGATCCGTAATACACTGCTGCAGTTTTTCAACCTGAATTCGTGCGGACTCACCGTCGGGTGCCGCACCGCTGCGGCAAAGCACAGCAAACTCCTCCATGACCGCATCCAAAATGGAAACCGCCTTTTCACAATCCGTACCGCGTTCCGCGCTCTCCCTGTAAGCCTCCGTAGCGCCCCAGCGCTGCCGTACTTCCCGGGCATACTGATTCTTGAGTTTGTCATAAGCATGATCGTTCATCCATGCATCTCCTTTCTCCAAGCCGTCCAGCACGTTGATCATTCGCTCCAGACGTTCTTTTTTGGCAAGCAGCAGCTGCCGCTGCCGCGACAGCGCCTGCTGTTGATTGTAGTCGGGTGAAGAAAGAATCTGCCCAATCGTTTTTAACGAAAAGTCCAGCTCGCGGTAAAACACAATTTCCCGCATGCGTTCTACCGCCGATTCGTCGTAATAGCGGTAGCCGTTATGTTCATCTACCTCCGAAGGTTTGAGTAACCCTATGTCGTCGTAATAATGGAGCGTACGCACACTTACACCCGTCAGCTCCGCAAATTCTTTGATTTGCATTTTCATTTTCTTCACCTCGGGTACTATCATAAACTATGACGCAACGTCAGAGTCAAGGGGTTTTAAAAATATTATCCTATATTTTTTCTTTGCCGGCAAGCACTGCTCTTTGCATCCAACGCACAACCGTAAAATTTGACGAAATGTGTGCCATATGCTATAATGAAGTAATTTTTTTATTGAAAGGAGTTTTTTCATGCTAAAAAACAACACCTCTATTCCTGCATACACCTCTTATCCAAAACTTTTCGCTCCGTATAAGTGGTTCAAACCTTTGATTACCTGTCTGCTGGTGGGTATATTCTATATGATATTCTCCTCAATTGTCGTTCTGATCACCATCATTTGGGGCGCCGCTCAGGGCGTCAATATCATGGACAAGCTCAACGTCAGCTATGACGCGCTGGATGCTTACAGTCCGATCGGCGCGTTCCTGTCATTTGGTAACATTATCGCGTTTTTGCCGGCGCTCCTGCTGGCAAACAGGATCACCCATGCCCGTCCGTTCAGTTCCTACTCCTCCTCGCGCGGAGGCTTCAGCTTTGCAGATTTCTTCAAAAGCTTCGGCCCTGCACTTGTTTTGCTCGCACTGCCGATCGGTATCTATTCTTTTGTCACTTTATCCCAAAAAGGTGACGTCCGTTTTGACGTTGCCGGCATCATTTTCTGCATTATCTTGTGTCCCCTGCAATGCATCGCCGAAGAATATATATTCCGCGGACTGCTAATGCAGACGTTTGGCTCCTGGATCAAATTCCCCGCCATCCCCATCCTCCTGCAGGCGATCTGCTTTGCTGCCATGCACCCTTACAACATCTGGGGTATTATCGCTGCCGGGTCAATGGGTATTATTTTAGGTGTCTGCACCTGCATAACCAAAGGTCTCGAAGCAAGCTGCGCGCTGCATGTCGCCAACAATATGACCACCTTTTTCCTGTCGGGTTTCGGTATCAGCAGTATCGCAACCAGCGTCTCCTTTATGGACTTCCTTTTCCCGATCATCTTCTGTCTGCTGTATCTCGGATTCATCGTCTTGGCTACCAAGAAATTCGGATGGTTCAGCAAAGTGAAAAAGGATGACGTCGCATCATTCAATGTCAACGTCCAAGCATAGCAAAACTGATTTCTCCAAAAAAACTCTGCATGACACAGTCAGGCGGAGTTTTTTATGCAGTATTCCCGGCTCTCGGGCATACCGGTAATTTCTAACAAAACACTTTCACATCTATTGCGTATCATTTCGCACAGATCCATTGGCGCTCTCGTCACCTTCGAGCCCGGCACTCTCTTGGGGGGGGGCTGCTTAAAAAGCGGACACCCTTTTGAGGGTATCCGCTTTTTAATGGTGGAGAATGCTGGACTCGAACCAGTGACCTCCTGCGTGTGAAGCAGGCGCTCTAACCAGCTGAGCTAATCCTCCGGGATTATAAGGAATAAAGAATAACCAAACTAGGTTTTTCTCTATTTTTTCAGATTTGAGCCCCTCGGAAACCCGAGGGGCGTTTCTGGTGGAGAATGCTGGACTCGAACCAGTGACCTCTTGCATGTCAAGCAAGCGCTCTAACCTGCTGAGCTAATCCTCCATAGTTGGTCGGAGTGAAGGGCGTTCCATCTTGCGAGAAGTTCATCTCGCTTGCTGCGGCGTGT
>JAFRGI010000009.1 GCA_017433905.1 Ruminococcus sp. | reverse complement strand
TTGTGCAGAGGTGCGGATATTTTATAGTAGATTATTGTCAAAACGACGATGTCATACTGACGTATAACGAGGAGTTTTGGCAAGAATATGCTGTGAAAGATTTGTGCCTATGGGCAGCCTGATATTTTTAGAGGTGCCCTATAATAATAGAAAGGCCTTATTTATGAAACCAACGAAACAAATCCATGCAAAATCACCGTCCCTTTCCCTTCCAAACTTCACCGTCAACATCTTTCTCTATCTGATGTTCACGGTTTTCCCGTTATTTGTCGGAATTTATGTGGACATGCAGTTTCCCTTTATCCATTTTGACAACGGTTTTTTCAATATCCGCCACGAAAAATTTTATTTCTTTGTGGTCATGGCGCTGTTTTTGATCGTCACGGAAATAATGATTCTGATCACAAAATCGTCGCCGGAACTGCACAAGCGGCAACTCAAAGACATTTTTCTTCCGCTCAGCTTTACCGACTGGTCGGCGCTTGCTCTGGTAGTCAGCTGTACGCTGTCAACGCTCTTTTCTCCTTATCCCTCGGTCGCATTTTGGGGGGAGATCAACAAAAGCGGCGTGTCCGCCGGCAGAAATAACGGTCTGTTTCTGATCCTGATTTACGTACTGCTGTACTTGGTGCTGTCGCGGTTCTTCCGCTTTCGCGAATCTGTATTCACAGCGCTTGCCGTTTCCTCCTCGCTTGTATACCTGCTGGCAGTGCTCAATGCTTTCTATTTGGATCCGCTGAATATGCTGACGCAGTTCAAAACCTCTCAGCCGATGATCTACATGGAATTTTTCTCGACGATCGGCAACAAAAATATGCTCGCCAGCTTTCTGTGCGTCACCATGCCCGTAAGCTTCGTCATGTCCGTGCTTACCAAAACAACCTGGCGCAGGATCCTGTATTTCTGCGCGGTGGGACTGGGTACGATGGCAATGCTCGCCGGCGACAGCGACTCCGCTCTGCTCGGTATATCGGTATTCCTTGCCGTCTTTTTCGTTGTGTTTGTACGAAACATCCGGCATCTCAGAGGCTTTTTCCTTGCGCTCACAGTCATGGCTGCATCCGTGGGACTGCTGCGGCTGTTTTCGGCAGTGATGCAGGATCATTACAAGAAGCTGGGCGCGCTGACAAAAACCGTGCTGTTCTCCCCTTCGGTTTATATCATTCTGACATTCTGTGCCGCGGTGACGGCGCTGCTCTATTGGGTTAACTTCAAAAAGCCGGGAAAGCTCCTGCCAAAGGCGGTGCCGATTGCCGCATGCGCATGCTTCGGCTTGGTCGTGCTCGCCGGCGCATGCGCGCTCATTTGGTTCAGCGTATTCGACACAAAAACTCCGCTCGGCAGCATGGAAAGGCTGCTGCGCATGAACGATTCGTGGGGTACGCACAGAGGCATTATGTGGCTGCGTTCATTTGATATTTTTGCGGCGGCAAACCCTTGGCAAAAGCTGTTCGGCACCGGTCCCGATACCTTCTATTTTGCATTTGAACCTTACTTTGATCAGCTGAAGACATACGGCAACACCTCTACGGATGCGGCGCACAATGAATATATCCACTATCTGATCACCATTGGTATCCTCGGTCTGACCTCTTATCTTCTCTTTGTCGGCAGCGCGTTGATACGCGGCTTCAAGGCTGCAAAGCACCAACCTGCCGTCCTCGCATGTGCAGCGGCATCGGTCGCCTATCTCGCACAGGCAACGGTCAACATTGCCCTGCCAATCTCTACACCGCTTTTGATTATCTTTGTCTCGCTTTGCGAGGGGTTTGCCGGAAACAAAAAAGATGAAAAAAACGCTCACACAAGGTGAGCGTTTTTTTGGCTTAAGAAAAAGTTAATCGATATTACAATTAGATGCCGAGGTGAAGCGTAGCTACATGATTGTACTCTTTAAGCTCGTTAACACTGTAATTGCGGCTCTGAGCCATGATGCTTCCATTGTTCCAGTTGGGCTCTGCGTATCCCTTAACACGTACGAAAATAGCGCCTACATAGTTACCACAGAAACCAAAGTCAATCTTAGATCCATAGTGGTGGTAGTTTGCCTTCACAAATTCGCCGTTGCCGTTCTCATCCCATACCCATGCAGCGAGATAAGAACCTTCCTTAGACTCAACACTGGATGTAACGCCAAATCCGGTATATGTTTTGTTTGCCATACCAACGGACTGTGTGTCAACAGATGCAGCGGAAGCGGAAGCCATGCTGACTGCTGCTACGGAGCAGGTCATAACTGCTGCAGCTACAATGCTCATGATTCTGGTTTTCAAAGATGTCTTTCTCATTTTCTCTTTTTGTTTTGAATTTTGCTTTTTTGTTTTTTGCACTCACATTTGAGTACGTGCTTATGATACACCCGAACGCGAAAAAAGTCAATATTATTTTGCATATTTTTTTCAAATCAGACATATGTTTATAATCAACAATAACATTCGTTGTATTTTGTGCATTACGACTACTTTTATGTCATAATAACCATTCCGCAAACTATACTGCAGCAATATTGCCGAATAACCTCCGCCTGATTTGGCAGCATTGGCAAATCCTTTTCCTAACGGTTCTTCTTGTAATTATGATATTATGTAAGAACGCTTCCGGCGGTTTTAACCGCACAGTCACAACGAAAGACTTGTGTTCTTTTCGCAAAAGTGATATAATGTATGGAAAACAAATCATCACAGATAAGGGACCTGATATGAAAATTACATCTCTGTTTGAAAACAAACAAAAAACTGTTTTTTCTTTTGAAGTATTTCCGCCGAAAAAGACATCGCCGATCGAGTCTGTCTACGGCAAGCTGGAAGAAATCTGTATGCTCCGCCCTGACTTTGTAAGCGTTACCTACGGCGCCGGCGGATCAGGCGGCCACAGCCGCACCTGCGAGATCGCTTCCAAAATCAAAAACGATCTCGGCGTGGAATCCGTTGCACATCTAACCTGCGTCAACAGTACGCGTACCGATATCGACGCGACGCTTGCAGACTTTCGCGCGCACCATATTGAAAACATTCTTGCCCTGCGCGGCGACTATACAAAGGGAGTTCGGCCGCAGTGCGATTTCCGCTATGCCTCCGAGCTTTGCGCCTACATCACCCGGCAGGGCGGCTTTGACATTGCCGGCGCGTGCTATCCCGAAGGACATCTGGAAGCAAAGGACGCGGTGGAGGATATTCTTAACCTCAAAAAAAAGGTTGACGCGGGCGCAACACACCTGATCAGCCAGCTCTTTTTTGACAACTCACTTTTTTACCGCTTCCTCGAGCACACACGGATCGCCGGCGTCAATGTTCCGATCGAAGCCGGCATTATGCCCGTCACTAACCGGGCTCAAATCGAAAGGATGGTCTCGCTCTGCGGCGCAAGTCTGCCTGCCAAGTTCAGCAAGGTCATGCAGCGTTACGAAAGCCGCCCAGAAGCCCTGCGCGATGCCGGCATTGCCTATGCGGTCGAGCAAATTGTTGACCTGATCGCCAACGGAGTCGACGGCATTCATCTCTACACCATGAATAACCCGTATGTGGCGCGCCGTATCACGGAAGCAGTCTCGAGTCTCTTATGATACAGCTTGACCGCATCAATCGTGCGGAAGCACTGCGCTGGCTGGGCGGCGCGCATGTCGTGCCCGACTCGCGCATGAACATGCTCCTGGACGAAGCAGAGGCGGCGCTGCTGCGCGCCGCCAGACCCAAATATCTGTATAAAATTACAGAGCTGCCTTGTGAGATGCTGACACACGGCACCGATATGCCAAAGCATCTGGAGGGCTGCAACCGTGCAGTGATTCTCTGCGCCACGCTCGGCGCAGAGGTCGATCGGCTGATCCGCATCAGTCAACTGACCGACATGCCGCGCGCCGTTGTGCTCGACGCGCTCGCGAGCGCGATGATCGAGCAGATATGCACGGAAATAGACGCACTGCTGGCACAACAACTGCCCCGCGCATACTTCACCTTCCGCTTCAGCCCCGGCTACGGCGATTATCCGCTCCGCCTGCAGCGCGATTTTTTGCGTTTGCTCGACGCTCCTCGCAAGATCGGACTGACCACCACCGACAGTTTATTACTCACGCCCTCCAAATCCATCACCGCGGCAGCCGGTATTTCCGACAAACCCGTGCCGCGCGGCAGACGCGGCTGCGCGGTCTGCAACCTGCGCGAAACCTGCGCTTACCGAAGAAAGGGGTCTCACTGTGGATTTTAAAACCTTACTCAATCAAAAAGACTTTGTCCTGCTCGACGGTGCGATGGGTACGCTGATCCAAAAAAGCGGCGCGCACTATGAGCATTCTCCCGAAACACTGAATATCACCGCACCGGAGCTGATCACGTCCTTTCACAGGGCGTACATCGACGCCGGCGCGGATATCATCTACGCCAACACCTTCGGCGCAAACGCTTACAAACTCGACGGCAGCGGCTTCTCCGTTGCGAAAATCATCGGCGCAGCGATGCAAAACGCCCATGCCGCCGCAGACGGCAGGGCGCTGGTTGCGCTGGATATAGGTCCCGTCGGCATGCTCTGCGAGCCCGCAGGAACGATGACCTTTGACCGAGCTTACGACTATTTCTGTGAGCAACTGAAGGCAGGCAGCGCGGCGGATGTGATTGTCTTGGAGACCATGACCGATCTGCTGGAACTGAAAGCAGCCATCCTCGCCGCCAGAGAGCACACAGACAAGCCGATCCTCGCCACCATGACCTTTGAACGCGACGGCAGAACCTTTACCGGCGTATCTCCTGCGGCGTTCGCGTTAACCGCCACCGGGCTCGGCGTTGACGCGCTGGGCGTTAACTGCTCTCTCGGTCCCGACGAGCTGGAACCCGTGGTCATGGAAATGACAAAATATACCGATCTGCCGCTGATTGTCAAGGCAAACGCAGGACTGCCGGATCCCAACAGCAACACGTACAACATCCTGCCCGACCGCTTTGCGGCATGTGTGGCAGCGCTACTGCCATACGGCGTGAAAATCGCCGGCGGCTGCTGCGGCACCACGCCCGATTATATTGCGAAGCTGCGCGGCATGCTCGCGGACAGGCGCTACACGCCATGCCCCAAAACCACGGACACCGCCGTGTGCAGCGCAAGCGTTGTGGTCGAAATAAACGGACCGCGCATCATCGGCGAGCGCATCAACCCAACGGGCAAAAAGGTGTTTCGTCAGGCGCTTCTCGACAACAACATCGACTATATTCTGACACAGGCACTGGAGCAAATCAACGGCGGTGCGGAGATCCTCGACGTCAATGTCGGTCATCCCGAGATCGACGAAGAACAGATGATGACGCGTGTGCTCCGGGAAATCCAGAGCGTTTGCGCTGCCCCCCTGCAAATAGATTCCACCAAGCCTACAGTACTCGAGGCAGGTCTGCGCCGCTACTGCGGCAAGCCGATTGTCAACTCCGTTAACGGCGAGGAAAAAAGCCTGTCCGCAGTGCTTCCGCTGGTAAAAAAATACGGTGCGTCCGTCGTCGGCCTGACGCTCGACGAGAACGGCATACCCCAAACTGCCGAGGGACGGTTTGCAATAGCCCGGCGAATCGTGGAACGCGCTGAGGCGCTCGGCATTGACCGGCGCGACGTGTACATCGACTGCCTGACGCTGACGGTTTCGGCAGAACAGGACGCCTGCCGCGAAACTCTGACGGCGCTTCACCGCGTTAAAACGGAGTTGGGCTGCAAAACCTGTTTGGGGGTGTCCAACATTTCCTTCGGTCTGCCCAACCGCGAGCTGGTCAACAGCGTTTTTCTCACCATGGCGCTCGAGGAAGGGCTGGATCTGCCGATCATGAACCCGAATATTGCGTCTATGACCGGCGCGGTGCGCGCCTACCGCGTGCTCGCAGGCATAGACCGTCATGCGGCGGATTTCGTTGCTGCCTATAACGATGCACCCGCGCAGCCCGTGCGACAGCCGCAAGGGGACACCGACCTCTTTACCGCCGTCTACAGCGGACTGAAATCCGAGGGTGCGGCAGCGACCGAACGACTTTTGGAACACGAGGACGCCATGATGATCGTCAACGAACGGTTAATTCCCGCACTCGACCGGGTGGGCGCGGATTTTGAACATAAAAAAATCTTTTTGCCGCAGCTGATCCAGAGCGCGAATACGGCGCAGGTCTGCTTTGAGGTCATCAAAAAGCACCTCGGCAAAACCGGAGGCGGCAGCGTGAGCAAGGGAAAAATCATCCTCGCCACGGTCAAGGGAGACATTCACGATATCGGAAAAAACATCGTCAAAACCCTCCTCGACAACTACGGCTACACCGTGGTCGACCTCGGGCGGGATGTGGATCCGCAGCTGATCGCCGACACTGCCGTCGCGCAGAACATCACGGCAGTCGGGCTTTCCGCCCTGATGACCACCACCCTCAAGAGCATGGAGGACACCATCCGCCTGCTCCGCGAAACTCCTGCGCTGCAGCACCCCGACGGCTCCTGCCGCGTAAAAATTATGGTCGGCGGCGCGGTGCTCACCGAGGAATACGCCGCCAAAATCGGCGCGGATTACTACTGCCGCGACGCCAAGGAAAGCGTTGACACCGCCAAACGCATATTTGGGCAGTGAAAGCGGTACAGAAGCCGGGTCAAAACCGTAACAGCTTTGACCCGGCTTCTGTTCTTTTTTCAACACATAAAAGCGGTATTACTCAAATTAACGGAATATGGATGATTTTCTTGACAGGCGCTCTGGATACAACCAAACCGTACTGATCCTCGATCGGGTAAGTATGATAAAGCTGCTCGTATCCGCCATTTGATTTGTACGGGATACTCATGGTATACTCCGAATCGGGCTTTAGAACAAAGTTCATTTTTTTTGCATTGTCATCGACATTCGGCTGCGATAGCGACCACAATTCCACACACGGAACCCATTCGTCATTAACGGTTTGCAGCCCCCACCCAAACAACATAACATGACCGTCGGTGTTACCGGTATTTTTGATCGTTACCTCCACATCGATGATCTTTTCCGGTCGTGAACTCTCCGGAATCAGATTATCGTCTCCGTTGTATTGGGCAATATAATTACTGTAAGACGTCAGCTCCGCCGAATTGACCCTAACCGAGTATCCCTGCGTTTGCTCTTTCGCTGTATCATGAAAGGCGCCGTCCAAATCAACCCATTCATGCATATCGTAACGCTCCTCCACAACCTGTCGGGCGGACGCGTTAACATATACAATCCTTTCCGCAACGGAGGCAACTAAAACAAAGACTGCCAGTCCCACAATCCATTTTTTACGCTTCATCTGTGCACTCCCGTTTATGTACTGTCTTTGTGACGACGCCGTCGCTCAAATAAATGATATCATCCGCCATTTCGTTGATAACGGTTTCGTCATGACAGGCTACAATTACCAGCGCTCCCCGTTCTTTTTCCCTGCGTACAATCTCCTTCACCATTTCAACGCCGTCGGAATCCAACGCGTTGGTGGGTTCATCCAACAGGATGAGATCCGGGGACTCCATGATCGCTGCTGCAATACCAAGGCGCTGCTTCATGCCCAGAGAATAAGCCTTATACTTTTTCCTGCCGGCAGTTTCCAGTCCCACCGCAGAGAGAACCTCTTTGATTCTGTCATCGCCGATCACATCGTTGATGGAGGCTAAGATCTTGAGATTATCAAAACCGCTGTAGCTGTCAAGAAAAGCGGGGTTTTCTATTAACAGACCAATACTTTTCGGAAATGAAATATCCTTCCACAGTTGCTGTCCGTCTATCACCACTTCTCCCGCCGTCGGTTTTATGAGACCCGCGATCAACCGCATCAGCATGGTTTTGCCTGAGCCGTTGACGCCCTTAATGCCCGTAACGTTTCCCGACTCCAGCCTGAGAGAGATTTGATCAATCACAGTATTCCGTTTGATGACTTTGCTGACCCGATTCAATTCAATTTGCATAACCTACGCCTCCCTGTTGATGATATCCATACGATTGATTCTAAACACACCGCAAGCAATCGCTGCCGCACATATCACGGGAACGATTATCAAGCCGGCGATTACGCTGACCGGGGTATGCTCAACGAAAATATCCGTTCTGACCGCCATAGCGAAATTCCCGATGAACCACGGGGCCTGAACATACGCCGACAGCAACAGCATAACCATCGAAGCCAAAAAGCTTAACAGAGGTCTGATATAAAGAGACAACACCGTCTGAATCAGGCAAACCGCAAAGACTGTCAGCAGAAACAACCACAAGGCTCCCGTGATATTCCACGGCGCGACAACCAACTCGTTCGAGCTGATATCCAGAATTATCGGCATGGCATGAGTGATCTGTGTAGAAACAACGCCGCCCGAAAGCCAGACAAACAATAATGATGACACACACATTACGGCAAAATAAACCAATACACTGCAAAACAGCCAACAGCATTTTGACAACCACCAGTATGTTCGTTTTTTGGACAATACCAACGTCTTGACTCCAAAACCGTGTAAATCATCATCAGCATAATGAAGCGTGACATATGCCGTTAACAAAACAACAGACAACCATAACACCGGTAAAACAGGCGCTCCGCCACTTCCCATTCCTGCTATCGGATACAGGATATAATCTCCGAACGTTAATCGCTCGCTGAGCACTTCCGGAATGTCAACGCCGAGATCCTGCCACAGAATATACAGAATAACATTTGTCATCAGCGTCACCAGAAAAAACAGAATTGCATATTTCCATTTTTTGACAATCCCGTTGTATATATCAAATAAAACCAGTTTAAAAAACGTCATCATGCTTCCCTCTGACAGCCGTCACGACGACTCCTGCTCCCCCAAAAAAATCACCAACAGCGTCGCCTCCGCAACCAAACCGTTGGGTGGCGAGCCGCTCGAATATGCTCAATAACATATCCTTCCCCAACTGTAGTCTGTCTATCACCACTTCTCCCGCCATCGTTTTTATGAGACCCGCAATCAACCGCATCAGCATGGTTTTACCCGAGCCGTTGATGCCCTTAAAGCCCGTAACGTTTCCCGACTCCAGCCTGAGAGAGATTTGATCAATCACGGTATTCCGTTTGATGACCGGATTCCATTGAATTTGCATAACCTACGCCTCCCTGTTGATGATATCCATACGATTGATTCTAAACACACCGCAAGCAACCGCTGCCACACATATCAAGGGAACGATCATCAAGCCGGCGCTTACGCTGACCGGGGTATGCTCAACGAAGATATCCGTTCTGACGGTCATAGCGTAATTTCCGATAAGCCACGGGTTCTGAGCATACGCTGACATCAGCAGTATAACCGCCGAAACCACAAAGCTTAACAGGGGTCTGATATAAAGAGACAACAGCGTCTGGATCAGACAAACCGCAAAGACTGTCAGCGGAAACAAACACAAGGCTCCCGTGATATCCCACGGCGCATCAACTAGCTCTCGCGGGTTAAGCTCCAGAATTTGCGGCATGGTCTGAGAGATCTGTGTAGAAATAACGCCGCCCGAAATCCAGACAAATAACAATGATGACACACACATCACGGCAACATAAACCAAGATACTGCAAAACAACCAGCAGCATTTTGACAACCACCAGTATATTCGTTTTTGGGACAACACCAAGGTATTGACGCCAAAACCGTGTAAATCATCATCAGCATAATGAAGCGTGACATACGCCGTTAGCAAAACAATAAACAGCCATAATGCCGGTACAACAATCGGCATACCGCTATCCGGCACATATTCCCTTATTCCTGCCATCGGGTACAGGATATAATCTCCGAACGTTAATCGTTCGCTGAGCGCTTCCGGAATGTCAACGCCGAGATTCTGCCACTTGATATACAGAATAACATTTGTCATCAACGTCACCAGGAAAAACAAAAGCACATATCTCCATCTTTTGACAATCCCGTTGTATATATCAAATAAAACCAGTTTAAAAAACGTCATCATGCGTTCCTCTTACAACCGTCACGACAACGCCTGCACCAAAAATCACCAACAGCGTCGCCGCCACAACCAAACCATTGGGTGGCGAGCCGCTTTGATATGCTCTTAGAAAGTCAAACGGGGATAACTCGATAAAAAAACGATACGCAACGATAACCCTTGTTATGTATTGATGGAACAGCAAACAAATATAGGATCCGATGAGAATCACAAATTTGTTCAACCCAAAAAACGCCAGCGATAGCACAAAGGATGCCCAGACACCCGCAAACAGCGCGTCCAAAAGCATAAAAACAATATCAAACAGCAAGGGCGCAGTATAGAATAACTTGGAAAACAGAAAATCTCTGTAAACCGCATGATAAATCACATCTCCGGGATCCGGCATCCGCGCCGGCACAAAACAGGCGACAATGATATAGTTGATGACCAGCGGGATGAAAACCGTCACCGCTCCGGTCAAAAAAGCGGCGCTGAACTTCGCGAAATAATAACGCAGTCTGCCGCACTTGAGCACCATATGCTTCACAAAACCGCTTTTCAACTCGCTGCGCAGCGACCAAGAATAGGGCAGCGCCGCCAACAACGGCAGAAAGTAATAAAACACCATGGTATAAACGGAGTCTACATTTCCCCCGAGCCACACCCTAAACAATGAGCTGACGGCAAGCAGAGGGTTGCTGTTCATTGTTCCATCCGCGTTAATTATCTTTTCCCAAGCGTGCCATATGTCATATTCCTGCAGAATCGCGAAAACCGCCCCCAAAACCGCAATCGTCACGCCAATCACCAGCGATATAAGAAACGGTTTGCCTTGCAGCGCCTTCCGCATTTCTATTTTAATTAGCTTCACCGCTTTCACTTCCTTTTGGGGGTTAACTGAATTCCGTATTTCATCTGATCACTGACGCCGATTTTCAGGACAACACTGTCTCCCTGCGAAATTTTTTCATCTAAATAAAAACCTAACTGAAACGCCAGCGAAGCTCCCTGCTGAAAACTTTTTTCACCCACGCGAAAATATCCTTTGTTATGGTTTTCTTTTAATGCGTCAAACGGCTCGTGCCGGTCAAAATACACACACTCGCCGATTGGATGCGCTGTATCTCGGCCGTGTTCATCAAAAAGAACAGGCGAAAAGAAATTGATCAAAAACACATCCGCCGGTTCATCACCGGAGCGCCGGGGATCGCTGAGAACCGCAGATATATTTTCAAGCTCCATACACACCAGCATGAAACTTTTTCCGCTTTCCGACTCTCTACTCTGCGATTGAAGATAGGACAGTTCATCATCCGACAACCCGGGAACCTGCGTAACGTCATCATACAACTCTGTTGACAGCGCCCTTGCCCTGACGGTGCCGGAATACCAAGGAAACGCGGCTGTATACCCAAACATCCCTTTCGTTTCCTCGTCGCGCTCAACATCCAGATCGATGTATTCATTCTCCTGCACAATCGTTTTCGTCTTATCGGCTCCGCACAAAAAAAAGAAACACGCCGTGACCGAAAGTGCCGCCACGACAATCGCCGCCGTTATGATCGGTATTTTTTTACGCTTACCTGTCAATGTCAACCCTCTCCCTTTATTCCTAAAATGAAGGAATCCACTTGTACGCCAAGCGGATTCCTGTGTATGACGGGTTCCATACCGCAGCATTGACACCACTGTCGGGACTCCATGCGCCCTTTGCGTTTACATCTGTGCTGCATTTACAGACGCTTAAAATCAGATGATTTCATGACATCTGCTTTATCTTCCGGGGAATAACGGCATAAATGACATAGCCTACATATGCTCCTAACACATTCAGGATCATATCATCCACATCAATATTTCGATACATATTGCCGATCGCTATACCGATTAACAGTTGCGCTAACTCAATTGTTACACTAAACGATAATGCAAGGAATAGTTTTTTCCACCATTCCGGAATTTTAAATAATATCGGCACCATTACTCCAAACGGTACAGATAACGCAATATTACCCATTACCTGTGTAACAGCAGTTACGGTTATGCCGTTTTGAAATGCAGATGAAATTGTTTTAAATGGTATAAAATTATACCACTCTATTGTATCCGTATACACAACTGCATCATCGTAAACGATCGGAAATAAAGTTACAATTGCTACGCCTGTCAAATAAACAATAAACACACTGCCTACAAGCACTCTTTTAAGACTACGCTTCAAAATCAGAGCATAAACAATGTATGCAATGAAAAGAACTGCTCCTATCAATACTGCGAATTCGTATGTAATCATTAATATCCTTCCATGAGCACATTGTTAGAGTTCACATCAACCCCATCTCGTGCCTTTGTGAAATAAAAGAAATAGTCACCGGCGCCAACATTTGTCCAAGAAGCTGTCCCAAACTGATACCGACTTAGGCTACTGCTTCCTACTTTTTCAGATATAAACCATCCGGTTTTTCTATAGAGAGAAACTGTATAGGTCTTAGCATAATTTGAATTAGCGGTAACGATTTTTCCGCCAAGAGTACTATAAGCGGAAGCTGCATATGAAATATTTCTATGTGTGTATGTTCGAGTTTGACCGGTATGTTCTCCTTGAAACGCAAGAGTGGAATGATACGTATCACTTGCCGCATAAACTATAAGAGAAAATGATGAAAAAACGATCAATGCTACAATAAAACATATGCTAATAATTTTATTTTTCATAGTTCCGCCAATCAGTTTCTTAACCATTTTCTGAAGCTTTTTGATTACCTCTTTTCTTTGAATTTTCCTATGGGATGATAGCATATTTTTGTTCATAAGTCAAGTTTTTGTTTAGATTTTCTAATGCCATTCCGCAAAATCATTAAGTTGCATATAAATCCCGCTTATGTGCAGCTTTTTTGTTTCAGACAAAAAATCCTCCAATATATTGCACCGCGCCGTGCGGACAAAGCGTTTTTCCGTGCTCGCCGACATACGCGCCGTCAAGCGGTCTGCAGCGCACAGCGTTGTGTTCGCTGAGGATTCCGCGCGCCTGCCGCGGCAGAGCCGGATAGCTCAAAACCAGGTAGTAGGCGTTTTCATACACATAGAGCGCGCTGCGCGGCAAAACGAAGCCTGCCCGGAACAGCTGTCCGAGACAGTCCGTCAACTCTCCTGCCTGCGCAAAGCGATAGCAGAGTGCAGCCGGCCGGCGGCTGTACTGCCGGCTTTTGCTCACCGTGACAAGAAGATAGCAATCCTTTCCCAGCGGCATTGCCTCCACACGGAGCCGACGGTTTTTGACAGCGATTCCCTCCCTGCGGCAGGCAGCGTGCGTCAGAGAGGTCAAAACGCGCATGGCATGGCTGTCGTCAGCATCCATGCGCTCTATATTGAGGGCATAGTCGCGCAGATCACCCTCCCCCAATATAATCAGTATTCGGTTGCCGCTAAGCCTGTTGACGGTCATAGAATTACCTCCGTTTGGAAGCGGACAGAAGCCCGGGGCTTTTCTCCGCTCATATATAATCATTCTATGACAAAAAACATGTCCGTGCAAGTGATTTTTTTTGGAAAAACAATTGCCAAACCCTCGGCAAAATGCTACAATAAATTCAAATAATATTTTTTCAGAAAGGGTGATTTTGATGCCTAACTGGCTCAATGACGCTGTATTCTACGAAATTTATCCGCAAAGCTTTTACGATACCAACGGAGACGGTATCGGCGATATCGAGGGCATCATCGAGAAACTCGATTATGTGAAGGATCTGGGCTGCAACGCCATCTGGCTCAATCCGATTTTTGACTCTCCCTTCATGGACGCGGGCTACGACGTACGAGACTACAAAAAGGTTGCGCCGCGCTACGGCACCAACGAGGATTTGGTGCGTCTGTTCGAAATAGCTCACGCAAAGGGAATCAAGATTCTGCTCGATCTCGTGCCGGGACACACCTCCGATCAGCACCCGTGGTTCCTCGAAGCCAAAAAAGCCGAGAAGAACGAATTCTCCGACCGCTATATCTTTACCAAAAGCGTCTGGGACGCTCCCCCCGAATACCGCATGATCTGCGGCATCTGCGAGCGCGACGGCAACTACATGACCAACTTCTTCAGCAGACAGCCTGCCCTGAATTTTGGTTTCCATGAGATCACACATCCCGAGTGGCAGCTGTCCACAGATGATCCTGCCTGTCAGGCAACTGCCGAGGCGATGAAAGACGTCATGCGCTTCTGGATGGACAAGGGCGCTGACGGTTTCCGTGTGGACATGGCGGATTCACTGGTCAAAAACGACGACGAAAAAATCGCCACGGCGCGTATCTGGCGCGGTATCCGCGAAATGATGGACAAGGAGTATCCCGAGTGCGCACTGGTCGCCGAGTGGTGTCATCCCGAACGCGCCATCAACAACTCCGGCTTCCACATGGACTTTTATCTCGATCACGAGGGCAACGGCTATTCGCGCCTGTTCCGCTACGGCAACTTTGGCGACAAGTCGATATTCCATCCCAACGGTCAGGGCAATCTCAAGGCGTTTACCGACGAGTATCTGCCTAATTACTACCTCACCCAAGAGAACGGTTACATTTGCTTTATGACCGACAACCACGATATCCCGCGCGTGACCGCCTATCACGACACGCAGACGATCAAGCTGATTAATGCCTTTATCTTCACCATGCCCGGCGTTCCCTTCCTCTACTACGGAGACGAAATCGGTATGCGATACTTAAAGGGTCTGGTCAGCAAAGAGGGTGCTTATTCGCGCACCGGCTCGCGCACGCCCATGCAATGGTGTGCCGGCAAAAACCTCGGTTTCTCAACGAGCGACAATCCGTATCTGCCCGTGGACTCGAGCGATGACGCTCCCACGGTTGAAAACCAAAAGGACGACCCCAACAGCATTTACCGCGTGGTCACAGACCTGATTGCCCTGCGTCACCAATATGCCGACCTGCACGGTAACGGCGAACTGGAATTTATGACCGTCAGCGATCATCTGGCGTTTGCTTACCGCAGAGGCAGTCTGGTGATGTACTTTAACCCGACCGCTGCATACTTTGAGACAGAAACACGTTTCAACGGCGATGTGATCTATCAAATCGGTCAGGCGGAAATCAGCAACGGCAAAATCCAAATGCAGCCCCAGAGCTTCCTGCTCCTCCAAACCTGATCCCGCGCTTATCCGTGCACCAAAAACGTTTTCTTCGCCTTTGGAACGGGTTCTGTCTGACAGCGGATCAAACGCTTCATTCGCAGAGCTTAATATGATACAACAAACAACAGAGAGGTTGGTTTTCCCTGCCTCTCTGTTGTTTTTCTTGATACCGGCAGACAGCGCGGCTGCCGTCAGACGAATGTGCGCAACTCCCGGATGTGTTCCTCCTCGGTATCGAGGAGTTTTTTTGCGAGGAGCGTCACCGTCGGATCGGTGCGGTCATATGAGCGCAAGCTGTGTACCAGCTTGTTAACGCCCATCGTACTGCCCTTGATCATCATTTCTGCCACGTGCGAGGGCGTGCTGTCGCGCCGCAAATCCATTTCTGCGCTCAGCCGCGTCATCTTTTTGGCAATCGGACTGATGTGCCGGATGTTTTCACCGCGGTTACGCAGCATCAATCCGGCAGCGTGATAAATTTTGCCGTAACGCGTCATCTGCGACAGCAACAGTTGATCCACTGCCCCGTTCCTGATCCGCTTCCGCACCGCCGTCACGCCCTGACACCCCATCTCGGCTCCCTGTGCAATACAATTTAACATTTCAATATCGTTCATGCTGTTCACCTCTGCTCTTATAATGGACAAAAACGGAAAAAATATACACGTATTTCTCTGCATTTCCGTCCTGTCCGGAGCCGGGAACGTGACGGGTGAATTGCATAAAACTATGCAATTCATTCCGTTATCACCGTATAAACGAAAGGGTGATCAGTATGAAAAAACCGACTTTTTTCCGTCTCTACCTCGATAACTTCGCTTCGCTGCAACTGCTTTCCGAGAAGCAGGTCGGCAAGCTGATCATGGCAATTTACGCGTATGCCGTCGAGGACGCCGAACCTGATTTCAGCGACGATCTCGCATTACAAATGACTTTTTCGTTTATGCGCCGCAATCTTGACAGTGAGTTCGAAAGCTACCGAACGATGTGTGAACGCAATCAGCGCGTTGCTGCCATGCGCCGCGGGTCGTCACCAAACACAACAAGTCGTAACGAGTCGTTACAAGAAGAAGAAGACGAAAAAGATAAAGAAGAAGAAATAGAAGAAGAACACTCTCTCAGCGCGCGCGTGATCACGGAGGTTCTCGGAGACGTTGCTCCTTTTTCCGCCACAGCAAGGCATCCAACTCCAACGGTGTGCGGTAAAATGGCCGCGGCAAAAAAAGCAGGAACCCCAAAACGCCGACGAACTCGGTCTCGCGCCTCTGAAAATGAAAACCCACTGCAACAAGGGAAAACTGCGCCCTCTTCGGAAACCAAAAAGCCCCGCTGTCTTTCAACAGCGGGAGCCTGGTGCGCACATATAGACAGGCAGGACAGCAGTTAACGACTTATCCGACCCAAACCAAATCGGTATCCGTGGCAAAATTGTCGATGCCGTAAAGCACAACAACCTGATCCGCCTGTTCTTTTTGGGCAAAATCAGACACACTGAGCTTGTAGTAACGCATATCGACAAGCACCACCTTGTGATAGTTCTCTGCGAGGAACGGCGCCAAACAATGGCTGAAGCTGTCTTTAACCAACAGAATCGTTCCCTCTTTCACATTCGAATTGGTGATTTCCGTCACCGCATGATTGCCGTCGAGGAAAACGGGGTATTTGTCGTCCTCATCGAGGTGGCTGTAGAAATAGAACGAATCGTTCGACTTGGTATCGACGCCGTCTGTAATGCGAACGTGGATATTGCCCTTGTTTGCCGGGTTGCTCCACACCTGCACGCTGTCCGGGCCGGTCAGCCAAAAGCCGCTCGTTGAATACGTGGTTCCGTAGAAATTCGGATAATCCTCCACGTGGAACACGGATTTGTCCAGCGGCTTTTTGCCCAGCGATTCACAGAGCTTGGTATAGCCGATGTAAGCGCCTGCCGTCGACCAGTGGTGGTCTGTGCGGTAGTAGAGCTGTTCGCCGTCCGCATGCGCCTTTAGGAAGCTTTCGCGCAGATCCACAAAGGTGATACCGTTCTCCGAAAGAACACGCTTGGCTGTGTTGAAATAGCGGTCATCTCGGTAGCTGTCATGAATCCAGGGAAGCTTATCCGTTGTCACATAGCCCGTAGAGGGAGCAAACATCACCGCCACGGGTATGCCGTCTCCGAGGTTCTTCTGAAAATCCACGACCGCAGAAAGGTTTTTTTCAACATTATTGGCAACGGAGACGGGCTTGTTTATCAGATAGCCGTCCGCGCCGTTATACACACCGTTTGCGCCGTTGTTTCCTAAACCGAGGTTATAGTAGCTGTTAAAACCGACCCAGAAGTTGCGCACGGGGAAATGATCGGCAAGATAGCTCTCGAAATCCTTGCCGAACTTACCGCTTGACAGGCTCTTGTACGTCGCTGCCGGAAATTCCTGCAAATAGCGCTTCTCCGAAGAACTGTAGCCGGATTTGGGCGCGACACAAAACCAAATGCTGAGTCCGAAAATAAACACCAAAAAGCATATGGCAGGCAAAAAGCGCCATTTACCGCTCGCCTCATTAACCGCAGGAGTGGAATCCGTATAAATTTTTGCAGAGAGATCCATCGGATTCTTCTGTTCGTTCTTCTTTGGGAACACTTTGGTTTTTTCGTTTTGAGTTTTATGGTTGATTGATTCAGGTGTATGTTTCATAGTCATCTTGATCCGTGTTTGGTGGAGGTTAGAACCGGAAATACAGGAACGGGTTGTAGCTCTGATGGACGAGACTTGCCGTACTCACAAAAAGAATGACGACACAAAAAACAGTCTCGGCAATCCAGATATACTTCTTTTGGCTGAACGTCGCGTAAAGGTTCGCGCCGAGCGGCGTTGCGGCAATGCCGGCAATCACCAGAATCGGTAGGTAACTGAGCGTCAGGTTCCACGCGCTCTGACTGCAAACACCGTTTCCGAAATTGAAGAGGTCTCCGAGAAAACCGAAAAGCTGGTTGACGTCTGTGAAGTAGAAAAGTCCCCAGCCGATCATCACAATAAAAAGAGTGTAGATATGCCGCGCAAACCCAGGCAAACGATCGAGGCGTTTTTTGAGGACAAATTTCTCGAGAATCAGGAGCAACCCGTAGTACAGGCCCCAAAAAATGAAGTTGTAGGACGCGCCGTGCCAAAGTCCCGTCAACCCCCAAACAATCAGGAGATTGATGATCTGGCGTTTGACGCCCTTACGATTGCCGCCGAGCGGTATATACACATATTCCTTAAACCACGTAGAAAGAGAAATATGCCACCGCCTCCAAAAGTCCGTAATGGAAGTGGAGATATAGGGATATTCAAAGTTTTTTAGGAACTCGAAGCCAAACAGGTTACCCAGTCCGCACGCCATATCGGAGTAACCCGAAAAGTCAAAATAAATCTGGAAAGTGTAGGCGAGGATGCCAACCCACGTACCCAACACGCCGTTTTCTTCGGGATTGCCGAACATAGCGGTGGTCAGCGCGCCCATCTGATTGGCAATGAGTACCTTTTTGCCCAGACCCACGCAGAACAGCTTGACGCCCTTGGTGAAGCGGTCGAGCGTTTCGTTTCGGTGATTGAGCTGATAGGCAACGTCGCGGTAGCGAACGATCGGACCCGCAATCAGCTGCGGAAAGAGGGCAACGTAGGTACCGAAATTGATAAAGCTTTTAGACACCGGCGCGTCGTTGCGGTAAACGTCAATGACGTAACTCATCGTTTGGAACGTATAGAAGCTAATGCCGATGGGCAAACTGATTTGCACGGTAGGAATTTGCAGGAAAGGGAGCATATTGATGGTACCGACAAGCATCCCCATATATTTGAATACGGCAAGAATGCCGATATCCAACACGCAGGTCAAAACCAGAAACAGCTTCTTTTTCTTATCGTCCTGCCTGAATTTGTCGACAAGAAAACCGCCGAGGTAGTTGAAGAAGATGTTGAACACCATCAAAAATACCAGCGTCGGCTCTCCCCAGCCGTAAAACAGGAGATTGATGAAGAATAAGAAAATGTTTCTGCCCTTACGCGGAACAGCGTAGTAGATCAACAGAGTCAGCGCGAGATAAGCAAACAGAAACACCAAGCTGGAAAAAACCAAACTTAACTCTCCTTTCTTGACGTCATACATTGTTATTGTACCCGAAACCACGCAGAAAGTCAAGCAAAGCTCCGGCACCGCGATTCTGCCGAAAAAAACCGGCGTGTCCGAAGACACGCCGGTTGTGGTTAAGCTGAAAGACACTCTGTCAGCTTAGATGCAGTTGTTTCTTACTTGCTGCTTTTCTTCTTCATAACAACAACGAAGAGAGCGCCTGCGAGAAGAATGAGGCTGCCACCGATGATCATAAACATCATGGTACCTGCGCCACCAGTAGTAGGAATTTCGGATTTGGTATCCTCAACCTCGATTACGTTGCTGGTACCTGTGGAGGTATCGAGCGTCATAACGAGCTTGCCGCCTTCCTTAGAAATAACGGGAACGAGCTTTACTTCATACATAGTGGTATTGAGGTTGTAGCCTTTAGGAGCCTTGGTCTCTTGAACGTAGTAGGTGCCTGCCTTGAGACCCTTGAAGTCGATCTGACCGTTGCTGTCAGTCATACCCTTAGCCAAAACAGTCTTTTTGTCAGCAGCAAACAGGGTGATCTCAGCGGGGTTGTCCTTAACGGGAGCCTTTGTAGCTTCGTCGATCTTGGTTACGTCGATCTTGCAGGTAAATACATAAACTTCGTTACCGGGAACATGTGTCTCGGGCTGTCCTTTATGCTTGTAAACGAGCTCGTCTTTGTTCACGTTGCCCTCTTTGCCGATCTTTGCGTCGTCATTGAGCACACCCTTGAAGTTGACGACTACGTCCGTGTAGCTATAAAACTCGTCGGTGTCAAGTACGCTCTGAGCAATATCAACGCGGAAAGAGTCTGTACCGTCATTGGCAAAAGTCATTGTATACTCCGACTTACCCAAAACCTTGGGAGCTGCACCGTTTTTCACAAGAGATACGGTTTCAGAATCCTTGGTGTAAGTGAAACCCTTCTCCATGGTATCCACGATCGCATATTTGTCGAGCTTCTCGGTCACAGAACCTGCAACGGTAGCGAGGAGCTCAAACTCAACGGTGTCGCCGATGCTGACAACACTGTGGTCAGTCTTTTTGCCGTCCTCGATGATGGACTTTTCAACTTCGGGCTCAATGACGATCTTGGAAGCAAGATCGATCACTTCGGTAGGAGTCTTCCACTGATCATCCTCATAGTAGGGAACGGGGATAATGCGGTTCTTGACAGACTTAACGGTGTCGGGCATTTTGGTGCATCTGGTATAGTACACACCTGCGGGAACATCAATTGTCTTAACGCCTGTATCGGTGGTTGCGTAAGTAGCAACAGGAGTATAAGACTGCTTGCTCCAGTCAATGGCGTCGCAGGCTGCGAGAGCTGCGATTACGTCACCCTTCTTGAGAGCGGTGAGAACATCGGGATAGTCGGTGCTGCTGTAGGTACCCTTTGTGGTATCAATATCAGCAACCTTGATGATCTCAAATGCAAAACCTTCTTTGGTGCTGGTTACTTTCAATTGATAGGTGTTTGCAGCAGAAGCTATTGTCAACGGAATCATTGCCGCAAGCATGAGAGCTGCCAGCACAATAGAGATAACTCTGGTTGTAATTTTCATCATTCATTCTCCTTTAATCAGTTTTATTTACAACTTAGTGTGAAGATTTTTTACGAGACTTCTTTGTAAAGATCACGTATGCTGCAAGCATCACAGCCGCAACTGCGAGGATGATGGAGCCTGCTACGGTGAAGGTGAACATACCCTCGCCACCGGAGGTGGGTACAGTAATCTTACCGTTCATGTAAGTAAACTCTACGTCATAGACGCCCTCTGTGGGGATCTGGAAGAAGGTCAGCTCGCTGTTGAGGTTGTGACCCTGACCGGGATCGGTCTCAGCGAAGCAATACCACTGATAGGACGGATTGCTCAGAGTCTGGGCGTCGTCAACATAGAGGTCGAGATCCTCAAACTTAACAGTGCCGCCGCTGGTTGTCTTAGCGCCAACCTTTACGCCGTTCTTGAGAACATCGTCTCTGGACAGACCGTCGGAGGTAACCTTGAATAAGGTAAACTCCACGCCGTCTACAGGATTGCCTTCCTGATCCTTCTTGATGATGGTTGCACTACCCTTGCGTGCGGGGTTTGTGAAGGTTGTGCCGTCGGGATATGCAGCCGTTGCTGTGAGCGTGATTGTGCTTGCGGTTTCGGTCTTCACAACGGTCACAACTGCTTTTACGGTGTTGGTCGCGTAAATGATGTCGTTATTTTTGCCGACAACCTCTTTAATCTCATAGTTGAGAGTAGCCTTGCCGTCAACAAAGTCGCTGTCGCGGAGATAAACCGTATTGCCCTGATCCTGCTCGCTGCCCTTGGTGTACTTATAAACGATTTCGCTGAAGGTGATGCTGCCGGTGGCCGCATTCTTCACAGTCTCGTCGAGACCTCTGCCCTTCGCTGTGAAGCTGAAATCGTTTTCGGAAAGCTTGTAACCTTCTACCGTCTTGAGAGCGGAGAGAACAATGCTTGTCTGTCCGGGCTGCGGACGCTGGTTGATAAATTCAACTGTTGCCATTTCGGAACCGTCGGTATCGTCTGTTACGGTGACGTTCTGAATGGGCTGCTTGCACTCGAAGCCGGCTGCGTCAACTTCTTCGAAGGTGACAACGGTGCCAACCGGGAGATACTTTGTTGTGTATGTTGCCTGATCTGCTTTGGATACATTGATAATGATGTTGTCATCGAGGATCTTGCCGTCTGCCTTTGCGGTAAACTTGAAGTCTACGTCGGGTTTCACAGCAGAACCGTCGATATCCTTGACCAGTTTGGTGAGTTTAACTTTGCCAAGCTTGGGGTTGACAAAGGTAGGAATATCCTGCGAAATAACTTCTGCTTTGAGCTCAATCTTGCCGAGCGTTGTAACGGCTGTTACCTTGACGTCCACGTCGTAGGTATTGGTATCAAAGTCAATATCTGCACGGTTTCCGGGGATCTCGCTGACAGTGAAGGTGAATACCTTGCCCGCAATAGCGTCTGCCTTGTCAACAAGGATGGTGTCCTTCTCTGCAACATCGCCTGTGCCGTTGCTCAGACGGAAGTTAATCTTGTCAAAGAGAACGTTGCCGGTGGCGTCGTTCTTGGCAGTCATGTTGATGCCGTTGCCTGTGAGCTTGAACTCAAACTCTTTGTCATACTTCGAGATGTCTGCACCTTTGAGAATCTTCTTGGCAGAAATCTGTACATCTGTAGGTACGATATCGGTACGCTTGTTGGTTACGGTAATAACCTTTATCTCCTCACCGACGGTCACTTCTTCGGGATCGATGCTCTTGAGCGTCATGCCCTTGGTATCGGTCTCGGTAACGCTAACCTTGGTGCCGTAGGGGAGATCCTTGATTTCGAAGGGTTTGTTCACACTGATGGTGCCGTTTACGGTTGTATCCGTACCGTTGGGATATTTAACGGTTGCAGTTACGGGGAACTCCACGTCTGCAACAGCCACATCTGTGATAGCAGAACCGTCATAATCCTCGATTGCCTTAACAATCTTCACATCGCCGCGCTTGTAATCGTTGGTGAATACAGGAGTGGTGATGCCGGAAACAGGCTCGCCATCCTTGGTGATGGTCGGACCGGAAATTACGAGACCGCTTGCACCCTGTGAAACAGTGTACGTAACCTCAAATACGCTTGTATCGTAGATGATATTCTTGTCGTTAGTATCGACAGTCTTTTCGACAACCGTGAACTTCACGTCTGTGCCCTGACCGTACTGATACTCAGCCGGGAATACGAGAGGAGCAAAAGTACCTGTGGTGATCAGCTTGTCATCCGCGTCGTACTTATCGAGAACAACGGTAGAATCGTAATTCGCCAGAACCGGATTGCTCTTATCGCCTGTCATCTGGAATATAAACTTGTTGGTGTTTTCTTTTTTGTTCACGCCTGCCTTCAAGGCATCTTCAGTGAACTGCTTGGAGACGTCCAGAGTTACCTGACCGGGCTTCTGGAGCGTATTGGTGATGTGTACGAAATTAACCTCTCCGCCGACAGTTGCTTCCTGTGAAGTGTAGGAAGTGGTGTAGTTGGGATCGGGATCTTCCGTAACTCTGACGATGGTGCCCTTGAACAGACCGTCGATCGTGATGGTTCTGTTGTGCTTGAGCTCAACCTTGCCGTCGTTGCCGATCTTGTGAGAGCCGCTCAAATCGGAAGCTGTGTATGCCAAACCGGCTGCAGAAACAAACTGAGTCGATTCGGGATATTTAACCTCTACCAGAGCCTTAAAGGTCTGGGAAGCTGCCTTGACGTCTACTGCGGGATCAATATCAACGACATTGCCGCTTTCGTCAATCTTCTTAACCGTCTTCTTGATGGTTACGAGACCGGTCTTGATGTTGACAAAGTCGGTAACTGCCTCGCCGCCCTTGCTGTGGTCGGAGGACTTCACGCTAAGCGTAACCTTGCTGGGGGTAACATCCTGATGGATAACTACCGTCAAGGTGACAGACATACCGTCGTAGATCATACCTGTCTCGTTGCCGACAAGCTCTTTTGCTACGAAGGTAAGGGTTGCGTCGCCGTCCTGGTTAAAGTCGCTGTCCTTGAGGTAGATGGTGTGTGTCGTGTTGTCGTCCTGCTTGGTGCCGGTCTTGTCATACTTCACGATAACGTCACCGAACAGAACCTTACCGGCAGCATCATTCTTAACAGTGGTGCCTTTGGCGAAGCCTCTGCCCTCTGTCAGCTCAAATGCGAACTGATCTTTCTGGATGGTATCATACTTCAACACCTTGGTGAACTCAACCGGGAATTGTGTCTCGCCGGGCTCCAAACGCTTGTTGACAAATTCAACCGTAGCCATTTCGGAACCGTCGGTATCGTCCTTAACGGTGACGGACTTAGCAGACTCCTTCACGAAGCCGGCTGCGTCCACCTCTTCGAAGGTAACAACGGTGCCAACCGGGAGATACTTTGTGGTGTATGTTGCCTGATCTGCTTTGGATACGTTGATGATGATGTTATCATCCAGAATATCGTTGCCGATCTTTGCAATAAACTTAAAGTCAACGTCGGGCGTCATGGTAGAACCGTCAACGTCCTGCACCACCTTGGTAAGCTTCACTTTGCCGAGCTTGGTATTAACAAACTCAGGGGTGTTTTGGGGATCAAATTTCACAGAAAGTGTGATCTTGCTGATGGTTTCGGTTGCGGTAACCAATACGTCAACCGTGTAGCTGTTGGAATCAAAGTCCATATCCGCGCGGTTTCCGGGGATCTCGCTAACGGTGAAGGTAAAGGTCTTACCTTTGAGCGCATCTGCCTTGTCAATAAGAATGGTGTTCTTCTCTGCCACGTCATTTGCGCCGTTTCTGAGACGGAAGTTGATCTTGTCAAAGAGAACGTTGCCGCTGGCGTCGTTTTTGGCAGTCATGTCGATGCCGTTGCCTGTGAGCTTGAACTCAAACTCTTTGTCATACTTCGAGATGTCTGCGCCCTTGAGAATCTTCTTGGCGGGAATCTGTACATCTGCGGGTTCGAGATCGGTACGCTTGTTGGTTACGGTAATAACCTTAACCTCTTCGCCGACGCTCACTTCTTCGGGATCGATGCTCTTGAGCGTCATGCCCATGGTATCGGTCTCGGTAACGCTAACCTTGGTGCCGTAGGGGAGATCCTTGATCTCGAAAGGCTTGCCGGCGCTGATCTTGCCGTTTACGGTATCCTTGTCACCGTTGGGATAAACGACAGTGGCAACTATCGGGAACTCAACGTTCTGATAGCTTGCGTCATCCAGCTTGGTTCCGTCGAAGTCTTCCAGAGCCTTGATAATCTTCACATCGCCGCGCTTGTAATCGTTGGTGAATACAGGAGTGGTGATGCCGGAAACAGGCTTTCCATCCTTGGTGATGGACGGACCGGAAATCACGAGACCGCTTGCGCCCTGTGAAACAGTGTACGTAACCTCAAATACGCTTGTATCGTAGATGATATTCTTGTCGTTAGTATCGACAGTCTTTTCGACAACCGTGAACTTCACGTCCGTGCCCTGACCGTACTGATACTCAGCCGGGAATACGAGAGGAGCAAAGGTACCTGTGGTGATCAGCTTGTCATCCGCGTCGTACTTATCGAGAACAACGGTGGAATCGTAATCCGCCAGAACCGGATTGCTCTTATCGGCTGTCATCTGGAATATAAACTTGTTGGTGTTTTCTTTCTTGTTCACGCCTGCCTTCTTGGCATTGTCGGTGAACTGTTTGGAGACGTCCAGAGTTACCTGACCGGGCTTCTGGAGTGTGTTATTGACACGAATAATATCAATGTCTCCGCCGACAGTAACCTCCTGCGTGCTGTAACTGGTAGAGTAGTTCGGATCGGAATCCTCTGTAACTCTGACAACCGTGCCCTTGGGCAGACCATTGATGGTATAGACTCTGCCGTGCTTGAGCTCAATCTTGCCATCGTTGCCGATTTTTTGGAAGTGTGAATATGGCTCCGCAAGATCCTCATAAATACTGATGATACCGGCAGCAGAAACGAACTGGGTCGCGCCGGGATACTTCAGCTCTACCAGAGCCTGGAAGGTCTGCGCAGCAGCCTTCGTATCGACAGCGGGATCAATGTCTACGATCTGACCTTGTTCGTCCGTCTTTTTCACGATCTTTTCGATGGTGACGGAGCCGACCTTTTCGTTAACGAAACGAGTATCGGTCTCTTCTCCCTTGGTATACGTACTGCCTTCGTAAATAAGGACCGTCTTATCCGCGTTGACAACCTTCTTGATCTTGGCAGTCTGCGTAACAGCCATGGTCTCATAGAACATATCGATGCCCTGATCCTGACCAATCATCTCTTTTGCTGTGTAAGAGAGATACGCATAGCCGTTCTGATCAAAGTCGTTGTCGTTGAGATACACGATTTGTGCCGATGCGTCGTCTATCTTTGTACCGGTCTTGTCATACTCTACGGTTACTTTACCGAAGTCAACAATACCGTTTTCGTCATTCCACGCAAAGCCTCCGATTCGTATAGCTCTGGCTTCGTTCATCTGGAAGCCGAACTGTTTGGCTTTGAGCGTATCATACTTCAGATACTTCTCGTACTGAACGGGGAATACGGTTGCAACAGGCTCGAGACGCTTGTTGGTAACGGTGATGAACGACATATTCTCTTTGTCGTTCTCGGTGATCGTTACCGTTTGGGGCGAGTAAGATACAACCATGCCGTGGCGTGAATCATCCTGTTCACTGACAGTCACAACAGTACCAATCGGAAGGTTTTTGAACTCCTTCTTCCAGCCGTCAGCCTTGCTGAGGGTGATGGTGGTATCCTGCTGCTTCTGACCGGTATACTTAGCGGGATAAGTGAATTTTACATCAATCTTAAACGCCAGATCCGTGTCAAACGGAGTGCCGTCAAAGTCGAGAACTTCTTTGGTGATGGAAACGCCGCCGAATTTCCACGGGTTGGTGAAGGTCGGGAGATCTTCGATGGCTGTTCCCTTGTCATCTGTGTAGGAAACGCTTGCTTCGTACTTGCACACGCCTGCTGCTCCCTGAATCTCGGTCGCCTTGATGGTGACAACCGCCCGGAACTCATGCGTATCGTAGTCGATGTAGGTATTGTTGCCTACAGCCTCTTTGATGGTATAAGTATCGGTATAAACGCCGTCCTTAAAGTCGCTCGGTTTAATAACGACGTTAGAGTTGGTGGACTGCTTGCCGTCGCTGCGAACTTCGTATGTGATCTTATCAAAGCTCACGCCGCCGTTTGCGTCGTTTGTCTTAGTCTGGATCACAGCGGATTTACCGAGGGTGAAGGTGAATGCGCCTTCCTCGATATCAAAGTCCTTGGTCACCTTCTTCGCCTTCAGATCAACGGGGATGCTGACCTTTTGGTTTTCGATGGTGGTCGTAGCGCCTTCGGTGTCGGGTTCGAGACTGCTCTCGGCGACAGCCACCAGCGTCTGTCCTTTCGTGTAATAGGGCAGGTAACCCTTGGCATCGGTCTCGGTAATCTTTACCTCAGAACCGATGGGCAGATTGATAATCTTGATCGTGCTGCCTGCCGTAACGGTCACGTTGCCGTCTGTGGACGTAGCGTCAACCGGTGCGGAAGAGCCGGTGATCGTCTGATAATCAAATGCTCTTGTGGCGAATGCTCTCTCCTGCGGATAGCGGATCTCCACTTTTACCTTAAACTGAGTGGTATCGCTGTCCACAACCGTGCCGTTGTTGTTGAGCACGCTCTTGTTGAACAGAACAGCGCCCTTGCCGTAGGTGTTCTTAAACACCGCCTTAAATGCCTCGTCATCCAGATCAACGCTGGACTGATTGTTAACTGTATAAACTGTATCGCCGTTATCGTCCTTATAGGTGATGTTGGTGACATGCAGTTCATTGGAGGCAGCGTCTTTCTCTGCTGTTACGGAAACATAGAACTTCTGGGTGGAGTAATCCATGTTCGGAATGGTGCCGGGCTTCTCTTCGATGGTGAAGGTACGGGTTCCGGCATGATCAAACTTGATCGGTGCGAACATAACCTTCTCACCGGTTGCCGTAACAGTCTCCGTATAGGAGGAGGTTGCCTCGGTTGTTTCGGTCAGCTTGAACTGGAAGCCTGCAGTTCCGATGTTGATGCCTGCCTTAGCGGCAACATCAGCATATTCCAGGAATTTCTTTACACCGAGAGTCACATTGTCCGACTTCTGACGGGTATTGATAACATTTGCCGTCACTGTTGCGGGGCTTCCGTCGGAATTAGCCGTAATGGTAACTTCCTGCGGATTGTAGCTGACAACATACTCGGGGTCAGCTGTCTCGGTTACTTTAACGATTGTGCCAACGGGCAGACCCCTAAAGCTGATTTTTCTGCCGTGCTTGAGGGTGATCTCCTGAGAATCAGCGAGCTTCTCGCCCTGCAGCGAATCGTCAACATAATAATAGAAAGGAACACCGTGTGTATAGGTTTTGCCGTTGAAGGTAAAGGTAACTTTTGCGCTGAATTCCTTTGCCTTATCCTCCGGCGTCAAATCTCCGTCGAGGTTTTTGACCTCTTTGAAAATATCCACGTCGCCTACCTTGACAGGGTTCACGAAATCGCCCTTATATTCGGGATCGGAAGCGGAACCCGCCTGATCGGGAGGAACAAGGGTCAGCTTGTTGTTTGCCTTATCGTAGTAAACCTTTACTTCGAGCTCCTGCTCTGCCGGCTGTCTGATAAGCTTCTTCTGATCCTCTGTGAGAACCTCGCGGATGACGAACTTAAAGGTTTCGCCCTCTGCCTTGCCGTCTGTGTGCAGATAACCGGTCGTTGCATCACCCGAAACGCTTTCCGTGGTGAAGATCATCTTCTTGCCGAACGGAACGGTCTTGGAATCGGCATTCGGATCCTGAATGGTAACGGTGTCGATTACCAGATCACCGGTTGCATCGCGGTAGCACAGTTCAAAGGTGTACTCTTCTCCGAGAGTAGCGCCGTCTACCTGCTGGTGGGTTTCGGTGATAATCTTCTTGCTGACCTCAAACGGAACCTCTACGTTTTCCGGGTTCACACGGGTATTGGTGATGCTCACCAGATTGGCGTCGGCATCCTCACCGATGGTCAGCTCCTCGGGATCGCTGGTGATCTTATCGGGATCAAATTTAGAACCGGACGAAAGTGTCTCGACAAACTTGATCTTCGCGCCGACGGGCATGTTCGGGAAGGTAACGGTCTCGCCGCCCTTGATGGTGAACTTGCCGTCTGTCGCGGTCTTGGTGGTTGAGGAACCTGTTTGATACTCCAGGTCATACGGCTTATATTGACCGTCTGAGGTAAGGCATACCAACGCCTGCACCTCAAACTCCTCGTCGGCACCTGCGCCCGAGGTAATCTCCTCGCCCTTAAAGTCAACGATCTTTTTCTTCACCTTGACGTCGGAGATGACAGGCGCATTTTTGAAGTTCGCCTGCAGTTCCGCGTACTTATATGGATCGGGGTTGCTCGAATCGTTGATGAGCTCTTCCTCGCTCGTCGGCACACTGGTCGTCGTGCTGGGAATGACACCGCCGCTGTTGGAAAGCTCCTGACCCGTCACGTTGTTGTAGTAATCCCACACAGTGGTATACTGGAGAAGGCTACTGCCTCTGGTCTGCGTGGTTACAATCTTGTCCTTCTGTTCGTAAACGTTTAGAAGCTCCGCCATCTGGTTGTGACCGAGTGTAAAACTATCGGTAGCGTTTTTATTTTTCTCTTCTTTAATAACTGCACCTGAATCGTCCATGGTATACAGGTTGTACTTGAACTGACCGGTCTTGGCGCCTTCCACTGTAGGAGTGAAGGTAAAGCTGTCGAGACCGGTTACAGCGTCTTTCAGACCTCCGTTGACATTGGTTGTGTCAATCTTTTCGGTCACCTTATAGTTGGTATCACGAGGGGTCATGGTGAAAGACATTTCGCAGTTACTTTCGATCAAACCACGCTCCATGTAGAACACAGTCATCTTGTAAGTTTTGGAATAATCGAAATCAAAGCTAACGGTCTTTGCGCCTTCCGATGCACCGCTGTCGGTGTTTGCGACTTGTTGAACTGTGGAAGTCTTGTCGCGGAAGTTAATCTGACCTTCGCTCTGCTTGTGCGCACCGCCCATGTCAAGCACAAGTTTCGCATCTCCAACCGGCTGATCCTTTTCGTTTAACTCCTGGATGTACACCCAGAGGTCATCATCGCCCTTGAAGTCAAAAGTGATCGGATCGTTTGTGTCGGGGATTTTACCGCCGTCCGGAACACTGAAGCCCACCTCGGTACGAATACCGAACGCGTAATTGATATTTTCATTGGAAGATTTATTTCCCTTGAAATTATTGCTCGCGTTGTTAAACGGGAAGATACCGTAACCTGAGGTCGTTTGGTACATAAATGTGCTAAGACCGTCGCGGACGCCGTACTGCTGACCGGAGCCGTAGTTAACCGCCACCGGACGATCGCCTTGATCCCACGTGAAATAGACGTTATCTCTGGCGTCTGTGGAATCGAATACATATTTTTCGTAGCCCGATGCAGTCGTATCTCTGCGGAACGGGAACTGGCTCTTGACTACGCGTGCATACCGGCTGCCGTCTCCATTGAGCAGATAATCCTCGTCAAAGAACGGCGCCGCAGCTCCGTTGCCAAATGCAAGCTTATCATTGTTAAGGGTATTAGACATCAAACCCTGTACACTCATATTCCAGCCGCCCAGTTTACGAGAGCTGTTCGGAACCTGTACGGGCACATTGTGGACTATGTCGCCCGTCCAATCCTTACAGGTGTTCCCAAACGCACCGGCAAAACTGCTTCCCTTATCATGACTACTGGTTTTGTAATCGTCGCCGATAGGGCTGAGGTTACCATAATAGAGGGGTTTGACATCGGATGAGTTCCCGGTAATGCCCAACTGAGCATATCGGGTGCTGAGCGCACGGTTAAACTGCTGATGGGTGAACCACTCATCCGAAGAACCGTTAAACCCGGTACCTGCCTGCAACGGATTGAGCCAACCGTTGTTCAGCTCCGTATCCGACAAATAGTCAAAGTACGTGGCATTAGCCCACAACACACCCTTGTTAGCGTCGTTCTGTTGGTTGACGTTTGCGGTATAGGGCACGCCTACGCCAACGCTTTCATCGGTTTCAGCTGCGGACGCAACCGCTGCTGTGTCTTCGGTTTCAGCTGCGGACGCAACCGCCGCTGTGCTGACAATCGGAAGGATACCTGTACCAAGGATTGTCAGTGACAGAAGTGAGGCTGTAATCTTGTTCTTAAGACCAAAGCCTTGTTGCTTGCTTTGTTGCAAATAAATTCCTCCTTCTAGTGTAATTCAGCTGCTTGGCACAGCCGAGCTTTCCGTGCTGTCAAAAAGTAATCAAATATGGGCGTTACCTGATACACTTTTTGTCATCCACTTAAGTCATATTATACACACAAAGCAATTATTTATAGTTCTTAATGGGAATTATAAATAAGAAATTTCATCTATTTGTCGCAATTTTTTCGCACAGTTTTCAAATTTCGGCTTTTTTGTTCCCTTTTATCACGTCAAGCCAAACAATAAACCAGGTTTTTTCGATGATTATTATATTTTATGCCTATGCCTTTATGCCCTTTCGACTGCAGACAGGCATTTTAGATACCACAAAAAAAGACCGGAAACCCGGTCTTTTCATGATTACTGTGCCGAAATTACTGTGCCGAAACAAATTTTTGTTTGACCTCGTTGCACTTGCACTGCTGCACCTGCTCCGTGGGGTACCATCCCCTGGACTGCATTTTGTTATAGATTTCATCCTGCAGCTGCAGCGATGCATTCAGCGAAGTATTGAAGGTCTGGTGCACATCCGTGCTTGAGGACTCGATCGTACCGTGCATAAAAAGGTCGCACGCACCTTTTTCGAGCAGGAGCATGTTCTCCATAATATCTCTGTCGTTCATCGCGCGCCTCCTTACAGCAAGCCCAAAAAGCTCTGGAATATTTCGCTGTGCCTTTGCTCGAGCTGCTGCGCAAAGCGCCGAAGCTCGCCGTCTTGGATTCTGCCTGCCGCATCGCGGCACTGGGTTTGGAAGTACTGCTCATGTCCGAGCGCATCTTCTACATATAATAGTTCTTTTTCTGTCATGTTTCTTACCTCCTGTGAGATTAGTATGGACAGAAAAAATCCGTTTATTCTTTTTTCTCCGGGCAGACAGTGCAGCGCATCGCTAATCTACCCGCACGAACATATACGCGGTAGTTTCATGATTGTATCGGAAGGTCAGGGTTAAAACCCCCCGGTCATAGTGCAGCTTTTCTGTCTTGTTGCCGTACACGATATCCACCGTGGTTTCGTTGAAGGTGTACGTTCCGTCGTTTTCCACACCGCCCAGCACCGTCCGACAGCTGCCGTCCTCACGAAATTCAAAGCTGAACTCCTTGTTATTGGTGTCCAAATCCGAAAAGTTGATGGTCTCACCGTTCAAATTCACCTTGGTCGCTTCCCATCTGCCGATCAATTTGGTGTTTTTTTCAGAACCGCAGCCTGCCATGAACGCCAGCAAAGTCAGACATATCCACAAAACCGAAAGAAACCTCCGCATGTTGTCTCAACCTTTCCGTTTTCTATAATATAATGTAGTATAACACAGTTTTGCCTGTTCGTCAAACGCACTCGTCAAAACGCCCCCGGTTTTACGCCTCTCGTCAGCCGTATCATCTCTCTGTCTGCAAGACGCGGCTGAAAAACCGTCATTTTGAACCGCTGATTTTGTTGACAAACCCACTGCCGCTGTGGTATGATGTATCTGCAATTTTATTCTAAAGGAGTATGCATATGGCAAATTTGGATTTAACAAAATACGGCATCACAAATGTCAAAGAAATCATCCACAATCCCTCCTATGAGACTCTGTTCAAAGATGAAACAGATCCTTCGCTGGAGGGTTTTGACAAGGGTGTTGTAACGGAGCTGGGCGCCGTCAACGTTATGACCGGCGTTTATACGGGTCGCTCTCCCAAAGACAAGTTCATCGTGATGGACGACAAGTCCAAGGATACCGTTTGGTGGACGACGCCGGAGTATCCCAACGACAACCATCCCGCTTCTCAGGAAGCATGGGATACCTGCAAAAAACTCGCTCTCGACGAGCTTTCGGGCAAAAAGCTGTATGTTGTCGACGCATTCTGCGGCGCCAACAAAGACACCCGTATGGCGGTTCGCTTCATCATGGAGGTCGCATGGCAGGCGCATTTTGTTGAAAATATGTTTATCAAACCCACTGCCGAGGAGCTCGAGAACTTTGAGCCGAACTTTACGGTCTATACCGCTTCCAAGGCAAAGGTTGAAAACTTTAAGGAGCTGGGTCTGCATTCCGAAACTGCGGTTCTCTTTAACGTATCCAGCCGCGAGCAGGTTATTCTGAACACCTGGTACGGCGGCGAAATGAAGAAGGGTATGTTCTCTATGATGAACTACTTCCTGCCGCTGCAGGGCATCGCTTCAATGCACTGCTCCGCCAACACGGACATGAACGGCGAGAACACAGCCATCTTTTTCGGTCTTTCCGGTACGGGCAAAACCACTCTTTCCACCGATCCCAAGCGTCTGCTCATCGGCGACGACGAGCACGGCTGGGACGACAACGGTGTGTTCAACTTTGAGGGCGGCTGCTACGCAAAGGTCATTGGTCTTGACAAAGAGAGCGAGCCCGACATCTTCAACGCAATCAAGCGCAACGCGCTGCTGGAAAACGTCACGGTCAGCGACGGCGGCGCCATCGACTTCAACGACAAGAGCGTGACCGAAAACACCCGTGTTTCCTACCCGATCGAGCACATCGAGAAGATCGTTAAAAACGTCAATCAAATTTCCTCGGGTCCTGCCGCAGAGAACGTGATCTTCCTTTCCGCTGATGCGTTCGGTGTGCTGCCGCCCGTATCTATCCTCACTCCCGAGCAGACGCAGTACTACTTCCTCTCGGGCTTCACCGCAAAGCTTGCAGGCACAGAGCGCGGCATCACCGAGCCGACTCCTACCTTCTCCGCATGCTTCGGACAGGCGTTCCTTGAGCTGCACCCCACCAAGTACGCTGAGGAGCTGGTCAAGAAAATGCAAAAGAGCGGCGCAAAGGCGTACCTCGTCAACACCGGCTGGAACGGCACAGGCAAACGTATCACCATCAAGGATACGCGCGGCATCATCGACGCTATCCTCGGCGGCGACATCAAAAAAGCGCCCACCAAAACCATTCCGTACTTCGGATTCGAGGTTCCCACAGAGCTTCCCGGCGTTGACACCGGTATCCTCGACCCCAGAGACACCTACGCCGATCCCACCGAGTGGGAAAACAAGGCAAAGGATCTGGCGGCACGCTTCATCAAGAATTTTGATAAGTACACCACCAACGACGCCGGCAAGGCGCTGGTTGCCGCCGGTCCCCGTCTCTGATACAGCTTTTATACGGATATATAACCCACGCGGAGCTGACCCCATCAGGAGTCAGCTCCGCATTTTATTGTGCAAAGCGTATGATTTTGGGTTCGTGCGTTGTTTGGGATTCATGCGCCGCGTTCCATCCCGCCCGAAACGCCTCGCGGATAAACTGCTGCAGCAGCTCCTGCGCGTCCTCATACGCATCACTGAGCAAAAAGCTCTCATATGCCGTTTCAAAATCATTGGATCGTGTCTTGTCTCTCATTTTGTTTTCCCCCTTGTTTAGTTTTCTCCGACGTCGGCAGACACCTTCTCTGCCTATGGAAACGTTTGCATATACCGAAATGCTTCCGCAGCGGCGAAGCACATTCGATATATATAAATAAAAAGTGCGCAGCAATGCCACGCACAAAAAACGCAGCTCAACTGTCGCCAAACAAACTACGCACCGTAAACAAGTATGCCGTAGCAGAGCCTGCATTTTTATCAAAAGATAAAAACGCACACTTGTTAACTTGGCGCATATCACTATGAAGTTTGTTTGGCACCTTCATCATATCACAAACCGCTGTCTGTTACAAGCAAATTTTGTCGAAAAGCAGTTTTTTTCAAACATTCAAAAAAAACAAACGGTTTCTGCGACGGATTCGGGCGTAAAAAATACATTTTCGCCGCCGGAAACATTTCCGGCGGCGAAACCATGCGCTCTGCAAAACTAACCAAGCTAAGCTTTTTTACTTTTGAGTGAAAATTTGTTTTCCTCCCCGCGGCGAAGCTTCGCGAAATTCTCGTGATGGCGAAGAACAATCAGCACCGCACCGGCAATCGCGAGCAGCTCCACCCATACACTCACCACACCGAAAAAAGGCAGAACGACCGGGCAAAAGAGCGCCGCCGTGCAGGACGCGACAGACATATATTTGAAGGCAAACAGCACCGCAAAAAACAGCAACATCGCCATCAGCGTCATACGCCAATCCACGAACCAAACGGTCGCAAAGCCTGCCATAAACGCCTTGCCGCCCTTGAAGCCGTACCAGACGGGGAAGCAATGCCCGAGCATGGCACAAAATCCCGAAAACTGCGCGCCGAACTGCCACTGATCAAAATACGCTCCCATGATCCACGCCGTGATCGAAACAACAAACATCGTTTTGACGACGTCAAATATCAACACCATCCACGTTACGGGACCGTTTCCGTACACGCGCTTGTAATTCGTAAATCCGGGATTGCCGCTGCCTTTTTCGCGGATATCCTCATGATGAAAGAGCCGCGAAGCCAGAATCGCGCCGTTAAGTCCGCCGATTAGGTAGGATACGACTGCCGAAACCGCAAGCACGACGCCCATCATACGCTGAACCTCTCGCAGCTCTTACCCCAGCTGAACACACCCAGAGCGTCCGCGCCGATAGACGCGCCAATGATCGGACCGATGTAGCCGATTTCCACCCGGCAGCCCGGAATTTTCTCGAGCAAGAGCTTCTCCGTCTCCTTCGCCTCATCCTCACAGTCGGAGTGTACGACATAGATAAACGGATTGTCCTCCAAAATAATGGAGTCTGCAGTCAGCTCCGCCAGTTCTGCAATGGAATTATAGCGTCCCTTAACCTTTTTGAGCGCCACGTTGTCGCCGTTTTTATCCGAAATCAGAATCGGCTTCACTCCCAACAGGTTGCCGAAAAACGCAGCGGACGCCTTGACTCGTCCCGCCGCCCTGAGGGCATTGAGAGAATGCACCGTAACAAACTGATTGACATGATTCTTTACCGCATCGAGCCGGTCGGCGATCGCGTCGGCATCCAGACCCTCGTCGCGCAGCTGCGCCGCCCTGACGGCGACAAGTCCCTCTCCGGCGCTGGCGTTAAAGGAATCGACACAGCGGATCTTTGCGACGGGATAGTCCTTAAGCATTTCTTTTGCAACCATTCTTCCCGTGTGGACGGAACCGGAAAGCTTGGAGGAACAGGCAATATACACCACATCGAAGCCATCTTCGAGAAACTGCTTAAAGCCCCTCTCAAAATTCACGGCAGGCACCTGCGTGGTGGTCACACGGTTACCGTCGCGGATGGTATCATACAGCTCCTTGGGGCTGTAATATTCCCAGTCAAGACTCGCGGCAGTTTCCTTTCCGTCGCGCACCGTGTACATTTGCAGATAATCAATGTCATATTTTTCCCTGATGGACTTTTTGAGGTCAGAGCAGGAATCCGTCACGATTTTTACCTTTCTCATGTGCGCATCTCCTTATTCTAAAATGATAATATAATCATAAACCGGCTGTCCGCCGTCTATCATAATCACTTCCGTGCGCGGATACGCCTTTGACAACGCGCTCTGCATCCGCTGACTTTCCTCTGCGGGCACATCTGCGCCGCAGCAAACGAGCATAATATCGCAGCGCCGGGCGTTCATCTTTTCCGCAAGTCCGAGCGCCGCCGCCTCTCTGTCCGGAGAATCAATATAGATAGTGTCTCCCACAAAGCCGATGTAATCGTCCTTGTTCACACGCACGCCGTCCATTTCGGTATTGCGCACTGCCCTGGAAACCGTACCGGTCACCACGCCGGCAATAATCTCCTCAAGAGAGGCGAGAATCGCGTCCGTATCACCGATCTCCGTGTCGAGCATGGAAATCGCGGCATAGCCCTCGCCGATCGTTTTGCTCGGAACGACGCGCACATCACATTCCTTGTAGATCTCCGCTGCCTGCCGGGCGGTCATGATGATATTGGAATTGTTAGGAAAAACGAAGATCACGTCAGCATGGAGCTTCTCAAACGCCGAGATAAGCTCCTCGGCAGAGGGATTCATGCTCTGGCCGCCGTCGACAACCTCGTCGCAACCGAGAGAACGAAACGCTTCTCGGATTCCCTTTCCCGCCGCCACACTGACAATGCCGAAAGGGCGGCGGGGCTTCTCGAAACGCGCCCGAAAGCTCTCGCCGCCGTGCGCCTCGTTGTGCTGCAGCGTCATGTTCTCCACCTTAACCGTGAGAAATTCGCCGTACTGCTGAACATAATTGAACACGTCGCCCGGCCTGTCGGTGTGGACATGCACCTTGACAACGCTGCCTTCTTTGAAGCAGACGACCGAATCTCCCATACGGTTGAGCCATTCTGCCAGCGGTTCCACGTCAAAGCGCTCCACATCCACCTTGGCACGCTGCAGGCGCAGCAAAAACTCCGTACAGTAGCCGAAATCGAGGATGCTGTCCTCCGTAAACGCATTTAAATCCACGTTTTTTCGCGCCGCACTCTCGGTCGGTTCTGTTATCTCGCCCGAAAGCGCGCGCGCCATGCCCTCTGCAATATAGATAAAACCCGCGCCGCCGCTGTCGACAACACCTGCCTCTTTGAGCACGTCGAGAAGCTCGGGCGTACGCTCGAGCGACCGGCAAAGCTCGTAGTGCAAATCTTCAAAATAGGTTTCCGGCGTGCTGCCGTCATGAAGCCGCGCGCCGGCATAGCGCACGGCATCGCGGTACACCGTGAGGATCGTTCCCTCAACAGGAACCGAAACCGCGCTGTAGCTTTCTTTCACGCCACACTCCATCGCCTTGTGAAAGGCGCCGACATTCGCCTCGTCCACCCCCTCGAGCCCGCGGGCAATACCCGCAAAAATGCGCGAAAGAATGACGCCGCTGTTGCCGCGCGCGCCGAGCAGCATGCCTTTGGCAGCAAGACGTGCCGCCTCGCCTGCGGAATGCGTTTTCTCTGTGAGTGCCGCCACACCCGCCTCCATGGTCATCAACATATTGTCGCCCGTGTCGCCGTCCGGAATTGGGAATACGTTGAGATCGTTGACCTCTTTGACTTTATTTTTCAGGGACGCTGCACCGCCTTGCAGCATGGCGGCGTACAAAACGCCGTTTACACTCTTGGTATCCATAGCCTCTCCTTGCATTAGTGTTGCCAAAATTCAAACGAAGTTATTATACCACAACTTTCGACATTTTTCTACAGTATTATTTATTTTTTTATCGAAATTTTATGTCTTTTTCGGTAAAAAACGGTTATTGCATCATGAAATCGGCAACTTCTTTCTCCATATCATTGCGGGTGGTGCCGTCCCCCGGTTATATTGACATTCTTCGGCAAAAAAGGTACAATATCATTATACAGGAGGATGCCGATATGGAAGAAAACGGACAAAAATCTAATAAAATTTTGATTGCCGTGATGGTACTGGTCATTACGCTGATCCTGGCGCTCAGCGGCGTTGTCGGACTGGCGCTGTTCGGCAACACACTGGGCGTTCATCTCTTTGAACAGCAAGAAACCACCTCCCCCGAAACGGAACCTGTAACGACCGAACGCATCACCACCGCCCCCGTCACCACCGAACCCCGGTGGAAAGTGCCCGACGTCGTCGGCATGCATGCAAACAACGCCTACACCGCCCTCCACCACGCCGGCACGCGCTTTGAAATCAAACGCGAATACAGCGCAGAGGTCGCTGCGGAGTACGTTATCAGCCAAACACCCGAGCCGGGCACCATTATCAGGGATTCAGAAAAGGTGCAGCTGATCATCTCCAAGGGCGTCGACCGAAAGGATGACAAATCGTCCTCGTCCCGCAAGCCCAAAGCCACGGAACCGACCACAAAAACAAGCTCTTCAAACGATTATATCCTCAAAGACTCCGACAAGCGCTATGTCAGCTTCAACGAAGTCCGTGCGCTGAGCAAAAAAGAAAAAACGCTCGCTCTCAACGAGATCTACGCGCGCCACGGCAGAAAATTCGATTCCTCCGAGCTGCAGTCGTACTTCAATTCCAAGAGCTGGTACAAGGGTACGATCGCCCCCTCCGACTTCAAGGAAAGCTCGCTAAACCAATACGAATCCGCAAACGTCCAAACCATTCTGTCTGCCATGTAATACAAAACCCGCACAAAAAACAGAGCGTGATCCTCCTCGCGACAGAAAACCTGTTTTGCAGCCGGAAATATACCGAAACGCTCTGTTGATTACATTATAGAAATATTTCTTGCACAACCGCCTCCTGATATGGTATAATAAAATTTAAAACCTAAAGGAGATGGAAATATATATGGAAAATAGAAGTATGTGGAGCTCACGCCTCACATTTATCCTCGCCGCCATCGGTTCCGCTGTCGGACTTGGTAACGCATGGCGTTTTCCGGGGCTCGCAGCAAAACACGGAGGCGGTACTTTTTTGATCGTTTTCCTGCTCGCCATGCTGCTGATGGGAATTCCGCTGCTGATGATGGAAATTTCGATCGCACGCAAGCTTCGCCGCGGCGTCATTGAATCTATGCGCGGTATCGGAAAAAAATGGGAATTCGTCGGATGGTCAGCGACCTCCAACGCCTTTGTCATCGTCTGCTACTATTCCGTTGTTTTCGCCTGGGTCATTTTGATGTTTCTCAACTCGTGGCAGTTCGCCGGTATGACGGGCGACAACGAAACCGCCTCTCAGCTGTTTCTCGAGCTGACCCAAACCACCGGCACCGTTGAAGGAAGCAACATCCCCGGCATCATGCTGATTTGCCTGCTGATCGCGTGGGGCATGATCTTCTACTGCATTCGCAACGGCGCCAAATCCGTTGGCAAAATTATCAAACTGACTGTGTTTGCACCCGTTGTGCTGCTGATCGTAATGGCCGTCAAGGGCTGTACCATGCCCGGCGCCATGGAGGGTATCCGCATGTTCTTTGTACCGGATCCCGGAGCATTTTTGGATCCGTCGCTCTGGATCGACGCGATCGGCCAGGTGTTCTACAGTCTGTCGGTCATGATGGCAGTCATGTTTGCCTACGGCTCCTACGTTGACGACAGCTCCAACATTGCGGCAGACACCGCGATTATCGCCTTTGCCAGCGTTGCCGTCAGCGTGCTTTCGGGCATTGTGATGTTTTCCACCATGGGCGGCACGGACATGCTCGACAAGATCACAGACAGCGGCATCAGCACAGCCTTCTTCGTCTATCCCACTGCAATCGTCAATCTCACGGACATCGGCTGGGTCAACGCCCTGTTCGGCGCAAGCTTCTACCTCATGCTCATCACCCTTGCCATTGATTCGGCATTCTCCGTCGTCGAGGGTATTTCCGCCGCCATTTCCGACAAATTCCACATCAGGCCCAAAACCGTCACCATTACCGTCTGCGCCCTGAGCGGTCTGGTTTCGCTGCTATTTATTACCCAGGCAGGCATGGCGTGGCTCGACATCGTCGATAACTGGACCAATCAGATCAACATGATCCTGATCGGCATTCTCGAATGCGTCGCCATCGGCTGGACATTCAACCTGCGCAAGGTGTGCGCAGAGATCAACCGTAACGCCAAAAATCTCAAAATGCCCTATATCTGGCTTGCCGCATCTGTCCAATTTATCGCGCCGATGGTGCTGTGCGGGCTGTTTGTCTGGAACATCGTCACCCTCTTGCAAAGCGCTGTCGGCTACAACGGATATCCGATATGGGCACAGATCATTGCCGGCTGGACGGTTTCCGCTCTGGTATTTGCCAGCGGCTTTATCGCCAAAGCCGTTATCGCTTCCATGAAGAAAAAGGGTTATACCGAAGACGAGATCGTCTGGAAGGACTAATGTGGATTTCTACCAATAAAACACTTTTATTTTTGAGCGTTTTATCCAAAATCAGTATAACAAACAAAGATCCGGGAAACACGCAGAAGCGTATTTCCCGGATCTTTTCTCAAAGCTTTGGCGCTGTACGGGAACGACAGCACCTTTCGCAGTTAGCGCATGGAGCGTCAAAATAAAAAAAACAAAACAAACGGCAGCACACAGAGAGCCCATCCCGTTATCAGAAAGACCATGTGCTTTTTCTCGGAATGAACAGCGATGTATTCCCGTATCAGTGCGCTCGGCCAGTAGTAAAACGCCACGTGACTGCCGATTCCGACACATTTCAATCCAATCCTGCGGCAATAACGCAGAGCCCTGTAGACATGATAATTGCTGGTTACGAGAGCCGTATATTTGCCCCCATCCCTCGCGTCGATAATTGCCTTTGAAAACTCCAGATTTTCAAAGGTGGTTGCTGATTTGTCCTCCCGGATGATATGATCCGCCGGTATACCCTTTTCCAGCAAATATTGTTCCATCGCTTCGGCTTCCGCAATTCTTTCGTCTGATCCTTTCCCGCCGGACGGAATCAGTACCGGAGGGGTGGGATCCTTTTTATACACCTCAACCGCCTTGTCCAGTCTGTCTGCAAGAAGCTTTGAAATCCGGTTTCCTTCCAATAATCCCGCGCCGTGAATGATGATATAGTCAAAATCTCTTCTTCTCGGAATGATTTGCAAAAACACACAGTACAGCATGAACACAACAAAGGAAACGGAAATATAGATAACCGACATGCTGACAAATATGCTGAAAACACTGATATTATAAAACGTACTTTCTATTTCCCAATTTGCTTCGGAAACCTCGGGATAAAACACGCAAAAAAACGCAGCAATCTCTCCGATGGCTATGACAACACCGAAAATCAACGAAAGCAGATTGGCAAGACTTCGCCCTTCACGGCAAAGCATAAGTATGCCGTTGCATATCAGAAAAACCGGAACAATCAGCAACATAACAAATATGATATCAACCAACAGAATGATCACATTTTTTTGATACTGTCCCGCCAAAAACGTCAGCGCTGCAGCTGTAAACAGCATCGCACCGAAAAACAGATAACAGTTGCGATATCTGCTTCTGTCCCGGGAAAAACAGATAATCAGCAAAACCCAAAACAGTAATGCTATTCCGCCGAGGATAAATCCTCCCAAGAAACTATGCCCCCTTTCGTCTGCTGTTACGAGAGCCTCTAATCATTCCATGCCGTGCAGCTTCCGCGCTTATGCGCGGTAGGAAATTGTTAGAGTTTCCCTTATGTATTATACCATCTACGCCCTGACATATCAAGTACATCAATTTATTAAGGGCACCTCTAAAAATATCAGGCTGCCCATAGGCACAAATCTTTCACAGCATATTCTTGCCAAAACTCCTCGTTATACGTCAGTATGACATCGTCGTTTTGACAATAATCTACTATAAAATATCCGCACCTCTG
>JAFRGI010000008.1 GCA_017433905.1 Ruminococcus sp. | reverse complement strand
TCTACTTCTACAATAACCAACGCATTCAACTCAAAACAAAACTGACACCGATGGAATATCGGTGCCAGTATGCTGCTTAAAACTTAATACTCTACCCTAGGGGCGCTTTTTTGTACTGTCCGCACAATTTGGGGCAGTTCAGTTCACAAGGTGAGCGTTTCTTTTTTTGTTGTGCTATGCAGGGGACTCCCCGGCTACTGGTGCGCGGATTTATGGCGCTTTTTCTATTTTAATAGAATTGATGACCGGCTGCTGAGAGGCGGGAATCGTACCGTTGTTGTCGACAGGCTTCGCGTCGTTTGCGATTTTGTCAACGACATCCATACCGTCGGTTACCTTTCCGAAAGCAGCATATTGACCGTCAAGGTGGGGCGAGTCGGCGTGCATGATGAAGAACTGCGAGCTGGCGCTGTTCATGTCATTGCTTCTTGCCATCGAAATCACGCCCCGGGTGTGGCTCAGATTGTTTTCAAAGCCGTTTGCCTTGAATTCTCCGACAATGTTTTCGTCACTGCCGCCTGTGCCGTTGCCCAACGGGTCACCGCCCTGAATCATAAAGTCCTTAATGATTCTGTGGAAAGTCAGTCCGTCATAAAAGCCGCTTTCGGCGAGCTTGACGAAATTTGCGACTGTCTTGGGTGCGATGTCGGGATAAAGCTCAACGGTGATGACGCCGTAATCCTTCACATCGATGATTGCCCGATCTCCCTCAAGGGCAGAGACGTCAATTGTTTCCGAAGAAACGGTTGCTTTTTGAGTGGTTTCCGCTGCGGTGGTCTTTTCGGTTTTGCTGCTCGAAGATTCGTTTCCGCAGCCACCAAAAAACACGGCGGAACAGCAGAGGAGTAATACGAGAGCCAGACTGATGAGTTTTGAAGTGGTTTTTACCATTTTTGACTTCCTTTCTTTGCTGAAATCGTAGTATATTATACCACCATTTTGAAAACAAATCAACTGCAATTGACACAAAATATAAGATGTGATATAGTTAATCTATCAAAAAATTCGGAAGTGAACTGCATGTCAAACGATACCATTACCTATATTGAGTCGAAACAAAAGCTGTTTAGCATTGATTTTCGGGAATTGATACGATACCGGGATCTGATTTTTCTGTTTGTCAAACGCGATTTAGTTAACTCCTATAAGCAGACAATTCTCGGGCCGATTTGGATTTTAATTAACCCGCTTCTGTCCACCTCGGTTTTCACGGTGATATTTGGTGTGATTGCGGGTATATCTACCGACGGGGTGCCGCCTTTTTTATTCTATATGTCGGGTAATGTTCTTTGGAATTTCTTTTCTGCCAATCTGAATAAAGGATCGGGCACTTTTCTCGGTAACGCCCGTATTTTCGGCAAGGTTTATTTTCCGCGTTTAGTGATGCCTATTGCCAATATGGTTTTTAATTTCATAAATTTTGGTTTGCAGACACTGTTGTATGTGTTGTTTGTGGTAATTTTTGCATTGTCGGGTGCGGAGGTGCACCCCAATTGGTTGATTGTACTGACTCCGGTGTTGGTGTTGCAGACAGCTTTGCTCGGTATGGGGATCGGTCTGATTGTGTCCTCTATCACCACCAAATACCGTGACCTTAACATACTGGTTAATTTTGGTATTTCGCTGCTTATGTACATCACACCCGTGGTATATCCGATTTCCGAAGCGCCGCTTGGATTGGGTACCATGCTGTTGCTCAATCCCGTGGCGCCGATTGTGGAGACCTACCGCTACGCGTTTCTCGGCTGCGGGGCGTTCCACTGGGTTTATTGGCTGCTCAGCTTGGGCGTTACGGCTCTGTTCGTGTTGATCGGGCTGCTTATTTTTCATAAAGTAGAAAAGGATTATATTGATACGGTATAAATATGGATAAGGATTGCGTCATCAAAACCGAACACTTAAAAAAGGAATATATACTCGGCGTGATTGGTTCGGGCACGCTGCGCAGAGATTTGCAGAGTTGGTATGCCAAAAAGCGCGGCAGGGAGGATCCCAACCGCCGTATCGGCGCGCAGGAATACAAAAAGGGTGATATTTTCACGGCTCTTGAGGATTTTAACGTAGAGATCAAGCGCGGTGAACGTGTGGGGATCATCGGTCCAAACGGCGCGGGAAAGTCAACCTTTTTGAAGCTTTTGTCGCGCATTACCTCGCCGACAGAGGGCAGGATTGCTTATCGCGGAAGGATCGCGAGTATGCTGGAGGTCGGAACGGGCTTTAGCGGAGAACTGACGGGCAGGGAGAATATCTATCTCAACGGTGCCATTCTCGGTATGACGCGTGCAGAGGTCGACAGTAAAATTGATGAGATCATCCGCTTTTCGGAGTGCGAAACCTTTATCGACACGCCTGTCAAGCGCTATTCTTCGGGCATGTTTGTCAAGCTTGCTTTTGCCGTGGCAGCGCATCTCGACGCGGAGATTCTGATTATGGACGAGGTGCTCGCTGTTGGTGATATGAAGTTTCAGAAAAAATGTATCACCAAAATGCGCGAACTGGCAATTGATGAAAACCGCACGGTGCTCTATGTGTCTCATAATATGGGTACGATTCAGGAGCTGTGCAGTCGGTGTCTGGTGCTTGACCACGGAAAGAAGGTCTACGACGGCGAAGTGGATGAGGCTATCAAGTTGTATCTCGGCGGCGATAAAGATGAGTTGTATATGTACGACTATGTTGACGACAGGTATAAGGAAAAGGTACGCCGTAAATTGGTAAACCTGGAACGTGCGAAATTTTTCGGACGTTCCTCCAGCTTTTTTTATGACGACGAACCTGTGCCGATTCAGTTAGAGTGGCAGTTTTTGGAGGATACAGAGCGTCTTGGTCTGCGTGTAGAGATCAGCGATACGCGTCACTATCCGATTACGGCATTTATAATGAATGATGTTGGAGGCGGTAAAAAAGGAGGGCGCAGCAGTTTGAAATTCAAGCTGGATATCGCTGCGCTGGCGCAGGGACATTATTGCGTGAGATATGTGTTTTTCACCTGTGCGCACCCCGAAGCAGAGCCGGAGCCGGTCGAAATCGCGGCAGGACTCACCATTCGCAAGCGTCTGCGCACGGAGAATGGAGTTCGCTGGCATGCGTCTTGGGGCAGCCTGGTATCCAAGGGCGTTGAAATTGTAGATCGTTCATAAAAAAGAAACGTGAAATACGGTTCGAGGACATTACCGAAGAAACTTTCGGAATGCTGTTGGAAGCGCGTAATACTTGTCCAGTTCCTGCGGAGAGACCCAAATAAAACGGTCGCAGGGAGTTTCGACGGCGATATTCCATCCGTGCATGAACCAGTGGATGTGCGTGAACGCGTGTTTGGCTTCTTTCAGGGGTTGGATGGAGTGCGGAAGCAAATCCCAGGTTTTCAGCAAAGCGTTGATTTGTGTCGCATCTAAAAAGCCGGAAACGTTCGGTAGCTGGTACATTCCCGGAAGTAGCCCGCCGTCAGGACGTTTGTCGAGGGCGATCTGTCCGTTTTTGGTGACAAGCAGCAGAACGGTCAGTTTTTCGCTGCGGCGTTTTTGTTGTTTGATACGGACGGGTAGTTCTGTTGTAAGCTGCTCGCGAAATGCCGTACATTGTTCCGACAGCGGGCACGTTTCGCAGGCAGGCGCACTATTTGAAAGACAGACGGTTTCACCCAGTTCCATCAGCGCCTCGTTGAAATTGCCGGATTGTGGAGGTATGATGGGCTGCAGCCGCTTTATGGCGGCTTTTTTTGTTTCGGGCAACAGTACATTTGCGCGGCTGCCTGTCAGACGGGACAGGACGCGCAGAACATTGCCGTCCACGGCAGGAACGCGTTCATTGAAGCAGATAGATGAGATCGCGCCTGCCGTATAATCGCCGATGCCTGCCAGCCTGCGCAGCTGCGCGTAGTTGTTGGGAAAGATGCCGCCGTGCTCCGTTACGATGGATTGCGCGGCTTTTTTTAGGTTGCGGGCGCGGCTGTAATAACCCAATCCCTCCCAAAGCTTGAGCAGTGCGTCGTCCTCGACAGCGGCGAGAGACGCCACGTTAGGCAGTGCGTCCATGAAACGCGCGTAATAGTTTATTACCGCCTCGATCCGCGTCTGTTGCAGCATGATCTCCGAGACCCAGACGTGGTAGGGCTGTTTGTCCTGCCGCCATGGTAGGCTCCGTTTGTTTTTTGCGAACCACGCCAGCAACGGTGCGGTGATCGCGGATAAATTCTGTTCCATGATCTTTATTATAGAAATATCCGACGGTGTTGTCAAGCGCGGATGCCGGCTGTTTGACAGCGGAAAAAAGATTGACGAAAGGACCTCGAAATGCTATAATTTTGTCAGCAAACAACACGGAGGTATCTTATGGTTCAAATTCGCTATTTCAGCGGTTATATCCGCAATTATCAAAAGCTCTGCGAAGAGCTGGGTATCGTTTTGCCTCTCAGCCGTAAGGAGCGTGAGCAGGCAATTTTAATGAAAGCGTACAAAAAATGGGGCGTTGCGCTGACCGATCATCTGTACGGTATGTTTGCGATCGCTCTTTGGGACGAGGATGCAGAGAAGCTGTACTGCTTTCGCGATCAAGTGGGACAGAAGCAGATGTTTTATACGGCGGTAGAGGGAGATTTTCTCTGCTCCGGCGATATCGACGCGATTGTTGCAGATCCGCGCGTAGAAAAGCGTCTTAACCGCCGTATGCTGCAGCAGTATTTATTTTACGGCTACCCGATCGGAGAAGAGACCTTCTACGAGGGTGTGTACAAGCTGCGTCCGGGTCATTACGCGGAGTGGGATGGCAAAAACGTTTCCGTGCACCGCTATTGGAAGCCTGTTTTTGCACCTGATGAAAGCAAGAACGCCGACGAATACGCACAGGAAATCCGTGTCGTAGTGGAAGAAATTCTCGGGGAAGAACGCGCTGATACGGAGCTCACCTATAAGGAATCCTTTCTTTCAGGAGGTGTGGATTCATCTTATCTACTGGCAGCAGGAGACGCGGCAGCGGCAAACACGGTCGGCTATGAGGAAAGCGGCTTTGATGAATCCGATTTAGCGCAGCATACCGCTGAACTCCTCGGAAAAGATTTTCATGTCACAAAAATTGGTGCGCAGGAATATTTTGACCGTATTCCCATGGTGATTGACAAGATGGGGCAGCCTCTGGGCGATGCTTCCGCAGTAGCGTTTTCCATCGGCTGTGCCGCCGTGCGTGAGCATGCGCACGTTGTCTATTCGGGGGAGGGAATTGATGAGTTTTTCGGCGGTTATAATGCGCACAGGCGCGATATTCCCAAGGAGTGGACTTATCTGACCTGTTCACACATCATGAGCGAGGATTTCATAAAAACGCTTCTGTTGGATTATGACGAAAATGTCTGCGCGGTTGATCCCGTTGCGCTGCTTTGGAAAGAGGTGCAGGGGCAGAATCCGTTGGCGCAGAAGCTGACAATCGACATTTCCCTTTGGCTGGAGGGAGATATCTATCTTAATACAGACCGTACCAGTACGGCATGTGGCGTAGAACTGCATACGCCGTTCAGTGATTTGCGTCTGTTTAATGTGGCGCGCAAAATTCCTGCCTCATATCAGTTTGACGGTGAACAGAATAAGGTAGTGTTTCGCAAAGCGGCGAGCGACAAGCTGCCTGAGGAGGTCGCTTTCCGCAAAAAGGTGGGTTTCCCCGTGCCGATTCGTATGTGGATGAAAAACGAGTGCTATAACCGTCCTATTGAGGAAAAACTGTTCGGCGCGACGTCTGCGAAGTTTTTCCGTTTGGACACGCTGCGCGATATGTGGACGCGCTATCTCGGCGGCGAGGAATTTCTCTGGAACCGTCTATACGCGATTTACGTATTTCTGCTTTGGTATGATTTGAAATTCTGAGACGCGGGAAGAATTTTTTCGGCATTGCACGCAAAAATGCTTGACAAAGTGAGGTTTTATGTTATAATAAAAATGTTGTCATATGCGCAAAAAGCGCTTCGGCTACAAATCCTTGCGGAGCGATCCGCCATAATGTCCAGAAGGAGGTGCAAAGAAATGGCAGTAACAGCTAATTACGAAACCGTAATGATCGTTTCAATGAAGAAAGGCGAGGAAGCCGTTCAGGCGATCGTCGAGAAATTTAAAAATCTCATTGAAAAGAACGCCACTTTGAAGAATGTTGACGAGTGGGGTAAGAGAAAGCTTGCTTACCTGATTAACAAGGAAAGCGAAGGTTATTACGTTCTCTTTGATTTTGAGAGCACTGCGGAGTTCCCTGCGGAGCTTGACCGTATCTACAAGATCACAGAAGGCGTTATGCGTTCACTCATCATCAAGAAGGAAGACGAATAATCGAGACGTAGGGGGTTACCCTGAATTACGAAAGGACGAAGTAATGTTAAATCGTGTCATTTTAATGGGCAGACTTGTGTCTGATCCCGAACTCAAGACCACAGGCTCGGGTTTGAGCGTTACCAGCTTTCGCATTGCCGTTGACCGCAACTATGTCAAGGCGGGCGAGGAGCGCAAGGCGGATTTTATCGACATTGTTTGTTGGAGAAACACGGCGGAATTTGTTTGCCGCTATTTCGGCAAGGGTTCGATGATTGCCGTCGAAGGACAGCTTCAGACCAGAACCTATCAGGCGAAGGACGGCACCAACCGCTACGTGGTAGAGGTTGTCGCCGACAATGTATCCTTCACGGGCGAGCGCCGCGACAGCAATCACTACGGACAGCAGCAGTACGGCGGCAGTTCATACGCCGCGCCGGCACCGCAGCAGTCTCCTGCTTATGAGCAGCAGCCCCAGACCACTTATCAGAGCGGAACCAACGACGATTTTCAGGAAATGCCGCTCGACGACGATTTACCATTCTAAAACATGTTTGATTGAAAGGAGAACTTCAAAATGGCTGACAGACCGAACAACCGTGGCAGAAAGAGCCGCAAGAAGGTTTGCGGATTCTGCGTTGATCAGGTAGAGCATATTGATTACAAAGATATCGCACGTCTTCGTCGTTACATGTCCGAGAGAGGAAAGATCCTTCCCCGTCGTGTAACAGGTACCTGCGCGAGACATCAGCGTGCCTTGACCACTGCGATCAAGCGTGCGCGTCACCTTGCGCTGCTCCCCTATACGGCAGACTAAAACTATCGGCGCATGGTTGTATAAATGCGTTAAAAGAAAGGACAGGCTCTTCGGAACCTGTCCTTTTTGTTGTGGTTGTATGAGAATTTGCTTGTATGTGCCGTTGAAAATGTTTTTCGTTCATGAGTTGGATAGACAGGAGAGCAAGATCGTCGACACGGTTACTTTTCACGTTTTGAGAGAGTGGGTTTATTTGAAAGAAATTTGATCTGCATTATCCGCAATACATTTATCGAGAGCGCGAATGATCGCATTTTTGTCCATGTTTCTGCCGATAAACACAAGTTTGTTGACACGGTCGCCGTAAACCGGATGCCAAGTTTCCAGAATATCGGGATTCATGGCGAGGATTTCCTTTCGATCCTTTTCGGAGAATGCCGCGATCCAGTCGCCGTCGTCGCTTGCAACCTTCTGTTTGCCGCTTTGCTCAAAAATGTAGGCAGTGTTGGGATTCTCGATAATCCAGAACAGTCCTTTTGTACGAATGACTTCCTTTGGCCAGCATTCAAAGACAAACTGTTCCAGTTTTTCACGGTTGAATGGTTTCACGTTTTGATACACAAAGGTTGCAATGCCGTATTCCTCTGCCTCTCCTTCTTCGTGGTGATGGTGGTGATGATGGTGATGCTCATGCTCCTCGTGTTCGTGCTCATGATGATCGTGCTCTTTGTGTGCTTCGAGATCTGCGGAGTTTTCACCCTCCAGTTCCATTGCCTTGACCCATCCGGCGCTCTGCATGATTTTGCGCGTGTCAAAGTTTTTTGTATCCAGAATATCCGACACATCAACTTGACCGTAGGTAGTTTCGATGATTTTTGCCTCGGGCTGCAGTGCCTTGATAACGTTGCGCACATCCTTTTTTTCTCGTTCCGTCACCATGTCCACTTTGTTGAGGATAATGGTGGTGCAGTATTCAATTTGCTGGATCAGCAGGTTTTCGATATCTTCTTCGTCAAGGTTATCCTGCATGAGCGACGCACCCGAACCGAATTCGTCCGCCATACGCTTTGCGTCGACGATTGTGGTAATGCTGTCAAGACGTGCGACTGCCGGCAGATCTGTCTGACGCTCTGTGCCGTCGAGCATACAGATTGAGCCTGCGATCGGACCCGGTTCGCAAATACCCGATGCCTCAATCAGTATATAGTCAAATTTTTTCGATTTTGCAAGCTCGATAATCTGCTTCATCAAGTCGACCTTGAGTGTGCAACAAATACAGCCGTTTTGTAGCGGTACGAGGTTTTCATCCTTTTGTGTGACGGCGCCCCCCTTGGCAATTAGAGAGGCATCAATATTGACCTCGCCGATATCGTTGACAATGACCGCTACTTTGTAACCCTGTTGATTTGCGAGGATGTGGTTGAGTACAGTTGTTTTGCCTGCACCGAGATAACCGGTCAGCAGGGAAACGGGGATAAGTTTATTGGATTTTTGAAACATTTATATCACCTCAATCATGTTTTTTCGTTCACTATCATACCGCGAATTTGATAATTTTGCAAGAGCAGGAGAAAAATAATTGTGAAAAAGCTTGACGATATACCCCTGTGGGGTATATAATATTCATAGGTGATGCTTATGAAAGAATGTCGATGTCATCAAACGAAGACCCGTGACGAGGCAGAAGTAAAGAGTCTGATGAACCGCCTCAACCGCATTGAGGGACAAATTCGCGGCATTAAGAAAATGATAGAAAACGGTGCATATTGCCCCGATATTTTGATTCAGGCTGCAGCGGCAGGCGCCGCGCTGAACGCGTTTAATAAAGAGTTGCTTGCCGGGCATATTCGCACCTGTGTGGTAACAGATGTCAAAGATGGCAGGGAGGATACAGTAGACGAGCTGGTTGATACGATCCGGCGTATGATGAGGTGAGCGAATGGAACAATATGACGTAAAGGGTATGAGCTGCGCCGCTTGCAGCGCTCGTGTGGAACAGGCGGTTTCCAAGCTGGATGGTGTGACATCCTGTTCAGTCAGTCTGCTGACCAATTCCATGGGTGTAGAGGGCAGTGCCGAGCCTCAGGAAGTTATTTGCGCTGTTCGTGCAGTCGGCTACGACGCGTCGCTCAGGGGGGATTTCGGTGTCGCTGACACAGAGTCGCCGAGAGACAGTGAAACCGCGAGAATAAAAAAGCGTTTGATTTTTTCTCTCGTGTTTTTGCTGATATTGATGTATGTTTCAATGGGACACATGATGTTCGGATTTCCGCTGCCGCCGTTTTTTGAAGAAAACTATCTTGCCCTCGGTCTGTTGCAAATGCTGTTGGCGGCGGCTGTGATGGTGATGAATCAAAAATTTTTTATCAGCGGCTTTCGGGGGTTGATTCGGCTCGTACCTAATATGGATACGCTTGTTTCCCTCGGCTCGGGCGTCGCCTTTGCCTATAGCACCGTTATGCTGTTTTGGATGACTGCGGATCCGTTAGGATCTCATTACCATGAGTTGTACTTTGAGTCATCGGCAATGATATTGACGTTGATTACCGTTGGTAAGTTGTTGGAAGCGCGCGCTAAGGGCAGAACGACGGACGCGCTGAAAAGCCTGATGGAGCTCGCTCCCCAAACGGCAGTTATCATCAAGAATGGTGAAGAAAAAACTGTCGGTATCCATCAAGTGCAAAAGGGAGATGTTTTTGTCGTTCGTCCGGGTGAGCGCATTCCTGTGGACGGCGTGATATGCGAGGGAGGTTCTGCGGTGGACGAATCTGCGCTCACGGGTGAGAGCGTGCCGGTTGACAAAACAATAGGTGACGCTGTTTCCGCCGCGACAATGAATCGTTCGGGTTATTTGAAATGCGAAGCGACGCGTGTCGGAACGGATACGACTCTTGCTCAAATAATCAAAATGGTGACGGACGCTTCTGCAACAAAGGCGCCGATTGCCAAAATAGCGGACAAGGTGTCGGGAGTGTTTGTGCCGGTTGTGATGGGGATAGCGTTGGTGACGGTTGTTGTTTGGCTGTTTGCAGGACAGAGTCTCGGTTTTGCATTGGCGCGCGCGATTTCCGTTTTGGTCATCAGTTGTCCTTGTGCCCTCGGGCTGGCAACACCCGTTGCAATCATGGTAGGCAGTGGTGTCGGCGCGCGCAATGGTATTCTATTTAAAACCGCTGTCGCGCTTGAGGAGACAGGGAAAATACGCACGGTTGCCCTTGATAAAACAGGAACGATCACGGTCGGCGCACCCGTCGTTACGGATATTCTTCCAAACACAGTGAGTGAGGACGAGCTCTTGCGACATGCAGCTTCTCTCGAATTTAAGAGCGAGCATCCGCTTGCCAAAGCGATTGTGCAATGCGGAGAAATGCGTCAAATCGTTTTTTTGGATGTGACGGATTTCTGTATTAATCCGGGCAACGGTTTGGAAGCGTGCATCGACGGCGAAGTAGTGCGCGGTGGTAACCGTACGTATATCGGTCGAAAAGTCAGCATTTCCGATGCTGTGTGCGCACAGGCAGATGCGCTTGCGAAGCAGGGAAAAACACCTTTATACTTCTCAAAAGGAAATGTATTTCTCGGTGTAATCGGCGTAGCCGATGTGCTCAAGGATGACAGCGCTGCCGCTGTGGATGCCCTCAAACGTCTCGGTATGTATGTGCTCATGCTCACAGGTGATAATGAAAAAACCGCTGCTGCGATGGGCGCGCAGGCAGGTGTAAACGAAGTTATTGCAAACGTATTGCCCGGAGACAAGGAACGCGTTATTCGAAATAAGATGAAAGACGGCAAGACCGCAATGGTGGGCGACGGAATCAATGACGCGCCGGCATTGACAGCGGCGGATATCGGTATTGCCATCGGAACGAGTACGGACATTGCGGTGGACGCGGCGGACGTGGTGCTCGTTAACAGCCGCCTCAGCGACGTGCCCGCCGCGATTCGACTCGGCAGAGCAACGCTTCGCAATATTCGTGAGAACTTGTTTTGGGCGTTTATTTATAATGTCATTGGAATTCCGCTCGCAGCGGGCGTTTTTATTCCACTTTTCGGGTGGCAAATGGATCCGATGTTTGGTGCGGCTGCAATGAGCTTGTCGAGCTTTTGTGTGGTTACCAACGCGCTCCGTCTGAATTTTATGAAGCTGCGCCCGGAGATGAAAATATCATTCAAAAAAAGAATCAAAATACAGGAAGGGAGAAAAAAGCCATGAAAGATCGACTGAAAATTGAGGGAATGATGTGTCCGCATTGTGAGGCGCGTGTGCAGGAGGCGCTCCAAGCATTTGCAGAGGTTGAAACGGCATTTGTCAGCCATGACACCGGTATCGCCGAAGTGACACTGAATAGTCCGCTTTCGCACGAAAAGCTTGCAGCTGCAGTGGAATCACAGGGATATAAAGTTTTAGAATAAATGTGCACATTTTTTATCTGAGATTAGAATAAAAAAGAAACCTCTGTCCATAATAGTGACGGAGGTGCTTTTTTATGAGCAAACATCATGAATATCAGAAACGAAACAAACGGGGGTTACGCGGAAAAATCGGATTCTATACTGCGTTTGCGATTTGTTTGGTCGCCGTTTGTATGGCTGTCTATTCCACATACAATACCGTTGTCAATCCCGCGACGAAACTGGATACCGCTCCTTCTGACGCACAGCAGGTGAATCAACCCGTTACGGGTGTTCGGGTGACTATGCCGTCGCCGTCTTTGACGATATCCTATGAGACAACAACGCAGGAAGAGACACAAATGACGGTGCCTACGGCAGTTGCAGATTCCTTGACGGAACCAGCGACAGAGGATGTCACCTACAGTGAAGATGCACTGCAGACGATGCTTGCAGTCGATCTCAGTTTGGATTATCCTGTGACAGGTGGAAAGGTGACGCGACCGTATAGTAAGGACAGCGTATATTTTAAAACACTTAACGTGTGGAAACCGCATGTAGGAGCAGATTTCAAGGCAACGATCGGTGAAGATGTGCGTGCAATGACAGGCGGAGAGGTGACCGATGTAACAGATGACAAGCTGTTTGGCAAAACAGTAGAGATTTCTGTCAACCATGCGGTTTGTATATACAGCGGTCTCGGTGATATCAAAGTGGAAAAGGGAGACAAGGTTGAGAAGCTTGACGTGATCGGCACAGTCGGCAGTGTGCCTTTTGAGTCGGATGACGAAAACCATATCCATGTTGCCGTAAAAGTAAACGGTAATTATGTGGATCCGCTGACTTTTATCGGAAATGAGGAATAACACTTATTTCTGATAAAACGCATAAAAAAGATTTTCGCAGAGCGAGGCGGAGGACGCTGCTGGTCTGTTGTTTGGGAAGGACAATAACAAAGCTATGCGGAATGATACGCAATAGATGTGAATGTGTTTTGTTAGAAATAGTATTAGATAGTTTTCGGACAAAAAGGCAGCCGCATATGCGACTGCCTACATAAGCGATTTTATGTCAATGAAAATAAGCAAAGCAATTTTCAATTATCATTCCTGAGTGAAAAAGTGAAAAAAGCTTATCTCTCACTTTCATGCCATTCTTCATTGCCGAAGATAAAATCGTCTAGATCCATGATGACAAATCTCATTCTTACCACCTCCTGAATTTTTTTCCATAAAACAGTATATTCAGGGGTTGCAAAAATATGACTCAGCCAATAATGTTAAGATAATCTGAAATCACATCAACTGCTTGTTCTGTCGTGAGTTTGGTAGAGTTGATGCACAGGTCATAGTTCTCTGCTTGGCCCCATTTTTGCCCTGAATAAAAGTTGTAGTAATTTGCTCTGTTCTTGTCTGCCTTTACGACAGCCTGTTTTGCTTTTGATGGATCGACCTCGTGTCTTTCGACTGCACGTTGAATCCTGCTGTCTAAATCTGCGTAGAGAAAGATCTTTACCAAATTTGAATAATCCTTAAGGATATAGTCCGCACACCTTCCGACAATAACAAAGCATTCTTTCTCTGCTTTTTCCTTAATGATCTTGTGTTGCAGAATATACAACTGGTCATTGACAGGCAAGTCGCTCATGGAATGTGAGAAACCTGCACCGTAATTATAAATACCGACAGACATGGAATACAACAAACTGTTTGTTGCTTTCTCGTCAGCAACTTCAAATACCTCAGGAGCAATTCCGCTTTTCTTTGCTGCCAAAGTGATTAATTCTTTATCATAGAACCCAATGCCCAATTTTTTAGCAAGCGCCGAACCGATTTCATGACCGCCCGAACCGAATTGTCTGGTAATAGTAATAATTTTATTGCAACTCATTCTTGCTCACCTCGATATTTTTGGTACATATTATTTCCAATATGCAATTATATAATAACACAAAAATAAAAAAAATCTATAGTATTTTTTGATTTAACAACAACTTTGTTAAAGATAGATAAATAAAGATAAAGAAATAGTGCAAATTAACCAACGAGATGCCATTAAAACGGAAATGAAACGAAGTTTCAGAAAAAATAAAAAATTTTTTCAAAAAAAGAGTTGACAAAGTGCGGAGGATGATGTATAATAGCACTTGCGCTGCTGAGGTAAGGCGACCGCGAGAGCGGAGGTCGGAAAGCAGAAAAGCGCACAGGACCTTGAAAATTGAACAACGAAGCAAAGAAGAACCCG
>JAFRGI010000007.1 GCA_017433905.1 Ruminococcus sp. | reverse complement strand
TTGTGCAGAGGTGCGGATATTTTATAGTAGATTATTGTCAAAACGACGATGTCATACTGACGTATAACGAGGAGTTTTGGCAAGAATATGCTGTGAAAGATTTGTGCCTATGGGCAGCCTGATATTTTTAGAGGTGCCCTTTATGGAATACCTTTTCAAGCGCAGGTCGAAAACTCTCCCAATCTATTACGTTGAGTTTAAGCAAGGAGTCGCCTAATTTCGTCAATTTCTCAAGTCTGTTATCCTCAGCAAAGAGATTCAGTTGCATTTCATCACCATCTATCTTTTGATGGTTCTATTATACCATATCTTTAATGATTTTGGGAAATATTTTTAGAGGTGCCCATAAAATAAAAAATCTGCGGCAAGACTTGATTTCTGCCGCAGATTTATCTATAAAGGATAAAGATGATATCCCCAGTCAAACAATTAAAGTTAAAACAAATAAAGTTGAACGACAACAAAGAAAAAATACAATCAATAAAAGAATTTGCGTTTTAAGGACTTGTTGAATACATAGCAGAATGCACAAAAACCGATCTTTGGCGCGTTTTGTCATTTATTCAACAAGCCCCGGTATTATATGACAACCTCTTTCCACGCCTGTGCCAACCGTTCCAGCGAATACGATGCGTTAGCAGGACTGGTAGACGGAAGCTTCACGGCTTCGATTCCCGTTTGCGGAAGGATATATTTTGTGTACATCCGATGCGAAAGTGCCCCGTTGCAAAAAACGCGCGTCACACAGCTCCCCTCGATAATCACACGCATATCGTTAGGCACAACGTCGCGCACGGAGCTATCCGAAGAACCCGTAATCGTACAGGAACGGATCGAGTCCCACAGAGCAAGGTGACGGCGCAGGATCAGAGAAGCTTTCTCCTCTGTTGTAACCGGTACATCCTCGTCGCAGAGCAACGCCATCAGCTTCCAAAACCGATTCTGCGGATGACCGTAAAAGAACAACGCTTCGCGCGACTTCACGGAGGGAAAGCTCCCGAGGATCAGCGTGTGCGAGGCGCTGTCAAACAGAGGCGGAAACGGATGCACCACGTGCTGTGGAGCGCTCATTTCTTCTTCATCCTGCGAATATAGGCAAACGTCTTTTTCTCGCCCTCGTCACGCAGCATCAACAAAAGCTTGTCGAGCATTGCCTCGGTATTCGGATGCATGCGGTGCTTTCCCTTAACGCGTAAAAAATACGTGTACGGTTCATCCTCCGTAAAGTTTTTGCCGTTGTATATCTTGCTTGCCGCCAAACGGTCACAAAACATTTCTATCACAAACCGCATCGGCATCTCCACATGCTGAACCTCTCTCGTTTGGGGATTATAGTCGTTCCAGTATTCAAAATGATGCCGGTTTCGCCCTTTGTGATGCATCCATGCACGGGAGCATCCGTAGAGCTCACGCTCTTTTTCATTTGGACTGCGGTTTCCCTGAAAATACTTTGCACCGGGAATAAATTCTGTCGGGCTGTACTTCGACAGATCGTGAAACAGCCCCTGCCAAAAAATTCCTGCACGCGCGCAATGCACGATGACCTTGTGCCGATGACCGGTTATTGTTAAAAAATGTTTGATCGGATGTCCCATAATGCTATCACCTCCCCTATTTTACCACAAAAAATATCAAATGTAAAACTATTGATTATTTTTCTTAAAAATTGTATAATAAAAGTGATTATAATAATGAGGTAAAAGTTTATGACAAGAAGAAAAATGATTGTTACCGTATATGCCCTTGTCGCTGCTATACTGTTGCTCTCCGGATTGTGTTTGATTGGACTGACGCAGCAAAACACACCCGAAACCACCCCTCCTGCTCCCACATCCGCACCCGATCCCACCGAAACAGCGCATCCCATTACGGAAGAAACGTTTCAAATGCAACTAAACGAGCCAACTGTTGTTTATATTTCACCGGAGGATGAAAAACGTTTGGCTTTGTGGGAAAGCAGCGATACTACTATTCTTTCAGTCGACAGCGGAGGCAGACTGGATGCCGCAAAAACAGGCGTTGCCCAAATTACCGCCCGGTTTCAGGACGGCGATGCTGCCGTGTATACTGTCACGGTAACAAATGCACAACCGCAAACTGAAACAGATCTCTTTTCCACTGCCATAACTGCTAATGCGGACATACTGGAACAAAATAAGCTTGGCAATCAGGACTTGTATCACATTAACGTGAACCGCGAACAAAACATTGTCACAGTCTATACCTATGACAGTTCCGGTCAGTATACCGTTCCCATACGCGCGATGGTCTGTTCCTGCGGACTGAATAAGGCAACCATTCTCGGAGAGTTCGACACCTACTTCCGCACAGAGTGGCAACAGCTTTTTAACGATGTATACGGCAAGTACGTCACGGGAATTGACGGCGATTATCTGTTCCACAGTGTACCCTACACGGAGAATTTTCGAAGTGATTCGCTGGAAACCGAGGAATATAATAAACTCGGCGAAGAAGCTTCTCTCGGTTGCGTCCGACTGGCGGTAGGCGACGCAAAATGGATTTATGAAAACTGTCCTGTCGGCACACATGTTAAAATCTACGACAGCCAAGAATCCGAACCGCTCGGCAAACCCGAACCCATGCGCATTACCAACCTAAACAATGGTTGGGATCCGACGGACAATATGACGGAAAACCCCTACAATGATCAAAAGCCGACCATCTCAACGCCACAAAAAACAGAACTGACAGTCGGCGAGAATTTTGACATTCTAAACGGCGTAACAGCAACGGACAGCTGCGGCAACGATATCACGGAAAAAATCGAGACATTCGGCAATGTCGTTACCTCGCGGCAGGGAGATTACAAGGTAACCTATCGCGTAACCGACGCCCTGCATCGTAACGCAGAACAAACCTTTGTCGTTCATGTTGAGTAAAAAATAAAAAACGCATTGTGCAAAGTTTGCGGAGCAGCATGTGAAACACATGCTGCTCCGTTTACATTTATTAGAGACTATTCCTTACTCTTCTTCATTGGTAACACCCTCAGGAAGCTTCGCCCGCGGCGCATCACTCATAAACAGTGTGACAATCGTCTTATGGTCGGCAACACCCGTTTCTTCAAGTCCTGCCGCCTTCTGATAATCCTTGACTGCCTGTTCCGTCAAATCTCCGAAATAACCTGTCACATTATCAACACCTACCAGATAATCCAAGTTCCACAGTCTGTGCTGCAGTTCCCAAATATCCTTCTCACTTTCCTTATCCTGTTCTCCCTTCCTGAGTTCAAGATCATCGGTAATCTTGATTTGATATTTGTCAGCCTCGGAATGCGCCGCACCGTTTGCCGCCTGCGTTGCCGACCATGTTGCTGCCTGCGCGGTCTCCTGATCCGCCTGCATGGTTGTCTGTGCAGACGCCTGGTACTTTTCCAGTTCCGGATGCATAAATCCGATCATCTTTTCAAGCGTTGCGAGCGCCGTCATTCCCTGACGGGAAATTTCCGCAGGAGACACCTGAAGCATTTTTCCCGAAACAATGGCACCGAGATTAGAAAGTACGTCGTCACTTTGAACCGCATGAAGCGTTTGTTCGTCGGAATAGAAAATGTAGTTGGGATTAGCTATACGCAGGGTATTGATATCCACGTTTCCATCCACAACATTGACCGCCACATTGACCGCGCCCGTGTAGCCGATGAGCATATCCACATAGGTACCGCTGGTCATAACACGGAGACTGCCGTCATCTACGTAGAGATAGCATGCCGTTTCAACCGCAACAGAGCTTGTGGATGTCGCCGCCTCGATCTTATATTTCTCCATGCGGTCAATCAGTTTTTCATAGGCTGCCGTACCTTTTTCCAAACCTGTCTGCGCACCGCCGAGGATTTTGCCGATCGTCAGATAATTTGTCTCCAGTTCCTTAGGCGTATCCGCCAAAGACATCTTGACCACCGTGATCTTGGCTTCTCCGAGCTTCTTAACAACATCATCCGCAATCTTTTCACCCGCAAAAACAACCTGTGCGCCGGAGTCAATAATTTTGGTTACGTCAGGATTCGCTGCCGCACCAAAATCGGGGGCAACCGTTAAATAACTCTGATCCACCTCTGTACTTCTGCCGACAATCTTGCCGTCATAGCTCATAAAAGAAATGATGTCCGCTGCAGAAGGATCGAGCACCACAACGCTGGTCGGCTCCTTATCAATCGTGATGTTTGCAACAGTTACAGGGTAATTGCCGTCTCCGCAGCCTGCAAACACAACGGCTGCCGTACAAACAATGATGAACGCGAGAAAAATAGATGTGATTTTTTTCATTGATATTTCCTCCAGATTGAGAGTCATAACGCATCAATACGGTGTGCGGATGGCGCAGTCGGTTTTCCGACCGAGCAAACCATTCATCCGCCTGCATTCTGATGTACGCATGCTGGTTGCTTTATGTGTACAATGATTCAACATACTGCTTGGCACATCGCGGAGAACGACCGCCTTTTGCAAGTGCAAATCTCTCTGCCCCCGCAGAAAGCTCAGCCTCACTAAGCTCTATTCCTTTTTCCTTTGCCAATGCCGTGACGATGGCAAGATATTCGCTTTTTTTCGGCGCTGTAAAGCACACTGCCAATCCAAACCGATCAGAAAGCGAAAGCGTTTCCTGCATATTATCGCGTGTGTTGACATCATCCACCTCATAGGCACGGTCGGAAAGCTTTTCCTTCACGATGTGCCTGCGGTTAGAGGTCGCATAAATCAAAGCGTTGCGCGGACGCGCCGCCAAACCGCCCTCGAGCACTGCTTTCAGAGTTGTATAACTCCTGTCCTGATGCTGAAAGGAAAGGTCGTCGATGAAAATAATGAACTTCATCGGCAACTGTGCCAGCTTGTCGGCAAGCAGCGGAAAATCGGTCAGACGTTCTTTGGGAATCTCCACAATACGCAATCCGTCCGCGCGGAACGCGTTGGCAATCGCCTTAACGGTAGAGCTCTTGCCCGTGCCCATATCACCGTACAACAGACAGTTGTTGCAAGATTTCCCCTCCAGAAAAGCCTTTGTATTTTGAAGCATCATGTCACGCTGACGCTCATAGCCCGTAAATTCGCCGAGCGAGATCGTATCATAGTTCAGCACGGGACGGATATCACCGTCGCGCCAGACAAACGCCCTGTAACGCGCAAACATGCCGCAGCCGTTTTTACGGTAATAGGCGGCAATACGATCGAGCGAGCCGTCAAACATGCGGAAATTCCCGGCACATTCTCCGCAAATCCAACGCGGCAGCACATCGGAAATCTCCCGACATCTGTCCGCATACGAATAGGCAGCCAACACTTCGTCGGTGCTCAGCGCAGAAGCTGCCAGAATGGTTTCGCAATCCCGGCGCACAGCACACAGCGTTTCTGCGGAAAGCTCACGGTATGTACCGCCTGCGGCAGCTCTTGTAAAACAATTTTCATCGAACAGCGCCGCCTCCGTCAAGGCGTAGGCAATCCTGTCGGCGCAGCCTCTCTCGCAAATCAATGAATAAAACTCACCGTAGCTTTCCATAAACTGCTCAGGCGGCTTATCCAGCGAGGACAACAGGCGATAAAACGCCCGCGGCACACTCCGCGTAAGAATTCCGCGAAAGACAGACAGCGATGCAAACCGCAGCCGGATTAATTCGACTTGATTCATATGTATCATTCCAATCAACTTATATTGTAACCTTTTTTGCGATTTTAGTCAAGTGTGAGGCAGCATTTGTCCCAAAAGAAGCCCTGCAGACACTCTATACCCGTTCAAAACAATAAAAAAGGAAACACATTCCTGTAAAACACCGATACTTTTTATACAAGAAGAGGAGAGATGAAAACCTCTCCCCTGACATTCGTCTAACTGTTCACCTTATTGTAGAAGGTATGGAGAAACAGTTCAAAAAACGGCGTTTCTTTTATATAGTACAGCGCTCTGCCGTCGTCGGGGTTTTCTTTGATATCACAGTCAATAATGTGGTAATCAAATTTCATCCCATTACCCGCAATCAGTTTCTGCGCCATCGCCGTCACCTTGGCAGGGTTCAAACTGGTACAGGAATACGGTGCCGATTCGTTAAACAGCTTGAGCGGTACAGAAATATCCTGCTTGGTCTGCGCAATCATCTTATCCGCAAACGACTGCGTATACGTCTGCTGCCGCTTCATTCTCAAAACATTGGCGTCCAGCCGCTCCATGCTTCTGGCGCGGACAAAGGACTCCGACTGCTCTCCGACCAGATGATAGCTCTGTCCTGCAACAAAAGAGGATATAGTCTCCGGCGAAACAACGTCTACGCCGTCAATGGCATCGTTCAATTCGGAAATACCGTCCAAATCGAGCGCGTAATACGTGTTAACGGGAATGTTATAGAAAAGGCGGCGCACGGAGGCTACCATGTTTTCACAGCTTTTTTTCTTACCGTCTCCATAGGCATACGCAAGACAAATTTGCTGCTTTTTCATTCCGACATAATTGCCGCCCGGTGAATATACGGCAACGTCGGTCACAACATCGCGCGGAACCGCAATAAAGTTAGTTAAACCCTTTTCAAAGTCTATGGCAATCATCACAATCACATCCGCCTGTCCGCCTAAGCCCTCTGAAGCCAGATCGTCAATACCGCGCTTGTCCACACCCATAAACAAAATGCTGGTCACATTGTCGTTTCGTTTGTACAATTCACCATTATAAACGATATAATCGCCTTCATCCTGAACCTGCGCAGAAACCTCCTCCGGATTGGTGATGTGCATATCATCGTCGTTGAACAACTCATAGCTTCCGATTAAGTTCAGAACCAGCAGAATTCCGGTCACAAGCAACACCAGCGAAAGCAGCGCGCTTCCGATGATCAGCAGCGTCTTTTTCCATCGCTTCATTTTGGGCTTCGCAGCGGAACTGCGATGGTGATGCCGGCGGCGGTGATGGTGCCGGCGGTGATGATGACTGGTGTGGTGACTGCGGTGATGATGGGTAGAATTGCTGCGATTGGAAGCAACTAAATCGAGCCCCGTTATATCGTTTTCGACGCTGTTTTCCGTTTTTTTGTGGTGATGTCGGCTTCGTTTTTTGTGCAAATACAGATAATCGTTCGCATCATCCGAAACAGATTTTTCGTCGCGCGCTACAGGCGCTCTCTCTCCGGTTGCACGAATCCCCTCCGAGACAGAATGATTCTGCTCACCCTTTTGCTCAGACTCATTTTGTTCTTTCATCTTTTACCAACACCCCCTGTACTAAATATCGACCGGAATCAGAATTCAAACAGGTGCTCAAAACAACAAACTTCGAGTTCAGATCAAGCGAAATAGAATCGCGCACATGACAGTTGAGACTTCTCGGGTTCTTTGCCTGGTCAATCCAGTTCTGAAAAACAGCATCGTCCGTAAAGTCATAGGAATAAATAATATGCTTGTCGTCGTAGCTGAAAGCCGTCACCACCTCATATGTCAGTTTGCGGTCTAACGTATAAATATAAAAATACGGATGTTCGTCAAAAAACGTCTCGTCACTGAATTTATGCAGATTCGCAAACATGGAACCGTTGAGCATGTTATGACCGTATAGCACCGTCACTCTGTCGTTAAAAGAAAGGGAATTGCACGGCTGGGAATAAATCGTGCCGGGAAAGCTGTAGTTTTTATAGATATCATGATCCAAATAATAATTCTCATTCTCGGCATTTTGCGCTACGGGATAGTCAATATTGGTGTCGGGAACACGTATCCATGCGTAAATGTCAGAATTCTGTTTCGACAGTTCCTCCAGATTGACGGGGTTATCCGCAAGCGCTTCGGTTGCTTTTTCCGAGAGATCTGTGGTTTCATCCATTTCGGAAGCAAAGGAACCAGCTATATTTTGATATTCCTGCTCGCTGAGATTCGAGCTAACAGTCTTATAGATCAAAAATCCGCATGCGCCAAAAGCAATGAGCGCACAAATGATAATGACCGTAAGCAAAACTCCTTTTCGGCGTTCGTGCATATAGAACCTCCTTTCATTCTATCTATCAAAAGTGCAGGCAGGCGATCTTTCCCGCCTGCCAAACCCATACCGAGAACGAAAAAACTTCTCAGTGACGGAACAAAAATTTTCTATCATAGTAAAAAAAGCCCCTTTTAGCAAAGAGGCCCTTTTTGTTTAAAGGCTTAAAGCTTATTAGTCCTTCTTTTTTGTCTTGGCAAGCGCAACAGACGCCGCGGCACAGCCGGCCAACGAAAGCGCGATAACAGAATAAACGGCAATATCGGAAGACCCGGTCTTCGGCGATACAGAGCCGCTGCTACTACTACTACTGCTGCTACCGCTCGAAGCGGGTTTCGTCGCTACGGGGCTGTTCACAGATGCAAAAGCGGGAACTACAGAAATAGCCATCACCGCTGTGGCTGCAAGAGCCGCAAAAAACTTTTTCATATCAAAAACTCCTTTTCTTAAAAATATTAGTATCCATTAATACTGCCTAATCTTTAAGCTTAGTAGTATTATATCATACAATTACAAAAAAGTAAAGAAAAACTTTTCTGTAACATGTTACTAATTTCAATGATTCTTTCAAAAATTTCTTTTGTATTTAAACAAACAAAGTAATGAACCGCGATATTTCTATTGCAAGTTGCCATTCAAAAAGCTATAATAGAATCATCAAAACATGAAAGGATGTTTGAAAATGAACATCGCATCGCTGCAACAGGAAATACGCAGACTCAAAAAAGAAAAGGATGTATGCATTCTCGCGCACAGCTATCAGGCTCATGAGATTTGTGAGATCGCAGATTTCACGGGTGACAGCTACAAGCTGAGTGTGGACGCCTCAAAGGTCACCAATCGCCGTATCCTGATGTGCGGCGTTCGTTTTATGGCGGAAACCTGCAAAATCCTCTCGCCGGAAAAGCATGTATGGCTCGCCCAATCCTTTGCCGGCTGCGCCATGGCGGATCAGATGGGCCGACAGATGATCGAACAGGTAAAGAAGCAGTATCCCGACCATACGGTTGTCGCCTACATCAACACCACAGCAGATCTGAAAACCATCTGCGACGTGTGTGTAACTTCCTCATCTGCAGTTGAAATTTGCCGCAAAATCCCACATGATAAAATTCTCTTTATCCCCGACTGCAATCTCGGCGCCTATGTAGCCGCTCAGGTTCCCGAAAAAGAGTTCAAGCTCCTTTCGGGTGGGTGTCCAATCCATGCGTGCGTCAACACAGACGACATAACAAAGGCAAGGGAGCTATATCCGGACGCCGAGCTTCTAGTACATCCCGAATGCACACCTGCCGTTTGCGCAATGGCGGACTATATCGGCTCCACATCGGGCATCATGAACTATGCCGTCCATTCCGATAAAAAAGAATTTATCATCGGCACGGAAATCAGCATTGCCGAACATCTGCAATACATGTGTCCCGACAAAACATTTCACATATTATCGCTTAAGCTGATTTGTCCCAATATGAAAGCCACCACGCTGATGGACGTTTACAACTGTCTTTCCGACAAGGGCGGCGAGGAGATTCTGCTTCCCGACGACACCATACGCGCGGCAAGCAAATGTATTGACGAAATGATTCGGTTGGGTGAGTAAATGAAAGCGTTGATTGCCATGAGCGGTGGTGTTGACAGCTCTGTCGCCGCCTATCTCACCATACGCCGGGGATACGACTGCACCGGCGTCACCATGCGGTTATTCGACAGCAGTGAGCCTGCGGACACACCAAAAAAAAGCTGCTGCTCGCTTGACGATGTTGAGGATGCGCGCAGTGTCTGCCGCAGGCTGGAAATTCCGTACTTTGTCTGCAACTTTAAGGAGAGCTTTCGTGAAAACGTCATCGACCGCTTTATCCGCGCCTATGAGCTGGGCGCAACGCCCAATCCCTGCATTGACTGCAACCGCTATATGAAATTTGACAAGCTGATGCGCCGTGCCGAGGAATTGGGTATGGATATCGTTGTCACGGGTCATTATGCACGCGTGGAATACAACGAAGCATGCGGCAGATATCTTTTAAAAAAGGCAGCGGACGCCGCCAAAGATCAGAGCTACGTCCTCTATTCGCTGACACAGGAACAACTGCGTCGGCTCTATCTTCCGCTCGGCAGCCTGACCAAGGAAAAAACCCGCGCTATCGCGGATGAACAGGGATTTGTCAATGCCGCAAAACGCGACAGTCAGGACATTTGCTTTGTTCCCGACGGCAAGTACGCGGAATTTATTGAGCGCTACACCGGCAAAACCTACCCGCACGGCGACTTTGTGGATGAATCCGGAAAAGTTCTTGGCAAACACAAAGGTATGATCCGCTATACAATCGGTCAGCGCAAGGGGTTGGGGCTGGCGCTTCCGCAGCCGATGTACGTCAAGGAAAAAAATCTTGAAGAAAACAAAGTGGTACTGTGCAAAAACGACGCACTGTTTACATCCGAATTGACCGCAACCGACCTCAATCTGATTGCAGTGGATCGCATCACCGGAGAAATGCATCTCAACGCCCGCGTGCGCTATAATCAAAAAGAGCAACCAGCCACCGTCACACAAACGGACGATAACACCATCCGCGTTGTCTTTGACGAACCACAACGCGCCATTTGCAAAGGTCAGGCGGTTGTGCTGTATGACGGCGATACGGTCGTCGGCGGCGCCGTGATTACCTAAACGCCATATGATACAGCAAAGAGCACATCTATCATACGCCGATAGGTGTGCTCTTTTCATGAAGGCAATACCGCATAATTCAGGTGTGCGGATTACGTAGTAAGATTTTTCGTCAGATTGAACAAATAATCAGTGCGCATACTGACGCATGGGTGCTGATTTTTAGATAATATGACGGAATAATATTCCAGCAAGGCGTGCACCATGAATTGTGCGGTGTTGCCTTAAAGATAATAGTCGTAGATACCACTCACATACTTCTGAACGAGCGTTGCGTCATTAACGGTAACCTTTCCGTCAAAGTCAAAGTCGCACCACTTGAGCTGCTCGGGAGTAAAGTCACCGATACCTGCTGCCGCCATCTGAATCAAGGTTACATCCAAAACATTGATCACGCCGTCTGCATTGACGTCGCCAACGCCGAGACCCTTAGAATGATCCGATTCGGTCGGACTCTGAGTAGTAGAAGGAACGGTTGTTTCTTCCGTGGGAGCTTCGGTTGTCGGAGGAACAGGAGCTGTCGTAGGCTGTTCTGTGGGCTCCTCTGTAGGCACTACCGGGGGAACGGTTTCGTCATCCCATATGTCCATGCCTCCGAGATACTTACAATAGTTCAACGCAACCCAGCCGTCCCAGCCGTCATAGCTTGTCTCACCCCAGGTCAAATCTTCATTCTTTTTAACAGCAGTTACTTTGAGTTTTGCGCCGTCGGGAACATCGGTCACGTAGCTGTAGCGCATCGAAGAGCCGCTTCTCATGCTCAGATAATCGTCAACCTGAACCTGATACACGCCCGTGTCGTACTTCTTGTCCGGTGAAGTCGGAACCGTTTCGTCATCATCAATAATGATAACGGGAGTCGTCGTAGACTCAGTGGGGTCAATCACCACATCGGCAGAATCTACCGCGTAGATATAGCCCTGGAAATTCCACCAGCTGCTGCCTCCGGGGTTGGAATCATGGATATTGGCATATGTAAGATAGAACGGTTCACAGGTACCATACCGTGCGCTCCATGCGGAGTTGGAAAGAATCATCTCTCCCGTAGCGTTATCAATATATTCCACAACGGCAACATGTCCGCCGCCGCCGGGATAAGACCAACAGGCAATTGCACCGAGACGGGGCTTCTGACCGTAATCATACGAACCCCAATATTTGTTATACTCGTACCAACCCTCCGCATTACCCGTGGAGAGATCAGGTCTCTTGCCCGTGATTTCGTACACTCTGCCATATGCGTAGGCTGTACAGTTCGGCAGTCCGTAACCCGCAGGATAGAACGGATTCTTACTGCTGTAGTAATACTCGTTACTCGTGGAAGGCATGGAATAACGCGGCGTAAATGTGAGCGCTTTTGCTGAAATCGAAAGCGCAAATACGGTTGAAAACAGGATAACTGTTGCAAGAACAACCGCAGGAACTCTTCTGACTAGTTTCTTCTTCAAAAAAACACCCTTTCTTTTCCATGTAAAACGGAATCCAATGTTGTTTTCCGGTAAGTCACTATTTGATTACAAATTCGTTACCGATAATTATTCTACCATATTTCCCGACAAAATGCAAACCCAATTTGCTACGATATTACACAAAAAGATGGATAGTTTTATAGACAACATTCACAATATCTGGTAAAAAAAATGACACCGGCACAATTTATAGTGTTTTTTCTGTCATAAACTCTACAACCGGGTCAAAAAAGCAAACCGCTTTAGGGTTCCGAAAATAAAAAAATTCTGAAAAAAGACTTGCATTTTCTTTCAAAGTATGGTAATATTTATCTTGCGGTTCAGTTAAGAACGCATTTGCGCCGGTAGCTCAGCTGGATAGAGTGTCTGACTACGAATCAGAAGGTCGGGAGTTCGAGTCTCTTCCGGCGCGCCAAAGAGAATGAGAGTACAGCAGTGAGTGACACATTATTACTGCTGTATTCGAATTCTTTAAAGT
>JAFRGI010000006.1 GCA_017433905.1 Ruminococcus sp. | reverse complement strand
TTTTATTGTCAAAATCCTTGAATTTGCAAGGCTTGATGCGGATTCGCGGGCAAAAAAAGACCTTGCAGAAATAAATCTACAAGGTCTAATCTTAATATTCAGTTTTGCCTAACAGCTGATAAAGAGCTTTGCCCTAAATCAAAGGAAAGAGAACTCCTACCTATTTGCGATAGCTGCCTGTGCAGCGGCAAGTCTTGCGATCGGTACACGGAAGGGTGAGCAGGATACATAGTCAAGACCGATCTTATGGCAAAACTCTACGGACGAGGGATCGCCGCCGTGTTCGCCGCAGATGCCGACGTGCAGCTTGGGATTAACGGGTTTGCCGAGCTTAATTGCCGTTTCCATGAGCTTGCCGACGCCTGTTTGATCGAGCTTTGCGAAAGGATCATTCTCGAAGATCTTGGTGTCGTAATAAGCATTGAGGAACTTGCCGGCGTCATCACGGGAGAAGCCGAAGGTCATCTGAGTGAGGTCATTGGTGCCGAAGCAGAAGAAGTCAGCCTCGGTAGCGATCTCGTCAGCTGTGAGAGCAGCTCTCGGGATCTCGATCATGGTACCGACCTCGTACTGAAGGTTCACGCCGGCAGCAGCGATTTCAGCGTCAGCGGTTTCAACAACAACCTTCTTGACGTACTTGAGCTCATTGATTTCGCAAACCAGCGGAATCATGATTTCAGGCTTCACAGTCCAGTCGGAGTGCTCCTTCTGAACCTCGATAGCCGCGCGGATAACAGCCTTTGTCTGCATCTTTGCAATTTCGGGATAGGTGACAGCCAGACGGCAACCGCGGTGACCCATCATCGGGTTGAACTCATGGAGAGACTGAATAATTGCCTTGATGTCCTCAACGGACTTGCCTTGCGCATCGGCGAGCTTCTTGATGTCGTCTTCCTCGGTGGGAACGAACTCGTGGAGAGGCGGATCGAGGAAACGGATAGTGACCGGGCAGCCCTCGAGAGCCTCGTAGAGAGCTTTGAAGTCGCTCTGCTGATAGGGAAGGATCTTGTCAAGAGCAGCTTCTCTCTCTTCAACGGTATCGGCACAGATCATCTCTCTGAACGCTGCGATTCTGTCCTCCTCGAAGAACATATGCTCGGTACGGCAAAGACCGATACCTTCGGCGCCCAGCTCTCTTGCCTTTTTGGCGTCGGCGGGAGTGTCGGCGTTGGTGCGAACCTTGAGAGTTCTGAACTTGTCAGCCCACGCCATGATTCTGCCGAACTCGCCGGCGATCTCAGCGTCCTTGGTAGCGATGGCGCCGTCATAGATGTTACCGGTGGAGCCGTCGATGGAAATATAGTCTCCCTCACAGAACTCTTTGCCGGCGAGAGTGAACTTCTTGTTGGCTTCGTCCATAACGATATCGCCGCAGCCGGATACACAGCAGGTGCCCATGCCGCGTGCAACAACCGCTGCGTGAGAGGTCATACCGCCGCGAACAGTCAGGATACCCTGAGAAGCCTTCATGCCGGTAATGTCCTCGGGAGAGGTCTCGAGACGAACAAGAACAACTTTTTCGCCCCTTGCATTCCATGTCTCTGCGTCCTCTGCGGTAAAGACGATCTTACCGCAGGCAGCGCCGGGAGAAGCGCCGAGACCCTTGCCCATAGGAGTAGCGGCCTTGAGGGCAGCCTGATCAAACTGGGGATGGAGCAGGGTGTCGAGGTTTCTCGGATCAATCATAGCGACAGCTTCTTCTTCTGTTCTCATGCCTTCGTCCACAAGGTCGCAGGCGATCTTCAAAGCTGCCTGAGCAGTTCTCTTTCCGTTTCTGGTCTGGAGCATGTAGAGCTTGCCGTGTTCGACGGTGAACTCCATGTCCTGCATATCTCTATAGTGATTCTCGAGGGTTGCGCAGACTTGCTGGAACTGTTCGAACGCCTCGGGGAATTTCTCTGCCATCTGATCGATGGGCATAGGCGTACGAACGCCGGCAACAACGTCTTCGCCCTGTGCGTTGGTGAGAAACTCGCCCATGAGCTTCTTTTCGCCGGTGGCGGGATCTCTGGTGAACGCTACGCCGGTGCCGCAGTCGTCGCCCATATTACCGAACGCCATGGACTGAACGTTAACGGCAGTACCCCAGGAATAGGGGATATCGTTGTCGCGGCGGTAAACGTTGGCTCTGGGGTTGTCCCAGGAACGGAATACAGCCATGACTGCTCCCATGAGCTGCTCTTTGGGATCGTCGGGGAAGTCCGCGCCGATCTTAGTTTTATATTCTGCCTTGAACTGATAAGCCAGCTCCTTGAGGTCTTCGGCGTCGAGCTCAACGTCCTGCTTTACGCCTTTCTTTTCCTTCATCTCGTCGATGAGTTCCTCGAAGTACTTTTTACCGACCTCCATCACGACGTCGGAATACATCTGAATAAATCTTCTGTAGCAGTCCCAAGCCCAGCGGGGGTTGCCTGACATTTCGGCAATGGTGTTGACAACAGTCTCGTTAAGACCGAGGTTAAGGATGGTATCCATCATACCGGGCATGGAAGCTCTTGCGCCGGAACGAACGGATACGAGGAGAGGATTCTCCTTATCGCCGAACTTCTTGCCGGTGATCTCTTCCATCTTGCCGATGTACTCGTTGATCTGCCCCTGAATTTCGTCGTTGATTTTTTTGCCGTCCTCATAGTACTGAGTGCAGGCTTCTGTGGTAATGGTGAAACCCTGGGGTACGGGGAGACCCATGCCGGTCATTTCGGCGAGGTTTGCGCCCTTACCGCCGAGGAGCTCGCGCATATTCGCGTTACCCTCTGAGAAAAGGTATACCCATTTGTTTGCCATTGGAAATCATCCTCCTAATGAAAAAATAATGTGGCTGTAGCAAAAATGCCCAAAGGCACTCTTGTCAAACAATATGCCTACAGTGTATTATACCAAATTCTGTTAAAAATAGCTAGGTCATTTTAAATTTTTTTCTTAAAAAAAACAACGATAAATTTTATTAATATTGTATAAATCGTTTAATTTCAAAAAAAACAGTGCTTTTTTTGTGGAATTCACTTGAAATTTCCCCTTTTCTGCGATAAGATTATAATAAACGATTCTGCGTCTGCACGGATGGCGGCGCAGCGCAAAACGGCAATAAGAGGTATGTGTATGAAGAACTGCGCAGTAATTTTGGCCGGCGGAGAGGGAAAGAGAATGCAATCCGACCAGCCCAAAACGCTCTCGGAGGTATTGGGAAAGCCCATGCTGCTCTGGGTGATGAACGCGCTCAGGAGGGCGGGAGTGGACGACATCTGCGTCGTCAAAGGATATAAAAAGGAATGCATAGACGCCTATCTTGAAACGTTGGATTTTAAGGTAGAAAGCGTATTCCAGGAGGAGAGACTCGGCACGGGTCATGCTGTGATGACGGCGAGGGACTTTCTGGAACGCCACGACGGCAACGTTGTGATCCTCAACGGTGATGCGCCTTTTGTGAGTGCGGAGACGATCGAGCAATCCCTCGTGCAGCATACGGCGCGCCGCAGCGCTGCGACGGTGATTTCCGCGACGGTGGACGATCCGACGGGCTACGGCAGAATCGTGCGCGACGCGGACGGCAACCTCCGTGCGATTGTGGAACATAAGGACGCCGACGAGGAGACGCGCAGAATAAACGAGGTCAGCTCGGGCGGCTATTGGTTTGACTGCCGGATGCTTTTGAGCGTGTTGGGCAAGATTAGGAGCGATAACAAGGCCGGCGAGTATTATTTGCCCGACGCCGTTAAGCTGCTGCTTGCCGAAGGAAAGACCGTCGGCGCATATGCGGCAGAGTGCAGCGACGCTGTTCTCGGCGCAAACGATCCTGCACAGCTGGCGGAGCTTAACCAAATTGCAAGAGATAAGGGTTACACCTGTTGAATATGAATGAGGATATTTGAAAAAGGAGTTAGATTCGATGAATTTTCACGGCAAAGACATCAAAATCTTCGCAGGCAATTCCAACGTTGACGTCGCGCAGGGTATTGCGGGTTGTCTCGGTTTGTCCCTCGGAAAGAGTGACAGCACACATTTTTCCGACGGCGAGATCGCGATCTCGCTGCACGAGTCTGTCAGAGGCAGCGACTGCTTTATCGTTCAGTCCACCTGTACGCCCGTCAATGACAACCTGATGGAAATGCTGATTATGATTGACGCGATGAAGCGCGCTTCCGCGGCGAGAATCACCGCTGTTATGCCGTATTTCGGCTATGCGCGTCAGGACAGAAAGGCAAAGGCGAGAGATCCGATTTCCGCCAAGCTCTGCGCGGATATCATTACCACTGCGGGCGCGGACAGAGTGCTCACGATGGATTTGCATGCCAACCAGATTCAGGGCTTTTTCAATATCCCTGTTGATCATCTTCACGGTGCAGGCATTCTTGCGCACCACATGAAAGAAAAGATCGGCGGTAACTTTGACGACTTCATCGTTGTATCGCCCGACCTCGGTTCCGTTACCCGTTCGCGCAATTTTGCCTCCAAGATCGGAACGGCTCTTGCGATTATCGACAAGCGCAGACCCAAGGCGAATGTCTGTGAGGTCATGAATATCATCGGTGATGTAAGAGGCAAGAAGGTCATTCTCGTTGATGATATGATTGATACGGCAGGCACCCTCTGCAATGCGGCAAACGCAATTGTGGAAAAGGGCGGCGCGGTTGAGGTTTACGCCTGTGCGACCCATGCCGTACTTTCCGGTCCGGCGATTGAGCGCATCCGGAACAGTGCGATCAAGGAGGTCATCCTCCTCGATACCATCCCTGTTCCCGAGGAAAAGATGATTGATAAATTCACGGTGCTTCCCACGGCGCCCATCTTTGCCGAGGCGATCGCACGTATTTACAACGACAAGCCCTTTACGACGGCGTTCGGTTGATTCGACGCGTTTCGCAGCGCGAAGGGAGTACAATTTTAAGGAAATTGACTCAGGCGGACTGTGACAAGTCCGCCTTTGAGAGTTTTGAGAGTGATTGTGATGTTTGGAACAAAAAAGACGGGTGGAGCCGTGCAGTACATGGTGGTCGGTCTTGGCAATCCCGATAAAAAATTTGAAAATACGCGTCACAACTGCGGCTGGGCGGCAATTGATCATATCGCCGAAAAGCGCGGTTGCCGCGTCAACAAGATTCGCTTCAAGAGTTTTACCGGCGAATGTTTGGTCGGCGAAAAAACAGCTCTGCTGATGAAGCCGACAACCTATATGAATAACAGCGGACAGGCGGTTGTGGAGGCGATGAACTTTTACAAGCTGCCGCCGGAAAACGTGATAGTAATTTTTGACGACATTTCTCTGCCTGTCGGCAAAATGCGTATTCGTCAAAAAGGCAGCGACGGCGGTCAAAAGGGTATGCGCAGTATTATTTATCTCAGTGGCAGGGATGATTATCCGCGTATAAAAATCGGTATCGGCGCAAAGCCCAATCCCGAATGGGATCTTGCCGACTGGGTGCTGTCCCGGTTTGGCAAGGATGAGTTGAAAATCCTTGCACAGCTGTTTGACAACGTCAACGAGGCACTGGAGCTGATGACGGACGGCAAAATCGACCGTGCGATGAATCTGTATAATTGATCTGCACATGAAAAAAGACGTTTCATGCCGCTTTCAGCTGATCGACGCCCTGCGCGGATTTGCGCTGCTCAATATGGTGGTTTTCCACTTCTGTTACGATGCTTTTGTGGTCTGCGGACGGGATCCGTTGTGGTTTACCGACTCGTGGGTGATAGTATGGGAGCGGTTTATCTGCATCACTTTCATCTTGATTTCGGGTGTATCGCTGCACTTTTCGCAGCATGCCTACCGTCGGGCGCTGATCGTCAGTCTCGGGGGAATGCTGATCACCCTTGTCACCGTCGTTGCCGTACCGTCACAGACTGTTTGGTACGGGGTGCTTAGTTTGATCGGCTGTTCCATGTTGTTGGTCAAGGCTGCGCAGCGATGGCTTGACCGGATCGATCCTTTTTGCGGCGCGGGACTGTCGTTGGCGCTGTTTGCCGTTTTCTACGGTGTGCCGGAGCGGTATATAGGTTTTTTTTATCTCAAAATGCAGGAACTTCCCGAAGGATTCTATCAGTTTCGGGGCTTCGCCTTTCTTGGGTTCCCGGACAGCGAATTCTGCTCCGGCGACTATTTTCCGCTGATTCCATGGCTGTTTATTTTTCTCCTCGGGTATTATTTGTGGAGCGTTGTCAGGCGCTGTCACGCCGAGGTGTATTTCCGATGCGGGTTTCGCCCTCTGGATTTTTTCGGACGTCACACGCTGGTAATTTATTTAATCCACCAACCGATTTTGATGGGGGTCTGTTCCCTGATATTCGGATATATTTGATTGTATTGTACATAGATTGCAGAATGATACCATCATGAACAGAATGAACTTTATTGCGCAGGCGGTGAGCGGCTCTGCGCCGTTTCAGACCCTGCGCCGCAACCTGAAAACCGGACGTTCGCTTTGTGCGTCAGGTCTTTCCGCCGTTTGTAAGGCGAATATCATCTTTGCCCTCAGCCGCGAGACCGGGGGGGCTTCGCTGTGCATTGCCGCCGATGAAAAGGAGGCACAGACCCTTTGCAACGATCTCTGTGCCATGGGGCTGCGCGCCTATGTCTATCCTGTGCGTGACTACAACTTTGCAGATATGCAGAGCCGTTCGCGTGAGTATGAGCATTTGCGCCTAAAGGTACTTCTCAAGCTGTTGGGAGAGGACTGCGACGTGGTGGTTGCCTGTCTGGACGCGGCGAGTCAGCTGACGGTGCCGCGGGATTTTCTTGCGGACGTCGTTCTCTCGCTTTGGGAGGGCAAAACTCTCGATCTCGACCGCGCCGTGCGCGCGCTGACTCTCCTCGGCTACGAGCGGTTTGACGCTGTGGAGGGCAGCGGTCAGTTTTCGTTGCGGGGCGGTATTCTCGACTTTTTTATGCCCGATGCGGAATACCCTGTCCGCGCGGAATTTTGGGGCGACGAGATTACGGATCTCAGCTATTTTGATATGGAAACTCAGCGACGTTTTCAAAAGGCAGGAAAGGTTCATCTCACGCCCTCAACGGAGCTGATCATCGGGGACAAAGACGCGCTCGCCGACAAAATCGTTCACAAGGCGGGACTTCTGCGCGGCAAGGGCGTGGTTCAGGCGCGTGAAAAGCTATACGCGGAAGCAGAGCTGCTGCGCGGCGGCGCGACGCCCGCAAATATTGACAAGTTTATCGGACAGATTTATGACAAGCCCGAATCTCTTTTGGATTATTTCGACCGCGATTCTCTGTTTTTTCTTTCGGAGTTTAGCAATGTCCGTGACCGCGGCAGATCGATGGATTTTCAGAATGCCGAGTTGTTGCAGGAGGGACTCAGGGAAGGCTTTCTTGCGCGCGGCTTCGACCGTTTTCAGCTGACGTACAATGAATGTATGGAACGCTTTGCCTCCCACGGCGTGATTTTGCTCGAAAGCTTTGTTCACGGCAGCGTTGATCTGAAGCTTGCGGAGATCGTTTCCTTCACGGCAAAACAGCTCACCCGATGGACGGGTTCCTACAAGCAGCTGCACGAGGATTTGAACGGACTGTTTACGCCCGACAGCCGCGGCGTGATTTTGGCAGGAACGGAAAAGGCGGCGAAAAATCTTTGTGAGAATCTTATTGCAGACGGCTTTGACGCGTGTTTTGTCACTTCGCTGGAAAAGGCGGAGCAAGGCAGGCTCTACGTGATGACGGGCGCGATCAGCGCGGGCTTTGAGCTGCCGGGCGAAAAGTTTTTTGTTATCACCTACGGCTATAATTCTTACCGTCCCGAGCGAAAGCGCAAACGGCGCGGAAAAAAGGACGGACAGGAGATCTACAGCCTGTCTGAGCTGACACCGGGCGATTATGTGGTACACAGCGTTCACGGTATCGGCGTATTTAGCGGTATTCGCAAGCTCGATACACACGGCGTTGTCAAGGATTACATTAAAATCGACTATGCCAAGGGAGACGCGCTCTATGTGCCCGTTACTCAGCTGGACATGGTCGCTAAATACATCGGACCGCAGGAAAATTCACGCGTCAGGCTCAGCCGCCTCGGATCGGGTGACTGGCAAAAGGCAAAGGCGCGGGTCAAAACCTCCGTTAAGGATATTGCAAAGGAATTGATCGCTCTTTATGCCGCACGTATGAAGGCGCAGGGCTATGCTTTTACGGGTGATAATGAATGGCAGCGTGATTTTGAGGCGGCGTTTGAGTATGAGGAAACGCCCGATCAGCTTACCTGTATCCGAGAAATCAAGCGGGATATGGAGCGCAGTGTTCCGATGGACAGACTGCTCTGCGGAGACGTCGGCTTTGGCAAAACCGAGGTGGCATTGCGTGCGGCGTTCAAGTGCGTTGCGGATTCCAAACAGTGCGCGCTGCTCTGTCCGACGACGATCCTTGCATGGCAGCATTATCAGACTGTTACCAAGCGGTTTGAGGGTTATCCCATTCGCGTGGAGCTTCTTTCGCGTTTCCGTACCGCCAAACAGCAAAGGGTTATTTTGGAGAAGCTGCAGCACGGCGAGGTAGACATGGTGGTCGGTACGCACCGATTGGTGCAGAAAGATGTGTTGTTTAGGGATCTCGGTCTTGCGATTATCGACGAAGAACAGCGATTTGGCGTGGCGCAAAAGGAGCGCTTTAAGGAGCTTGTCAAAAACGTTGATGTGCTCACTCTCTCTGCGACGCCGATTCCGCGTACCCTCAATATGGCGATGAGCGGTCTGCGCGATATGAGTGTGCTCGAGGAAGCACCGATGAACCGCCAGCCCGTGCAAACCTATGTCCTGGAGCATGATAACGCCGTCATTTACGAGGCGATCCGCCGTGAAATGCGCCGCGGCGGACAGGTGTTTTATTTGCACAACAATGTGGAGACGATTTCTGCCTGTGCTGCGCGGATCCAGGAGGCGATCCCCGATGCGAAGATTGCCGTCGGTCACGGAAAAATGAAAGAAAATGAACTCAGTGAGGTGTGGCGGCTGATGCTGGAACAGGAGGTAGATATCCTTGTCTGTACCACCATTATCGAAACGGGTGTAGATCTGCCCAACGCCAACACGCTGATTATTGAAAATGCCGACTGTATGGGACTTTCGCAGCTTCATCAGCTGCGCGGACGCGTTGGCAGAAGTGCGCGCCGTGCCTATGCATACTTTACCTTCCGCCGCGCCAAGGTGCTCACGGAGATCCAGCAGAAGCGCCTCGCGGCTATCCGCGAGTACACGGAATTCGGCAGCGGTTTCAAAATCGCCATGCGTGATCTGGAACTGCGCGGCGCGGGTAATATCATGGGTGCGCAGCAGCACGGGCATATGGAGAGCGTCGGATATGATATGTACCTGAAGCTGCTCGGAGAGGCGGTCAGCGAGGAACGAGGCGAACAGGCGACTTCCACCGACATTGACTGTCTGATCGACATTTCCGTCGACGCGCACATTCCCGAAGCCTACGTGGAGAGTCTGACGCTGCGACTCGACGTCTACCGCCGTATTGCCGATATCCGCACGCCCGAGGATGCGGAGGATGTACGCAGTGAGCTGCGCGATCGGTTCGGCGAAATACCCGAAGCGGTGCTCGGGTTGATTGAGATTGCTCTGATCCGTAACCGTGCCCATGCTCTCGGCGTGTATGAGATCCGTCAGAACGATACCGCACTGCTGCTTTATGTCAAGGAAATGAAATCTCCTTCCGTGGCGGATCTGCTTATTTCCCTCAACGGAAAAGCGTCGCTCAACGCGGGTCAAAAACCGTTTTTATCGGTAAAATGTCCCAAAGGAGAGGATTCCGTGGGTGTTCTCAAGCGTGTTTTCCGCATATCTTAGAAAAATTCAACAAATTTTTTTGAAAGATATAGACAATGACAAAAAAATTGTGTATACTAATACAGTACGCACCAAACAGTACGGTAAAGCCGCGATGTGTTTGGTGTTTCGCACCGGTTTGAACGGGTGAAATTTGTGTAAGGATGGTATAAAAGAAATGAAACCAACGGTTAAAATCGGCTCTTTTTTTCTTGCTGCTGTAATGGCGCTCTCTGCAGTGCTGACTACGGGCTGTAGCCTGAACAAGGAGTGGTCTTACAGAACAAGTGAAAAGGAGCTCGCCATCGGCGTGTATATCTATTGTCTGGATGTTGCTTTCCAGCAGGCGCAGACCAAGGCGAAGGAGCTGGAGGACTACGACGGCACCAAAGACAAATGGCTCGACATGGAGATCACAGATGACGACGGCAACACGGTTGTGGCGCGTAAGTGGATCAAGGATGAGGCGGATAAGAAATGCCGGAGTTTTCTCGCAGTGGAAAATGCGATGAAGGAAGAGGGCGCAACAGTTGATGAAGCGACACAGCAGGCGGCGGACGATCAGGCAAAGACCTATTGGAATGTTGGTCAGTATGCAAACTACGGCTATGTCATGCCTATGAGCAAGGAGCTGGAGCCTCACGGGATTTCATTTGAGAGCTTCCGCTACTGCACTGCGCAGTACTCCGTTAATCATCAGGCTCTGTTTAATAAGCTCTATGGAGAGAATGGTTCGCAGGAGGTTTCCGACAGCGAACTGGAGAAGTATTATACGGAGAACTATGTAGATTACAGTTATATTCCCGTGAAGCTCTATACGACTGCTGCGGATGAATCGGGTCAGCAGACAAATACGGCGCTGGATGACGAAAAAATTAAATCATACACAGACGAGCTGGAGGGTTATGTCAAGGATATTGACAACGGCAAGTCTTTTGAAGATGTTGATAAAGAATATATGAGTAAGAACGAACTGACTGACGATCCGGCTTTGAGTAACAAAGAGCAGTTGGAAAATGTTTCTGCAGGTGACCAGATTAAGGATGCGCTCAAGGAGCTCGGCGCCAACAAGGCTACCACCGTCAAGGTGGGCGAGGGCAACGAAGCCATGCTCTATTTGGTCTATAAGAGAAACAGCGCGGATTCCGCAAAGGAGTATATCCAGACAGAAACCAACCATACCGCTGTGCTCAATGCGATGAAGGAAAAGGATTTTGAGGTGTACATTCAGCAGATCGCTGATGATCTTGAAATAGAAAAGAGCGCTGCGGTCGACAAGTACGATCCCAAGATGTTCTTTGTGGCGGAGAAGCCGACGACGGCGGCAAAGGAAACAACTTCTGCTGAGACAGAAACTGTTGCAGAGGAGTAACAGACCTTTCCAAAGGAGGTTTTTATGGGAAAACATACAAATGTGATTGCGTTTATCTTATCGGCATTTTTTATGTTCGGGGCGATCGGAACCATTTCGGTTTATGCAGAGGGAGAGGTTGAGCCTTACCCCGGTTATTCCGAACCCATTTTCGAACCCGCTACCGATCCCGTGTATACCGAATCACCCTATGAGCCAGAGCCTGTCTATACGGATCCGCCTTACGATCCGGGTTCCAGTTCAGTGGATCCTGCTCCGTATAATCCGGGCGGTGACAGCAGCAACAATTCGAGCAGTTGGAATGACGGCGGAAATGTATATAGTAGCAACAGCGCAACCGAGCAGGTGTACGGCGGTGTTCAGCAGAGCAGCCAGATCTCTCAGAACAATAATATCCAGAATACAACGCCGTCTGCATCGCTTTACAACGCACAGGGTAAAACGATCAATGATAAAACCCTTTCCTCCGGAGATTGGAGCGAAATCGCGGCAAATCTCAAAAATGCCGATGCCAAAGCGGGGGCAGGAGACGGTGATTTTGCCTTTATTCAACAGAACACTTCCAAAGAGGATAACGGTAGCTGGATTATTATTGCAGGTGTAGCTTGCCTGGTTCTCAGTGCAGCAGGCTTCATTTATCTGATTGCTTCGGCGGTTATGCGCCGCAAAAATCTTAGACCGGCTTCTGCTGCGGCTTTTGCGGGTACGCATGACGGTGGTTATCGCCGTGCGGGCAATGATTATGACGACGGTTACAGAGCATCTTCCGCAAGACGAACGCCGCCTCCGCGTAATAACAGAAATAACGGAAGAAGATATAAGTAATGGTATCTTGTATGCGCATTTTTCCTGCCCGTTAAATAACGTGTTTTCGGAAACGGGAAGCTATCACTTCGGCGGCAAAGTAGGTTAATTTCTACACAAATATAACACCAACGGACAGTCTGTTTCAGACTGTCCGTTGCATTTTTTGCTACATAATATAATAGACAGGGATTTCCGTAATACCCTCATTTGCCGGTTTTCGGTAAAAGCGATGTGTTAAAAAATGGCAGAACCGTCACCGGTTGCCGGCAAATCCAACGAGATGAAGCCGGATCAGGTAGATTATGAGAATGTGCAGAGGATAAATCAGATAGAAAAGATATTTGAGAACGGGTTCCCGGATGAAGCCGCGTTTGCCGTTATACAGTGAGATGGGCAAAAATGCGATCATGGCAAAGCGGAAATTGTGGAGCAGCAGCGCAGAAAAGATGCGCAGGATCTTTTGTTCGCGCAAGGCGTACAGCAGGAGGATAAAGGCGAATCCGTAGATATCGTAATCCGCGTTCAGCGGAATGGATACAATTGCCATCCCGATCAGACTCAACAGCATAAAAGGTGGTTTTTCGCGGAAAAAATCTATGGCACACAAGCCGAGATAACCCCAAAACAAGGTAAAAAAGACATTTTGAACGGGATAAAAGAGAGTGCCCGTGTGCACTAAATTGTAGGGTATTTCCGATATGAGCGCTAACAGCAGCAGATTTCCGCCGTAACGCGTGCGATGGTGTGTGTGCAAAAAGCCCTCAATCAACAAAAAGCAGAAGATCGGAAAGGCGAACCGCCCAAGGTCGCGCATCAGGCGGTAGAGCGTCAGTGTGTATTCTCCGATGTGCAGCAAAACAATTCTTTGGTCAATCAGGAAAGCGCCGACGTGGTCGATCAACATAGAGATTACCGCGATCAGCTTGAGTGCGCTGCCGCTGAATATGCGCCATTGTTTCGGGATGAAATCCTGTTGTATCATAGCTTGAAAATTCTTTGTGCGTTTTTGTACATCAGGTCGTCGTACGCTTCCGGAGAGATCATGTTCCGAAGTTCATGGAAATACTCCTGATAAAGGGAACGACATCCGGACGGATTGGACAAAAGGGTATTGTTGCCGTCGATCGGGTTGTCGGTTCCGAAAAGCATTTTTTTGCTGCCGTAGCGGCGGATCGCTTCAACTGTGGTATGGATGGGAACCCATGTGGTATCGCCGTAGAGATTGGGAAGCTTGCCGAGCATATCGAGAGCAGTCGCGTTGTCCGTACCCAGATCCATGTGCACCATCACGAAGTTCAGCTCGGGATGGTGCTTTGCTGCGTTGTAAAGGCGCGGCGACATTGCTTCCTTACAACCGCCCGTGTGGGAGACGATCGGCAGGTCATACTCCGCTGCAAGACGATAAACAGGTTCCATGCAGGGGTCGTCGGGAGCTGTGCGCGAGTGGAAGGGGTGCAGCTTGAGACCGTAGATCAGGCGGCGATTTTGCTCCAAGATGGAGCGGAATTCTGCGTCGGGCATTTCGCAGTACACGCGCATCCACGGCAAAACACCGAGCTTGTCGGCATGGGGACGCACGGTGTCCAGTGTTTCACGCAGCAACTGATTTTGCGGCTTAGTGAGTTCAGGCGGCAGGGGATTGCCCTGCGGATCGGTTTCGACTGCCTCAATGTTGCTGACCAGAGAAAAATCAATAAAATGTGCGGTCATGGAACGCAGCAGCTGCTCTAGGTGCATATCATAATCTAAGATGGTGCCGATGTGCGTATGTGTGTCGATAATCATGTTCAAACTCCTTTGGAAAAATAATCCGTGTTGGCATGTTTCGTTTTAGAAATAAAAGATTTGGAAATTGGTATTGCGACCGTGTCTTGTCTGCAATCATTTTTTTTTCAAAAGAACAACCGTCTCTATATGCTCTGTATGCGGAAACATATCGACGGGTTGGATTTTTTGAACCGTATAGTCGCTGTTTCGGGTGAGAAAGTTTAGGTCGCGTGCGAGTGTTTCGGGGTTGCAGCTGACGTAGACGACGGTTTTCGGCGACATTTTGATTAATGCGCGCAGAAAGGTTTCGGTGCTGCCTGCACGCGGCGGATCCATAAACACCACGTCGCACCGTTCGTTTTCCTGCGCGACAGCCTCCATGAACGCACCTGCATCGTCTTTGTAAAAGCGAATGTTTTTCAGGTTATTGCGTTTGGCATTAATAATAGCGTCGTGTACAGCATCGCCGTTTAGTTCTACGCCAATCACCTGTCCTGCGCCGTGCTTAGCTGCGACAATACCGATGGTGCCGATACCGCAGTAGGTATCCAGAACGGTTTCGTTTCCTTTGAGATCTGCAAATTCCATCGCTTTACCGTAGAGGATTTCCGTTTGTACGGGATTAATTTGATAGAAGCTCCGGGGCGAAATGCGGAAGCGGCAGCCGCAAAGCACGTCCTCGATATAGCCCTTGCCGTACAGAACGGTTTGCCGTTCGCCGAGGACAAGGTTGGTGGAAAGGTTGTTGATGTTTTGAACGATGGTGGTGATTTCGGGAAACTGCTTCAAAAGCGCTTTGACAAAATTATTCTTGGAGGGAAAAACGGGCGTGCCCGTGACAAGGACAAGCAGAACTTCTCCGGTCGCAAAGCCGCGCCGAACTAATACATGGCGCAGAAATCCTCTGCCCGTGTCCTCGTGATAGGTGGTTAGTTTGAAGGAAGGCAGCAGTTTGCGCACGCCGACGATAATGCGGTCGGCGGTTTCGTCTTCTATCATGCAGCGGTCAATCCCTACGACATGATGGGTGCCTGACTGATACACGCCCGAGATGATTTTGCCGCTTCTGTTGGTATAAAATGCTGCCTGCACCTTGTTGCGGTAATGGCAGGGATGATCCATGCCGATGATCGGTGAGACCTTCCCGAAGCGGTGCAGCAAACGCTCTGTCTTGCGCTGCTTGAACTGCAGCTGATTGGGATAGGCGGTGTCGAGCTGACATCCGCCGCATTTTTTGTAAACAGGACAGCGTCCGGTTGTTGTTGTCTCCATATTTTATCCTCCGCCGGTTTCTGATTTCTATTTTATCATCATCGGACTTTAATTGCAAGACACAATAATGCTTGACAAATCCATAAAAGGGGAATATACTGACTATGTAACGGCAAAGGCGCCGCGGGGGGTATCCTTGCGGCGTTTTACTTTTATTACTTTATTACTTTTATTTTTCAAAAAAATTTTTTGACAAGGAGAATCTTTTATGTCAAAGGTACCTGAGATGTTCGGAAGCATGGTGTTTAACGATCGAAAAATGCAGGAAAGACTGCCCAGATCGACCTACAAGGCGCTAAAAAAAACCATTCAGGACGGCGAGCCGCTGGATCTCAGCGTTGCCAACGTGGTAGCGGCGGCAATGAAGGACTGGGCTATCGAGATGGGGTGCACCCACTACACACATTGGTTTCAGCCGATGACGGGGATAACTGCCGAAAAACACGATAGTTTCATTCAGCCTTACGGCGACGGCGTCATTATGGAATTTTCGGGTAAAGAGCTCATCAAGGGAGAGCCGGACGCATCTTCCTTTCCAAGCGGCGGTATCCGTGCAACCTTTGAGGCACGCGGCTATACCACATGGGATCCCACTTCTCCCGCTTTTGTGCGCGACGGTTCACTGTACATCCCCACAGCCTTTTGCTCCTATACGGGCGAGGTACTCGACAAAAAGACGCCCCTGCTGCGCTCCATGGAAAAAATCAGCACGGAAGCGGTCAAGCTCCTACATCTTCTCGGTAAAACAGATGTGACGCGCGTCACCACCACGGTCGGTCCCGAGCAGGAGTATTTTCTGATTGACCGGGAGCTGTATAACCGTCGGGAGGACTTAAAGCTGACGGGAAGAACGCTGTTCGGCGCAAAGGCGCCCAAGGGACAGGAACTGGATGATCACTACTTCGGTGCGATCAAAACCCGTGTCGCGGCATATATGAAAGAGCTTGACGAGGAGCTTTGGAAGCTCGGCGTGCTCGCCAAAACAAAGCATAACGAGGTGGCGCCCTCGCAGCATGAACTCGCACCGATTTTTTCAACCTCTAATATTGCCAACGACCACAACGAGCTGACGATGGAGATGATGCAGAGAATCGCCGAAAAACACGATCTGGTGTGTTTGCTGCACGAAAAACCCTTTGCCGGCGTCAACGGATCGGGCAAGCACAATAACTGGTCTTTGACGACCAACACGGGTGAGAACCTGCTCAATCCGGGCAGACATCCCGAAAACAACATTTCGTTCCTGCTGTTTCTCGCCGCTACGGTAAAAGCAGTTGACGAATATCAGGATCTGCTTCGCGCCACGGTTGCCACTGCGGGTAACGATCACCGGCTGGGCGCAAACGAAGCTCCGCCTGCGATCATGTCCATGTATCTCGGCGATGACCTCGGTGCGCTGGTGCAGGCGATCATTGACGGCGAGGACTATGTCAGCCGCGGTAAGGAGCGTGTAGAGACGGGCGTTGGTGTGCTGCCCGACTTTCGCAAGGATACATCCGACCGCAACCGCACCTCTCCATTTGCATTTACGGGCAACAAGTTTGAATTCCGCGCGCTCGGTTCGTCACTCAATATTGGCTGTCCCAATTATATGCTCAACACGATGGTTGCCGAGGAGTTGTCGCAGTTTTACGTGGAGCTGAAAAATGAAACGGATATGGAAGCAGCCGTGCGTTCTTTGGTCAGAAACGTTCTCACGGAGCATCAGAGAATCATTTTCAACGGAGACAATTATACGGACGAGTGGGTTGAGGAGGCTGCACGCAGAGGTTTGATGAATCTCAAATCCCTTCCGGAGGCGTTTGGACATTTCATGGATAGAAAAAACGTGGAGTTGTTTGTCAAAAACAAGATTGTGACCGAATCGGAATACCGAGCGCGCTACGAGATTGAGCTGGAGACGTACTGTAAGCAAATCAACATTGAGGCGCTTACAATGATTGACATGGCAAAAAAGGATATCACGCCTGCCGTGACCGCTTTTGTCAGAGAACTGACCGACTCTGCCCTTGCAAAGAAAGCCCTTTCCGACGCGATCCCGACGAGCGTGGAGGAGGAACTGGTGATGAGCCTTTCCAACAAGCTTGTCTGCTTTGTTAAAAAGACCGCCGAGTTGGAGGATGCTGTGATGAATGCCCGCGACCATGCGGGCGATCGGTTGGAGCGCGCGGTTTATTTCCGCGAATGCGTATTCGCTCGTATGCAGGAGCTGCGTGCCGTCGGTGATTCCATGGAAACCGAAACCGCGTCCGATTTTTGGCCGTATCCATCGTATACCGAATTGTTGTACGGTGTATAAGTTTACAGGAAATCATGAAAAAGAAAGCGGATGGGGCTGTCGCAAATGGAAAGATTTGGCGGCAGCCTTTGGTCTTGAATGAATTATTGAAAAATGAGATTGCCACAGCGCGCAACAAACCAGAGGGTGGATTTTCCACTCTCTTTTTGCTTGATGTTGAAAGATTTAGCGGATTTACGCAGCCTCCTTTTCAAACAATTCTAAGCCTAAACGTTCGTCAAGTGTTCGATTCCACAGTTTTTTGATGTTAAACGCAAACGCAAGTAGGAAAAACTGTGTTTCGGTTTTTTGCTTTCCGCGTGTCAGAAAGCGTCTGAAATCTCG